>DATEHI010000130.1:0-7514 GCA_035279665.1 Candidatus Dormiibacterota bacterium | reverse complement strand
CTTGATGGTGGTCGTCTTGCCGGCGCCGTTGGGCCCCAGGAAGCCGAACAGCTCCCCGGCCGAAACGTCCAGGTCCAGGTCCTCCACGGCCGTCAGGCTGCCGTACCGCTTGGTCAGGAGCCGGGTGGAGAGCACCGTGCCAAGTCTAGCGGGGCAGGTGGAAAAACCCGCCTAAAATGGCCCTCGAGGGGCGGCCTGCGCTGAATTCACCTCGAATTGGGCCTGTGGGAGCCGCCGCGTAACAGGTTTTGCGCCGTTACAGCGTTGTTTCCGTGACCCATACCGAAAAGGCCGGTCAGCATGATGGAGGCAGAACCGCAGGAGGGCGAACTCGGCGTCCTCGTCACCAGCCCGGAGTTCGCGCGGATGGTGGACCGCTTCCAGGCCTCCACCGGGCTCAAGCTCCAGGTTTTCGACCTTGACGCGCACCCGCTGACGCCAGTCGAAGACTACCCCCGGTATTGCCGAATGCTCCAGGAGCGTAAGGCCTGTCCGCTCTACAACGACCCCCAGTTCCTCAGGCGCACCGAGGAGACGATGGGGGTCTGCAAGTCGGGCGTCGGGCATTTCATCGCCCCGGTGCGCAGCGAAAAGGAGATCCAGATCGGTGCCGTGCTGGGTCCCGCTGTGAAGTTTGCGCCGAACTCCGTTGAAGAGTTTGCCGAGCTCGCCTTCCAGCTCAAGATATTTCCCGACGACCTCATTCAGGCGGCCGACGCCGTCCAGCAACACGATGCCGAAAGGCTGCTGGGCGCGGGCGAGCTGGTTTCGGTTGGGCTGAACCTGCTCGCCGAGATGCAGGCCGAGGAGCGCGTCGGTCAAACCTTGCGCCGGCTGGAAGCCCAGATCGCGGAGTCGAACTCGCAGATGCTGTCGCAGCACGTCGTCGACGCCATCCTTTATCTGACCCGTGCCGACTACGGCCTGGTGCTGTTGCTGGACGACAACGGGGCGGACCTGGCCTCGGGCTACGACCAGCCGGCGCCGGACCACCTGGTCGAGGCGAAGCGACGGTTGCTGGAGGGGATCGCGGAGTGGGTCAGGCACGCCGACCGGAGCGTGAGCGTCCCTGACATTTCGAAGAGCGCCTGGTCCCGGTACCTGACGGACGATGTCGTCAAGGAGGGAAGCATCGTGGGCGTCCCGATCACCGAGCCGAAGGGCAAAGGGACGGTGGGCGCGATCGTGGTGGGCTTCGACCGTCCACGCGAAGACCTCGAGGAACCGCTAGCCGCGCTGGAGAGCTTCGTCGGCGAGGGTCTTTACGCGCTGATGATGGGCCGCAAGCTGATCCAGGCTGAGAAGCTCGCCCTGCTCGACGTGCAATCGGGGGCGTACAGCCGGGCCTTCCTGGAGGAGCTCCTCGAAAAAGAGATCAGCCGCGCCTCTCGCCACAACCACGACCTTGCCGTCGTGCTCTTCGAGATCGAGGCGTTCGAGGTTCTCCGAGGCAAGTACGGTGAAGGCGGGCTCAGCCGGATCCTGCGCGAATTCGTCGCCGTCATCCGCTCCAAAACGCGCAGGGTGAACACCCTCGCCCGGGTCGGCGATGGCCAGTTCTCCCTTGTCATCCCGGAGGCAGATCGGGCGATCGCGGTTCGGCAAGCAGACCGGCTCCGCCTGATGCTGGAGGAACATCCCTATGCGGCGAGTCCGAACGGCGACATCGTGCGCCTCGCCGTCGATACCGGCGTGGCCGCCAGTGAGCGTGGCCAGCTCGATCGCGTTTCACTGCTGGCCCTGGCCGAGGAAAGCCTGCAGCAGGCTCGCACTGAACGCCGCACGCGTAGCTTCAACCCCTAACGGGCCCATGATCGGGACACCGCCCGATCGCCCAGCCGGCCAGCCTGGCGGAGGATAGTTAGAGGATGAAAGTCCTGATCAGCGGTGGATCGGGCTTCATCGGCCGTCACCTGGTCGCGAGCCTGGTCCAGGACGGTCACGAGGTGGTCGTCCTCACTCGGCGGCCTCAAACGACGGATCCCCAGACGGGGGCCCGTTACGTCGCCTGGGACCCGCGCACGGGGAACGGCGAGTGGGTCAAGGAGGTAGCGGGAGCCGCGGGAGTGGTCAATCTCGCCGGGACGAGTATCGGCAGCTGGCCATGGACGCGACAAAAGATGGCGGACCTCTTGTCCAGCCGGCTTTCCGCGACCGCCGCGCTGGTAAGGGCGCTCGAGCGCACGCCGGCCGAACGTCGGCCGTCCGTGCTCGTCAGCGCCTCGGGCATCGACTACTACGGTGACCGCGGCGAAGAATCGATCACGGAGGAAAGCCGCGCCGGCGATTCGTTCCTCGCGCGGCTGAGCGAGCAGTGGGAAGCCGAGGCAGAAAAGGCGCAACCACTCGGCGTCCGTGTCGTCCGGATTCGTACCGCCATGGTTTTCGGCCGCGAAGCGCCAGCGTTTCGACTGTTGACCCTGCCATTTCGGCTCTTTGTCGGTGGTCCCCTGGGTGATGGTCGCCAGTGGTTTACCTGGATTCACATCGACGACATCGTCGGGCTCTACCGGCTCGCACTCGAGGATTCGCGGGTGACCGGACCGGTGAACGCGGTAGCCCCCGATGTTCGGCGCGAGCGGGAGGTCGCGAGGGAAATTGGTCGCGTGTTCCATCGTCCCTCGGTGATTCCCGCCCCCGCGTTTGCGCTCAAGTTGGCGCTCGGCAAAATGGCACAGCTGCTCTTGCATGGCCGCCACGCCCAGCCGGCAAAGGCACGCGGCTATGGCTACCAATTCCGATTCGGTGGGCTCCATGAGGCCCTCGAGGATACCCGCCTGCGCCGCTGATCTTCGCCTTGACAAATACACAGATCTGTGTAAGGATGGCAGCGTTGCCGCCCGCCAAACCGCTCGAGGAGCCCTCCATGCGCCCATCGTGGAAGCTCGCCCTCATCGGGGGCGAGGTCACCGTGCTCGCCGCCTTCACCGGAGTCGGGATTCACCTGGCGATGCAGCCACACCGCATCGCCTTTCGCCCGCCGCCGCTTGTCCTGCCATCGACACGACCGGCCGTGATTCCAAGCCTTGCCATCCCGTTGGTTCCCGTTCCGCGGCCGACACCACCGAGCGCCAGTCCGCCCGGCCTGGGGCCTGAGCTCTTTCGCAAGTTCGGTCAGCAGGACCATGACCTGGCGATGCAGGAGTGGGACATGCTCACGCGCCTGACCGGCGCCATCGAGCGCTACGTCGAGGCCCAGATCGCCGAGCGTTTCCCCAAGAAGCGCTGATGGATCAGCTCAAACACCTCATCGAGGTCTGGACCAGCTACGCGCAGGGACTGACGGGCAGCATCGGCGCCCTGGCGTTCGTTTGCGCCTTTATCTGGAAGATGATCGCCATCGAGCCTCGCAGCGTGATGGAGGCCAAGCGATGGATCGGCCGGATCGTCTTCGGCACGATCGGTGTCGAGATGGCCGGCATGCTGGTCCGCGTGCTGGTGGATTCGGTCAATCACTGAGCGGACTTGAAACCTGCTAGAGATTTTCTCCGCCCTGATCATCGGCTTCTTCAACAACCTGATCAACGATGTCCGCGACTCGATTGCCGGCAATGTAGAGACCTACCTGCTCAGTACGCACGACCTTTCGACCCTGACCCCGCGTCCCCTGACCGAGGAGCCGGCGCTGCTAGCGATGTACCACCTGACGCTCGGTATGGCGGACCTTCTTTTGGTGCTGGTCTTCACCTGGGCCTTCCTTCGCAGCCTGTGGGAACGCAGCTTTCGCGCCCATTACACCTTGAAAGTCGTGTTGCCACGGGCGATGGCCGCTATCGTCATGGCTCACTTCGCGCTGCTCTTCGGCCAGATGGCGATCGACTTGAACAATGCCCTGGTCCACACCATCTGGACGCAGGCGCTTCCGGGCGGGCCGCCACGGATGCCGTGGACCTTCGCCATGTCGAATGGCTTTGGCCTGCCACTCTTCGAGGTCGTGATACGGCTGGCGATCGCGGTGATGCTCGTCATCATCGCCTTTACCTACGTCGTGCGCTTCGCCCTGCTGGCGGTGCTCCTCGCGGTGGCGCCGCTGGCGTCGATCTGCATGATCCTTCCGGAAACCAAGCGATACGCACAGTCATGGTTGCGCCTCTTTCTCCTTACCGTCTTCATGCAGTTTGGTCAGGTCCTCGTGCTCCGCTTCGCCAGCCTGTTTGCTGATCAGCTCGGCGCCCGGCCTCTTGAAGCGCTCTACGGCGTTGCGGTGCTCTACCTCCTGATCAAGGTGCCGGGGCTGATGAACGCGTCCTCCCATTTCGAGTCGAAGGCGCAGCATGTCGCCGAGGGTTGGGCCAAGCGGGCCATCAAAGCCGGCATGGCGACCGCGACGACGCGGAGTTCGAGCGCATGACCTTGCTGACCTCGACACGCCTGGCGCTGTTCGCCTGGTCCTGGCGGCGGCCCCTGCTCGCCGGCGGCGCGGCCTGCCTGATGCTCCCCTTGCTGATCGCCGGGATGGTGGTGCAGGCCCGGCAGGATGGAGCAGGCGTCCTGGTGCTCCCCGTGAAGGAGGCGATCATCACCCAGCCCTTTGGTTGCACGACGCTCGCGATCGAACCCTGGTCGGCGGCGTGCCCCGGTCACCACTTCCACAGTGGAGTCGACCTGGCGGGGCCGATCGGCACACCGATCTATGCCGCCAGAGGCGGCACCGTGACGGTGCGCCGCGAGCGCGGGGGATATGGCCTTTACATTCTCCTCACCCGAGATCCTCAGCTGAGCACGCTGTACGGCCATCTCGACTGGCCGCTCGTGCAGCCGGGCGACGTCGTTGCCGCGGGACAAGCGATCGCCCTCATGGGATCGACCGGCAACAGCACCGGACCGCACCTCCACTTCGAGGTGCGCATCGCAGGGGTTCCGGTCGATCCGCTCCCGCTTCTCAACGTGAAAGGGGGTGGTTGATCGACGCATCCGCTGATGACCAGCCGTATTTTTTGGAAGGGAGAACCACATGGTCAACCGCGTGATTTTGGTCGGCCGCTTGACGCGTGACCCGGAGATCGTCGTCAGTCCTAAAGGATTGACGATCGCGAAGCTGCGGCTCGCGACCAATAGCTACTCGAAGGACGACGTCGGCAACCGGCAGGAAGATGTCCAGTATCACTCGCTGGTGGCCTTCGACCGGCTGGCCTCGATCTGCCAGGAGTTCTTGACCCGCGGCAAGTTGATCTATGCCGAGGGCAGGCTGCGCAGTCACGAGTGGGACGGCAAGGATGGTCTGCGCCGCTACACGACAGAGGTTGTGATGGACCAGATGAAGATGCTCAGCCCGAAGACCGAGAGTCCTGTTGAGAACGGTCAGCCGGCCGCTGAGCCGGTCACTGCCTGAGGAGCAACACGATGATCCCCGAACCACACCCGTATGACCCGGACGATCCCACCTACTACGACGAGAACACCGAGGAGCTCGGCTATCTGGTTCCAGATCGGGGATTCCGCCCCGACCCGATGGAGGTCGACGATTACCTGAGCTACTAAACTCCGGTAGCAATGACGCTTGGCGTCGGTATCGTCGGCTTGCCCAACGTCGGTAAGACGACCCTGTTCAACGCCTTGACGCGCGCCGGCGCGGGCGTCGCCTCCTACGCCTTCAGCACGGTCGAGCCGAACACGGCGATGGTCGAAGTGCCAGACAAACGGCTCGACGTGCTGGCGGAGATGTACAAGCCCAAGAAAGTCACGCCGACCATGATGAAATTCGTCGACGTCGCCGGGCTGGTCGCCGGCGCCAGCCGCGGTGAGGGAATGGGCAACCAGTTTCTCTCGACCATTCGCGATCTCGACGCGCTGGCCATGGTGGTGCGCTCGTTCAGCGACGCCAACGTCCAACACGTCGATAGCAAACTTGACCCGCGCCGCGACATGGCGATGGTCAATCTCGAGTTAGCGCTGGCCGACCTCGACGTCGTCAACAAGCGGCGGGAGAAGATCAGCGGGACCGCGCGCCTCAAGCCCGGGGCAAAGGAGAAAGAGGAGCTCGAGCTCCTCGACCGGCTGGCCGCTCACCTCGATGAGGGCAAGCCGATTCGCACGCTGAGCTTCGAGGCGGAGCAGGCCAAGCTGCTCAAGAGCTTCTCCTTCCTCACCGCCAAGCCGGTACTCTACGTCGCCAACATTGGTGAGGATCAGATCGGCAAAGAGCCCCCAGAGCTGCAAGCCCTCCGTCACGAGGCCGCGGCCGAGCACGCCGAGGTGATCGCGCTCTCCGCGCGCCTGGAGGCGGAGATTCGTGAGCTGCCGGACGACGAGGCGGCCGTGTTCCTCGAGGACGCGGGCCTGAAAGAGGCGGCACTCCCCACCTTCATCCACGCGGCATATCGATTGCTGAACCTCGTCACCTTCCTGACGGCGGGCGATCCAGAGGTCCGGGCCTGGACGGTTCGCCAGGGCGCGAAGGCCCCCGAAGCCGCCGGCGTGATCCACAGCGACATCGAGCGTGGGTTCATCAAGGCGGAGATCGTGGCCTACGACGACCTCGTCGCGGCGGGATCCTATGCCGCGGCTCGGGAACGGGGCAAAGTGCGCCTCGAAGGACGCGACTACGTGATGAAAGATGGCGACGTCTGTCTCTTTCGCTTCAATGTCTGACGCCTGGCGCCTGCTGGTCGATCCACCGGCCGACGGCGCCTGGAACATGGCCATCGACGAGATCCTCCTGGAGGGCGTGGCCGCCGGCGCGGCACCGCCCACCCTTCGCTTCTACGAGTGGATGCCCGCCTGCCTATCGCTCGGCTACTTCCAGCCATTCGACGTCGTCGACACGGCTGGATGTCGCCGGCTTGGCGTCGACGTGGTCCGGCGCCCGACGGGCGGCCGGGCCATCCTCCATGATCGCGAGCTCACCTACAGCATCGCGCTGCCGGCGGCGCTTCTGGGGCACGATGGCGGCGTGCTGCCCTCCTACTACCGGCTCAGCCTCGCGTTGCAGGACGGGCTACGCCGTCTGGGCGTCCCGGCTACGCTCGCTCCCCCATCCGCCGAACGTGGCCCGGTTGCGCACGGCCCCGTCTGCTTCGATCGCCCCTCGGCCCACGAGATTCTCCTCCAGGGGCGCAAGCTCGTCGGAAGTGCGCAGATGCGGCGCGGCGGCGGCATCCTCCAGCACGGCAGCATCCTGCTCGAGCCTCGCATCGACAAGCTGACAGCGTGTCTGCGCCTGCCCGATGGCCCTGAGGGAATCGAGGATGGAGTAGCTGGCCTTGCCGGAGTGGGTCTGACTGAACCGGCGCGGATTGCGGACGCCATCAGCGACGCCTTTGCCAGGCGGTTCGGCGTCAGGCTGGTGCAGTCCCACCTCGAGCCGACCGAGCTCGCGGCGGCCAGGGCGCTGGCCATCTCGAAATATCAGTCAGCCTCCTGGACGCACGGGCTGACGCCGGCAGTGGCTGGAAAAACAACAAGGACCAGATGAGGAGGGGCATTGCAGCGGCGATGGCAGGACGGCTGCAGGATCTGGCCCTTGTTGGCTCGCGGCTTCGGGCACACCCTATATGTTGTGCCCGGGGCAGTTT
>DATEHI010000129.1:0-5760 GCA_035279665.1 Candidatus Dormiibacterota bacterium | reverse complement strand
ATGGCCGTTCGTCAACCGCTCGACGACAAGGTCCGCAACGCCCTCTCCCGCCCGATGACCGTTGTCGACATCTCGACCAGCGGCCGCAAGAGCGGACAGGAGCGCCGGATCGAGATCGTGATGCACAACATCGACGGCCGGCTTTACATCAGCGGCCAGCCGTCCCGCCGGCGCCGCAGCTGGCTGGCCAACCTGGATACGAATCCGAAATTCACGCTTCATGTCAAGCGCGGCGCGCGTGCCGACCTCCCCGCGACGGCCCGCGAAATCACGGATCCGAAGGAGCGCCGCCAGGTTCTCGAAGAAGTGGCGAAGCACTGGAAGCGTGACGACGTCGACACCATGGTCGAGTACAGCCCTCTGATCGAGGTAACGGTCTAAGCCCGGCGCGAGTCCCCGAGCTTAGTCGATCGCTGTCATGACGTGCTTGATGTTCGTGTACTCCTCGAGCGAGTAGATCGACAGGTCCTTACCGTAGCCGCTCTGCTTGTAGCCGCCGTGAGGCATTTCGCTGACCAGGGGGATGTGAGTGTTGATCCACACCGTGCCGAACTGCATGCGGCGCGCGGCGTTCATCGCTCGGCCGATGTCGCGAGTCCAGACTGAGGCCGCCAGCCCGTAGTCGACGTCGTTGGCCCAGGCGATCGCCTCGTCGTCGTCCTTGAAGCGCTGCACGGTGACGACCGGGCCGAAGACCTCTTTCTTGACGATCTCGGAGTCCTGCGTGACGTCGGTGACCAGGCTCGGCTGGTAGAAGTAGCCGCGGCCGGGGACGGGCGCACCACCGACCAGGACCCTGGCCCCGTGCTCGCGAGCCCGGTCGACGAACCCCTCCACGCGCTCGAGCTGTTCCTTGGCGACCATCGGGCCCATGTCGACGCCTTCCTCCAGTGGGTTGCCCACCTTGACCGACCGCACGCTCTCGGTCAGCGAGGCGAGCAGGCTGTCGTAGATCTTCGGACCGGCAATCACGCGGGTGGCCGCGGTGCAGTCCTGCCCGGAGTTGAAGAAGCCGGCGATCTTCACCCAGGTGTTGACCGCCTCAAGGTCCGCGTCGTCGAAGACGACGACCGGCGCCTTTCCGCCGAGCTCGAGGTGGACGCGCTTCAGCGTCTGGGAGGCCGCTCTCGCCACCTCTTTACCGGTTGCGACATCGCCGGTCAACGACACCATGTTGACACCGGGATGGCGCACGAGGCCCGCTCCGACCGGCTCGCCGTCACCGGTGATGACGTTGAAGACGCCAGGCGGAAAGATGTCCGCCGCCAGTTCGGCCATCCGCAACGCCGTCAGTGGCGTCCACTCGGACGGCTTGAGGATCACGCAGTTGCCGGCGGCCAGGGCGGGGGCGACCTTCCAGATCGCCATCATCAGCGGGTAGTTCCAGGGGGCGATGGAGCCCACGACGCCGATCGGCTCCCGCCGGATCATGCTGGTGTAGCCGCGCATGTACTCGCCGGCGGCGCGACCTTCGATCGTGCGGGCGGCGCCGGCGAAGAACCGGAGGTTGTCCACGCACGGTGGGATCTCTTCCGAGAGGAAGAGGGCGCGCGGCTTGCCCACGTTCGCCGATTCGATGTTCGCCATTTCCTCGGCGTCAGCGAGAATCGCGTCGGCCAGCTTGAGCAGCATCTCGCTGCGCTCCTTGGGGACGGTCTCGAACCAATCCGTGTAGGCTTTGCGGGCCGCCTTTACGGCGCGGTCGACGTCCTCCTCGGTACCCTTCGGCACCTCGGCGATGACCTCGCCGGTCGCCGGGTTGATGACCTGCTGCGATTCAGTGCCGGAGCCGTCAACCCACTCGCCGCCGATGAACATCTGGCGGCGCTTTATCGCGGTGGTTGCCATGCTGACCTCACCCTCCTTACGCCAATAACAACATCCTCGATTACCGGGTCAGCTCACCTGGGGGGTTTCCAGCCGACTCGTCCGACGCGATAAGGCCTCCGCCTCGGCTGTAGCCCGAGCCATTCGATAGAAAGGTGGGCGTCGAACCAGGGCCGAGTAGAGCAGTACCACGACGCCGGCCAGGATCACGGCGACTGGCACGACCACCTGGAACCTGGTGTTGCTGGCGTCGAGGGCGATCTTGTCGGTGGTCGTCCAGTCCTGGTAGATGAGGTAGCCGGCGAGGACGAAGAGCGCCAGCCCGGAGAGCAATGGATAGACCCCCGCGAAGATGAACCCCTTCAAGCTCCGCGTCAGAGCCTTGCGGTAGAAGACGGTGCATGCGATGGCGGCGAACCCGTAGTAGACGGCGACCAGGATGCCGATCGCGTTAACGCCGGCGCCGACGATCGCCTGGAGACCGCCCAGAAATAGCGAGAGGAGGGCCGCGCCACCCGAGATCGAGGCGAGCACCAGGGTCCCGATCGCAGGTGTCTGCCACCGAGGATGGACGCGTGCCCACATCCGGCCGATCACCCCGTCGCGGCCCATCGAGAAGGCGGTTCGCGCGCTGGGCAACAGGGTGGTCTGCACGGTGGCGATGGTCGACGACAGGAAGGCGAGGATCGCCAGCGAGGCGATGGGCTGGCCGACCAGGCGATTCGCGAAGAAGGTCAGTGCGGTCGTGCCGTTCTTCTGGATCTCGGCCGGGGTCATCACCATCTGGATCGACGTTGCGGCCACCAGGAAAATGAACAGCAGGGCGACCATGCCGAGCATGCCGGCCCGACCCGGGTTCTCAGTGCTGTTCGACGTTTCCTCGTTGATGTTGGCGGCGGTGTCCCAGCCCCAGTAGAAGAAGACCGACACCACGACGCCGCCGGCGAGAGCGGTGAGGGAGCCGAAGGTCCGGGGATCGAACCAGCTCAACGAGAATGTCGAGCCGCCGCCCTTGAAGAAGCCGAGGATCGAAAAGCCAAGGACGATGAAGTACTCGAGCGCGAGCAAGACGTACTGGAAGCGGGCCGCCACTCGGATACCGACCATCACCATGTAGGTCACCAGTGCCAGCCAGGCGATGCCGATGAAGACAGATGCGCCGGTGGCCGTCTGGTAGTTGAGGTCCAGTCCGCCAATGCTGGTGAGGCCGGTGGCGTTGATCAGTTGCAGCGTCGCATTTCCAGCCTGCGGAGCCGCGAACGACATGAACAGCAGGCTGGCCAGGATCGCCACCCACCCGTTGAGGAAGCCAAGCGCGGGATGTAGCGCCTTGCCCACCCAGGTGTAGGAGGCACCGCAGTTCGGGTCGAGGCGATTCAGATAGTAGAAACCGACGGCGACGCCCATCACGGGGATGAAACCGACCCAGACGGCGGCCGGCGCACCGAGCGCAACGACGGCGGCCAGGGTGCCGAGCGCGGTGGCCACGCTGTACGCGGGCGCGGTGCTGGAAACCGCAATCACCACGCTGTCGAGAAGCTTCAAGGTCCCCCGTTTGAGTTCCGGGGTTACGGGGACGACGGCCGGACGTTCCACAGTGGGTGTACGGGTCGACATATGGCGCTTCCTCCCTGAGCGGTGAAATTCGAACTCGCCCGCCATGCGTCGATCTCCGTTCGAACGGGCGCCCCCAGCATGGCGGGACAGGCGTGATTCGTCAAGGGCCGGGCAGCGGGTGCTTATGATTCGGTGATGCCCGAGTGGCCAGGGCCTCGGTCTCGAGAACTGCAGGAGGAGCGGCAGCGCTTCGTTCCGCGCGGCATGGCCTCGACCCTGCCGGTCTTTGCCGCCTCCGGCCAGGGCGCCACCCTGACCGACGTCGATGGCAACCGGTACATCGACTTCGCGACCGGCATCAGCGTGCTGAACGTCGGCCATGGTCACCCCCGCGTGCTGGCCGCCATCCGCGAGCAAGCCGAGCGACTCATCCACTCGGGTGGGCCGGTGATGATGCCCGAGGGTTACGTGCGCCTCGCCCGCCGGCTTTGCGAGATCACGCCCGGCGCCTTTCCCAAGAAGGCCCTGCTTCTGAACAGCGGGGCGGAGGCCGTAGAGAACGCGGTCAAGGTGGTGCGCCAGGCGACCGGCCGTCCAGCCATCATCAGTTTTCACAACGCCTTTCATGGCCGCACCCTGATGTCCATGACGCTCACCGGCAAGGTTGCGCCTTACAAGCAGAATTTCGGCCCGTACGCGGCAGAGGTTTATCAGGTGCCGTATCCGTACGAGTACCGGCGTCCGGCCGGCATGGCCGCTGAGAGCCTGGGTGGGGCCTGCGTCGAAGCCGTGCGCCAGCTGTTCAAGACGACCGTGGGTGCCGATCGGGTCGCCGGCATCCTGGTCGAGCCGGTGCAGGGCGAGGGCGGCTTCGTCGTGCCGCCACCGGATTTCTTGCCCGCCCTTCGCAAGCTCTGCACCGAGTACCAGATCCCGCTGATCGCGGACGAGGTGCAGACCGGCTTCGGTCGCACGGGAAGGATGTTCGCGGTCGAGCATTCCGGCGTCGAGCCGGATCTGATCGTGCTCGCCAAGTCACTCGGCGGCGGGCTGCCGCTTGGCGCCATCGTCGGTCGCAGTGAGTTGATGGACGCCACCAACCCCGGCGGTCTCGGTGGAACGTTCGGCGGTAACCCCGTGGCGTGCGCCGCGGCCCTGGCGGTCATCGACGTGCTGATCGAGGAGAACCTTCCCGAACGCGCCGAGCGGCTCGGTGACCGGGCGCTGGCACGGATGCGCGCATGGAAGGATCGTCATCCTCAGGTGGGAGACGTCCGCGGTCTCGGTGCCATGATCGCGATGGAGCTGGTCAGGGACCGTGCAACCCGAGAACCGGCCGGCGCGCTGACCAACGACATCCTGCGCTACTGCCACGCGCACGGTCTCGTCCTGTTGAAGGCCGGCCTTTACGACAATGTCATCCGCTTGTTGTTTCCGCTGACGATCAGCGAGCAAGAACTCGATCGCGGCCTCGACATCCTCGAAGAGGCGCTCAATGAACTCAAGAGGGAGTGAGGGAACATGAAACGACCCGCGCTTTCGATCGCGCTCGCCCTGGCTGCCACCCTGGTGATGACCGTGACCGCGGCCGCCAGCAGCACCTATACGGAGTGGATCCACGGCACCGAGCTGCCGAATGCGACGCCAACCGAGGGCCAGTTCGTCGGCGAAGCCACCGGAGGTTTCGCCGGGGCCTGGTACATCGATGTCCGGCATCAAGTCCTGACGAACCATCCGGTCTCGATCACGGGCGGAAGCTTCCGAATCAACACCGTGATCAACGGGTGGCCGGACGAGATCCGAGGCTCGTTCAAACCCTGGTCTGGGACCGTCACCCAGATCAAGGGATTTCGGGGCTGCAGCAATCAGCAGTTTGCGGTCAAGGGCGACCTGGTTGGCGTCGGCGTCGACGGCGGCTCCGGCACGGGCACGTTCCGGGCAACGCTCACGCACTATCGCGCCAACATCTGGCTTCTCGGCTGCATCGTCTACAGCGCCTCGATCAACGGCTCAGTAACGCTGACGTTCTAGGTAGGGTGGGGGCATGACCGGCAGCCCCTTTTCGATTCGGCCCCTCAAGACAGAAGAGTTGAAGCCCTGGCTCGATCTTGCCAACCAGTTCCGGCACTGGCAGGAGGATGTCCCAGGGTTTCTCTTCGAAGAGAGCCTGCGCCGGGCGGATGAGCCACGGCTGCGGCTGGGTGCATGGACATCCGAGGGCGGCGTGTTGGCGGGGACGGCGGAGGCTGCTGTGGGTGAGGATGGAGAGCGGTGGATTGATCGCGCCCGCGGATTCGTTGTGGTCGCTCCGCCGTATCGGCGGCAAGGGTTGGGCGCCCGCCTGGCCGACGAGGTCGAGCGCTTCGCGGTGAGAGC
>DATEHI010000128.1:0-7167 GCA_035279665.1 Candidatus Dormiibacterota bacterium | reverse complement strand
TGAGGAGACGAGCAAGTTGATGGGCAAGAACCTAGGCTCGATCAAAGCCCTCCAGCATCGCGCCCTGGCCCATCTTGCGAAAATCCTGACCCCAGGAGTTGAGGACCATGCGTAAGGCCGATGACGTCCTCGAAACCTACCTCGCGCAGCTGGTCGGTGGCGCGCCCGTCCTGGCGAGCGATTCCGGGCTACAACCGATGTTGCAGGTGGCCATGCAGCTGCGTCAGGTCGGACGCATCGCACCTTCTCCAGCCAGGGTCGAGCGCATCCGAGTCGCCTTGCGCCGCGTGCCCGCGCGCGAAGTCGGAGCGTCGTCGACCACGGCGCGACCGGGCCTCTGGCGGCGTCCGGTGGCGGGCCTCGCCTTCGCCATGATGCTCATGGCGTTGGGAACCACCTCGGCCCTAGCGGCGCCGTCGGCGCTCCCGGACTCGCCGCTCTATCCCGTCCGAAACATGCGGGAAGCTGTGCAGGTCCAGCTCGCCGGCACGGCCGCACAGCGGGCCATGCTCTATGCAAACTTCGCCGCTGAGCGCGCGACCCAGTTACGCGGGCTGGTGGGACACAAGGACGTCACTCCCGGTGTGGTGGTCACGCTGCTCCAGGACATCACGTCTCGGGTCCATCAAGCCAACCAGGAAGCCAGGGACAACGGGCCGGCCGCTCGGTCGGCGGTTAGCCAGGTTGAAGGGCAGATCGGCGATCAGCTCAGCCAGATCCAGCAAGAGGGTGAGTTCTCAGGAAACGATGGCGCTCAACTGAGCGACACGCTTCGGGACGTTCAATCCGGGCAGTCGGGGCCATCGGGGCCTTCGGGGCAGTCCGACGGCAACAGCAACAGCGATACCAACCAGCCCTGACGCGGCCGAGGGCATACTTAGTGCATCGAGCAGCGCATCACGATGGTGACTCTCGGCGTTAGGGATCTGGCCCATGCCCGCGCGTTCTACGAGGCGCTCGGCTGGTCCGGCGCGGTTCAACCCGACAATGAGGTCGCCTTCTACCAGGCGGGGGGAATGGTCTTCGGCCTGTGGGCCGCGCTCGGTGGTCACGGCGCGCCAGGAATCGAACTAGCCCATAACGTCCGTTCACCCGAGGAGGTCGATGCCCTGCTCGCCGCGGCGCAGCGCGCCGGCGGAACAATCAGGCGCCCCGCCGCGCGCGCCGAGTGGGGCGGCTACACGGGCGCCTTCGCCGATCCCGAAGGCTACGTCTGGGAGGTCGCCCACAACCCCGACTGGACGCTGGCGGCCGACGGCTCGGTCCGGCTGGGTTAGTCGCCCACCGCTAGGGGCTCGTGGGTTGCGTTGACGTGTTGCTGTACTCGACTTCGTAGATCGTTTTTGTCCCGACGGGAATGGGCATGGCGAGGATCGGCGTAACGGTGGCCGGGTCGGCAACGGTAAGCCGGAAATGCTCGGACGCGCGAACGTATGCCTCCGACGAGGCGGCGTTGGCTGCGGTTGATGGACTGAGCTGCCAGCCGTGGCCGACCAGCCAGTCGCGGTACCACGCCACAACCTGGGCAGCGTCGGCTTCCGTGGCGAGGGTTGTCTTGTAGACGTCCCGAGGCTCCATGGAGCCCGCCGCGGTGCTCTGTTTGCTGTCGAAGGAGTCCACGACCAGGCTCGAGCCGGGATATTGCAGCCGCGCCTCAGCCGGCCCGCTTGCCGCCGACCCTGATGCCAACTTCGCGAGAAGGTCGCTCGCGAGCTGCCCGGTAGCTCCCTTGCCTAACAGGCTGCGCAGATCGTCGGGGGAGAGCGAGCCATGCTCGACCCGTCTGGTCACCGTCCAGCCGATTTGTTTGTTGCCCTTCAAGATCGTGACGCGCTTGGTCCCGTCGGGTGGCAGGTCCGTCTTCAGTTCGCTCATGAGCTCCTGCATGGCATCGCCAGTCGTCGGCGTAGCGGTCGAAGCACTGGTTTTTAGAACACTGGGATCTGTTGGCGGCCGGACCACGGTCGGCCGACGGAGAAAGAGGAGCACCAACCCGATGCCGATGGTCACGATGACGATGGGCACCACGATTTCCATGGCTGCAGGCTACCAGTAGCGCCAGGTGTTCGACGGTGTCGTCCCGAACATTTCATTCCAGAGCACGTCCGTGCCGGTGACCGGCGAGCGGTTGAACGCATGGAGGAAAGCAGAGACGCCAATCCGTTTGACGCCGCGGGTTCCCATCAAGCCAACGGTGTTGAGCCGATCGGAGGAGTCGCGGTCACGCAGGTCGAAGCCCTTGAGATGTCCGTAGGCGGCAATGTCGGCGCCGCTGAAGTAGACCCGCTCCAGGGCGGCATACGAATAGATCGCCGTGTACCAGGTATGACGCGGCGCCACGATGTCCCACGGATCCAGCACGCCTCGCAGGTACGGATAGGTCGCGAGCGAGCCACCAAATACGTCCGACACATTCGCGGTGTGGCCGCCGTCGGACGCCGAGAAGAATGCCTCGATCACGCGCCCGCCGTACATCAACACCTGGCCGGCGGTTTGGTCGACCGCCGCATTCTGCGGTCCGCTCTCGGAATCGATCCCGCGATAGACCTGAAACTGCGTGGTGTCGTCGACGTCATAAAGGCTGGTGCTTCCCATGTGCGTGAGTGCATAGCAACGAGCCGCCACAATCTGGGCTTTGATCGCCTCCAGCGGCCAGCTCGACGGGACTTCGCCCAGGCCGCGCAGGTAGTCTTCGATGGGCAGCACGTTGATGATGTAGAGCAGCCCGCCGCTGGGTTGCGCCACGATGGTTCCGCGATAGGCGTGATACCGACCCGATGGTCCATAGACCGTGATCCTGGTACCGGCCGAGGTCGGCACCACCTTCTGCAAACCTCCCGACGGCGCGAATGACACCGCCTGGCCCGCAGCCACGTTCGTGACGCGGCCGCCGATGATCAGCTGCGCAGGTCCGCTTGGCACGACGCGGTAGGTCGCCGTTCCCCAGAGGACCGCGACGTGGATCGGGGTGTTGCCGGTAGGGAGGCTGGCCCAGGTCGCGCCCGTGTAGAAGTGTTGATCGATGAAGCGGTAGTTGAGTCCGGCCAGCGCCATGCCCTTCGCACCCCACTGCCCAAGCCCCACGCCATGGCCCCAACCGTGACCGCAGAAGCGCACCGAACCCGCAGGTGCCGCCGGCGGACAGGTCGTCCCATAGGAGGCACCGGAGCCGCGAAGTGCCGCAAGCGCCGCTTCCGTCTCGTAGTTGTCGAGCGCTGTCTGCAGCGCGCGGCTCTGGCCTTGAAGTCCGGCAAGCCGGATCAGCGTTTGGCGCCGAAGGCTGTCCAGCTCACTGTCATAACTGGCGACCACGGCGACCTGGCTGGCGATCCCGTTCGCCCGCGCCTGCAGCGCATCGAGCAGCGGCGCCAGGTCGGCCCGAGCCTGCGCCAGCACTCGCCGCTGCGCCTCCAAGGTGTCGCGCTCGGCGCGCAGCTTGCGGGCCAGGTGGAGCTCGCTCAGCGAGATCTGTTGCAGATAAATCGTGCGGTTGAGGAGATCGTCGAAACTGCGCGCGGAAAAGACGAACTCGAGCCAGCGCATGCCGCCGAGCGCATAGAGCTTGCGCATGTCCGACTGGAAAACTCGCACGTGCTGCTCGTACGTCAGCTGGTCGCGCGTCAGCTGAAACTGTGCGTCGGCGATTTGCGCCTCGATGGCTTGCGCCTGCGCCGCGATTGGTGCCAGGTCGGCGTTGCTCTGCGCGAGCTGCGCTTCGAGGACCGCCAGCGTTTGCCGCACCTGGCTCTGCTGATCTTCGAGGGCACTCAGCCGCTGATGCTGCCGCGCCTGCTCCTGCTGCACCTGTGCCAGCCGGTCGGCGAGCGTGCTGGGATCATCCGCATGCGCCGGCACGGCGGTGGCGAGGAGCAGCAGCGCCACAACGGCGCCGCCCGCTCGCGCGCTTATGCCGGCGGCGCTCCCGCCGAGCCAGGCATGCCGGGCTCGCGCCTTGGGGTGAAGGCGGCATCGCTAAACGGCGTGGGGGCGCCCTTTGGCGTCTTTTCCTTCTTTTTCTTCTTTACTTCGCGCTTGCCCTTATCACGTGACTTCGCCATGGTTCCCTGCCTCCCAGACTTAGTCCGGCGAGCCGCTATTGTACCCTCGATCACCCGCAGTGTCCACGCCACGGTCACTGTGCGTGGCGCCACGGAGCAGCACCTCGAGGCAGGCGACCACCGACTCGCCGAGCGCTCGCAGGTTGTAACCGCCCTCGAGGGCCCAGACCGTCCGACCACCAGAGTGCTCGATCGCCCATCCATTGATCAGCATGGCGAGCTGGCGGTACCCATCGGTCGTGACCTCGAGCCCGGCCAGCGGGTCGTCTTGATGGGCGTCGAAGCCGGCCGACACCAGCAGCACTTCAGGTCGGAACGCGCCGAGCGCTGGACCAATCTTCTTTTCCCAGGCTCCGAGAAATAGCGAGTCTCCGCTGCCACTAGCGAGCGGAACGTTGAGAACGTTGCCGTGCGCCCCTCGCTCGCCGGCGCTGCCGGTCCCCGGATAGAACGGAAACTGATGGGTCGATGCATAGAACACGTCAGCGTCGTTTTCGAAACTGTGCTGCGTGCCGTTGCCGTGGTGGACGTCGAAGTCGAGCACCGCGATGCGTCGGATGCCTTTTGCGCGCGCCGCCATGAGGCCAACGCCGATGTTGTTGATCAGGCAGAAGCCCATCGCCTGCGCGTGCTCGGCGTGATGGCCGGGTGGTCGGACCAGCGCGACGGCGTGATTGACCTTTCCGTCCAAGACCCGGTTCACCCCTTCGACCAGGGCACCGGCTGCGGAGCGCGCGGCGAGCATCGACAGGGGTGTGATGTAGGTGTCAGGGTCAAGAAAGCCGCCACCGGACGATGCCGCGCGATCGAGCATCGCCACGTAGCTCGGATCGTGGACTCGATGGATCATCGCCTCTGCGGCCGGCGGGGCCGGTTCCGGCGCAAGGCCGAGGCCGGAGGCCTTGATCGCCTCCAGAATGGCCGTGACGCGTTCCGGACGCTCGGGATGGCCTTCGGATCGATGCCCGATTTGCTCCGGGTTGGCGAGCAGGGCGATCACTCGAGGGTACGGGTGCGGAAGCGCTCGAGCTCCAGCGGTGCGCGACGATCGATGCCGGCTTTCTGGCAGGCGGCAAGCACTTGTTGCTCGGACGTGTCGATCCCCTCGATATCCGGGAGCAATAGCGCCTGCCGATCGCGGTGGCGAACGATGACCCCGTAGGTGCGCGGGTCGAGGCTCGCAATATCGGTCACGGGCTCCGGCGGATCGAGCAGCTGAACCTTGACCGTCAGCCCACTCACCTCGTCGAGCCGCACGGGATCGAATCGTGGATCGCGCACGGCGGACGCGACGGCATACCGGATCAACTCATGGGCCGCGGTTGCCTCGGTCGGCCGCACGCTGCCGACACAACCGCGCAGCTCGCCATCCTTGCGGAGGGTCACGAAAACGGCCGAAGGCGCCTGCAGCTCGACCGGAATCGGCTCCGGGGGTTGGATCAATTGGCGGGTTCGCAGATAGGTGTCGATGGCAAGACGACCCAGCGCCTGAATATCGAGCACGATGTTCTGGCTGTCCGACGCGGTGAACGCGACGACGGGGTAGCCGACACCAAAGGGGCCTTCATAGCTGAGGACCTGCGAGTTGAGATGTGCCGCGTGCCCCGCGCCCAGCAGGATCGCGAGCGGGCGCAGGCCGCACTCGCCGGCCTCCTCGACGAGGTCCGGATCCAGCGCTTCGATCTGCTCCCACGCCCGCGCGCGAAGGGCGCCGATCACCAGGCGGTCGAAGGTCGGCCCCTCAGGGCGAAATCCGTAGGGCGCGTCCGGCGTCAGGCGATGCGACAGATCGCCGGAGGCGATCAGGATGGCGGAGCGGTCCAGGAGTCGACCCTGTAACCAGGCACCGAACTCGACGAAGCGAGGGAGCGGCCAGCCACTGACGCCGAGGAAGATGCAGCGCTTGTTCGCCATCGTGCGTGCGAGCGCATGCAAAGGGACCACCACGCCATGATCGAGCTCGGTCTCCTCTGCCCAGGTCAGCGAGAAACCCGCCCGCTGCCCGTCCACGACCAACGCGGCCGCGAGCGCCACGTCAATCTGCGCCTCGACCCGGATCTGGGGTGCCCGAAAGCGGGACAGATCGCCGGCGGCGTGAGCCGCGCGACGAACGGGCAGTGACGTCATGCTCGACGGGCTATGCGGCGAGATCACGATCGCGAGCCCCGCGTCAACCGCCGATAGGATGCCGTCGAGCTGCCGCATCGCATCAGCGGTCGCCCGTACGCGCGCCGACTGCGCGCCGCCAACTTCGGTCAGCAGAATGGGGGGATGCGCAACGAGGGCGCCGGCGAGGAAGCCGGGCATGGGTTTAGGCTCGAGCCGTCGCAGGCTCCGGCCGGAGAGCGTTGATTGCGTCGCGATACTGCCGCGCGGCAGCGTGGGCGGCATCGGCATAATCGGCGCCCGCCGAGGCGAACAGGATGGCACGCGACATCGGGATGATCGCCCCTCGCCCATCGGCCCGCAGCGCGGCCTTCAGCGCGGCCGCGAGGTCCGCCCCTTGCGCGCCGATCCCCGGAACCAGCAACAGTCGGTCCCCCGCGATCTGGCGCACGTCCCGCAGTTCCGCGGGCGCCGTCGCGCCGACGACAAAGGCGACGTTACCGTGATGGTCCCAGCGGACGCCGGCGCGGGCGATATGCCGGTAGAGGGCCTCGCCCTCGCTGCGCAGATGCTGGAACTCCGTCGCCCCCGGGTTCGACGTCCGGCACACGATAAAGACTTCCTTCTCCTTGTGCGCCAGGAAGGGCGCGACCGAGTCATAACCGAGGTAGGGGTGGACAGTAACGGCGTCGGCGCCCCAGGCCTCGAACATCGCGTGGGCGTACGCCTGCGCCGTGCTGCCGACGTCGCCGCGCTTGGCATCGAGGATGACCGGGAGGTCTTTGGGCAATGCGGCCAGCGCCTGATCGAGCAACCAGCTGGCCTCCCTCCCCCACCGCTCGTAGAACGCCAGGTTGAGCTTGTAGGAGGAGACCGAATCGCCAACGGCCTCGACGATGGTCTGCACGAACTGGGCAACGCCCGCCGGCGACCGTTCGATCGATGGCGGCAGCAGGTCCGGTTCGGGGTCAAGACCGAGGCAGAGCAGCGAGCCGGTGGCGTC
>DATEHI010000127.1:0-58200 GCA_035279665.1 Candidatus Dormiibacterota bacterium | reverse complement strand
CTCGCGTCGCAGAGCGGGAGCCGCCTGGATGACGAAATCGATGTCATTCTGGGCGGTCACGGCGTAGCCGTCTTGCCGCAGGCCGGTACTGGCCAGTAGTGCATCGATGTCTTTCAAACGGGCACGGGCCCCGTTGATCAGATACTCGCTCTCGCCCGACCGAAACAGCCGGCGCGCCACCTCGATCTCGTTGAACTCGACGTTGAGCCGCTGGTCGGCATTGTCGATCGTGAGCGTGACCTCCGCCATGCCAACGGCGGATTTTCCCGGGCCGCCCGAATAGATGACGTCCTCCATGCGGTGACCGCGCAATCCGCGTGCGTTCCGCTCACCAAGCGCCCAGCGAATGGCATCGACCAGATTGGATTTGCCGCTGCCGTTCGGACCAACGATTGCCGTGATCCCCCGGCTGAAAGGCAATTCGGTGCGGCGCGCAAAGGTTTTGAACCCCTGCAGCTGCAGCGACTTCAGATACACAGGCTAGGCAGTGCTAGGCATGGCTGGGCTTTCGCGCCCATCAGAAACGTAAGCATGGACCACGGCGCGGGTCACGACCTGTATTAGACCATGTCCCCGTTGCCAATGGCAACGGGAGCTAGGGAGCGCGCAGGGCGAGCCGCATTTTCGCGCGGTTACTTCACTGTTTAACTGGACTACGCGATAGCGGACCGCGCGAGCTAGGCGGAGTAGACACTGATCTCGGTTGCCTTGACGCTGATCCACACACTGTCTCCGCGGTCGAGCCCGAGCTCGCGCACCGCCGCAGTTGTTACCTCGGCCACAATCGATGGCGAGCCGGCGAGGCGCACGCGGACGCGATCGCCTTCCAAATCCAGGTCAACGGCCCGACCCTCCCAGACATTGCGCGGCGTGCCATCGGGGCGCGTGCGATAGAGCGCGACGGTACGGGGATGGACGACGGCGAACACGTCGCCCTCCGAGGCGCCCACTGTTGTTAGTGATCCACCGCCGGCAAGCGTAATGACGTCGTGAGTGGCGCGGCCGCGGAAGAGGTTGACACCGACCAGGTCAGCGACATAGCGCGAGCGTGGGTGCTGCGTCACGTCGGCGGGCGTGCCCGATTGCAATACACGTCCCTGCTCGAGTACGACGAGGCGGTCCGCCATCGCCATTGCCTCCACCGGGTCATGCGTCACTAGCAAGCGCACACCGGGAAAGGACTCGAGGTGCCGCCGAAGATCGCGGCGGAACTCAACGCGCGCGCTGGCATCCAACGCCGCCATCGGTTCGTCGAGCAGCAGCAATGCGGGGTTGGTCGCGAGCACTCGGGCCAGCGCGATGCGCTGCGCCTCCCCCCCGGAAAGTGACGCCGGTTTGCGGCCGCCATCCGCCCGCAAGCCAACGCGGTCCAGCCAGCGGGCTGCCTCGGCGAGCGCGGTCGCGTGCGCCATCCCCCCCGCTCGCAGCCCAAACGCGACGTTCTCGAGGACCGACAAATGCGGGAACAGCAGATAATCCTGGAAGACCAGGCCGATCGGCCGCCGCTCGGATGGCACGCGGATTCCCGCGCCTGGATCTTCCAGCACGACACCGTCCAGCGTGACCCGCCCGGCGCGCAGTGGAAGCAGACCGGCCAGGGCTCGCAGCAATGATGTCTTCCCAGCCCCGTTCGGGCCCAGCACAGCGACCAGTTCTCCGGCGCCAACAGCCAGCTCCACGTCGAGCACAAAGCCAGCTACGCCGGCGTGGATTCGGGCCTGGAGCGTCATGACGCACCCAACCAGCGATCACGCAGGCCAATCAACACCGCCAGCGAGACCACGAGCAGTACGAGGCTGAGGACAAGGGCGGCGTCCGGGTTGGTCTCCAGTGCCAGGTAGACAGCAAGTGGCATCGTCTGCGTCCGGCCCGGGAGATTCCCCGCAAACGTGATCGTCGCACCGAACTCGCCGAGCGCACGGGCCCAACAAAGGACCGCGCCGGCAACCAGCGACGGCCGCACCAGTGGCAGCGTCACGCGCCAGAGCACGGTCCATGGGCGGGCGCCCAGCGTCCTCGCGGCGTCCTCGAATCGGCGGTCCATGGAGTTCAATCCGGCTTCGACGGTGACGATCAGGAAGGGCATCGCTACGAAGGTCTCGGCGACGATGGCGCCGGCGGTTGTAAACGGGAGGTGAATCCCAAACGCCTGGTCGAGCCACTGGCCCAGGATGCCGCGCCGGCCGAACGCAAAGAGAAGCGCGACGCCGCCGACGACCGGCGGCAGGACCATCGGCAGGACGGTGAGCGCGCGGAGGACATTTCGCCCGGGGAACGTGGATCGGGCATAGATCCACGCGAGGGGAACGCCGAAGACGAGCGCCAGAGCGGTCGCGGAGAGCGACGCGAGCAAAGAGAGACGGAGGGCGAGCAGAGATTCCGTCGAGGTCAGGTCCTGCCAGGCTGTCCCCCACGGCGCCCGGAGCAACAGCCCAATCAGCGGCAGCAAGAAGAAGGCCGCTCCAGCGGCTGCCAGCACAACGAGCGGCAGAGGGACGCTGGACGGTCGGCGCGAATCAGGGACTGGTGAAGCCGTAGCTCGCCAGCGCGTTTTGGCCATCCGCCGATAGGAGGTAGTCGATAAAGGCTTTGGCGAGGGGCGCGTTCTGCGTTCCCTTGAGGACCCCGACGGGATAGCTCGCCACCACATTCTGGCTATCGGGAATCTGCACCCCCACGACCCTCGTCCCCGCGGCCTTGATATCGGTGACATAGACGATGCCGGCATCGGCCTCACCCAGAGAGACTTTGCTGACGACCGACTTCACATCCGTCTCCAGGCTCGCGGGCGCGACCTTCACGCCGGCGTTGGCCAGGGCCTGCGCGCCGTAGCGACCGCATGGGACGGTCGGGCCGCATAACACCACGACCAGACCCTGGCGGCCGAGGTCCGCAAGACCCATGATTCGCTTGGGGTTGCCAGGCGCGACGACGATCGCCAGCTTATTGCGGGCAAAGAGCGTTGGTACGCCCTGGACCAGGCCGGCATCGACGAGCTTCTGCATATTGGGCTGGTCGGCCGACGCGAACAGGTCGCCGATCGCACCCTGTTGAACCTGGGCGACCAAGGTTGGCGACCCGGCGAAGTTGAAGTCGATGGTTGTGCCCGCGTGTGCCTTCTGGAAGTTCGAGCCGGCGGCCGTGAACCCGGCGGTCAACGAGGCGGCGGCAAACACCGTGATCGAACCACTCAACGCGGACGGCGTGGCGGCAGCGGGGGCGCTCGATCCGCAGGCGGCGCACGTCGCGGCAACGGCGGCGAGGATCGCCATGAACCGCGCTCGCATCCCGGCTATTCCGTCGGGAGCTCGACGATGACATTGGTCGCCTTGACCACGGCGACCGCTCGCACACCTGGGGCGAGACCAAGTTCATCGGCCGCTTCCCGGGAGATCAAGGACACAATGCGATGCGGGCCGGCCTGCATCTCGACCTGCGCCATCACGCGGTCTTTGACAACGCGCGTCACGATGCCGGGGAAATGATTGCGAGCGGAACGGCCGACGGTCGTCTCCGGCTTTTGCTCAGCCGGCGAGGTAGCCATGAATCGAGCCAGCTGCCGGCCGTCGACCGTGCGCTGACCGCCGGCCGTCCGGACCGTTACCAGACGGCCGCTATCGGCGAGCCTGCGGACGCTGTCGACACTGATGCCGAGCAGCTCGGCGACCTCGCCGATCTTGTAGGAAGCCATGTGCAAACTCTAGCATTTGCGCGTTTTATTCGTAATAACACTCGGAAATCAGATAGTGAGTCGATTTGCGCAGGTTGGCGTGTAGAGTGGCTTGCATGCTTCGCGTCGGTTCAATCGTCATTCGCGTCGACGATCTGCGCCGCCAGGCCGCGTTCTGGGCGGAGGCACTCAACTACGCACCTCGGGAGGGCGACGGCGACGACTTCGTGCTGCTCCGCCCAAGGGACGGCGCCGGACCGAACCTGTCCCTGGACCGGGTGCGCTCGACCGTTCAAGTCCCGCCCCGGATCCATCTCGACTTGTTCGCCGAGGATTGGGCGCGCGAGGTCGAGCGGCTGAAAGCACTGGGTGCCACCGAAGTCCGGTGGAGCAAGAAACCGGCGGACGCAGACTACGTCATCCTCGCCGACCCCGAGGGCAATCGCTTCTGCGTCGTGGATGCCAGCCAATGACCACGAAGACGCTGACCGCCAAAGCTACGCGCGTGAAGACCGTCGACGACTACGTCGTCGCGGCACCGAAGGAGAAGCACGCAACCCTGAAGAAGCTCCGCCAAACGATCAAGGCGGCGGCGCCGACGGCATCCGAAAGCGTGAGCTACGGCATCGTTGGCTACAAGCTCAAAGGCAAGCCTGTTATCTACTTTGGCTACTGGAAAGCGCACTACTCCTTATACGGAATGGGCAACCGGGTCACCAAGACCCACGCCGCCGAGCTGAAGGACTATCTGATGAGTAAGGGCACGATCCAGTTTCCCGCCGATAAGCCCCTTCCCTTCCGGCTCGTCACGAAGATGGTCAAGGCCCGCGTCGCCGAAATCGAAACGGGCTTGGCCGCCCGCTAGAATCCTTCCTGAGATGAGCGAGGCCGAGGTAGCCCGCCTTCGAACCGAGAACACCGAGCTGCGCCGCCTGCTCGGGAAGCATCAATGGGGCGGACTGACCCCCATCAAATCGAACGGGGCCTGTCCGGAGTGCGCGGGGTCGAAACCGCCTGCTGGCCGTGGTCATCGGTCGGGCTGCGCGATAGCCGTGGCCGTGGCCGCAGCGACAAACTCGTCGGCGTCAGGCTCAGCGAGCGGAGGCTAGTTCGCCGGAGCGCGGCGCGCCTCGTGCGCCGCGACCGCCTCCAGCACCTCGTCCTGCGCCGGCGGCTGGTCGAGCGCCCCAAGGGCGGCGAGGGCTTCGCGCGCCGCCATCTGCTCCGCGTCGCGCTTGGTTCGTCCGCGGCCCTTGCCACTGATGCCGTCACCAAAGCTGACTTCGGCCGTGTACTCACGCCGATGCCCGGGGCCCGAGGCGCCGACGATGTCGTATTGCGGCGTCGACAGGAACCGCTCCTGGGTCACCTCCTGAAGGCGCCCCTTGTAGTTGTCGTCCGGCCACGCCTGCACGTCGATCAGGCTCCGGCTGAACAGCTTGTAGGCGGCACGGTAACCCTGGTCGAGGAAGATGGCGCCGATCACGGCTTCGAAGGTGTTGGCGAGGATCGATTGCAGCGAGCGCGCGCCGGTCTTGTGCGCGCCCTTACCCAGCAGCAGGTAGTCACCCAGGCTCAGCCGCGAGGCGAGGCGGGCAAGGCTCTTAGTGTTGACCACCGATGCCCGCAGCCGGGTCAGCTCACCCTCGTCGGATGTCTGGTAGGTGCCATAGAGGTGCTCGGCCGCAATCAACTCCAGCACCGCGTCGCCCAGGTACTCAAGCCGCTCGTTGTCCGCCGACCCGCTCTCCGGGTGCTCGTTGTTGTAGGAGCGGTGGGTCAGCGCCTGGCGCAGCAGCGCAGGCTCGTGAAAGCGAACTCGAAGCGTCCGCTGCAGTTTCTGTAGAGGCTCGTCCGGCTGAGCGAGCTTCGGCTCAGGTGGTGATGCCGAGCTTCTCCTGGACGTAGTCCCAGGCGGCTCCGACGGTTTGAATCTTTTCCGCGTCTTCGTCAGGTATCTCCATCCCGTATTCTTCCTCGAACGCCATGATCAGCTCGACCAGGTCGAGGGAATCCGCGTTGAGGTCGTCGACAAACGAGGCGTCGGGCGTAACCTGCTCGGGCTCCACTCCGAGCTGTTCGGCGATGATGCCCTTGAACTTCTCGTAACTGTTCGCGTCCATCCGACTCCCCTTTTGGCAGTGCGAGTGCGGTCAAATTCTAGTCGAAGCCCGGGCCCATCGTCCTAGATTGGCAGACCGCCGTCAATGCCTAAAACCTGGCCGGTGATGTAGCCGGCAGCACGTGACGCCAGGAAGAGGATCGCCGGGGCGACGTCCTCCGGGGTCCCGATCCGAGGAATCGCGGCCGCCTGGCGGGCGCGCTCTAGCAACTCCGCCGGCAAGCCGCTGGTGAGCTCCGTGGTGATGAAGCCGGGGGCCACAGCGTTGACGGTGATGTTCCGGGAGCCGACCTCTTTGGCGAGCGACTTGGTCAACCCGATCAACCCGGCCTTGGACGCACTGTAGTTCGCCTGCCCGGCATTACCGGCGACGCCGGCAAGCGACGAGACGTTGACGATGCGGCCGTATTTCTGCTTGAGCATGGGCCGAAGCGCCGCCTTGCTGGCGAGAAAGGCGGCTTTCAGGTTGGTCTGGATGACGATGTCCCAATCCGCCTCGCTCATCCGCATCACGAGCGTGTCCCGGGTCAAGCCCGCGTTGTTGACCAGGATGTCCAGCCGGCCCCAGCGTTTTACCACCGCCTCGACGGCGATCCCCGGAGCGGCGCTATCGGCGAAGTCAGCCTGCACCGCCATCGTCTCGTGGCCCGCCTTCGAGAGCTCCTCGACCAGGGCGTCGGCCTCCACCTTGCGGCTCTTGTAGGTAATCGCCACGGTTGCCCCCGCTTCGCCAAACAGCACCGCCGTGGCACGGCCGATTCCGCGGCTTCCCCCGGTCACGAGCACGACCTGGCCGCTGAAGCCGTTAGACATTGATGGTCTCGAGCAGGCTGTTCATGCTGGTGAGGTCTTCGACATTGTGGACCACGGCACCCGGGACAATCTTCTTGACGAGCCCGGTCAGGGCCCGCCGCGGACCAACTTCAATGTAGGCGTCCGCGCCCAGCTGTTGCAGCCGCTGGATCGACTGCGTCCACCGGACGGGACCGGTGAGCTGGCCGATCATGAGGCGGCGGACCTCCAGCGGATCCTGGTGAACCTGAGCGTCGGCATTGAAGACCTGTCGGCGTCGCAACACATGAATTGGGATCTTCTCCCACGCCGTGGCAAACACCTGTGCGGCGTGGGCCATCAGGGGTGAATGGAACGCCCCGCTCACCGGCAGGCGCACCAGGCGTTTGGCTCCTGCGCTATTCAGCTGGGGGCTGACCGCCGCCAGGCCACGCTCGCTGCCCGAGATCACGACCTGACCGGGCGCATTGTAGTTGGCGACGACCACCTCGCCCCCACTGGCCGCGCAGATCTGCTCGACGGCGTTGTCGGGGATGCCGATCACGGCGATCATTCCGCTGGCCGCCGGGGCCGCCGCCGCCATCGCCGCGCCGCGCGCCCGCACGGCCTCGAGGGCATCCAGGGGGTCGAGGGCCTCAGCCG
Source organism: Candidatus Dormiibacterota bacterium (assembly GCA_035279665.1). Lineage (GTDB taxonomy): Bacteria > Chloroflexota > Dormibacteria > CF-121 > CF-121 > CF-13. Next base: position 50,974 of record DATEHI010000127.1, on the reverse strand, counting down.
CGACGAGACCGGCGAACTCGCCCATGCTGTGGCCGGCCACCAGCTCCGGGCGCAGCCCCCTGGCCACCAGCAGCCGGAGGAGCGCCACGCTGTGAAACAGGATGGCCGGCTGGGCATTTTCCGTCGCCTGCAGGTCGGCCTCGGGTCCATCCAGCATCAACCGGCCGAGCGGCATCCGCAGGCGCGCCTCAGCATCGCGGAGGAGGTCGGCGGACGCAGCGTCGCGCGCGAGCAGGTCGCGGGCCATCCCCACGAATTGGGCGCCCTGGCCTGGAAACAGGAAGGCGACGGTGATCGGAGAGACCTAGTCGGTCTTGATGACTTCGCGCCCGTCGTAGTAGCCGCAGTTACGACAGATCGCGTGCGGCCGCTTCGGCTGGTGGCACTGCGAGCACTCCACGAGCTGCAGGCGCTTTATCGCCAGGTGGGCGCGGCGCTCACCCTGGCGGGCATGGGCGTAGCGGGTCTTTGGAAGAGCCATGAGCAGCCCATTATAAGGGGACCCCGTCGCTATCGGCCGCTGATCAGCTCGACTTCCCTGGCTGGCCCGGCGGCCGGCGGCCGGAGCGCCTCAACCCCCTTCTTGACGGTAGCGACGGTCCGTAAGAGCTGGGCCTCGAGGGACTGCATGACCTCTGAGGCATAGCGGTCGGCCGCCCGCCGGGTCTCTTCGGCCTTCGCCGAAGCCTCCCTCATTATCGCCTCGGCCTGCTTCTCGGCGCGCTTGACCAGGTCGTGCTGGCCGATCATGGTCTGGGCCCGTTCTCCTGCCTTGCTCACCGTCCGGGCGGCCTCCGCTTGCGCCTCGGAAAGCAGACGCTGCTGTTCCTGGAGCGTCCAGCGGGCCTGCTTGATCTCATCGGGAAGGCTGAGCCGCAGGTCGTCGATGCAGGCCAGCACCGCTTCCTGGTCGACGACGACCGTGCGGGTCAGCGGGATCTGACGGCTGTGGGCAATCACGTACTCGAGGCGATCGATGGCTTCATGGATGTTCATGCCTGTGCTCCCTTGGTGAGGCGTTGCTTGAGCGGTCCGACGACGTTGGCCGGGACGAATTCTGAGATGTCGCCACCGAACTCGGCAAGCTCTTTGATCAGGCTTGAGCTGAGAAACAGGTGACGCAGGCTGGTGGGAATGAAGACCGTCGTGACATCGGGTTCCAGGCGACGGTTCATCAGCGCCATCTGGAACTCACTCTCGAAGTCTGACACGGCGCGAAGCCCGCGGACGATCACGCGTGCCCCGACCTGGCGCGCGAAGTCGATGGTCAGCCCCCGGAAGGTGCTGACCTCGACGGCCGGGCGCTCGCCCAGGCTCTCCCGGATCATGGTGACACGCTCGCCGCTCGTGAAGAGCGGGTGCTTGTTCGGATTCTCCAGCACGGCGATCACGACCCGGTCGAAGATGCGCGCCGCGCGGTCGACGATATCCAGGTGGCCATGCGTCAGCGGATCGAAGCTGCCGGGATAGAGGGCGGTGATCATTGATACCTCAGGAACGTCAGGCGTGTGGTGCCATAATCGCGGTCGCGAACGAGCGTCAGGCGCTGCAACGGCGGCACCGCTTGGCTGCGATGATGCTCGGCCACCACCAACGCCTGGTCGCGCAGCAGGGCGCGGTCGAGGGCCTCCAGGGTGCTGGTCAAGCTCACTGCGTCGCGGTAGGGAGGATCGAGGAGGAGAAGGTTATAGGTGGCGAGGTCGCCACCGTGCGACCTCAACCAGTCGATGGCATCGGCGCTTGCCACGTCGCCCTGCAGGGCGAAGCCGGTTGCGGTCAAATTCTCGGCGACGATCGTAGCACAGGATCGATCCCGCTCCACGAATGTCGCCCAGGCCGCGCCGCGCGAGAGCGCCTCGATACCGAGGGTCCCGGCGCCGGCGAACAGATCGAGTACGCGTGCACCGCGTATGCTGTCGCCGATGATGTTGAACAAGGCCTCGCGGACCATTGAGGTTGTCGGACGCGTCGTGCGCCCCGGCGGGGTCTTGAGCAGACGACCGCGGCTTGTTCCCGCGGTAACGCGCGTGGCAGGCCCGGACATGTCATGAGTAAAGCAGGCCACGCGGGTGCGGCCGTTCGCGCTGGCAAAGGAGCCACGGCATAGTCGTCGTCGACGCCCTGCTCGGCATCGTTCTGGTCCTGGTGCTGCCGCTCGCCGCCGGGATGACGGTCGGGCGCGTCCTGAGCATGCTGCGCCGACCGCCGCCCGCCACCCCACCTCCCAAGGTCAGTCCAGGGCGAAAACCTGACGATACGCCGAAAGCTGGCGGCGGAGCGCCGGCGCGCCGTCCAGGGCCGGGTCGCGGTCCAAGAGGCGGACGGCCTCGCTCTGGGCGTCGCTGATCAACGCCACGTCCAGCAGGCTCGCCATCTTGAAGTCCTTGCCATGCTGCCGGTAACCAGCCAGATCCCCCCAGCCCCGTAAGTCGAGGTCGATCTCGGCAAGGTCGAAGCCACTCTTGTTCGTGACGACGGCCTGCAGGCGCTTGAGGGACTGCGGATCCTCGGCATCCGTGAACAGCAGGCACCACGAGTCCTCCGAGCCCCGTCCCACGCGACCGCGGAATTGATGGAGCTGCGCTAATCCGAATCGATCGGCCCCCTCGATCATCATGACGGTGGCATTCGGAATGTCGATGCCGACTTCGACCACGGAGGTGGACACAAGGATGGCGACGTCGCCCCGCTTAAAGGCTGCCATCGCCGCCTCCTTCTCGGTGGCTTTCAGCCGCCCATGGAGCAGCGCGATGCGCGAGGCGAGCTCGGGAAACACGTCGCGTTGCAATTTTTCCAGCTCCTGGGTCGCCGATCTCACCCCCAGCTTGTCGGACTCCTGGATGAGCGGGCAGATCACAAACACCTGGCGACCGGCGTTGACCTGCTGGCGGATGAAGTGGTAGGCATCGGCCCGCTTTTCGGGCGGGACGAGCCCAGTCTTGATGGGGCGACGGCCCGGTGGCATCTCGTTGAGGATCGAGATGTCGAGGTCACCGAAGAGCGTCAAGCCGAGCGTGCGCGGAATGGGCGTGGCGGTCATCGACAAGAAATGCGGGGTGCGCTCGCCCTTCTGCCGGACGGCCAGGCGCTGACCGACCCCGAAGCGATGTTGCTCATCGACAACGGTCAGCGCCAGGTCCTTGAATTGCACGCCTTCCTCGATCAGCGCGTGGGTGCCGATCAGCACCTGCAGTTCCCCGTCGGCCAGCGACGCGAGCATCGGTTTTCGCGCTGAGGCCGGCGTGCTGCCGACGAGCAGGCCGACGTCGATCTTAAATGGCCCAAGGATCGATTGGACGACGTCCGCATGCTGGCGAGCCAGGATCTCGGTCGGCGCCAGTAGTACGGACTGGAAGCCGGCGCGGGCCGTGTGATGCATCGCCATCGCCGCCACGACCGTCTTTCCTGAACCCACATCGCCCTCGAGCAGGCGATTCATCGGCTGCGGCCGAGCGAGATCCTGCAGGATCTGCCAGGCGGCGACACGCTGCGCGTTGGTGAGCTTGAAGGGGAGCGCCTTGACGAAACCACGAGCGGTGGGCTCGTCGAATGGCACAGCCGCAGCCCTCCGCGCCTGGCGGGCGCGCTTCGCCAGTTGGGCCGCGACCTGCAGCACGAACATCTCCTCGAAGGCGAGACGCGCTTTGGCACGGTCCAGCTGGGCTGCCGAAGCCGGGTAGTGGACCTGTCGCACCGCCTCTGCGCGTGGCATGAATTCGCGACGGGTCAGAAGGTCCACGGGCAAGAACTCGTCAAGCTGGTCGGCGAGCCGCAGCACGGCCTGGATCTTGGGTCGCAGCCATTTCGAGGTCAGACCCTGGGTCTCCCGATAAATTGGGACCAGCCGCGCCGCGTGCTGTGGACGGAGCGACACCTTTTCGTGATCCGGGTTCTTCATCACCAGCCCACCGTTCAGGTCGGCCTCACCGGCGACGAAGATCTCATCGCCTTTCTGCAGGGTCTTGACCAGCCACGGCTGGTTGAACCAGACCACACGTAACGTCGTCCCCGAATCATCGCCGAGGACCGCTTCCGTCAATGCCATCCGCTTGTATTTGGTTTGGCGAGCCCCGATGTCGTAAATCCGTCCTCGAACCGTCGTCTTTACCCCGGGACGCACGAACGCGATCGGGGTAACGCTGGAAAAATCGTCATGGCGACGCGGGAAGAACAAGAGGAGGTCGCGGATGGTTGCGATGCCGAGTCGTGCCAACTTGGCCTCGGTCTTATCGCTGACACCGGGAAGGACGGAGACGGGATCGTCCACGGACGGGGCCCGCACCACGTGCAGCCGCGGCGGGGTCACGTGAGCAGGTAGGTGAAGCCGATCACGCCAGGACCGGTGTGCGTCCCGAGGACAGCACCGATCTCGGTGAGCAGGATGTCAAGGCCGGGATAACTCGCAGCCACCCGTTCGCGGAGCTGCTCCGCGTCTGCCTGCGCGGCACCATGCATGATGGCGAGCTGGCTGACATGGCCATCCCGTTCGAGGAGCTCCACGAGCTTGTTCAACGCCTGCGGCCTCCCGCGGGCCCGTCCGATGGGCACGACCTCGCCGTCTTTCAGCTGGAGGATCGGCTTGACATTGAGCAATGAGCCGAGCAAGGCACGGGCCTTTCCGATGCGGCCCCCGCGCTCGAGGTAGGTCAGGGTGTCCACCACGCAGATGACGCGGGCCTTGGGCACGAGCGCGCGCAGGCGTTCCGCGATGGTGGCGCGATCCCGGCCGGCCCTGGCCAGCCTGGCTCCTTCGAGCGCCATGAACCCGAGCGCCATCGAGGTGCTGAGTGAGTCGACGACCTCGATCGCCTGCTCATCGACCGCTTTGGCCGCCATCAGCGCCGAGTTGCAGGTCCCCGAGACCTTGCTGGAAAGGTGGACCGAAACGATGTCGTCGCCGTTCTCCCGAAGTGTCCGATAGGCCTCTTCGAAGAGACCCACGGATGGCTGCGAGGTGCGCGGCAACTGGGCCGAGGCTTTGAGCCGACGAAAGAACTCGCCGGCAGTCAGGTCTACATGGTCGCGGAAGACCTGGTCGCCGAAATGGACGTTGAGCGGCACGACGGTGATGCCGGCGGCCTGCTGCTGCTCGTTGGTCAGGTCCGCGGTGGAATCCGTAACGATCCGGACCACCCGTCGAGTATAGCCAGCGCTTCGCGCCAATCACGGCCAGGCAACGGCCGCGTTTCGTTAGGCTCCGCGCAGCAAAGCTTGGTAAACCTATAGGTGCGATGTCGCTCCCAGGACAAATCGCGCTGAGCTCGCGCCTACGCGCCGCCTTGGTGCCGGTCGCCTCCGCCTCGGTGTCGCCGCGCCCATCACGCGATGTCCAGCTGAGCCAGGCGATCATCCTCGGCGGACTGATCGGCTTCCAGGCGCTGGATTCGCTCACCACCCATCTGGGTCTCTCCCTCGAGCACGTGGAACTCAACCACCTCATGGCGCCGATCATGGCCTCGCGGGGCGAGCTGGTCGCCTACGCACTCAAGGGAACGGCCCTTGCCGTGCTGCTGGCGATCCTGATGCTGATGCACCGGCGCAAACCACGCGTCTGGCAAGCCTACCTCGTCGCCGGCTGGCTCAGCGCCGCCGCCGTTGTCGCCAACGTCGTGCAGCTGATGCTCTAGCCGCTAGCCCTGCAGGACCTCGCGCAGCCTGACCGCAAATTTCGCGGCATCGCTCTCGAAGCCGCCGTGCGCGCCGGGGAAGACGACGGCTTGCGTCCCGAGCCGCTCGGCCAGCCCCAATCCGCCTTCATGGGCCAGCTGGCCGCGCGACTCCTCGCCGACCGCCGGGACGATGCGAGTCGAGCCGGCCTTCAATGCCCCGAAGTCGGGTTCGTACGCGGCGATGGCGAGGAAGTAGTGCCCGAGCCAGAAGTCCATGTTCCGCTTCATCTGCGCCATGGCCTCGCGCTGCTCCGGCGTCGGCTCCCCCTGCGGAGGTGGCGGCCCACCGCCACGAATCCGGGTCTGCACCATGAACTTCTGCATCGCCGGGCCGATCCCGGCGCTGCGGTACGTGTCGACGATCTCCGCCATCGCGGCGCGCTCGCGCGCGGGATCAGGCAGCAGGGCCGGCGCGGGCGGTTCGTGCGAGACGAACGTGCGCACCTGTTCCGGGTGGCGAGCGCAAAGCTCGAGCCCGATCACGGCGCCACCGCTACTGCCAAACACGAACGCGGGCTTTTTCGCTGTCGCCGACAGCAGCCGGTGAACATCGTCGGCGAAGATCTCCACGATTCGCTCGTCTCGAACTGGCCCGTCGAGTGTGCTGTGCGACAGGCCCCGTGGGTCATAGGTCACCACCGTGTAATCGGGTACGAGTTGTTCGGCGATATGCCGGAAGTTCCCTGCGTCGGCCGGCCCTCCCGGCATCATCAGCAGCACCGGGCCCGATCCGCGAACCTCGTAATAGATGTTCGCGCCAGGCACGGCTAAACGTTCCGCCGTCATCGGCACAGTCGGATTCATCCAGCCTTCCTCCTTTGCGCTTTATCTCATCAGACCCGTGGCCTACTCAAAAATCATCGGCAGGCGGGCGGATCAGCCGCTACTCGACCGCCACGATATATGGATAGAGGGCCTGCTCGCCCGATTGGAGCTCGACCGACGCCTTGGGAAACTGTTGCGCCACGGAATTGACGAGGGCCTCCCGCTCGGCTTCGGGGGCGTCGGCACCGGCGTAAATTGTCACGGTCCCAACCTTGGCACGCTCGATGCGGGCGAGGACGGCCTGCACCACTTTCTCTGGGGAATCGCCGGTGACCACGATGCGATCGTTGAGCAACCCGATGACATCGTTTTCCGCGATCTTCAAGCCGTCCACCTCACTCGCCCGGACGGCGCGGGTCACCTCGATGGTGTGGACCTGGCTCAGCGCATGCGACATCGCGCTGGCGTTGGCCTCCAGGTCGGCGCTGAAGTCGAAGGCGAACAGCGCGGCGATGCCCTGTGGCAGGCTGCGTGACGGCACCACCCGAACCCTTTTGCGGCTGAGCTCGGCGACTTGCTGCGCCGTCATGACCACGTTGCCATTGTTGGGAAGTAGGAGGACGTCATTGGACGGCACCGATTCGACCGCGGACAGGATGTCCTCCGTGGAGGGGTTGACCGTCTGGCCCCCGCCGACGACGGAGTCGACCCCCAGGCTCTCGAGGATGCGGCGGAAGCCATCGCCGCTCGCCACCGCCACCAGCCCAAGGTGCTTGCTGCTGACCGGCCGGCGGACGCTTTCGCCCTGGAGCCGGTGGTGTTGCGACGACATGTCGTCCACCTTGAGCCGGCTGAGACGTCCAACGCCGCTGGCGTATCCGATGACGACGGCCGGCTCGTGGGTGTGGATGTGAACTTTGATGGCGGAGTCATCGCCGACGACCAGCGCTGATTCGCCGTGCAGCTGGATCTCGCTGCGCACCTCGTCGATGGCCAGCTTGTCGCCGTTGATGATGAACTCGGTGCAGTATCCCCAGCCGGACGACGGCGCATCGACGCGCTTTGGTCGGGCGTGCTGAGTTGCCGGCCGCTGGAAACTCTGCAGGGCCTCGCCGCTCATGCGCTTGAGAAAACCCTCCAGAATGAGCTGGAGGCCGAATCCTCCGGCATCGATGACACCGGCCTGCTTCAGGATCGGCAGCTGCTCGGGCGTCCGCTCCACCGCGGCGGCGGCTGCGGCGCAGGTGGCACGAACGACTTCGGTCAGGTCGCTGGTTTCCGCGGCCTTCGCTTCGGCTCCAGCGGCGGCCTCTCGGGCCACGGTCAGCATGGTGCCCTCGGTGGGCTTGATGACCGCCCGGTAGGCGACGTCCGCTCCCTGGCGAAACGCCTTCGCCAGCCCTTTCGAGTCGACTGCCGGCGTGGTGCCGATGCCGACGCAGAAACCCCGCAGAATCTGCGAGAGGATCACCCCGGAGTTCCCCCGAGCCCCCATGAGCGCACCATGCGCCGCCCGCCTGGCCATGCGCGAGAGGTCGGCGTCGTCCACATCGCGGATGTCTTCGACGGCCGACTGCAGGGTGAGGAGCATATTGGTGCCCGTGTCCCCGTCCGGAACCGGAAAGACGTTGAGGGCGTCCACCTCGTCGCGGTTGACCGTCAACCAGGCCAGCGAGCCGAGCAGGGCCTCCTTGAACAGGCGTCCGTCGCATTCGGTGATGGGCATGGTCGGGGCGGTGGTCAGGCCTGGGATTTCAGCTGCCGCCGCTCCCGCTGACGTGGATTCCCTGGACGTTGACGTTGACTTCAACGACTGGGAGGCCGAGGGTGCGCTCGACCGAATACCGCACCGCGTTCGAGAGGTTGTTGGCCACCTCCGACACCCGGGTGCCGTACTCGACGATGACGTAAAGGGAGACGGCGATCCCATCCTCCCGGACTTCGACCTCGACGCCCCGATGCAGTTTGTCGCGGTGCAGGCGCTCCGCCAAACCATCGCGCAAGCCGCGAGCGGCCATGGCCACGACGCCGTAGCAACCCGCCGCCGCATGTCCAGCAATGGTGGCGACGACATGGCGTGACACCTCGATCCGCCCGAGGTCTCTGGATTGGATCAGCGTCCTCGGCGGCTTCCCGGTCCGTGGCGGGTTGGCCTTCGTCTTAGAGTCCATCGTGTGCTACTATGTGACGCTGATTTCGCCTCAATCATACGCGATGGTCGTCGAGGCGCCAAACCAAACCAATACCATGGCACAACGCTGCGCGATCTGCGGTAAGGGACCCCAATACGGGCATCACGTGAGCCACTCGAAGGTGCACACGAAGCGCCGCTTCATGCCCAATTTGCACAAAGCCCGGGTCATGATCGACGGCCGCCCACAGACGGCCCTCGTCTGCACCCGCTGTCTTCGCACCCAGGCCAAGTCGGCCTAGTCCCCCCGCCGGCAGTCGCCGGTTTTGACGCACGATCGAGTTGCAGTGATTGCCAGGATGCAAAAACCGCCACAGCTCCTCCCCACGAAGCTCGAAGATGGCCAGGCACCCGGCATCAAATACCGCATCGACGGCGAGCTGGTCCCCGTGCTCCACACCTGGCTCGACGGGACCGTACCGGTGTACTTCGAGCACCATGTCGTCCTCTGGAAGGATCCATCGCTGAATATTGGCATTCGCGCCATGAAAGGCGCCTTCAAACGGATGGTCGCCGGCATGCCGATCTTTCTGACCGAGGCGCAGGGTCCGGGTGAGATCGCCTTCTCGCGCGACGGCGCCGGGCATCTCTTCCCTCTCCACCTGATGCCTGGAACAGCGGTGCTCGTACGGGAGCACCAGTTCCTGGCGGCGACCGGAAATCTCGATTACACCTTCAACCGGGTGAAGGGCGTGAGCAACATGCTCCTGGGCTCGACGGGATTCTTCGTCGATCGCTTCAACGCGAGCCATCAGGAGGGCGTCCTCTGGCTGCACGGCTACGGCAACGTCTTCCAGAAGGAGCTGGCCCAGAACGAGCAGATCGACATCGAACCGGGTGGCTGGATTTACCGCGATGAAAGCGTCCGCATGGACGTTCAGATGTTCGGGTTGAAAACCGGCATCTTCGGCGGCGGCGGCAACATGGTCTGGAACCGCTTCACCGGCCCGGGACGGGTCGGCATCCAGTCGATGTACCTGCATATGCCCACCAGCGAGTAGCCCGCCCCGGGTGCGGGCGACCGAAGGTTACCGCAATTGCTGGATGGCGGCTTTCATCCCCTGCGGATGACTGAAGACAAAGCTCCCTGCCACGAGGACGGTGGCCCCGTTGGCGGCGCACTGTGGGCCCGTCTGCGCATTGACGCCGCCGTCGATTTCGATATCCAGTTTGGGATTGAGCCGGTCACGCAAGGCGCGCGCCGCCTTGATCCGCTCCAGGCTGCCATCGATGAATTTCTGGCCGCCCCATCCCGGATTGACGCACATCATCACCAGCAGGTCGGCGTTTTTGAGAACCGGTTCGACGAGCACCAGCGGACTACCGGGGTTGAGGCACACGCCCGCCCGCAGACCGGCCTTGCGGATACTCTCCAGCACCCGGTGGACGTGGCGGGTCGCCTCTACGTGCACCGAGAGGGTCGTCGCCCCCGCGTCGCGAAAGGCCTCGATGGTACGCTCCGGGTTTTCGATCATCAGGTGGACGTCAAAGGGCAGCTTCGCGTAACGCCGGCAGTGCTCCACCGTGCGCGGCCCCATCGTGATGGGAGGGACGAAATGCCCGTCCATCACATCGAAGTGCACCCAATCGGCACCGGCCTGCTCCAGGGCGGCGACCTCCTCGCCCAGCCGGCTGAAGTCGGCCGATAGCAGCGAGGGCGAAACCAGCACTAGCCGACGGTCGGAATGGCGATGGTCACGGGGGCGTCGAAGTGGTGATAGTTGATTTCGATGTGCGCCGTCGCGTGGATGCTCGATCCGGCCGGCACCCCACTGGCCGATCCACTCGGCGCGCCGACCGCACCCATCAACTGGTTGAGGTCGACGGCGTACGCGGCATCCGTGGTGACGCGTCGCACCAGGTGGTCGTCCTTCCCAAACCAGACCTCGACCGTCATGGTGCCGCTGTTCAGGACCTGCTCGATGGCCGCCTTGGCCTGCGGGTTCTTGACTGTGGCTGTGTCGAAGCTGGCGAGCAGCTTGTCTTTATCGGGTATCAGCTGGTAGTGGTGCACCTTGGTGCCGTCGGCCATCGTCGTATCGCCCAGGTCCTTGATCGATTTCACGTTCTTCAGGAGCTGCGCATAGGAGAGCGGATCAGGCTGACTGAGCTGGCCGGTGATACCGCTCGATTGGGACGAGCTCTCCCATTTCTGGGTGATCGGGTTCCTCACATACGCCTGGCCATTGGCGACCACGACTTCGGTCGTAATCGAGAGGCCCGCTAGCTTGGCATTGATGGTCGCGTGGTAGCGGTCGGGGAACTGGGCCTCACCGTTGCCGGTTATGTCCAGCGCGACCGAGCCGCCGCTGCCGCTCCGGCCGAACATCTGGCCCAGCTGGGCTGGGAATGTCATCTTGACGTTGCCCACGAGGTCAAACTTCGCCGCCTTCAGCTGGGTGGACCGCTGGGCCGCTGCCGACAACGCTTGCGCCGGGGTTTCCGGCTTGGCCAGCGGCGAGGCGCAGGCAGCCAGCGCCACCATCATCAGCAGGCCGAGCACAAGGCGTTTCACGGGACGTCTTGAGTATATCGGCGCCGAAACGCCCTTCCCTTCGTCCCGGAGCAAGACCCTGCTACGAGGGTGCGACAGACGGCACGGTCACCGTAACGGGCGCGTTGAAATCGTGGTAGCTGATCGTGGCATGGACCACCGTATGCACGGTGGCGCCCGCCGGTATTGGGAAGCCCGGTGGGAGTTGCTGGCCCGACGCGGCCATCACCTTGCCCAGGTCGATCGTGGCATCGGTGTCGTTCTTCATCTGGTGCAGCAGGTGATCGTCCTTGCCGATCCAGACCTCGAGTTGGATGGTGCCGCTTTGGAGCATCGAGAGGACGAGGTCTTTGGCTTGCGACGTGGAGGCCTGGTCGGCCAGCTTGTTCTTGTCCGGCACGATCTGGTAGTGATGCACCGCGCTGCCATTGAGGGTCGTGTCGCCCAGATCCTTTATCGATTGGGCGGTTTTCAGGACGGCGGCGCTCGACAGCGGATCCGCCTGGTTGGTGAACTGACTGAACGACTCGGCGCTCGCCGGTTGCGTCCAGCTGTTGCTTGTTGGGTCTTTGATGTAGATCTTGCCGGCGGCAAGAACCATGTCGGTCGTGACGCTGATCCCTCCGGTCTTGACCTGGAGCGACATCGAGGCCGAGTCAGGGAACTTGGCATCCCCCTTGCCGCTCATGTCGATGCTGAAGTTCGAAAGCGAGGCCCCCGCAGCACCGAGCTGGTCGGTGAATGAGGCCGGGAATTGCTCGAGGATGGTCGCCGTCACATCGAACTTCGCCGAATGCAGCTGGCTCATCTTGTCGCTCGCCGTGCTGACAACCTGCTGAGGCGTCTCGGATAGCTGTGCGACCCCACCGCACGCCGAGAGCATCAGCACAGCGCCGGAGGCGACAAGAAGGCGTTGCATCAATTCCGAGTATATGTGGCGGCAATCCACGGAGGTAACTCGGCAAGGCCCTCGATCACGTGGGTCGGGGCGATCCCGGGGATCGCGACCGCTCCAGGATGGCGCAGCCAGACCGCCGGGATGCCGGCGTTCAGCGCGCCGGCCACGTCGGTGTCCAGTCGATCCCCCACCATCAGGGTCTGGTCCAGCGAGACGCCCAGGCGGCGGGCCCCCTCTGCGTAGATGGCGGGATCGGGCTTGGCCGCTCCGAAGTCCCGCGAGGTGACCAGGGCATCGATCAGGCGGCGGATCCCCGCCCTTTCGAGGACATCCGCAAGTTCGGCATCGCCTGAGCCGACCGTGTTGGAGATGACACCCAGCCGGTAAAGCGGCTTGAGCGCGGTCAGCACCTCGAACGCATCCGGAATCCGGATGAGCGCCATCTCCCACAGGTGCTTACCCGGCTCCTCAACGATTAGCGTGTTGCCGGCGTCGAAGAAGATCCCCTGAAGGGGCATCAGGCGGGCGACGGGATCGGCTGAGGCTGGCGGGCACGAAGCTGGCCGCAGGCGGCATCGATGTCGAGCCCTCGCGTGGCACGGATGGTGGTCGAAATGCCGGCGGCCTGCAGGATGGCCTGGAACGCCTGGGCCCGTCGCTTCGAGGGGGGCGCGAGCGCGCTGCCGTCGATCGGGTTCATCGGGATCAGGTTGATGTGGCTGAGATGGCGGCCGACGACGCTGGCCAGCCGGCCAGCCTGCTCGGGACTGTCGTTGACGCCCTGCAGCAGGACGTATTCGTAGCTCGTGCGCCGGCCGGTTCGGTCCGCATGCGCCCTCGCCGCGCCGACGATGGCCGTGATCGGATATTTGCGGTTCACCGGGATCATGCTGCTGCGCAACGCATCGTTTGGTGCGTGCAAGGAGATCGCCAGGTTGACCGGCAGCCCCTCGGCACTCAGCCGCTCGATGAACGGTACCAGCCCGATCGTCGATACCGTGACGCGCCGCGGGCTGAAGTTGAGGGTGTCGGAGCGGGCCCAGCGCCGAATGGCGCCAACGACCGCGGCGTAATTGTTGAGCGGCTCACCCATCCCCATGAAGACGACGTTCGTCAGCGAGCGCTGCGTCTCGCCCAGGTCGCGGCTGGCATTGAGGAACTGGTCGACGATCTCGGCTTCGCTGAGGTTGCGATCGAAGCCGGATTGGCCGGTCGCGCAAAAGCTGCATCCAATCGGGCACCCAACCTGCGAGCTGACGCAGATCGTGGTGCGCGCCCGCGACCGCTCGGTGGCGTCGTAGTGCATCACGACGGTCTCGATGGTGCGCGCGTCGGCCAATTTGAATAAATACTTGACTGTCTGACCGCGATCCGCCGCGCGCTTCAGCTGAGGCGCGACGGTGCTGAACGCGAATGACGCTTCGAGCTGGCGACGCGCCGAAGGCGGCAACGTTCGCATGGCGAGGAAGGACGGGGCGAGCCGCTGCCAGAACCACTGCCGGGCCTGCTCGGCTCGATAGGGCGCCTCGCCGCCCGCGGTCAGCCGGGAGAGCACCTCCGCAGGGTCGGCGGTCGCGAAGGCCGCGTGCTCAGTCGCGACGGTCGTTTCCGAACCGGAGGCAGACATAGGGCAGCACGGTCAGCACCGCACCGAATTCTACCGAGCGCAACCAAGCGTGAGCCGTGCGTTCGTCGACCGACTGAGGCTGAGTTGTGCCGATTTTTTCACGCAGCGTGAAAGGTTCCCGCGTGAGAGCCCGTTTCACCCTCATTGGGGAACTCCCCGAAACCATGATCGACGAGCCACAGCGACTCACCATGTCGGATGTGTTCAGCCTTTTCGGCCGCCACGCGGAGGACACCCGCTGGGTTGCTGCTGCGGATTCGCAAGAATACCTGGCCGTTGTCCTTTACCTGGTACAGCGCAACAACGCACGCTGACGCTGGCGTCGCTCCGCGATTTGTGATAGTATCTCTGTTAAGTTAACTACTAATTAGGTATCAATATGTCTGAAAAGCTGACTCTGACCGAACTCTTCGCCCTCTTCGGGCGGACCACCGACGAAACCCGTTGGGTTGGCTCCGCCGATTCCGAGGAATACCTGGCGGTCGTCACCTATCTCGTCCAGCGGTCGAGCGCCCGCTAGGTCGATCTCGGGAACCTGCCAGCCGTCCAACGCGGGTGACGCGGGCCATGACGAAGTAGCCACGATCGGGCCACGACCCGTCTGAAATCACGGGGGCGTTGCGTTATAGGCTCATACTCGGGCTACGGTCATCCGTCCTGAGGAAAGTAGCAACAATGATCACTCTGCTCGCGGCGCGGATCCGGATGCGGCTGGGCTGGCAGGACAGTGAGAACGGCCAGGCCCTGATCGAATATTCCCTGATCATGGTGCTCGTGGTCTGCGTCATCCTCGTGACCTTGATCGTGCTGGGCAACCAGGTCAAGAACACCTACTGCAACATCGCCGGCGCCGTCGTCGGCGCTTAGGGCTGCGTCACCGCCACCGCCGGATTTCCCATCACGACCGCGCCCGGTGCGACGTCAGCGGCAACCAGTGCCCCCCAGCGAACCACCGCCCCCTCCCCCACCGACACGCCCTTGAGAATGGTCGACTTCCCCTGGATCCACGCGTTGCGTCCGATGCGGATCGGGCGCCGGCTCACCGGTTCGATGCCCTGGCGACGCTCCCGCCCGACGGCGTGGAAGTCGGTGTCCACCAGCAGGCAGGCACCGAGGATGGCGTCGTCGTCCACGACGATCGCGCTGGCCGACATCAGGCCCGCGCCATCGATTTCCACGCGGTCGCCGATGTCGATTCGCGCGTCCGCGCCGAAGGTGAGCAGCGCAGTATGGCCGGAGGTATTGCGGACCTGCACGTCTCGACCGAAGCTGACGCGACCGCGGCCCCGGATGCGCAGCCGCCACGGGCCGGTGAAGCCAGGCCCGAAGGTGTGGCGGCGATAACGCAGGCGCAGGTACAGGGTGCTGAGGCTCACGGTGGTAGAGGCTCTGCCCGGGAAGGGAGTTGAACCCTTACAAGCTTGCGCTCACAGCCCCCTCAAAGCTGCGTGTCTACCAATTCCACCACCCGGGCGAGGGCGATGCGATTTTAACCCGATCAGCCGGTTTCCATGGGCCGAGCGACCGATTCAGGGCGCCGGCGCCGGCGCTAGGCTGCTCTCACGGGGGCGCGAGAGGCACCGCTCGCGCCCTTCTTCGCCCACGGCTAGAGCCAGCCACGAGTTTGTAACAAGCGCTGTAATCCTGGCTGTCTATGGTGGGATCCAGTCCCCAACCGCGTCCGGGCTGATGTGACCCTGACGCGACAAGAGTCATCACATCGTAAAGAGGAATCGTAAGGAAATGAATGACGAGGGCCATATATCTTTGCCGGCTCTCCAGTCGGACCTGAGCCAGCAACCGCAGGTCCAAATCCATGGCGGCCGGTCCGCAGCGCGACGCGCGATGGCGGCCGGAAGAGAGGGGTTAAATATCGTCAACCGCTACCGGATTCTGATCGTCGACGACGATGCCATGGCGCGCGAGATCCTCAAGCGGATCCTCGAGCATGCGGGCTACGAGGTCATGACCGCGGGCAGCGGCCCCGAGGCGCTGCGCAAACTCCACGAGGGTATCCCCCACCTGGTCGTCGTCGACCTGATGATGCCGGAGATGGACGGCTTCGAACTCTGCCGACGGATCAAGAGTCACCTCGATGTCCCGATCGTCATCCTCAGCGCGGTCGCGGCCATCGAGAGCAAGGTCGAAGGCCTGCAGATGTACGCCGAGGACTACATCGTCAAACCGTTTGAAAAGGAAGAGCTCGTCGCGCGGGTGCAGCGCGTGTTGCGCCGCTACGGCGAATCCGCGGGTGTCGAGCAACCCGAAGTCGTCATCGACCAGGAGCTCCAGATCAACTTCGTGCAGCACTGGGCGCGGGTCAAGGGCCAGCAGGTGACCCTGACGCCGACCGAGTCCAAGCTGCTCTTCCTCCTCGTCCGGAATGCCGGGCGCGTGGTGACCAACGAGACGCTGCTCGCCAAGGCCTGGGCCGGTGACGAGGAAGCCTACGAGGAAGGGCTGCGGGTGCATATCTCGCGGCTGCGCAGCAAGATCGAGTCGAACCCCAGCAAGCCGGTCTACATCCAGACCAAGCGCGGTGTCGGATATCGCTTCAGCGCCAAGGTCAACTACCCCGCGGGGCAAGAACCCATGGCGCTGGCAGGCTGAGCATGCGCACCCTGCTCCTCGGCCTGCTGATCTTCGTGCTCTCCTTCCCGCTGTTCATCCACTAGAGCAAGTTCGAACACCTGCACGCCACGTCGCTGCAAGCGTTGCTCGACTCATGGCGCTCGAACTAGACCACTAGACTCGACCGCGTGACGCACGACCTCGGACTTGGCTTCACCGTCTTCACGGTCATCTTCCTACTCGAGCTCCCCGACAAGACCGCGCTCGCTGCTCTGCTGCTCGCGACCCGGCATCGGCCGCTCCCCATCTTGTTCGGGGCCGCCGCCGCGTTCGTCGTTCAGAGCGCCGTAGCCGTCCTGGCCGGCTCGCTGTTCAGCCTGCTTCCGCGTGAACCAATTCGCATTGGCGCCGGGGTGTTGTTCCTGGTGATGGCGGCGCTGCTCGTTAAGCGTAACCTTCGCAAGCTGGAGGCGGCTGAGGAGCAATCGGTCGTGCACGAAGAGGCAAGGCACCGCCGGCCGTTCGTCACCGCCTTCACCGTGGTCTTCATCGCGGAGTGGGGTGATCTGACGCAGCTGGCGACGGCGGCGCTCGAGGCGCGCTATCAGCAGCCGCTGGTCGTCTTTGTCGCCGCCACGCTGGCGCTCTGGGCTGTCTCGGCCATTGCCGTCGGACTCGGAAATCGGCTGGGTGCCTGGATTCCGGCGCGCCCACTGCAGTTCGCCGCTGCCGGCGTCATGGTTCTCGTCGCGATCGCGCTGATCACCGGCTTGCTCGGTTAGCCGGTCCGTCAGGCCGCGGTCGTGAGGTCGATCGCCTCGGGCACGGCCCGCTGCGGGATGGTGAAGGTGAAGTTGCTGCCCTGGCCGGGCGTACTCTTCACCCAGATCCGCCCGCCGTGCATCTCGACCAGCCGGCGAGAGATCGCGAGACCCAGGCCGGTGCCCTGATACTTCCCGCTGATGCCGCTCTGGCCTTGCTGAAAGCTCTCGAAGATTCGCTCGGCATCTTCTACCGGGACCCCGATGCCTGTGTCACGGACGCTGATAACCAACTCCGCTCCCTGGCGCTCGGCAGTCAGGCGCACGCTACCGGTCTCTGTGAATTTGATAGCGTTGCCCAGCAAGTTCAGCAGGACCTGCTTCAGCTTTGGTCCATCGGCAAAAACGCGTCCGACCTCGGCGGAGACGCTGGCGGTCAGCTCGAGCTTCTTGTTCTTGGCCAGTGAGCGCACGCTCTCGACGCACTCCGAAATCAGCGGCTCGACCTCGACCTCGCCGCGGTTGAGTTGCGCCTTGCCCGCCTCGAGCTTGGAGATGTCCAGCAGGTCGTTGATGAGGATCAGGAGATGCTGTCCATTCTGGGCGATGATGTCCACGTCCTGGCGCTGGTCGCGCGTCAAGATACCGCCGTCGCCTTCGAGCAGCAGCTGCGAGAAGCCGAGGATCGAGTTCAGCGGCGTTCGCAGCTCGTGGCTCATGTTGGCGAGGAACTCGGACTTGTGCTGGTTCGCGCGTTCGAGCTCCGCGTTGACGGCCCCCAGCCGCGCCGTCTGCTCGGTCGCGAGATGGAAGAGGTGCGCCTCCTGGATGGCGGTCGCGGCGTGCTGCGCGAAGAGTGTGAGCAGCTCGATCGTATTGCGGTCCAGCGACCGCCGATGATAGATGGCGAGCACGCCCAACAACTGGTCGCCCACCACCATGGGGAAGCCGGCGAACGCCTGGATGCCTTCCTCCGACATCCAGGGATTGAGCGCGAGTTGGCGGTGGTTGGCCGGATCGTTGGTCACGATCGGCACGCGCAGCTCCGCCACCTGACCGACCTCGCCCATGCCGCGCTCCACCCGTCCCGGGACCGGCGGCGCGTTTCTCGTCGTGTGATGGCTGGCCCGTCGCCAGAGCGCGCCGTCACTCGGCTCCAGCAGCCAGATCTGCGCCGCGGCAAACCCGAGGTTGCCGGTGAGCGCGGTGGCCATGATATCGAGCAACTCCGGGTCGAAAAGCTTCTGATTCATCTGGTCGATCGAGCGGTTGAGCAACTCGAGACGACGGGCACGCTTCTCCGTCTCCTCGAACAAGCGGACATTGCGAAGCGCGACAGCCAGCTGCTGGGCTAGCACCTCGAGGGCCTCCTCTTCCCAGCGGGTGAGCCGTCGCGGGTCTTCCCGCGTCTGCAGATGGAGCACGCCCGAGACCTTGCCTTCCAACAGCACCGGGGTACCGAATACCCAGGCGTAGCCGGCGGTATTGAGCGGCGCCAGGTCGAAAAGGGGCGTCTCGCCGAGCGCCACGAGACGGCGCTCCCGGACGACCCGACCCACGATCCCGTCGCCGGCCGAGATGGTCGTGCCTTCGATGGCTTCCGGAAGCTGAACCGCCGCCCGGAGCGTAAAGACCCCGCGCTCTTCGTCCAGCAGGACGATCGCCCCCGAGTCCATCTGCAGAATCTCCAGGCCACAGCGAATGACCGTGTACAGCATGCGCGACACATCGAGCTGGCCGACCAGCTCGCCGAGCACGTTGCGCAGCTGCTCGGTTTGATCGAGCCGCCGCCGGGTGCCGCGGATCTCACTGTTCATGGCCCGGACCACGGCGCCCAGGCCGGTGATGACGGCGACCGTGGGGATCGCGCGCAGGACCGAGTCGCGCACGGAAACGGCGAGGCCGAGATCGCTGGTCTGGAACAGGATGATGCCGGTCGCGAAGTACAGGCTGGTCGCGATCCCGCCCCAGAGGTCGAAGCGAAAGACCGCCTCGGCGGCGACCAGCGCATAGAGAAGGTAGGGAAGGCTTAAGGACGGGCTCGCGAACAACAGGATCCAGCCGGTGACCACCAGGTGATCCAGGACCACAAGGAGGATGGCCATCGGCCGGGTGAAGCGCGGGACGGCCTTCTTTTGCATCGCGAGCATCGCCACCCCGTTGTAGGCCGCCAGCAGCCCCGCGAGCAGGACGGTGACCGGCACCGAGGCCGAATGCAACCAGAAGAGCAGGCCGAGCGGGATGGCCAGCGCGGCGAACCGGAGTCGGACGAACTGGCGGTCGAGGGCAGTCATGCGAGCCCTCGCGTCCTATGCAGCCTGGTTGGTTTGAAGGTTGTTGATCATCTCCAGGAAGCGGTCTTTGCCGAAGTCCCCCTTCTGGATGATCGACTGGATGTTCCCCTGCAGACGATCCCGATCCTCGCTGCTGATGTTTTTCGCCGTATAGATAAGGATGGGGATCTTGCTGCCTTCGGGGTCCTCGCGAAGCTTGGAGACGACCTCGAAGCCGTCGACGTCGGGCATCATCAGGTCGAGGATGATCATGTCGGGCTTCTTCTTGAGCGCCAGCTCCAGGCCGGCCTTGCCACCGTCGGCGACCATGACTTCCATGTTGAACGGCTTGAGCATGGCCTTGACCAGGCGGATGTTTTGCGGGTCGTCGTCGACGATCAGGATCGACGACGGAGTCTTCTTGCCCTTCTTGCCGTCGGCCAGCAGGTCGAACTTGACCATCATCTGCAGGAGCTGCTGGCGGTCGATCGGCTTGGTGAGGAAGTCGGCCTGGCCGATGTCGAAGGGCAGTGATTCCTTGTTGACCTTTGACGTCAGCACGATAGGGATGTCCTTCGTCTTCGACTCGCGGCGCAGATCGTAGACCAGGCCGCTGCCGCCGTTGGGCGGGAGCTGGGTGTCGATCAGCACGGCCAGGGGCTGGAGCTGCACCGCCTTGCGCAGCGCCTCCTGCGCGCTGGCGGCAATGACCACCTCGTAGCCGGCGTGGCTGAGGAAGGGCTCGATCCGCTCCTTCACCGCCGGGTCGTTGTCGGCGACCAGGATCACGGGTGCCTTGGTGCCGGCCCCGACGGGCGGCATCATCTGCACCGGCCGCTCCTGGATGCCGGCCTCTTGCTTGGCGAATTCGATCAGCTCGCGGATGTGCTCCACCAACCGTTTGCCGCTCTCGTTGATGTGGGCGACAAACTCGCGCCGCTCTTCGGGCGTGGTCTTGTTGGCCTTCTCGTCGAGCAGGATCTCAGAGAAGCCGATGATGGCGTTCAGCGGCGAGTTGAGGTCATGGCTCTGGTCGTAGATGACGCGAAACTTGGCCTCGAAGTCGCGCTTGGCCTGGCTCAGGGCCGGCGCCGCGTCCTTGTTCTTTCCGCTGGCGCTCAGCTCGACCTTGAGACCCTCCAGTTGCGCCTGCATGGCGCGCTTCTCCGCCTCGTAACGGGCCAGGACCTGGCTGGTCGGCGGGCTGCTGCCGGCGGCTTTACGGGCCTCGTCGAGCTGCGCCTTGAGGGAGGCTTTTTCTCGCTGCCACGCCTGGTCCAGCTCCTTGGCCTCGGCCGCCCGCTGGCTGTGCAGCTCGTTCGTCTGCGACATCATGTCGGAGAGCTGCGCCTGGATCCGCTCCAGATCGACCTTTAGCTGGTTCTTTTCCGCGGTCAGCCGCTGCTCGCGGCTGGTCCATTCCTCGGCCTTGCGGCCGGTCTCGCCGGCGAGGTCGGCGTGCAGGGCCTTGATTTTTTCGTAGTCCTGCTGCGTCGCGGCCAGTCTGGCCGACGATTCGGCGACCTGCTTCCTGAGCGTAGATTTCTCTTCCGCGAACGACGCTTCGCGGCTTTGCCAGTCCTTCTCGAGCGCCTTGACCTTGGTCAGGAGCGCCGAGCGCTCGTCGCTGAGGCGCTGGAATTCCGCCTCGGCCTTGTCCAGGTCGGCGCCCTTCTTGCGGGCCTCTTCCAACTGGCCCTGCAGCAACTTCCGATCGGCTTTGAACTGCGATTCGGCGGCCTGCGCTCCCTGCTCCAGGCGGGCGACATCCGAGATCAGCCGCTGCCGCTCGGCCTGCCACTTGTCCCGGGCGGCCTTGAGCGGCTCGATCTCGGTCTGAGCGGCCTTCAATTGCTGCTGCAGTTGCGTGGTCAGACCCTGCAGTCGAGCCTTGTCCTCGGTGAGCTCGGCGCGGGCTTTCTGCCACTCCTGCTCCAGCTGCGCCTGCTTGGCGACGGCGTTGTCGCGATCCTTGAGCAAGGTCTCGCGATCCACGGCCCATTGGAGCTGCGACGACTGCAGGCTGTTGAGGTCGTCCTCCGCGATCTTGAGGTCGGCCACCAGCTTTTTCTGGTCGCTCTCATACTTCTGGGCGAGCTGCATTCGCTCCTGCTCGAGCTGCCTGAGCTGGCCGCGGCGCTCCTCGTCCCGGGTCTTGGCGCGCACGACGTCATCCTTGAGACGAGCGAGCTCGACCTGAGCCCGATCGTGACTCTGCTGCAGATCCTGGTGCCCTTGCTTGAGTGACTCGTGCTGGTCGAGCAGCGCCTGGCGCTCCTTCGCGCGCTCGTCGTCACGGGTCTTGGCTCGGGCCAAGTCATCCTTGAGGCGACCGAGCTCCGCCTGCGTCCGCTCGTGGCTCTGCTGCAGCGTGCCATGTCCCTTCTTGAGCGATTCATGCTGCTCGAGGAGCGCCTGCCGGTCCATCGCCCACTGCAGCTGGGCATTCTGGAGCTCGTCGAGCTCTTGCTGCTTGGCGTCGAGCTGACGCTTGACCAGCTCCAGCTCCTTCGCGTTCTCGGAGAGCTGGGCGCCCATGTCATCCTGCAGCGTCTGGAGGTGCGCGATGAACTCCTGGTTCTGCTGCAGAATGTCGGCGAAGGATTTCGCTTTGGGTGCCTCGGGGCTCATCAGGCGGCTTTCCGTCCCTGTTGCATGTAGCGCTCGACCGCGGACCGCATGGCGTCGAGGTGGGCGCTCATGGCGCCCAGCTGGTCGACGCGCTCCTGTTCCAGTTGGTTGAGCTCCTCAGCGCGGTCGGATTCCCGTTCGACCGACTGGCGAAGCTCACGCTCCAGTCGCGCAATCTCCGCCTGCGCCATCTCGTAGGCATTTTTCGTGTCAAGGAGCTCCTTCTTGCGGGCGTCGTCTTCGTCGATCAGGCCCTGGAGATTCTTGAACAGCTCCTGGTTGAGCTGCAGGATCTCCGGGTACGAGCGGCTGGCCCTGGGCGCGGGTGTGGGGGTCGGCTCGCCTGCCTTGCTGGTCGGCTTGCCTGACTGTTCGCTCATCAGGCGGTCTTCAGCCGCCCCTGGTGAAGGTAGCGGCTAACCTCCCCGGGCAGGCCTTGCGGATCAACAGGCTTCGGAATATAGCCGTCGCACCCGGCGCCCAGGATCTTCTCGCGGTCCCCGGCCATGGCGTGCGCGGTCAGCGCGACGACGATGACGCCGGCCATCCGGGGATCGGATCGAATCTTGCGGGTGATCGCCAGCCCATCCTCTCCCGGAAGCTGGATGTCCATCAGGACGATATCCGGCAGCTCACGCGTCATTTCCGCAAGGCATTCGGGACCGCTGCCGGCCTTGCGTACGGTAAAGCCCTTTTTTTCCAGCAGGAACTGGGCCAACCGCAGATTGACCGGGTTATCTTCGACGATCAAAACCTTGCCGGCGGTCACGCCCTGTCCTCCTTCGCCTCTGAACGATGTCCAGGCCCTTGATGGCGCGCAATACGGCATCGGGCTGGGAGAGGCCAGTTGGTATAACGGCGCTCCACGCCGTCGCTGGCACCCTCGGTGAAACTTCACCCACGGCCAGCAAGGCGGGCTGGCCGGGCAGGCCCCGGAGCCCCAGCACCCATTCCGGCTCGGGGGGCGCCAGCACGACCACGTCAGGAGCGGCCGCGCGCGCCTTTTCCAGCGCTTCCTGCAACCCGGGCGCCCGGAACACCTCGAAGCCCTCTTCGACCAGGGTCGCCGCCAGGGTCGCCAGCGCTCGCCGGTCGCGGTGGACGAGCAGCACCCGCACACGGTCGCGGCGCCGCTTGATGCCCTGGCCGATCTGGCGGAGCTGATCCTGCATCGTCTTGGTCGCCCACGGCTTGGCGACGAAGCCGACGACGCCGAACTGGTCCATCAGCTGCTGGTTGTGGGTCACCGAGCAGATCAGGACCGGGACGTCGGCGGTGGCGGCGCGAGCGCGCAACTCCTGGAGGACCTGCCAGCCGTCCTTGACGGGGAGCACGGTCTCCATGACGACCAGGTCGGGCAGGATCTCCATCGCCTTGCGCACGGCCTCGTTACCGTCGAAGGCATGCGCCACCCGGAAGCCGACTCCCTGGATCTCGGCCGTCATCCGCTGGCTGCTGGCCGGGTCATCTTCGACCACGAGGACCAGCGGCAGCTCCATGCTTTCGACCGTCTGCGCAACTTCCTCGACCGCCACCTCGAGAGCGAGCCGCGGCTCGCGCGGGATGGTGAAGGTGAAGATCGATCCTTGACCGAACTGGCTCTCCGCCCAGATGCGGCCGCCATGCATCTCGACGAAACGGCGGCAGAGCGCGAGCCCCAGGCCGGTGCCCTGGTAGCGGCGGGTGTACGACCCGTCGATCTGCTCGAACTCGCGGAACAACTTAGGGAGGTCTTCCGGCTTCATGCCGATGCCGGTGTCCTCGACGGAGACGGTCAAGTGCTCGGCGGAATCTCTGACGCTCACGGTGATGGTCCCCGGTGCAGGCGTGAACTTCACCGCATTCGACAGCAAGTTGTAAAGCACCTGCTTGAACTTGCTGCGGTCGGCCTTGATGACGCCGGCTTCGGCGGCGCCCACCATCTTCAGCTGTAGGCCTTGCTGGCGGGCCATCGGCTCCAGGATGGCGGTTACCTCCTGGAGCGCTTGCGTGACCGGCATGTCCTCCGCGTGGAGGTCCATCTTGCCCGCCTCGATCTTTGCCAGGTCGAGGATGTCGTTGATCAGGCCGAGCAGATGCTGCCCGCTGCTATGGATGTTGCGCAGGAACTCGGTGCGCTCGCCAGACGTCAGGTTCATGGTGACGTCGAGGAGAATCTCGCTGAATCCCATGATGGCGTTGAGCGGCGTCCGCAGCTCATGCGACATATTGGCGAGGAATTCCGACTTGTAGCGGCTCGACTGCTCTAGCTGACGGTTGACCTGGAGAATCTCTTCGTCCGCCTGGCGGAGGGCGGCATGCTGGCGCATCAAGTAGCGGTTCGAGTCCTTGAGCCGCTCGACCAGGCTCTGGCGCTCCGCCCGCAGCCGCTGTTTCTCCAGGTTGCGCTCCAGGAGCTCGCGCAGGCGGTGCAGGTCGATCGGTTTCGCGATGTAGTCGTCGGCGCCGCCACGCAGCGCCTCCGCCGCCACCTGTTCGGAGCCGTAGGCCGTCATCATCACGACCACCGACTCGGGAAAGTCCCGGAGCATCTGTGGCAGAAGGCTCAAGCCGCTTTCCTCCGGCATTTGCACGTCGAGGAAGATGAGGGCGGGGCGCCGGCCATCGAGCTGCCGCCTCGCCTGCGTCGCGTTCGGGGCCGCGACAACGTCGAAGCCCTGTTTCGACACCGCCTTGGTGAGGAAGGCGCGGTTGTCGGGGTCGTCGTCGATCGCGAGCAGGACCGGACGCTGTTCCAGCTCCGGCTCCGCCCCCAGCAGCGTGCGAACCGCCTGGACCAGGTCCTGGCCGGCCGTCAGCTCGCGCCCGGAGCCGGTGGAGAGCGGACTCAGATCGCTCAAGAAGCGGTCCGCTCCTGCGGCGAGCGCGCGCTTGCCTTCGTCGGCATCGACGTGTACGCCGGCCATGAGCAGCACGGGGATGTTCGTCGTCGCCGGGTTGCTTTTCAAGATCTCGCAGACGCGAAGCCCGTCGATTCGGCGCAGTAAGAGGTTGAGGATGATCGCGTCCGGCACCTCTTCGCGCGCGCGGTCCAGAGCCTCGAGCCCGTCCTGCGCGGAGAGGACCGCGAAGCCTTCCCGCTGGAGCCGATCGACGAGCGCCCTGAGGCGTTCGGGATCGTCGTCGGCGACGAGGATCCGCCTGGTACCAATCGGCTCGCTCATGCGACCCTCGGGAGGGGTCCCTGCAAGATCGGAGCTCGGGGGGCTGCGGCCATGACCGGATGCGAAGGGATCAGGAAGCGGAAGGTGCTGCCCCGTCCGGGCACGCTCTCGACCCAGATCTGGCCGCCCTGCAACTCCACCAGGCGCTTGGAGAGCGCCAGGCCCAGGCCGATGCCCTCGTAGCCGCGCGAGGTCGATCCGTCGATCTGCCGGAACTCCTCGAAGAGGCGCGGTTGATCTTCCGGTTTGATGCCGATGCCGGTGTCGGCGACCTCGACCACCGTGCCGGCGGCGGTCTCCATCGCCCTGATGGTGACGCTGCCGTGGTGCGAGGTGAATTTGATGGCGTTGTTGACGAGGTTGTGGACGATGTGGCGAAGGCTCCGGGCATCGAACACGACCCGCATCGCGCGGTCCACCTGCGAGGTGACCGTGAGCTCCTTCTGGGTGGCCGCGGCCGCGTTCTCCGAGAGGGCCGCATCCACCGCCTCGGCCACCAGGCAGGGCGCGGGATGGAGCTCGAGCCGCCCGGCCTGGATGTGGGTCAGGTCGAGGATGTCGTTGATCAGCGTGAGAAGCTGACGACCGCTGCTGTGGATCGTCTCGGCAAATTCGGCGCGCTCCGCCTCGGACAGCTCCGGGGTGGTCCGGATGATTTCGGAGAAGCCGATGATCGCGTTCAGCGGCGTGCGTAGCTCGTGCGACATGTTGGTCAGGAACTCGGACTTCATCCGGTCCGCTTCTTGCAACTCCAGGTTGGCGCGTTGCAACATTTCGATGGTCTGACGTTCCCGCTGAAAGCGGCGCGCATTATCGAGCGCGACCGCCGCCTGGTTGGCGAGGATCTGTAGCACCTGCATCAGCGTCGGATCGAAGGCGCGGACCTCACGGAAATAGACCGAGACGGTGCCGACGAACTCCCGCTCGAGGAACATCGGCAGGCCGAGGGCAGCTCGCCAGCCGTACTGCTGGGCCAGCGGATCCAGCGGGAACCGACCGTCGAGCTGAATATCCTCGGAGAAGACTGGGCGTTGCTCGATCACGACCTGGGTGATGAGGCCAGGGGCCACATGGGTCAGTGCCTCGCCCTGGAGTCGTTGCTCAAACCCCTCCCCCACCTCGATCGCCTGTTCTGCTGGATTGCCGGACTGGGTCAGCGTGATCAGGCAGGTCGCCGCGCCGGATACGCCGATCACGGCACGGGCGACGCCCTGGAGCAGGGCGTTCGGACCGACGGTGGTCGCTGTCAAGGCCTGTGAGACCTGGCGCAGCATCTCCATCGAGGTGTCGAGCCGCAGCGCCTGCTGGCGGGTCTGCTCGAAGAGGAAGGTGTTCTGGAGGGAGACCGCGACCTCGGCGCCCAGCGAGGCCGCGAGTTTGACGTCGTAGTTGCCGCTGAACTCGCCGTGCCGTTTGTTCGCGAGCATCAGCACCCCGATCGGCCGACCGCCCGAGCCCAGCGGGACGAGCAGCAGGTCACGGTACCCGAACGTCTGTGGCAGCAGCTGGCCAGCCTCGATGTCGTGCAGGCAGTCGGCGATGATGGTGGGCTGCTGGGTGACGAAGACCCGACCGATGAGGGTCGAGGCATTGGCACCGAAGCGCAATTGGTTGAGGCGCATCTGGTTGAAGAGCCGGCTCTCCCGCATACCGGAGGGGGCGGCCGGGGCGATCAAGGCCTCGAGCCCGTCCTGATAGAGGAAGAAGCCGCACATCTCGACATCGAGCAGTTCCGCCAACTTGGTGGTCAGGGTGCCGAGGTCCTCGCCGAGCTTGGTGAGGTTGGAGACCGCGGTAGCCACCTCGAAGAAGTGGCTCAGCTCCTGGAGGTTCTGGTCGGCGCGGCGGGAGAGCTCGAGGTTCTGCTGAACCAGCCTGAAGTACTTAAACGACCAGAAGCCGGTCAACACCATGACCGGCAGAAAGAGGACCGCCAGGAAGTAGGTGACCGGCGAGGGCGCCCACCAGCGTGCCACGTAGATCAGGAAGAGCTCCGTGAGGGCGCCCAAGACCACCCAGAGCCGCCAGTTGAACCGGACCCGGGAGTTGGATGGTAGATACCGACGTGGTGTGAGGCCCTCTTTGGTCACAGTGCGCGCATTGATTCGACGCGGATCGAGGGCATTGCTTCGCACTACGGCCCGGCCGGGCCGCGCTGTCGCGACCAGCTTTACAAAGGTTTACCGGACCGTCGCGTCTCACGGACGCCGGGAATGTTGGTTGGCCCTTTGCTACTCTCTACACGTGCAGCGAGAGACGGCCTTCAACGTCTCGGCGATCAAGGACACCGTCCTGCGGTCGATCAAGCTCAACCAGCAGGCCTACAACAACCGCGACGCCGACGTGCTCCGCGAGGTCTACCTGGAGCCCATGCTCTCCCAGGTGGCGCACGACCTTTCCGGGGACTTCGAGTCGTTCCCCGCGGCCCGCCTCGACATCACCTGCGAGGTCCTGGACGTTTCCTACACCGCCTATCTGCAAATCGGGAAGGTCGAGCTGTCGGCGTACGGTCTGGAAGCCAGCCCCCAGAACGTCAACGTGACGACCAAGGAGGAGTGGATCTACCGCCTGGTGCCCGATGCCGAAAAGGGCGTCGGCCTGGGGCGCCGCACCACCCACCGCTTCCTCGGCTACTACCACTACACGCTGGTCGACATCGACGGCCGCTGGTGGATCACCGATGTCCAGTCCGCGTCGGAGATCTGGCTGCCTTAGCCTGACGCCACGCTCGCAGAATCGAGATCTCGCGCGAGCTGCTTGACGCGCGTGTTGATCTCATCGCGGATGGCTCGCACCGCGTCCGGCGGCTGGTCCGCCGGATCCGTCAGATCCCAGTCGATGTACTTTTTTCCGGGGATGTAGGGACACTCGTCTGCGCACCCCATCGTCACCACTACGTCGGCCCACTCGGCCAGCTCGCCGGTCAACTTCTGCGGCCGTCGCCGGGAGAGATCGATCCCCTGCTCGAGCATCGCCGCGACGACGACCCGGTGCACGTGCTCGGCCGGTTGGGTGCCGGCCGAGCGAGACTCGTGATGGCCGTCGGCAATCTGTTCGAAAAGCGCCTGGCTCATTTGCGACCGCCCGGCATTCTGCGTGCAGACGAACAGCACCCGCGCCATCGCCGTCTCAGGTAAGGACGTCCAGCAGCGCGCGGGTCTTGGGTTCGAGTCGACCGGCCAGCCGGTAGTAGGCCCAGATCCCGCCCTTGCTGACGTCGACCAGACCGGCTTCGCGCAGCTTCGCCATGTGATGCGAGATCGTCGGCTGGCTCAAATCGAAGGCGGCCGTGAAGTCGCAGATACAGACCGGCTCCGGCGAGTGCTTCAGGATAGCGATCATTTGCAACCGCGTAGGATCGGCGAGTGCCTTCAGTACCTCCACCGACTGATCGACTTTCGCGACGCTCATCGACATCGCGGGCGGGCAGCAGACGCCCTTGACACGTTCGGAGAGCGCGGCTTTCACGATCGCAGTCTACCAGTTCCATTGACAACTGTCTATGGCTTTGCTAGGCTTCCATCGACCACCATCAATCACTCCCGGGAGGGATCATGGACACGATTCAGGAGTCCGTCCGAGCCAAGTACGCGGCCACCGCGATCGCGTTACGCGATGGCGGAAGCTGTTGTGACTCGAGCTGTTGCGGCGGGCATGACGCGGCCAGCGGACCGATCGGCGCCGACGAATACTCGAAAGCCGAAGTCGCCGACCTTGGGCTTTCTCTTGGGGACAGCCTGGGCTGCGGCAACCCCACGGCGCTCGCGCAACTCCATCCTGGTGAGATCGTCCTGGACCTCGGCAGCGGCGCCGGCCTGGACGTGCTCCTCTCGGCGCGGCGGGTATCCCCCGGCGGTCATGCCTACGGCGTTGACATGACCGACGAGATGCTGGCACTCGCCAACGAAAACAAAGCGCGAGCGAGCGTCGCCAATGCGACCTTTCTGAAAGGCACCATCGAGGCGATTCCCCTACCTGGTGGCGCAGTCGACGTCGTCATCTCCAATTGCGTCATCAATCTCGCCGCTGACAAGACGGCAGTGCTGAAAGAGGCATTCCGCGTCCTCAAGCCGGGCGGGCGGCTCGCCGTCTCGGACATGGTCGAGCTGGAGCCGCTGCCGCCGCACGTCAAGTCGGCAATGGACGCCTGGGCCGGCTGCGTGGCGGGCACGATCCCTGTCGAGGCCTATCGCGCCGCCGTGCGCGACGCGGGCTTCGACGGCGTGGCGATCGAAATCACCAATAGCTTTGGACCGGGCGAAGCCGGTTTGCCGGGCGGTTCAGGAAAAATCGGCAGCGCGTTCGTCCGCGCCGTAAAGCCCTAGGAAAACAAAAAGGCCTGGGTACGGGCCCGGGCCTTCTGGATTCTGGGTTTGTGAGTCTTTAGGCGACGCGCACCCGCGAGGCCCGCGGCCCTTTGGGAGCTGAGGCTTCGACGTCGAAGCTGACCTTCTGTCCCTCTTGCAACCCCTCGAACGAGCCCTCGACGGACGACCGGTGGAAAAAGTACTCCTTGCCGTCCTCGCCGCTCAAGAATCCGAAACCGCGATCCATCACCAGTCGCTTGATCGTGCCGTTCTGCGCCACGTCTGTCGCTAGCTCCTTCGCAAAGTTATCCCCGGTCGACTTGCGTTTCCTGGGCGTGCCATGACCGGGCTGACCCCGCCCGCGGCCAAGCATATCATGGGTGGTATTGCGACGGCCAAAACTGGCCGAAGGAGGGGTCACTTCGATGCGTAGCACGATGCCCGATTTTCCGCTGACGCTCCAACACTTCCTCTGGCGGGCCACCGCCCTGTTCCCCAAGAAGGAGATCGTGACCCGGCGGGAGACCGGCCGTCACCGCTACACCTATGCCGACTTCGGGCGCCGCGTGGCCCAGTTGGCCCACGCCCTCCGCGAGCTGGGAATCGGCCCGGGGGATCGGGTCGGAACCCTGGCCTGGAACAACTACCGACACCTGGAGCTGTATTTCGCGGTGCCCTGCTCGGGCGCGGTGCTGCACACCCTGAATCCGCGTCTCTTCCCTGAGCACCTCGAGTTCGTGATCAACGACGCCGACGACAAGGTCATCTTCGTCGACGCCTCGATCGTGCCGGCGCTGCAGCGCGTCGCCAAGAACCTGAAAAGCGTCAGGCAATTCATCGTGATGGCGGACGGCTCCTCACCCGACGGACAGCTCACACCGGTCGCGTCCTACGAGGAACTCATCGGCGGCCGATCGGTGGTTTACGACTGGCCTCTTCTGGACGAACGGGACGCGGCCGCCATGTGCTACACGTCGGGCACCACGGGGAAGCCGAAGGGAGTTGTGTATAGCCACCGGTCTTCGGTCCTGCATTCGTTTGGGATCGCGATCGGCGGCGGCATCGGCCTCGCGGAGTCGGACAGCATCCTGCCAGTGGTGCCGATGTTCCACGCCAACGCCTGGGGCCTAGCGTATGGCGCCACGATGCTGGGCGCCAAGCTCGTTTTCCCGGATCGGTTTCTCGATCCGGTCAGCCTCACCGAGCTCTTCCGCGAGGAGAAGGTCACCTTCAGCTCCGGCGTCCCCAGCGTCTGGATCGCCCTGCTGCAGCACCTGGACAAGACCGGGACCAATCTCGCTGGGCTCCGGATGTTCGTCGGCGGCTCCGCCCTCCCCGCCGGCCTCTACGACGGTCTGACCCGCCATGGCATCGATACCAACCAGGGATGGGGGATGACGGAGACCTCGCCGGTCGCGTCGGTCGCCACGATGAAGAGCTACATGCCCGAATCCGATCGCAAGCAGGTACGACTCAAGGCGGGACTCCCGATTGCCGGTGTCGAGCTCCGCCTCGCCCATGTGGAGACCGGCGAGCCCGTCCCATGGGATGGCAAAAGCGTCGGCGAGATCCAGGTACGCGGCCCCTGGGTGACGTCGAGTTACTACCGCGGGGTGGACCCCGAACGTTTCACCGCGGACGGCTGGCTTCGCACCGGCGACGTCGCCAACGTCGATCCCGAAGGCTACGCCCAGATCGTCGACCGCACCAAGGACCTCGTGAAATCCGGCGGCGAGTGGATCTCGTCGGTCGAGCTGGAGTCGGCCATCATGGGCCACCCCAAGGTGCTGGAGGCGGCGGTGATCGGGGTGCCGCACCCGAAGTGGCAGGAACGGCCCGTTGCCTACGTGGTAGCCAAGCCCGAGTTCAAAGGCCAGGTCACAGAACACGAGATCATCGAGTACCTCACCCCGTTGGTGGCGAAATGGTGGCTGCCGGACGAGGTGCGCTTTGTCGATGAAATCCCCAAGACGAGCGTTGGGAAATTCGACAAAAAGGTGATCCGCGAACAGGCGATCAAGGCACCAACGGCGACCCGACCCTCCGAGTAAGACAAACCGGTGACGGGCCCGGTACAGTGCTGCGGCGGATCGGCAGATCCGCGGATCTTAAATCTGCCCTTAATACTGTCGGGCTACAACGGAGGCTAGAAGGATGTGACTCAGCAATGGATGCCTCCCCGCAGTTCGAGGCGCTCGTTCCACAGCCGCTGGATGCGGAGGGAATCGAGCGGCGCCGCGAGCTCGAGGACATCCACGAAGAGCTGCTCCTGAGCATCCTGGCCCTCGAGGAAGAGTGGCTGCTCGACAACCGGATCGCCTACTCGTTACGGCAGCGTAAGGCCGCCTGAGCCGTCAGCGCCGGCCTGGCCGGGCCCGCAGCATCGCCATGGCCTGCTCCATCCGTCGCCGCCGGGTCTCCGGACGTTTGGCCGCGGTCACCCACTGGACGAACTCCTTCTTGCGCGTGTAGGAGAGCTTCTCGAAGGCGGCGGCCATTGTGGCGTCTGCCTCGAGCACCGCCCGCAGCGCATCGGGCAGATCCACCGTCCGAAGGTCGGCGTCATACTCCAGGCCTACCGTCAGCCGATCGCCGGCCGTGACCCCCGCCGCTTCGCGGATCTCCCGCCGGACCCCGAGATAGAACTTCCCGCCGTAGACCGCGACGGTCGTGCGGTAGGCGTAGCCCTTGATCGTTACCTTGACGGGCAGGCGCTTCCTATCGCCAAGCGCCGTCATCACCTCGGGCGGCACGCGGATGAAGCAGGCGTCCTGGTCCGACTCGAGGCGACATTCGAAGTGCAACGCGGGCATCCGGCTCATTTTCTGGCAATTTTCGCCGGAATAACGCACGTTTTCCGCCTCCGGCCCGTTTGCAACCCACGATAGGGCCCCTGGCCCAGCGGATTTTCAAGACGGAGGACACGATGGCGAAAACCCAAAAATGGACAGCGTCGACGTTCGTCAGCCTGGTGCACGAGAACCTCACCGAGAAGGGCCATAAGGTCAAGAAGTCGGACCTTAACTGGGCCGTCAAGGACGCGTTCGAGGCGGCCGTCGCCGCCGGCGCCCGCGGCATGCGCGTGCGTTTCCCCGAGATCGGCGCCCTGGCATCGCGTGACGTCAAGGCCCGCAAGGCAGGGAAAGGCACCAACCCCTTCACCGGAGAGTCGATCATGCTGAAGGCCCGGCCGGCGTCGAAGAAGCCGCGCTGGTCGTTCCCCAAGGCCGTCCGCGAGGCCTACACCCGGACCTCGGCCCGCAAGGCCGCGTAAGCAAACGTTCGACCGCAGGGCGCCGGGTGTGGACCGGCGCCCTGCGACGTTTCAAACGCTCGCTCGGCACCTTCGGCGCCACTCGCGTGGGGCGACTCCCCCGCTTCTTGACAGGATTGGTGTTTCGCTTGACTATGATGGGAGCGATGAAGCGAAACCTGATAGCGGGTTTGCTGGTTGCCATCGGCCTGGCGTTGATGGCGAGCGCGCTCCCGGCGAGCGGCCTGATCCGCCTTGGTTCGCCGGAGGTGGCCAGCCAGCCGATCCCGGCCCTGGGCGATCCCCTATCGCCGCCACACCAGCATCCGCGATTCCTTCCCAACACCAACAGCACGGGCGCCGGCCCCAGCCAGATTGTCGCCTACCTGTCGATTCCGAGGCTGGGCATCAAGAACGCCCCGATCTTCGACCGGGGTGTCGACACCCACGGCAACATGTTGATCGCTAAGGGCTACTCGGTCACCCACTACGCCTTCTCCTCCCCCATCGGGATCGGCAACGCCGTGCTCTACGGGCATGACGACATCGAGGGCAGCGTCTTCGGCAGCCTCAAAGACCTGAAGTCGGGCGACGAGGTGGACGTAGCGCTGGCCGGCGATTCGCCCGTCGTGTACCACGTGACCGCCCGCACGATCGTGGCCCCGACCGCGGTGCAGATCCTGCAGCCAACCAATGACGTCCGGCTCACACTGTTCACCTGCTGGCCGAACTGGGTCGACACCCAGCGAGTGGTCGTCACGGCAATGCCCGCGACGGCCTAGTGGTTCGTCTCCTGGGGCGGCTCCTGAAAATACTTCAGTAACTCTTCCAGGGCCTGGGCGGCCTCCGGATCACGAAGCAGTCGTTCCTGCATCTCCTGCACCTGCTTGACGAGCTCCTTGGCCTGCGTCTCCTGGGCAACCTGCAACAGCACCGGCTGGGTGGCCGCCGACACGATCATCGTCGCCTGCTGCCGGAGCATCTCGACCCCCTGACACCCCAGACAGGTGCCGGCGTTGTTGCAGTGACAGAGCTGCAGGCGCAGATTATCGAGTTCGCGCTGCAGGGGCGAGAGGTCAATCGGCTGAGCCATGTCTTTAGCTTAGCCGGAGCACGGAACGGTCAGGCCTGGGCATCTTCGCGCGAAAACCGGTCGACCAGGAATCGCTTATGCGCGAGCAGCCGGTCCATGTCCCGGCGGTGGACGACTTCCGCGACCTGGCGCATCTCAGCATCGAGGAAGTCGAGCTCCTCGACCAGCACATCGAGCGCGGCGCGGCCGTGGCTGCCCGGTTGGGACGAAACATAGCCATTGGGAAGACGAAGGTACGCCTCCACGGCCGTAGGCACGTAATCCGAAACC
Source organism: Candidatus Dormiibacterota bacterium (assembly GCA_035279665.1). GTDB lineage: Bacteria > Chloroflexota > Dormibacteria > CF-121 > CF-121 > CF-13. The sequence goes on along the minus strand of DATEHI010000127.1, from coordinate 17,007 downwards.
GTCCGCTCGACGAGGTAAAGCTCGGGCGCGCCAAGCGGTAGGCAATCGAGGCGCGGGAGGATCTCGGTGCGGATCGTGAGCTCGATGCGTTGCAGCCGGGTCAGCACCTGCGGAGGAACCCGCCCCGCCGCCGCGCCAATCTCCTCGGCCAGCGACTTTTGCACCCGGCGGGGATCGAATCCGAACCGGCTGACACGCGGGCGACCGCGGACGGACAGGGCGCCGGCCAGGTAGAGGCCGAGGACCAGCAGCAGACCCTGCGCGCCGACCGGATCCGCCAGGGCAAGCCCGGCGCCCACCAGCGCGAGCGCCGAACCGGCGAGGTTGCGGCGGCTCGTCAAGTAGGACCCTAGCCAGCGCCTGGAGGCGGACGCGGGTAGCGACGAACGGTAGGGCGCGATCGCGCTTCTCACAGGCCTCCCTCGTGCTAGGGCGTGCGCACCGGCAGCTTCAGCTCGTCCGGGATTGGCGCAAGCTCGCTGGCGGGCGCCTCATGCGCCCGCTCCAGGTACGCCTGGGCGCGCGAAACCTCCCTGGAGAGCGCATCGATCGTCTGCCGCATCGTTTCCAGCGCCTCGAGCTTGGAGGCGTCGATCGTGTCGATGGTGACGTAGATATTGGCGAAGGCCGCCTGCAGCTTCTCGATGCTGACGGTCGCGTTCGCCGCCTGGTCATGGACGCTGGCAGACTGCTGACGCAACATCGCCGAGGTGCCCTCGATCATGCCGGCGGTGGTCTGGTTCAGGGCGCCGATCTGGTCGAGCACGAGCTTCTGGTTGACCAGGCCCTGCGCCGTCATCACGGCGGTGCGTAGCGCCGACACGGTGGTGGTGGTCGCGCGATCGACGCCCTTGACCAGCTCGAGATTATTCTTGCGGACCAGCTCCAAGGCCAGGTACCCCTGGGCGCCAACGGCGAGCTGGGTCGCGAGATCCTGGGTTTTCTGGCGCACGTAGAAGAGGCAGTCCTCGCGCAACGTCTTCGCCCGGTCAGGGTCCTTGTCCTGCAGCTCCCGGATGCGGGCGTCCAATGCGGCATCGAGTGTACGGGCCAGGTAGAGGTATTGCTTGAGACGATCCATCACGGCCCAGAGGTTGACTTTCTCCTGCTCGATCGCGGCGTTGTCCTTGAGCAGCTCGTCCTGGCCTCGGTAGAGCGTCTGCACGATGGCGTTCAGGTGGCCCTGGGCCGACTCGTATTTGCCGAAGTAATCGCGTAGCCGGTTGCCCAGCGGCAGGATCCCGAACAGGCGGCGGCGGTCGAGCAGCCCACGGTCTGAGGGGTCGAGGTCTTCAACGGTACGCCGCAGTTCGAGCAGCGCGGTCGACACCGAGGACTTGTCCCGCGCGCGCGCAAGCGCGCCGACCGGCCGTTCGAGCATTCGGTTAGAAACGCTCGCAGCCTGTTTGATCTCCTCGTTGCCGAGCGCGTGAATGCCGTCGACCTTCTTCTTGAAGGCCTCCGAGCGCGGATCAGCCGCCAGCAGGGCATCGAGGTAGGTACCCACGGCCGCGTCGAGACGAGCCGTCGTTTGCGGATCGAGCGCAACCATCGGGGCGGTGGGAACAGCGCCGGACGCTGCCGGGTCGGGAGGGGTCAAGGAAAGATCAGGGTTTGCCTCGACCGTCGTGCGCATGGACTCGCTCCTTTTGCTAGCCCGTGACCGAATACAAGGTGGTTTTTTCCCGAAAATCGGCCGTTTCACACCTGAGGGGTCTGAAAAGGCGGAAATGAATTCAGAAGAGGAACAGTAGGCTACAGATGTGAAGACCACGGCAGCCGACGGCCGCATGTTCATCAACGGCGAGCGGGCCTGGGCACGATCGGGCGCAACCTTCGACGCGATCGATCCGGCGACGGCCGAGGTCTTTGCCAGCGTTGCGTGGGGAGACCAGGGCGACGTCGACAGCGCGGTCGAAGCCGCGCGCGCCGCGTTCGAGAGCGGATGGGCCGGGCTGCCCCCCGCGCGCCGGGTTCGCATTTTGAACCGGCTCGCCGGCCTGTTGCGCGGGCGCAGTCGCGAACTCGCCGAGCTCGAGAGCCTGGACGTCGGTAAGCCGCTCCGGCAGGCGGAGGACGACGTGGCTGCAGCCGCCGGCTACTTCGAGTTCTTTGCCGGGGTCGCGGATAAAGTCTTTGGTTCGAGCATTCCGCTGGGAGCCGGCTTCGTCGACTTCACGCTTCGGGAACCACTCGGCATCTCGGCTCAAATCGTTCCGTGGAACTACCCGCTCCGCCTGGCGTCACGAGGGATCGCGCCGGCGCTCGCGTGCGCCAACACCGTCGTCGCAAAACCAGCGGCAGAAGCCGGCCTCAGCGTGATCACGCTTGCGGAGTTGGCGATCGAGGCAGGTCTTCCGGCCGGCGTCCTCAATGTGGTGACGGGCGGGCGAGAAACCGGGGCCGCCCTCGCCTCCCATCCCGGGATCAACCACATCACCTTCACCGGCTCCGTCCCGACCGGGATCGCGATCATGAAGGCTGCCGCCGACAACGTCGTACCGGTCACCCTCGAGCTCGGAGGCAAGTCAGCGAATATCGTCTTTGCCGACGCCGACATCGAGCGCGCCGCCGCCTCTGCGGCGACGACGCTGATGCAGAACTCCGCACAGACCTGTACTGCGCCGACTCGACTGCTCCTGGAGGAGTCCGCGCACGATCGCTTCGTCGAGGTGCTCCGCTCGCGGATCAAGAAGATCCGCCTGGGCCGCGGCCTCGACAACCCGGACATGGGCCCGGTCGTGAGCGAGCGGCAGATGCAGCGGGTCCTGGGCTACATCGAGTCCGGTGCCGCGGATGGCGCGACCGCGCTGACCGGCGGCCGCCGCGCGGACACCCCTGAGCTCGCCGCCGGCTACTTCATCGAGCCGACGCTCCTCGACCGCGTCGCGCCAGGCACAGTCCTCGAGCAAGAGGAGATTTTCGGCCCGGTACTGACCGTGACAACGTTCCGGTCGATCGACGACGCGATCGCCGTCGCCAATGGCACGCCTTACGGGCTCGTCACCGGGGTCTGGACGCGCGACCTGAGCAAAGCGCTCACAGTGGCCACCGCGGTCAAGTCGGGCCAGGTGCGCATCAACAGCTACAGCGTCGAGGGCAGCATCGGCTTGCCCTTTGGCGGCTACAAGCGCAGCGGCTTCGGGCGCGAGCAAGGCGTCGAAGCGCTGGCGAACTACACCCAGCTCAAGAACGTGATGATCAATTTCAGTTGAGGTTGAAGCTGGCGCCCTGATCAAGGACGCGGGAACCGGCTAGCGCTCGTGGAGATCAGCGAGGAGGCTGAGTCCATCGAGATCGTCAAGGTTGTACCACTGGAACATCACGCGCTCGATGCCGAGCGCCGACCAGGCCTCGAGCTGTGACGCCGCCTGGTCCGGTGTCCCCACGATCCAGCTGCGTCGGCGAAGCTCATCGGGTGCGGCGGCCGGTGGCACGGTGGACAGCGCGCCCAAGAACGACTTCATCCAGCGGCCTTTCTCCGCGACCTCGCCCACGTCGCGGCCGATCAGAATGCCGCCCATCCAGGAGCGCCGAATCGCCGCGGGGTCGCGCCCGACCGCCCGACAGTGTTCCTCGAGCTTCGCGCGCTTGGCGCGATACACCTCGGGACCGGACGCATGACTGTTCCACTCATCCGCCTCACGAGCCACGATGCGGAGCAACCGGACCTCGCCATCCCCGCCGATCAATAGCGGCGGCGCCGGATGCTGTAAGGGGCGAGGGTACGCGGCCGCGCCGCGCAGTGGGTAGTAACGGCCATCGAAATCGACCGGTCCGCCGGTCCACAAGGTCTTGATGACGCCGATCCCTTCCTCGAAACGATCGAACCGTTCCTTCAGCGGCGGAAGGTCGATCCCGAATGCCTCGTGCTCGGCAACGTTCCATCCGGCGCCGAGGCCAAGCACCAGGCGTCCCTTGGAGAGAAGATCGACGGCCGCGGCCATGCGAGCGAGCAGCGCCGGGTGCCGAAACGTCATGGGGCTCACCAGCGGTCCGAAGCGGATCCGTTGCGTGCGTTGCGCCAGTGCCGTCAGCGAGGTCCAGCACTCGAGCGCCGGCCGCCGCGGCTCCCCCATCAGGCTGAAGAAATGATCCGAGCGCCACAACGAGTCGAGGCCGAGCGATTCGACACGATCAGCGATCCGAAACCAGCGTTCCCAGGTCAGCCCCTCCTGGCCCTCGAGCATCACGCCGATTTTCATTCCTCTTGACGTTAGCGCAACCAACCCGGGGGGCACCGCCTGCCAGGCGGGCTCACACCAGAGCACGCCCAGTCTGTGGGCTGCTCTCCTCGATACCGGCGCTCTCAACCGCTCGCAGCGGCGGCCACCAAACACGTCTCCGGAATAGCGGCTGGCGCCGTGCGGTTACTAGAGGTGCGATGCCCGCCGTAACCGTCGACAATGTCCTGACGCTGGCCCGAATTCCGGACTCGGACCGGGCCACCACGATGGAGCGTCCCGTACTCGCCATCACGACCGCGCCGAGAGGGTTCGAAGGCGAGGGCTTCCCCGTCCGGCGCGCCTTCTACGGCCTCGACCAGCGCTATCTCGACCCCTTCATTCACATGGACCAGATGGGCGAAGTCGAGTACGGCCCGGGCGAGCCGAAGGGCACGGCCTGGCACCCTCATCGTGGGTTCGAGACCGTGACCTACATGATCGACGGGACCTTTCAACACCAGGATTCCACCGGCGGAGGCGGCCTGATCACGAATGGCGCGACCCAGTGGATGACGGCCGGCGCGGGGATCCTCCACATCGAACGCCCACCCGAGGCCCTGATCGCGAGCGGCGGCCTCTTCCATGGCATCCAGCTCTGGGTCAACCTTCCCTCGGGTCAGAAGTGGACGCCTCCGCGCTACCAGGACATCAGTGCAACCCGCGTCACCCTGCTGACGTCGTATGACGCCGGGGCGTTGGTGCGTGTGATCGCGGGCGACGTCGCCGGCCACCGCGGACCCGGCGTCACCCACACGCCGATCACCCTGCTTCACGCGACCATCAATCCTGGGGCCGAGCTCCGCCTTCCCTGGCGCCGCGACTTCAACGGCTTGGTCTACGTTCTCAACGGGCGGGGAAGCGTCGGGGCAACGCGTGCGCCGATCGGCACTGGACAGCTGGCGGCGTTTGGCGCCGGCGACGTGGTCAGCCTTACCGCCGACTTCACCCAGGAAAGCCGTTCACCGAACCTCGATGTCCTGGTCCTCGGCGGCGAGCCGATTGGCGAGCCGGTCGCCTGGTACGGCCCCTTTGTGATGAACACCCAGAACGAGCTGGCGCAGGCCTTCGATGACTACCGTCGCGGCCGGATGGGGACGGTCCCCGCGGCCCATATCGGCGACTAGCGCCCGCGAATCCCCTTTCCGATCCGCTGCCCACATTCCTCGCGCCCGTACCATTCAGTCGATGGCGCCTCATTCGTACGCCGGCACGGTGCGGGCGCCCGATTTTCCCGCAGGGCTCGACTGGATCAACGTCGCCCGGCCGCTGCACATCGCCGATCTACGGGGCCGGCTGGCGATCATCGACTTCTGGACGTTCTGCTGAATCAACTGCATGCATACCTTTCCGCAGTTGCGGAAGATCGAGCGCAAGTACGGTGACCGGGTCATCGTGGTCGGGGTCCACTCTCCAAAGTTCCCGGCCGAGCGCGAAACGGCGAACCTGCGAGAGGCGGTCCTGCGTTATCGGATCGAACACCCGATCGTCAACGACCGCGACTTTGCCGTCTGGAACCAATTCGGCGGCCGCGCCTGGCCAACGCTGATGTTCGTAGACCCGCACGGCCGGGTCATCGGCAAACACGAGGGTGAGCTGCCCTTCGAACAGTTCGATCCGCTCGTCGAGGGGATGCTGAAGGAATTCGAGGAGCGCGGCACCCTCGACCCGGGCGCGGCTGCCATCGAGCTTCAACAGATCCAGGAGCCGGTACGCACCCTGAAATTCCCCGGCAAGGTGCTGGCGACCGCGGACGCGCTCTACATTGCGGACACCAACCACCACCGGATCGTGAAGGCGGGCCTCGATGGCTCGATCCAGCGAAGCTATGGCAGCGGCGAGCTCGGATTGCGGGACGGGCCGGCCGAGCGCGCCGCGTTTCAGCAACCCCAAGGGATGGCGACCTCGGATACGACGCTTTACGTCGCCGACACGGAAAACCACGCCATCCGGGCGATCGCCCTCGAGTCCGGCGTCGTGACGACGCTGGCCGGGACCGGCGAGCAAGCCCTGCGGGCCGGCGCTGGGGGGCCGGGCCGGTCGACCACGCTGAGCTCGCCCTGGGACCTGGCGCTGGACGGCCGCATCCTCTACATCGCGATGGCCGGTACACACCAGATTTGGTCGCTCGACCTCGACACCGGCATCGTCGCGCCCATCGGAGGAACCGGCCGCGAAGGTCTGCTCGACGGGCCACTCGACCAGGCCTGGTTCGCCCAGTCGAGCGGCCTGGCCCTGGTCGATCGACACCTCTACGTGGCGGACCCCGAGGTCAGCGCGGTGCGCGACGTCAACCTGCGGTCGAGGCTGGTGAGCACCCTCGTGGGCGAGGACCTGTTCGTCTTCGGCGACCAGGATGGTGAAGGCGACGGCGTCCGCCTGCAGCATCCGCTCGGGATCACGGCCCGCGACGGCGTCCTGTGGCTGGCAGACAGCTACAACCACAAGATCAAGCGGCTGGATCCGCGACGCCGCGCGGTGACGACCTGGTTGGGCAGCGGCGCCGCCGGCCGCGCCGATGGGCTCGGCACCTCGGCCTCCTTCCGAGAGCCCGGCGGCGTCTGCGCGGGGTTGAACGGGCTCTATATCGCGGACACGAATAACCACCGGATCGCCGTGGCCGACTGGGCGACCGGGACGGTTCGCACGCTCATCGCCGGCTGATTCTCGCCCGGTCTTTACGGGTCGCCGGAGCACCGGTAGAATTAGGCCACCCTGTGGGGGCAGGGCGGAGGTCGGGGAATGCGGACGCTGTCGCTCCTTGGGCTCGACGCCGCCGAGCGCCCGCGCTTGAGTGCGACGTCGATCCGTCAGCTTGCCCTCCTCGGAACGGTGGTGCGCTGGCCAGGCCTGTTATTCGCGGCGGTCCTGTCCCTGGTCGTCCCGCCAAAGTCCGCTGTCGGGCTGGCGCTGGTCCTCGTGTGGGTGACGGTGTACAACTCCTGGGGCATGATCGCCATCTCGAAAGCGGATGACCGGTCGATCCTCCGGATCGGCCGGGCGCTGACGTTACTGGATACCGTCAGCTATTTCCTGGTGCTCTTCGTCTTTGGTGGCGTCCACGAGAGCACCAGCATCTATGCGGCCTACATCCTGCTCATCGTCTGGATGGTCGCCTATGACGGCGCCGAGGGCGCCATGCTCTGCGTTGGCATCTTTGTCGTCGGCATGATCGCGCTCCATGGCGCGCTCCAGGCCGTTTACCGCACGGGCTTTGGGGCACAGGACGTGTTGTTGTGGAGCCTGATCATGGTCGTGGCCGGCGCGATCCTGGCGGCCTATGACCGGATCGTGATCGGGGGCGTACTGCCGCAACCACCGGGAAGCCCGGCGGCGCTGATGGTGGAGACGCCAGTGACCAGCGGTGCCATCCCGGCCGTCCGGCTCTCGCCTCGCGAGCAGGAGGTTCTGCAGCTGGTCTCGGAAGGCTACTCGAATTCGATGATCGCCGGTCATCTTCACCTCAGCGAGAACACGATCAAGACCCACGTCGAAAATCTACTTACGCGCTTCAACGCTCGCAACCGGGCCGAGGTTGTGGCGGCCGCGTCCCGACAGAATCTGATCTAGAAAACCTTCCCTCCCCCGTTTGGCCTCCCCTGGTTGGAACCGCGTCAGCCACAATCTTTCATCACCCTGGGGGATACCGCTGGGCGCTCCCGCCACCTAGGCTGTTACCAGTGGGGGCGCCGTTCGACCTGGGGGGTGCTCCGATGGCGACCAGGATGGTGGGGGGTTTCATCCTGGTCGCCTTTCTATTGTGCATCCTGCTCGCGTGGCCTGGACGCCGGCGTTGGCCACTCTGGTTGATCGCTGGCCTGTGCGCGTCGCTCTGCGCTGCGCTAACGCTCAGCCTCACCGACGCTACCGGCTGGGTTGTCCCGTCGCTCCGGCTGACAGCCCTGGCGCTGGCTGCCGCCTTCCTGGCCGCGGCCGCCCTTAGGGACCTCCGCGACCCGCTGCCCTGACCCTCGATTTGGGCCGATCTCGCTGGCCGCCGCCCATTCTGCGGATCTCGGCGCCTTGACCGATCTAGAGGCTATCAGGTAACGTTATATCTATATTGTTAACAACAATCACTGGAGGGAGTGGCAAATGATCCTATTCCTGATCCTCTTGATCCTGGCCGTTGCCGGGGTGGGTCTGTATGCGGCCCAGAACACGGGCACGCACGACGTGACGCTCTGGCAGTGGCACTGGTCCGCCGTACCGGATTGGGTCCCGGTCGTGACCACGGCCGCCGTGATCGCCGTCTTGTTCCTGCTGTACATGGTGTACTCCGGGCTGGTTCACGGTGTGCGAGTCGGCTCGATGCGCAGGCGTGTCTCGACCCGCGAATCGACGATCAACGACCTTCGCCGTGAAAATCAACGCTTGCGCGAAGAGAACGCCCGAGTCCGCAGCGAGCTTCGCGGCATGGACCGCGGCGTGGCAGCGACGAGTGACCGGGGCATGGTGGAAACGCCCGAACGAGACGGGACGCCCGCCTACCAGGACACCGGCCGTGAGCCGGCGGCGGCAGGGACGGCCGTGGATCGTTCTCGCACCGCGCCCTACCGGCCACGGGCAAGCTTCGGCGAACGCGTCCGCGCGTTTTTCAGCGGACGAGAGCCGGCAGGGTACTGATCCGGGACCGTCGCGCAGTCAGCCTTTTGTAGAAGAGGGCCTCGTCGACGAGGCCCTCTTTTCGTGCTCTTTTGCGAATCCCGGCTTGACAGCTGGCCCGCCATGTCAGCTAAATTGATATCGTCGTTAGCAGGTAGCGACTCGCGGGCCTGATGTTCCTCTGTGCAGACGTCCCGTGCCACGTCCAGATCAAAGGAGGCGAAAAATGCCAGCAAGCGGCAAGCGGGGCTTCGGTTCAATGGATGAAGCAAAGCAACGGGAAATCGCCAGCAAAGGCGGCCAGGCAGCGCACCTGAAGGGGTCGGCGCATGAGTTCAGCCCCGAGGAAGCCCGGCAAGCGGGGAGCAAAGGCGGCAGAGCCGCACACGAGAAGGGATCCGCGCACGAGTTCTCTTCCGAAGAAGCCCGTGCGGCCGGCCGCAAAGGCGGCGAGGCGTCCAGCCAGGATCGCGGCCGGATGGCCGTTATCGGCCGCGAGGGCGGTAAGCACTAAGCCCCCCACTTTGGGGGCAGAAAAGGATGAGCGCCGCCAGGCGCGGCCGGGCCTGCCGGCCCAGGCGAGCGGCGCGCTCGTGCCATGCGAGCCTTTGAAGCGTATAGGGAAGGAACCAGCTGGGTTCCTTCCCTTTATATCTAGAGCGAAGCGACCAGTTCTTGGATGCGCGCCTCCGAAAGCGTCACGTCGGACAGAGTGCCGGCGAAATAGGCGTCATACGCCGCCAGGTCGAGCAGTCCGTGACCGCTGAAGTTGAAGAGGATGGTCGGCGACTCCCCATGGTCGCGAGCCCTGACCGCCTCATCGATGACGGCCCGGATGGCGTGTGCCGTCTCCGGCGCTGGAATCGTGCCCTCCGTGCGGGCGAACTGCACCGCCGCATCGAAGACGGTGCGCTGCGGGTAGGCCACGGCGTCGATGAAGCCATGGTCGGCGAGCGCCGAAACGAGTGGCGCCATCCCGTGGTAGCGAAGCCCTCCCGCATGGATGCCGTCCGGCACAAACGCGTGCCCGAGGGTGTGCATCTTGAGCAAGGGCGTCATTCCAACGGTGTCCCCGAAGTCGTAGGCGTACTTGCCGCGCGTGATCGAGGGCGAAGCCGCCGGTTCGACCGCCAGAAAGCGCGTTTTGGTGCGGCCCTGGATGCGGTCGCGCAGGAATGGAAACGCCAGTCCCGAAAAGTTGCTGCCGCCACCAACGCAGCCGACCACGACATCTGGCATCGCGCCTGCCCGCTCCATCTGCTTCTGGGCTTCCTCGCCAATGATGGTCTGGTGCATCAACACATGGTTGAGGACGCTGCCCAGCGAGTACTTGGTGTCCTCCCTCGAGGCCGCGTCTTCGATCGCTTCCGAGATCGCGATCCCCAGGCTGCCGGTCGAGTCCGGGCTCCCCGCGCGGATCTGCCGGCCCGCTTGCGTCCGGTCCGATGGGCTGGGCACGACCTCTGCGCCCCACACATGCATCATGCTTTTGCGGTACGGCTTCTGCTCGTAGCTGATACGGACCATGTAGACCATGCACTCCAGCTCGAAGAGCTTGGTCGCAAACGCCAGGGCACTCCCCCACTGGCCGGCCCCTGTTTCGGTCGTCAGCCGCTTCGTGCCTTCCGCTTTGTTGTAGAAGGCCTGGGCGACCGCTGTGTTCGGCTTGTGCGACCCGGCCGGACTGCCGCCCTCGTACTTGTAGTAAATCCTTGCCGTCGTCTTCAACTCCCGCTCCAGCCGCGTGGCGCGCATCAACGGAGTCGGGCGCCAGAGTCGCAGCGCGTCCTGAATCGGTTGCGGGATATCGATGTAGCGCTCTTGCGAGACTTCTTGCTTGATCAGCTCCATCGGGAAAAGCGGCGCCAGGTCCTGGGGGCCCACCGGCTGCCTGGTGGCGGGATGGAGCGGTGGGCTACCGGGGAACGGGAGGTCCGCCTGGATGTTGTACCAGCGCTTGGGCATCTCTCCCTCGTCGAGCAGGATCTTATTGGCGACTTCGGGCGCGTGAATGCTCATGGCTTGATCCCTCCTATGGTGCCTAGGTTTTAGCATGGACGACACGCCGATGCAAAGGCCCGACCGAACCGCCATGCTCGCCGCCCTGGAACGCCTGGTCCGGGCGGAGTCCCCCTCACCCGACAAGGCGCGCTGCGATGGCTGTGCCGATGAGGTGACAAAGCTCTTTCGGCAGCGCACGGGCGTCACCGCCAACCGGCACCGGCGCCCGAACGCCGGCGACCACCTGGAGATCAGGGTTGGCGACGGTGCCCAGCCGATCGTCGTGCTGTGTCATCACGACACCGTGTGGCCGGAGGGTACGCTGGCACGCCTGCCGTATCGGATCGACGGCGATCGCGTGACTGGCCCAGGGAGCTACGACATGAAGGCCGGCATCGTCCAGACCGCCTTTGCCCTCGAGCATGCGCGGCCTAAACGCCCGGTCGTCGTGCTGTCGACTTCGGATGAGGAGATCGGGAGCGCGAGCTCGCGGTCGTTGATCGAGGACACCGCGCGCCATGCCATCGCTGTGCTGGTCCTCGAGCCGGCCGCTAGCGGCGGCGCGATCAAGACCGCCCGCAAGGGCATCGCGGATTTCGTGCTCGAGGTCGGCGGCCGGGCCGCCCACGCCGGGATCGAGCCGGACAAGGGCATCAGCGCCATCGAGGAGCTCGCCCACCAGGTGCTGGCCCTCAAAGCCCTCGCCCAAGCGGCCAACGGCACGACGGTCAATGTCGGAGTGGTGCATGGTGGAACCCGGCCCAACGTCGTGGCAGCACAGGCACGGGCGGAAATCGACGTGCGGTTTACACGCGCCTCGGAGGCGGAGCGCATCGTCGCCGCCATCCAAGGGTTGCGGCCCCATCTCAAAGGAGCGCAGCTGCGCATCACCGGCGGCGTCGACCGTCCCCCGATGGAGCGCGGCCCCGGCGTCATCCGGCTGGCGCAACTGGCGCGGCGCCTCGCGGGCGACGTCGGTTTCTCCCTGACCGAGACCGGTACCGGCGGTGCGAGTGACGGCAACTTCACGGCCGCCATGGGCGTGCCCACGCTCGATGGGCTGGGGCCGGATGGGGGCGGCGCACACGCTGACTCCGAGCACCTGCTGGTGGAGAGCTGGCTGCAGCGCACCCAGTTGCTGCGGCTCCTGATCGAAGCCCTCTAGTCACCCTCAGGAGAGCTGTCGCGACTCGACGAGGCCCTGGTGTCGACTTGACGGGGCGCGCACCGCCTGTGTTAGGGTGGACGACGGTCCGTTACGCCTCGTTGTAGTTCATCGCTTTCCTCTCGTCTCGCCACGGACCGGAAGGGGTTGGCGTCGTCCAGTGACGGAGGGAAGGCTTCTTGGGCGTTACATCGTTTATTGGTATTGTGTCAGAGGCTCGTGCCCATATCTTGCGGTTGACCAGCGCTAGACTCCAGGATCTTGTGGCCTACGAATGGGCCGCGCGGGCGGTCCTGCGTTACTGGCGCCTCCGCACCCGAGCGGGAACCACACTGAGGGTGGTCCTTCAGCATCGGCGGCGACCCTCAGTGAATCTTGTTGGTCATTCGCTGGTGCTCGCACTCGGGTTCGTGCTCGTCGTCCCGGCTCTAAATGGGCGGCCGACCCCAACTCGCGCGGTCGCCGCGCAATATTCCGCCTCGGTCACGTGGACCGGCGCGGCGCGTGCGCGCAATTCCGTCGAAATGCGCGAGGTCGCCAAAGCCGCCACCCTGGAGGACAGACCGGCCCCGGCCGTAATCGACCAAGCGCCCGCGGCTCCGACAGCGGCCGCGCCGCGGACGGCGGTGGCGCCCGCGGCGGTTTTCACACCCCCGCCCGGCTCGGGCGGGGATGGACTGGCCGCGATCTACGCCGTCTTCGGTAACAGTCCCGGCCTCAGCTGGGCGTTGCGCGTCGCCAACTGCGAGAGCCACTACAACCCGCTCGCGGTCAACCGCTCGAGCGGTGCCAGCGGTCTCTTCCAGTTCATGCCGGCCACCTGGAACGCGAACTTTCCCGGACAGAACATATGGGACCCGATGGCCCAGGCGCGGGGGGCGCTCGTCTTCTACAACGCGGGGCGTCAGAGCGCGTGGACCTGTAAATAGGTCGTAGCGACCCGGCCCTGACGGCGCGTTAGCATGTGGCGCGTGCCGCCTGCATCATTAGGGTCGCGCGATCTGCCGCCGGCTGAACCGTCACCGTCGCAAGATATCGCGGGGGTCGAGATCCGGCTCGTGCGCACGCACGATGAGTTCGCCGCTTGCGAGGCGATGAGCCGGGACATCTGGGGGGCTGCGGAGCGCAACGTGGTGCCACGCGAGCTGCTGCTGACGATGCAGCACAACGGCGGCCTCGTCCACGGTGCGTTCCTCTCCCAGGGCCGGCTGATCGGGTTCTGCTTCGGCTTTCTTGGCATGCGCGATGGCCAGCTGCGCCTGTGCTCTCATCAGCTGGGCGTCCTTCCCGAGTTTCGCGGAGCGGGCATCGGGGTCGCCCTGAAGCAGGCTCAGCGGTACGATGCCTTGAAACAGGGATACGAGCTGGTGACGTGGACCTTCGACCCACTGGAGGCGCGCAACGCGTACATCAATCTGCATCGCCTCGGCTGTATCGCCCGCCTCTACGATCGCGACCACTATGGGACGATGGAGGACGTCCTCAACCGCGGGTTGCCCTCGGATCGGCTCGAGGCCGAGTGGTGGCTGAGCCGGGCAACGCCACGCACAGCGACTGATCCCCAGGTGATGCTCCGCATGGCCACGAACGGCGAGCCGGTCCGGGAGCATGTCGACCTGGGTCCTCGGACGGCCACGCTGATCGGCGTGCCGCCCGATTTCCAGGAGGTCAAACGGAGAAGCAGCGAGCTCGCCATGCGCTGGCGGATGGAGACCCGGGCGGCCTTCGAGGCTGCCCTGGCCGTCGGGCTTGTTGCCATCGATTTCCGCCGCGACGGAACCTATGTCATGGCACCAGGTCAATGAAGATCAACAGCGTCGAGTTGCGGGTCCTGAAGATGCGCCTATTGAAGCCGTTTCGCACGAGCTTCGGGGTCCAGCAGGATCGCTACCCCCTGCTCGTCCGGTTGGACATTGACGGGCGCTCGCAGTGGGGCGAATGCGTGGCGGGCGAAGGTCCCTGGTACTCGTACGAGACGGTCGAGACGGCGTGGCAGGTCTTGAAGGGTTACTTACTGCCGGCGGTGATCGGTCGCGAGCTGGCGAATGTCGATGCACTGGAAACGCTGTTTGCTCCCGTTCGCGGCCACCATATGGCAAAGGCCTGTATCGAAATGGCCTTCACCGCCGCGCTGGCGGAATACGCGCGCAGGCCGCTCGCAACGTTTCTAGGCGGAGTCCGTGATCGGGTGGAGTCCGGGGTCAGCATCGGCATCCAGCCGACCGTGGACGAGCTGCTGGACGCCATTGGCGCGAGCCTGGCCCAGGGGTACCGCCGCATCAAGGTCAAGATCGAGCCGGGCTGGGATGTGATGGCGATTGGCGCTATCCGCGAGCGCTACCCGGAAATCACGCTCATGGCCGATGCCAACGCGGCCTATGGCCTCGACGACGCCGCCCATCTGGCGCAACTCGACCGCTTCGGGCTGTTAATGCTGGAACAGCCCCTGGAAGGCGGCGATCTCGTCGATCACGCGACGCTCCAACGACAGTTGCGGACACCAATCTGCCTCGATGAAAGCATCGAGTCCGCCCGGGATGCACGCCAGGCCGTGCAGCTAGGCGCCTGCCAGGTGATCAATATCAAGCCCGGTCGCGTCGGTGGCTTCGCCGAGTCGCGCCGCATCCATGACGTCGCCGCGAATGCGGGTCTGCCCGTGTGGTGCGGCGGCATGCTCGAGACCGGCATCGGTCGCGCTTGCAATGTCGCGCTGGCGACTCTGCCGAATTTCCGCCTGCCCGGTGACATTTCCGCCAGCGACCGCTATTGGGCTGAGGACATCGTCGAGCCGCCCTTCGTCCTGCAGCGCGGAGGCACGATCCCGGTACCGACCCGTTGGGGGCTCGGTGTGCGCGTCAGGGTCGATCTAGTCGAGCGACTGACCGTCCGGCGCGAAATGATCGCCGGCTAAAGGAAGAAGGCGGCCAACGCGACGATCACGTACACGCCGATCAGCTGCAGGCCTTCCAACCAGTTGCTGTGACCGTCGCGCGAGATCACAGCAATGATGAGGGTGGCCACGAAGACGGCGCCGATCTCGAAGCCGGTGAACACGAAGTCCATCGGCCGGCCGATGAGGAGGCTGATGTAAACCATCGCCGGCGCGACGAACAGGGCGACCTGGGTGGACGAGCCGACCGCGATCTCGAGGGTGACGTCGACCTTGTTTCGGATCGCGAAGAACACTGCCGAGGCGTGTTCGGCGGCGTTCCCGATGACGGGGATGAGGATGAGTCCGACGAAGATCGGGGAAATCTTGAGCGCCTGAAGCGCCGGGTTCAGCGTAAAGACAAGCAGTTCTGACTCCAGCCCGACGAGGAGGGCCGCACCCAGCAGCACAGTGAGCGCCTTCGCCCTGGACCATTCAGGCCGCTCGCTCGACGCCGGGGTGCGAAAGAGATGGGCGCTGGTGAACTGCGTGAAGATGAGCGCGGCCGCATAGAGCACGATCAGTGTCGCCGCCACGCCGGCGGACACGATCTCGCGGTCGCTGACCGCTAACTTCGGCGACGTCGCCATCAGGAGCGCCGGCACCCCCAGGCCGGCGACGGCCAGGACGAGCGACCCGGTATGCACGCCGGCGGCGCGCGCACTGAACGCCTGCTCGCCGCAGCGCAACCCTCCGACGAAGAGCGAGACGCCGAGCACGAGCAGGAGATTGCCAACGATCGAGCCGATCAAGGAAGCCTTGACGACGTCGAACTGCCCGGCGGCGATCAGCAGGACGGCAACGATCAACTCGGTCAGGTTCCCGAACGTGGCGTTCAGCAGACCGCCGAGCTGCGGTCCGACGCACACGGCAAGCTGGTCGGTGGCCCGCCCGATCAAGCCCGCGAGCGGAATGATGGCGAGCGCGGCGGTGATGAAGGTCAGCAGCGGCTGATGCGTCAGTTCTGTAATCAGCGATGCTGGGATGAAGACGAGCAGCCAGTTGATGGAGGGCCGCAGCCACCGCGCCCAACCAGCCATTGGCCTTCATTATCCCGACATGACATCCCGGAATGAGTCGAATGCCGGCCGTTTTGCGAGCAAAAGAAAAAGACCTCGGCGATGACCTACTCTTCCAGACCGTTGCCAGCCCAGTACCATCGGCGCTGACGGGCTTAACTGCTGTGTTCGGGATGGGAACAGGTGTTTCCCCGTCGCTATGGTCACCGAAGTCTTTTCCTTCGATCGCTGCAAAGAAAGCTCTTTAGGGACCGCGCAGCTTGCGCGATCGACCTCCTGCGCTCACGAGCGCTGAGGAGTGAGATAGATGGTCAAGCCCTCGACCTATTAGTACCGCTTAGCTGAAACGGTTGCCCGTCTTACACCTGCGGCCTATCAACCAGCTAGTCTCGCTGGGGTCTTACCTGGTTAACCCAGTGGGAGACCTTGTCTTGAGGTGGGCTTCGTACTTAGATGCTTTCAGCACTTATCCCATCCGAACATAGCTACCCGGCACTGCCATTGGCATGACAACCGGGACACCAGAGGTCCGTTCACCCCGGTCCTCTCGTACTGAGGGTAACTCCTCTCAAGTCTCCTGCGCCCACAACGGATAGGGACCGAACTGTCTCACGACGTTCTAAACCCAGCTCGCGTACCGCTTTAATGGGCGAACAGCCCAACCCTTGGGACCGACTCCAGCCCCAGGATGCGACGAGCCGACATCGAGGTGCCAAACCATCCCGTCGATATGGACTCTTGGGGAAGATCAGCCTGTTATCCCCGGGGTACCTTTTATCCGTTGAGCGACGCCGCTTCCACATGCCAGCGCCGGATCACTAGTGCCGACTTTCGTCCCTGCTCGAGATGTCACTCTCACAGTCAAGCTCCCTTGTGCACTTACACTCGAAACCTGATTGCCAACCAGGCTGAGGGAACCTTTGAGCGCCTCCGTTACATTTTAGGAGGCAACCGCCCCAGTTAAACTACCCACCAGACACTGTCCCTGAACCGGATCACGGTCCGAGGTTAGATACCCAAATTCAACAGAGTGGTATTTCAAGGTTGACTCCACCCGAACTGGCG
>DATEHI010000126.1:0-6303 GCA_035279665.1 Candidatus Dormiibacterota bacterium | reverse complement strand
GTCGCGCAGCACTCCGCACACCTCTCCTATGGTGGCATAGGCTCGCAACGCCTCCCGCATCGGCGGCAACAGGTTCTGCGTACCCTCCGCCGCCAGGCGCACCTCCCGCAGGCATGCCTCGACCTTTCTGGCATCGCGCTCGGTGCGCAGGCGCGTCAGCGACTCGATCTGTTCGCGCTCGTGCTGAGGGCTGATCTTGACGATCTCCACGACCTCGTCGTCACCCTGGAAGCGGTTGACGCCGACCACCACGCGGCGCCCGGTTTCAAGGGCCTGCGCAAACCGGTAGGCGCTCTCCTGGATGGCGTCCTGGGTGAACCCGCTCTCGATCGCGGCGATCGCGCCGCCGCGGCGGTCGACCTCGGCAATCAGGGCCATCGCCCCGGCATCCAGTTCGCTGGTGAGCGCTTCCACCAGGTAACTGCCGCCCATCGGGTCCGCGACGCTCGCCACGTTGGTCTCGTGGGCAATGATCTGCTGGGTCCGCACGGAGAGGGTCGCGGCCATCTCCGAGGGCAGCCCCAGCGCCTCGTCGAAGGAGTTGGCGTGCAGACTCTGCGTTCCGCCCAGTACCGCGCTCATCGCCTGCAGCGCCACCCGCACGATGTTGTTGTGCGGCTGCTGCGCGGTCAGGGTGCTCCCGCCCGTCTGGGTATGGAAGCGGAGCGTCTGCGCCCGCGGGTCCTTCACGCCATAGCGCTCCTTCATCAGGCGCGCCCACAGCCGGCGGGCGGCCCTAAACTTCGCCACCTCTTCGAAGAAATCGGAGAAGACGGCAAAGAAGAAGGAGAGGCGCGGCGCGAAGTCCGCGACCGCCAGGCCCGCGGCTCGGGCAGCGTCGACGTAGGCCACCGCGTGCGCCATGGTGAACCCCAGCTCCTGGACCGCCGTCGCGCCCGCCTCCCGCAGGTGATAGCCGGAGATCGAGATCGTGTTCCAGTTGGGGAGCCGCTCCTTGCAATAGGCGAAGAGGTCCGTCGTCAGGCGCATCGACGGACGCGGTGGAAAGACGTAGGTGCCTCGGGCGGCGTACTCCTTCAGGATGTCGTTCTGGACCGTGCCGTTCAGCCGGTTGCCCGGTACGCCCTGCTGCTCGGCGACCAGCTCGTACAGAAGCAGCAGGATCGCTGCCGGGGCGTTGATCGTCATCGAGGTGCTGGCTTTGTCCAGTGGGATCCCGTCGAGCAGCGTCTCCATGTCCTTGAGCGAGGAGATCGACACGCCGACCTTGCCGACCTCGCCCCTGGCCATCGGTGCGTCGGCATCGTGGCCGATCTGCGTCGGCAGATCGAAAGCGACGGAGAGCCCGGTCTGGCCCTGCTCAAGCAGATAGCGGAAGCGGCGATTGGTCTCGGCGGCGCTCCCGAACCCGGCGTACTGGCGGATCGTCCACGGGCGGCGGCGATACATCTGCGGATAGATGCCCCGGGTGAAAGGGTACTGCCCCGGCGGCGGTGCTTCCGGCCCGGCATCGGCCGCCTGGTAGACCGGCTTGAGCGGCAGGCCGCTGTCGGTGACGGGCTCGGACGGCTGTTCGGAGGAGGGCTTAGGTGCCGGACTGGCCATCCGCTTCCACGAACTCGGTCAGAACACCGCAGACGCTCTTCGGATGGACGAACCCGATCCGGGTGCCGTGTGCCCCTGGCCGCGCCACGGCATCGAGCAGCTGGGCGCCGCCACTGGCCGCCTGCTCGAGCGACGCCCCGACATCGTCGGTCGCGTAGGCGACGTGGTGAACCGCTTCGCCGCGATTCTGCAGGAACTTTTCCACACTCGACTCCGGATTGAGCGGCATGATCAGCTCGATCCGGCTATCCCCGATCGGGATCATCGCGATCTCGATGCCCTCGCGCTCGAGCCGCTCGCGTCCGGTCGAGCGTAATCCCAGCCGGCGCTCGTAGATCCGAATCGCCTGATCGAGATCGCGGACGGCGATCCCGACATGGTCGATCCGGCTCAGCATGGCGTTGATTCTAAGCCGGGTGATTTCCCGGCCAGCTTGACAAGTCATGGACCCTTTGTAGTAAGGTGTGCCACGGCTAGTTACGTAACGGTCCGACTCCCTCTCTTTACTCCGCGTCCTCTACGGCCAAGCGTAGACGGCGCATCTGATCCAACTGAGGGAAGGAGGTTGGACCGTGAATCGCACCGTTGGTGTGACCCTGCGTCTAACCGTCGGAGGAGGAGCGCTCTTCGCCTTTGGCTTCGGCGCTATGGCGTCGGTGCCACAACGGCCGATCACGGCCGCCGCTGACGCCACGATTGTCCCGCTCTCGACGCCTGTCGACCAGATCACAACGCCCATCGAACCGATGGACCTACCCAGGCCGCACCAGGCTCGCGCCGCCGCGATGATCTATCTCCTTGCGACACCGGAACCGACCCCGGCTGTCGCCCAGCAGCGGACGCCGCTGGCCGCGCGGCCGATGTCGCAGCCAAGGGCGGTGAC
Organism: Candidatus Dormiibacterota bacterium; assembly: GCA_035279665.1. Lineage (GTDB taxonomy): Bacteria > Chloroflexota > Dormibacteria > CF-121 > CF-121 > CF-13. The sequence goes on along the minus strand of DATEHI010000126.1, from coordinate 3,854 downwards.
GGTCGCTCCGATTCCCGCCACAGGCGCTGGGTTCAGTTACGGCTACTGCACCTGGTGGGTGGCGCACAAGCGCTACATCCCCTGGCGGGGGAATGCCTATGAGTGGTGGTGGAACGCCCGGGCCTTCGGCTTCGCCGAGGGACCCACGCCCCGGGCCGGGGCAGTCATGGTGATGGGTATCAGCGGCACGTCGCCGCAGGGCCACGTCGCCTATGTCGAGTCGGTCAATGCAAACGGCTCCTTCGTCGTGTCCGAGATGAACTGGTGGGGCGTGCCGGGCGGTGGCTGGAACCGTCTCGACTACCGAACGGTGACCTCGATGCGGGGGGTGCTGGGCTTCATCTACTGAGCTACCCACTTGTCTTGAGGCCGGCGAGGATCTTCTCGATCTCGGCATCCTGCGCCGCGAGATGGTCCTGGATCTGCAGCGCGGTATGGAGCACCGCGTCGGCATCCTCATAGGTGGCCTCGGCTCGCTTGTCGCTGGCGGCGGCGAGGACGTTCTGGCCGACGATGATGATGCTCAGCAGCACCAACTGCAGGAATGTCTGGCTGATCCACGCGACGATGAGGACTGGGTTCCCCGACGCAATCGCGGCGGGCAGCGAGATGAGCGCCAGCGCGGCGAAGGCGTAGGCGCACCACATTGTGCCGACGGCGTTGGTCACCTTGACCGCCAACCAGGTGTTGAATCGCGTGATCGGGCCAGTGGCGCCTCTAGCCATGAGATCGCTGACCATGACGGGGCGTTGCTTTTTGCGCGCTTCGATCCGGGGGTGCAATACGGGCGTAAAGATGTTTGACATGCCGATAAGCATCGCAGGTCTACTGGAACAGTCGATCGAGTCGGACCCGCGTGAGGCGCCACACGGTGTCTGGCGCAAAAATGGGTTCGGTCGTCTTTAGCGGAAGCTGGGTGCGCTGCTCCCCAAGCTGAAGCGTCAAGGTTCCAACGCGAGAACCCGATGGCAATGGGGCTCTTACCGTTCTCACCTCGGTGCGCTGCTGAAGCACCATGCCGTCGTAGGCGACCCAATTGACGTCCTGGTCGGCGAACACGGTGGCGGTGTCACCCCAGGGAGCCGCGTATTCGGCGATGACCTGATTTGTCGAAAGAACCGACCGATAATGGAGAGCAGAGCCGACAGCCCGCACAAGGCTCTTCGTCGATGTAAAGGCGTCATCTAGCGTAGGTAGGCCCATGATGGCACCGAATAGACGCGCCGGCTGACCATCCGCTCGGACATCGGCGGCAAACACGAAGCACGCGCCCGCCGCCCCGCTCGAGCCCGTCTTGACGCCGACAATACCGTCCTGTCCGACGATGGCATCGACGTTGAAAACTCGACCGGCGACGGGCAGGGTCGCCTCCGGCTGGCCCACAATCTCAGCGAACACGGGGTCTTGAAGGGCCGCTTCCGCGATCGCGATCAGTTCCTCTGGTGTGCCAACGGACTGTGGAGAAAGGCCACTCGCATCCACGTAATGCGTGTGGAGCAGCCGGAGGGCGGCGGCCCGTGTGTTCATCTTGTCGACAAACGCTCCAACCGAGCCGGCGTCCCAAACGGCGAGAAGCTCGGCGATGTTGTTGCCGGACGGGACAAGCAAAGCCTGCAACGCCTGGTATTCGCTGAGCTTTTCCCCGGCGGCGACGGGAAAAACGGACTGTCCCTGATCCTTCTCAGCCGCATACGTCGCAACGTCGGCAGCGCTGACCGGGACCGTCGGGCCTTGCTCGCTGAGTCTCAGGGGACGATCTGCCAGGACAACCAGGGCGGTCATGACCTTGGCGGTGCTTGCCAGGGGGAGTGAGGTTTGCGGACCATGGGTGCCGATCGTGCCGAGCCCAGCTACCGCCACGGCGGCGCTACCGGTCGTCGGCCAGGGCAGCGGTGGCGGGACCGCGCCGAGGCGACTTGTCGCGGGAAGGAACGTCGTCGCCGCGATGGTGGGCAGTGGCCGCAACAGCTGGAAGGCGATGAGGCCGATAACGAGCGCCGGCGCCAGGGCAAGGGCGAGGGTAATCGCGAGATTCCGCCGTTGCTGCGCTCCAAGCCGGGCGGCTAGCCCCTTCACCGCACTCGAATGATCGCAGGAAGAGGGTTAACCGCTTCGCTTCAGCAGCCCCAGTCGTTTAGCCCGGATCTCCGCTCGCCTGAAGAAGAAAACCGATGAGGGCACCAGGATGACGCCCATCAGCAGCAGGATGCCGATGTCGGGGAGCGCCCCCGCGAGGGAGAGCCCATGGAGCAACGACTCCCGGACTCCGTCCAGCGTGTAGGTCAGCGGCGAGAGAATGCCCCCCAGACGGAGCGGCGCGGGCAGGACCGTGATCGGGTAATAGACACCCGAGATCAGCAGCAGCACGCCCTGGACCGCAAACGCCATCTGCTCACCCTTCTCTGGCGACAGCAGCGGCAGGATCGAGGTGAAGATCCCCAGACCCAGCAGCGGCAGCGTCGCAGCCGCGCAGATCGCCAGCGCCGTCAGCCAGTTGGCATGTGACAGGTCGAGCTTGAACAGGAAGATCAGCGCGATGCCGATCACCGCGGTGCGGGCCATTCCGTAGAGCAGTGAGGCGGCGGAGACACCCAGCAGGTGAGTCAGCCGCTTGATCGGCGCCATGAACGTGTACTCGATGGTCCCCTCCCACCGTTCCCAGGTGATGGCGAAGGAGATTTCGAAGAACACCAGCGACAGGTAGGTCCAGAGCAGCGCCCCCACCAGCAGGTAGAGCTGCGTCTGGTGGAGGTTCGCCTGCCCCTGCTCGAGACCAAGCGTCGACAGCCCGGCCGCGAGGTAGCCGATGCTGAGCACGCTGACCAGGTTGTAGAGCAGCCAGACCGCCTCCCACGCCCAGTAGCGCCGGTAGAGGTTCTTCTGCCTCTCGATAAAGCCGACGAACGCGTTCAGCTCCCAGCGAAGGGATGTTCCGGTCATTCTTCTTTCTCCTCCTCGTCTTCCTCGAGGCGCTTGCCGGTCAGGGCCATGAAGGCATCCTCGAGGCTGCCGTCGGCCTTGCCGGCGTGCATGTGAATCAGCTCGGTGGGGGTGCCGTCCGCCAGCACCCGGCCCTGGTCGATGACGACCACGCGGTCGCAGAGCACCTCCGCCTCCTGTAGGTCGTGCGTGCAGAGCAGGACGGTGGCCGCGCGATCCCGCCGGATCGATCGCACCAGCTCCTGGACCTCACGCTTGGACCGAGGATCCAGCCCGGTGGTCGGCTCGTCCATCAGCAGCAGCGACGGCGTTGTCAGGAAGCTGCGCGCGATGGCAACCTTCTGCTGCTGGCCACGCGATAGCTGCTTCATCGGCTTGTCGAGTGTGTCGAGTGGCAGGCCGAGCCGCTCCAGCATCGCCTCCACCCGAGCCCGCGTGCCCTCGCCGCCGCTGCCGTAGAGGCGCGCGGCGTAGAGCATGTTCTCCCAGGGGCTCATCTCCTTGAAGAAGGAGGCCTCGACCGACACGCGGTTGATGTGGCGACGCACGGCGTCCGGCTGCGATACCACGTCGTAGCCGAAAACTGACGCGGTCCCCTCATCGGGGGTGAGCAGCGTGGCCAGAATGCGGATCAGCGTCGACTTGCCGCTGCCGTTGGCACCAAGAATGCCCGTGATCCGGCCGCTCGGAACATGGAGGGACACGTTGTCGAGCGCCAGCTTCGGCTTTTTCGCCTTCCGCCAGGGCATCAGCCGATGCGGGCGGGCGGTCTCGCCAAAGCGCTTCGAGATGCTGTCCACCTCGACGGCCGCCGTATTCAATTCGCTCTTGTGGATCGCCATGATCTCAGCTCCTCGATGAATTGCGATAAACAACAAAAAACCGTGGGCCCCGGGGCCACACGGTCGAAAGCG
>DATEHI010000125.1:0-4140 GCA_035279665.1 Candidatus Dormiibacterota bacterium | reverse complement strand
TCTCTACAACAGATTGGGCAATTTCTTCCCAATATGACCGGCGGCCGAGGATTCATCGCGCTGGCCGCGATGATCTTCGGCAAGTGGAAGCCGCTGGGCGCCTTCTATGCGTGTCTTTTGTTTGCGGGCGCCGAGGCATTCAGCGGCCAGATCCAGATCTGGGGATGGCATATCCCCTTTCAGTTCCTGGGCATGCTGCCGTATCTGCTGACGATCGTTGTCGTCGCGGGTGCCATGGGGCGCGCCGTGGCCCCGGCGGCGGACGGTAAGCCCTACCGGAAGGCATAGGCCTCGGTCCCTGCCGGCGTGATTGATGGCCAGAATTGTCGTCCTCGGCAGCCTGAACGTGGATCTTGTCGTAACCGTTCCGCGTCTGCCCCGGCCCGGCGAGACCGTCCTCGGCGATGGTCTGCGGAGCTGCCCGGGTGGCAAGGGCGCGAACCAGGCCGTCGCCGCGGCTCGCCTCGGCGGCCAGGTGGCGATGATCGGTCGCGTGGGCGACGACGGTTTTGGCGCGGGACTCATCGAGAATCTCGATCGCAACGGCGTGGACTCGTCCGGTGTCGACCGTGATCCGGCGGCGCCGACCGGTGCCGCCTTGATCTTCGTCGAGGCCGGCGGTCAAAACATGATCGCAGTCGCTCCCGGCGCCAATGCCGTGGTCGGCGCCAGTGACGCCCAACGCGCGGCTGCGAGGCTCGGGCCGGGCGACCTGCTGGTTATGCAGCTGGAGATCCCGGTGGCCGTTGTCGAACGCGCCGTTCAGGCGGCCCGCCAGGCCGGGGCTTTTATCTTGCTCAATGCCGCGCCCGCCCAGCGGCTCGAACCGGGGCTCTTGAGTCAGCTGGACGCGCTCGTGGTCAACGAACGCGAGGCCAACGCGCTCGCCGCCAACGAACGTGAGGCCAACGCGCTCGTCGATCATGACGACCCATCAACCATTGCGGCGGCCTTACTGACCCTGGGCCCGAAGATCGTGATCGTGACTCTGGGGCCATCCGGCAGCGTCTTCTGCGACGACACGGGGGTTCATCGCGTCGAGCCATTTGCCGTCAAGTCGATCGATGCGACCGGCGCGGGCGACGCGTTCGTGGGCGCGCTTGCGGTCGGATTCGCCCGTAGGCTCCCCATAGAAACAGCCGTCCGTTTCGGGAACGCCGCCGGTGCGGCGGCCACCAGCTCGGTCGGGGCCCAGGCGGCGCTGCCCGGGCTGGATGATCTGAGGCGGCGTTTTGGCGTCGACCTGTCATCCTCTGAGCAGTAACAATGCCGAGAAAGATCATCCTGGATTGCGACCCGGGTCACGATGACGCCATGGCGATCTTGCTCGCGCACGGCAATCCGGAGATCGAGCTGCTGGCCATCACCACGGTCGCTGGTAACCAGACCCTTGACAAGACGAGCCTCAATGCGCGCCGGGTCTGTTCCGTCGCTGGCATTCACGTGCCAATTGCCGCCGGATGCGACCGGCCTCTTACTCGCGAACTGAAAACGGCGGCTTATATTCATGGCGAGTCAGGGCTCGACGGCCCAGCGTTTGGCGAACCGACGGTGCCCCTCGACCAGCGGCACGCCGTGGATTTGATCATCGAGCTGCTGATGCAATCGAGCGGCGACATCACGCTGGTGCCGACGGCGCCATTGACCAACATCGCCACGGCCATCCGCAAAGAGCCACGGATCGTCAAGAAAGTCCAGGAAGTCGTGCTCATGGGGGGCGCCTACACCCGGGGCAATACGACACCAGCGGCCGAATTTAATATCCATGTTGATCCCGAGGCCGCCGCGATTGTTTTCTCGGCGGGCTGGCCGCTGACGATGGTTGGCCTGGACTTGACGCATCAAGCACTGGCCACCCCTGCCGTCCTGCAACGGATCGCCGCGCTTGGCACGCCAATATCGAAAATTGCTGTCCAGCTCATGGAGTTCTTTCGCGAGGCCTACCGGCGCAATGCTGGTTTCGATTCACCGCCCGTGCACGACCCGTGCGCCGTCGCCCGGGTCATCGATCCAGGTGTCATGACCTGCGTCGATGCTCATGTGGCCATCGAGACCCGTGGCGAATTCACGTCCGGCATGACGGTGACGGACTTTGCCGGGCGCCTGGGCCAACGGAACGTCCAGATCGCCACCAAGCTGGACGTCGATCGCTTCTGGAATCTCATGGTCGACGCGATCGAGCGAATCGGCGCGTCCGGCGTCCGGGCGTCCTGACCCGTGTCCCGTCGCGCGGCCGTCATGCTACTTTCTGTTGTTCTTTCCGCCTGCGGCGTGCCAAATGCGTCCCCCGATACGGCCCGGACACACGCCTGCATCGCGACCAACATCGAGGGGCCCGCGCCGCATACGTTTAACCAGCTGGCCATCGACGGTGCGCGTAGCGCGGGGGCGGGTGTTCAAGTGATCACCTCGAAGACAACGAGTGATTATTTATCAAGTTTGCAGCGCTGTATCGCGGCCAAGCCTGATCTCGTGATCGCCGGCTCGGCGGAGATGGCGAGCGCCGTCTGGCACGCGGCGCAGCTGAGTCCGAAGCAAAAGTTTGCCCTGGTCGACGCGATGCCCGTAGACGACAACGGCCAGGAAGCCGAGCTGAATAATTTAACGGACCTGCTGTTCAACGAACAGGAGCCCGCCTACCTGGTCGGCGCGATGGCCGGCCTGATGGAAAAACAGAAAATCGGCAGCGCCAGCCACAACGTCCTGGGCGTGCTCGGCTCGAACCACGGGCCCGGTGTCGATCCCTATATCGCCGGCTTCGTCACCGGCGCCCGCGACGCCGATCCGAGCGTGATCTTCAAAATTGCCTACTCCGACTCGCAGGACACGGCGTTCTGCAAGCAGCTGGGGATCACGCAGATTTCGTCTGGCGCCGATATCTTGTTCGAAGTCACGGGCCGCTGCGCCTCCGGCTACATCGATGCTGCCTACGACGCCTCCGGCTATGCCATCGGCTCAAACAACGACCAGGCGTTCGTCAGCCCCGCGGTTATCACCAGCGCGCTGAAGCGCGTCGATCGAGCCGTCGCGCTGACGATCCAGCGGCTGCAAAACGGACAGTTCAGACCTGGCAAGCAGGTGTTCTCGCTTCAAGACGACGCGACGGGTTTTAGCACGCCCAGCAGCGTCGTCCCCCAGGACATCATCAACCAGGTGCTCGATCTGCGAACGAAGATCCGTAACGGCAGCATCACGCCACCGGAAGTGGTCCCGCCGGGTGTCTAAGTGCTCTAACCGGACGTCGGGGCCGCAGGACGCAGTTTCGCGATCGCGTCGGCGAACTCGTGCCGAAGCCGGGCACGGGTAACTTCGTCGCCGAAGCCACCGTCGAGGGCCTGGAGATTCATCGCCGATAGTTCCTCGCGCGAGCAGCCCAGAACGCGCGCGACCGTCTGATATTCCTGAGTGAGCGTCACGTCAGAGACTGTCCGTGAGTCCGTGCTGATCGTGACTCTGATGCCCTGCTCGTAGAGGCGCTTCAAGGGATGTTCCTCGAGTCGTCGTACAGCCTTGGTATGCGCGTTGCTCGTTGGCGCCATGTCGAGTTGCACGCCATCTTCTTTGATCATTGCGATGACTTCCGCGTCTTCCTGGGCTCGCACGCCGTGCCCGAGGCGCACCGCTCCCATCGAGATCGCCTGACGAACGCTTTCGGGCCCGGCGGCTTCCCCGGCGTGAATCGTGATGTTCAAGCCCAGTGATCGGGCGATGCGGAACGCGTCTTCGTGCAGGATCGGCGGATGGCCCGCCTCGTCGCCGGCCAGGTCGAATCCGACGACGCCCTCACCCACGTATCGACCGGCGATCTGCGCGAGCGAAACGTTCTGTGCTGGCGGCATGTCCCGCAGCGCCGTCACGATCACGCCACCCTCGAGCCCGAACGCTTCCTTACCTGCGGTCCAGCCGCTCAGCACCGCCCGAATCACGTCCGTGAGGGACAGACCCTGCTGTACATGCAGCCAGGGCCCGTATCGGATCTCGGCATATCGCACGTTATCGTTCTTCAGATCCTCGCAGAGCTCGTACGTGGCTCGCTCGAGCGCGGGCACCGTCTGCAGGACCGCGATCGGCAGCTCGAAGTAGGTGATGTACTCAACAAGAGACGCCGTACGGTCGGTGGCCTCGAGAAAGTCCGTGAGC
>DATEHI010000124.1:0-48395 GCA_035279665.1 Candidatus Dormiibacterota bacterium | reverse complement strand
TTCGGTCGACCGTCCTCAATCCGGCCTACTACGCCGTTGACGCCCAGACGAAGGTCATCGTCGGAGCCGTTTACCTCGGGCTGCTCTTCGCACTGGGCGTTGGCATGCTCCAGACGTCCGCCATCTTGAGATAGAATTGGGAGCCCCATGAAAGCCACTATCCATCCGACCTACTATCACGATGCCGTCGTGGTCTGCCTTTGCGGCAATCGATTCACCACCGGGTCTACGCAGAAAGAGCTCAAGACCGAGGTCTGTTCGGTGTGCCATCCCTTCTTCAGTGGCCAGCAGCGAATCGTCGATACGCAGGGCCGCGTCGACCGGTTCCAGCAGCGCCAGCAGCGGAAGAGATAAGCCGCCAACCCGTTGAGCCCTCTGTGGCCAGCGGCGTTGCGCAGGGACTAGGATGAGCGCGGCTGTGAGCCAGGAAAAGTTCTTCTATGGCGGCCAGGCCGTGCTCGAGGGCGTCATGATGCGCGGTCGGACCACCTACGCGGTCGCTGTCCGCAAGCCCGACGGCGAAATCCAGGTGTTGCGCGAGCGCCTGCGGTCCATCATCTACACCCACCCGATCTGGAAGCTCCCGCTCCTCCGAGGCCTGGCCGGGCTCTGGGAGCAGCTCCACCTCGGCATGAAGGCGCTGATGTGGTCGGCGAACATCCAGGCCGCTGCCGAGCAGGTGGAGCTGAGCGCGACCACCATCCGCGTGACGATGGCGATCGCCGTGGCCGGCGCGTTGCTCTTTTTCCTGGGCGTCCCCTTACTGGCGGCCGGCTTCCTGAGCCGCGGCCACAGCAACCTCTTCTTCGGGGTGGTCGACGGGGCGGTCCGCATCGGGCTGCTTTTGCTCTACCTCTATGCCATCTCCTTCAAGGCGGAGATCGCGCGGCTCTTCGCCTACCACGGTGCCGAGCACAAGACGATCAATGCCTACGAAGCGGGGCTTCCGCTCGACGTCCCCAACGTGCGCACGCAGAGCACGCTCCATCCGCGCTGCGGTACCGGCTTCCTGCTGGCGGTGATGGTCGTCAGCGCCTTTGTCTTTGGCCTGGTCGGCCGTCCGGCCCTGCCGCTGCTGCTCCTCTCGCGCATCGTGCTGATTCCGGTGATTGCCATGCTGGCCTATGAGTTCATTCGCTTTGCCGGCCGGCATCGGCACAACCCGATCGTGAAGGTGCTGATCCTCCCGTTCCTCTTGACCCAGAAGCTCACGACGCGGGAACCGGACGACCGTCAGATCGAGGTGGCGTTGGCGGCATTCGAGGGAGCCCGGCTCGAGGAGAAAGAGGCCGCGGCCTGATGTTCGAACAGCTCGAAGCCGTTCGGGCCCGGTACTACGCGATCACCGAGCGGCTGGCAGACCCCGCGGTTCACGCCGACCTCAAGGAACTCCAGCGGCTGAGCAAGGAGCAAGCGCAGCTCCGCGACCTCGTGCAGCTCTACGAGGCCTATCGCCAGGCCGAACGTGGCATGGCCGAGGCCCGCGAATTGGCCGAACAGGAGCGAGACCCCGAGATGCAGGCCTATGCGCGCCAGGAATTGGAGAAACAGCAGGCGGAACGGGATCGCCTCGAAGGCGAGCTCAACGTCGCCCTCGTGCCCAAGGATCCCACCGACGACAAGAACGTGATCGTCGAGATCCGGCAGGGGACTGGCGGGGATGAAGCGGGATTGTTTGCCGCCGACCTCTTCCGCATGTACAGTCGGTATGCCGAGTCGCATCGCTGGAAGGTCGACCTGCTCTCGGAGAACGTGACCGAGCGCGGCGGCTTCAAAGAGGTGGTCTTCGAGGTTCGCGGTCGAGGCGCCTACTCGCGCTTGAAATTCGAAAACGGCGTGCACCGTGTGCAGCGCGTGCCGGAGACCGAGGCGCAGGGCCGTATTCACACCTCCACGGCCACCGTCGTCGTGATGCCCGAGGCCGAGGACGTCGATGTCGTCATCAACCCCGAGCGGCTCAAGGTCGACGTCTACCGATCCGGCGGACACGGTGGGCAGAGTGTCAACACGACGGACTCGGCGGTCCGTCTCACCTACACCCCCGAGGATGGCGGTCCGCCGATCGTGGTCACCTGCCAGGACGAGCGCTCGCAGCTGAAGAACAAGGCCAAGGCGGAAAAGGTGCTCATGGCGCGCCTGCTCGACCGTCAGATGGCGCAGCAGCAGGAGGCCCTGACGGAGGTTCGCCGCTCCGCGGTCGGTTCCGGTGACCGCAGCGAAAAAGTCCGCACCTATAACTATCCGGAAGGCCGGATCACCGATCACCGGATCGACTTCAAGTACTACAAGCTGCCCCAGTTCGTCGAGGCCGGCGAGCTCGACCCGGTGATCGATCGTTTGATCGCCTGGGACCGTGGGAACCGGTTGGGCGAACCGCCGAATGGCGCCGCGCGCAACTGATCTCGCGGCCTCTCCACACCGGGGCCGCTCGGATGCCAGCCGGGTCAAGGCGCAGCTCGCGAAGGCACGAGCCACCCTGGAGACGGCCGGCATTCCATTACCCTGGCTCGACGCCGAGATCCTGGTGGCACATGTTCTCCAGAGTTCGCGCGAGCGGCTCCACAGCCACCCCGAGCACGAGCTAACCGTCGCGCAACGGGCTCAGCTGCGGCGGTTGACCAGTCGCCGCGTGGCCCGGGTTCCGGTGCCTTACCTGGTCGGCGAGCGCGAATTCTATGGGTACATGTTTCGCGTTACCCCTGCCGTGCTGATTCCGCGCCCATCGAGCGAGCTGCTCGTCGCGCTGGCGATCGATTGGTTGACGGCACACCCACGGGCGCGGCGGATGATCGACCTGGGTACCGGCAGCGGCGCGGTCGCGATTTCCGTCGCGAAGGCGGTGCCACAGGTTCACATCGAGGCACGGGATGTCAGCGCTCGCGCGTTAAAGGTGGCTGACGAAAATATCACGCACTACCGCGTACGCCGGCGGATCACCACGGTGAAGGGCGACTTGCTGCGCCGCGCGTCCCCCGCGGACCTGATCGTCGCCAACCTCCCGTACATCCCGGAGGCGCTGCGGCGCAATCGGCCGAAGGAGCTGGAGTATGAGCCGGCGCTCGCGCTCGACGGCGGCAAGGACGGGCTGTCGCTGATTCGGGTCGCGCTGGCGCAAGCGCCTGCGGTACTGAAACCGGGCGGCCTCGTCCTCTTCGAATGTGACCCGGCGCAAATCCGCCGCATCGTCCGCCTGGCCCAGGGGCATTGGCCCGCGGCGCAGGTGACCGTGCACAAGGACCTGGCGGGGCAGGACCGCGTGGTGCGGATCCAGACATGATGGTGCGCTGGCCGGCGGACGCATCGCACATCGCCCAGGCGGCGGAACGGCTTCGCGCGGGGGCGGTCATCGCCTTCCCAACCGACACGCTCTACGGCGTCGGCGCGTGCGCCTCGGACGCAGCGGCAGTCGCGCGCCTCTACCGGGCAAAGCGACGCCCCGCCGAACAGCCGATGGTCTGGCTGGTCACAGACCGGGCCCAGGTCGAACGGTTCGCCGCCGTCTCGGCAGCCGCCACCGAGTTGATGGACCGCTACTGGCCGGGCCCGCTGACCCTGGTGTTGCCTGCCCGCATCCCAAGGGCCGGATCGACCATTGCGGTGCGCGCGCCGGACCACGAAGTTGCCCTCGCGCTTCTGACCTCGCTCGGGGAGCCGATCGCGAGCAGCAGCGCCAACCCGGCGGGGCAGCCGCCGCCCATCGATGCCGACCAGGTGATCGCCGGGTGGGACGATGAGCTTGACCTCGTGCTCGACGGAGGGCCATGCCGAATCGGTCAGCCCTCGACGATTCTTGACCTGAGCGGTGCGACGCCACGCATCCTGCGCCAGGGGGCGATCCCGTCTTCGGAACTGATTCCGGGATAATGGGCGGGATGTTGCAGGCCCGCACCGACCTGACCAGCCGGATCGACCTCGTCGATCCCGAGGTCGGTGCCGCGATCCGCGACGAATACGAGCGTCAGCAGTACACGCTCGAGCTCATTCCATCGGAGAACATCGCCAGCCCGGCAGTGCTGCAGGCGCTCGGCTCACTGCTCAACAACAAGTACGCCGAGGGGTACCCGGGCAAGCGCTACTATGGCGGCTGCGAGAACGTCGACCGGATCGAGACGCTGGCGATCGAGCGCGCCAAGGCGCTCTTCGGCGCGGAGCATGCCAACGTGCAATCTCATTGCGGCACGACCGCCAACTATGCCGTCTACGCGAGCGTCCTCAAGGTGGGCGACACCGTCATGGGGATGGATCTCAGCCAGGGCGGGCACCTGAGCCACGGGAGCCCCGTGAACTTTTCCGGCAAGCTCTACCACTTCGTGCCTTACGGGGTCGATCCGGTGACGGAGCGGATCGATTACGACGTCCTCGAGAAGCAGGCGAAAGATGTGCGGCCGAAGATGCTGCTCGCCGGCTATAGTGCCTACCCGCGCACCCTCGACTTCGAGCGTTTGGCGGCGATCGCCAAGGCGGTCGATGCCTATTTCTTCGTCGACATGGCGCATTTCGCCGGCCTGGTCGCCGGTGGTGCGCACCCGAGCCCGGTGCCGCACGCGGACTTCGTCAGCTTCACCACGCACAAGACGATGCGTGGACCGTGGGGCGCGATGATCCTCTGCAAGGCGAAGTACGCCGCTGAGGTGGACAAGAGCGTGTTTCCCGGCAGCCAGGGCGGCCCGCATAACCACGCCGTCGCCGGCAAGGCCGTGATGCTGGCCCAGTGGAAGACCCCGGAGTTCAGGTCCTACGCACAGGCGGTGGTCAACAACGCACATGCGCTCGCCGAAGGGCTGAGCCGTCGCAAGCACCGGCTGGTCAGTGGGGGAACAGACAACCACTTGATGCTGATCGACTTGCGGCCGCTCAACCTCACTGGAAAGAACGTCCAGGATACGTTCGATACCGTCGGCATCACCGTGAACCGCAACTCGATCCCGTTCGATACCGCGAGCAAGTTCAACCCGAGTGGCATCCGGTTGGGATCGCCGTCGGTCACGACGCGCGGGATGGGCACAAAAGAAATGGAGCAGATCGCCGACATGGTTTCCGAGTTGCTCTTCAACCTCGAGGACCGGACGGTCCATGAGCAGGTACGCGCCCGTAGCCGGGCGTTGTGCGAACGATTTCCGCTGCCGTACTAGCGGGCGCAGGCGTTTTCAGCGACCCGACCTTCTGGTCTGACTTCTCACCCGCGCGCTTCGGCCCGGCGGTGGTGCCTTTTCTTGCGGCGCTGGTCGGCACCACGATCGCGGTCCTTCCGGCGCGATGGCTGGCCTTCCGGCTGGGGGCCGTTGCGCAGCCGGGAGAACGCCGCATCCACAGTGAGCCGACCGGCCGGCTGGGCGGACTGGCGATGTACCTGGGATTCGGCCTATCCGCCGCCCTCTTTTCGACGAACCCGGCAACCCTGGGGTTGCTCCTGTCAGCGGCAGTCATCACGACGCTGATGGTCTTCGACGACCTCGGCGGGGTTCGACCCCTCTTCAAACTGGTCTTCCAGGTGGCCGCCTCGCTACTCGCCATCCTCGTTTTCGGCATTTCGATCAAGTTCATCGGCCTTCCTGGCCACCTCATCGTCCTGTCGTTCGCGGTATCGATCCCGCTCACGCTGCTCTGGTTTGTCGGACTCGAGAACACCGTCAACTTCATGGATGGGGTTGACGGCCTCGCAGCCGGCGTCGTGGCGATCGTGGCCGCGACCTTGCTGCTGGCCGCCATCAATCGGGGCGAAAGCGACATCGTCATCCTGGCCGGCGCGCTGATCGGCGCCTGCGTCGGCTTCTTGTTCTTCAACTGGCACCCGGCCCGAGTCCATATGGGCGACAGCGGCAGCAACTTCCTCGGCTTCACGCTGGCCGCACTCTCCGTGCTGTCGGTGTCCAAGGGTGCGATCGTGCTGGCCCTGGTGGTTCCCCTGGCGGCGCTGGCAATCCCGATCGTCGACACCGCCTGGGCTATCGTCCGCCGACGGCTGCGCGGCCGGTCGATCGCCACCCCCGACACCGAGCATCTGCACCATCGGCTGCTCGACTTTGGTCTCAGCCCGCGCGAGACGGCGGTCGTCTTCTATTTTGGAACCGCCATCTTCGCCGCGGTCGGGCTGGCCATTTACGGACACAAGAAAGTCCTGCTCGGCGCGATCCTGCTGATGCTGTTGGGGATCGGCACCATCGTCGTGCGACGCTTCCGCCGAAGGCGACGAGGTTGAGCCCGGTTCGGGCCCGCGCCTGATAGCGTGCGAATTGACCCCCTGATAAGCTTGGAACGGTTGAGGCCTAATTTCTGGAGGCGGTGATGGCCCCGACGGATAAGCGCAAGGACCCCAGCATGCTGGCGGCCTTTGGCCTCGCGTCGGGCGTTGGCCTCCAGCTCGCCGTCACGGTGTTGGTTGGGTTGGGCCTTGGCTACCTCACTGACCGGGCCCTGCACACGTCGCCCTGGTTCCTCCTGGTGGGGTTACTGCTCGGGATTCTGGGGGGCGGTTACAGTGTCGTGCGGAGGCTCATGAAGGAGATAGGTCGGGGTGGGTGAGCTGCGGCGGTTCGAGCTGACGACCTCCGTGGTTTTGCTCGCCTTTCTCTGCGTCGTCGGCGCCGCGATGGTGGCCGTCGGCCACCCGCGCGCGATCGCCGGGCTGGTCGCGGGTGGGCTGCTCGGCCTCGCCAACATGGTCTGGATGGTTGGAACCGCACGGCGGTTCCTCGGGCACACCCCAACGGCGCGAATGCTCCAGCTGGCTGCCGCGATCCGGTTCCTCACGATCGCCGTCCTGCTGGGCGTCGTGCTCATCGTGAGCCGCGTCGATCCGGTCGGCGCGGCGATCGGTTACGGCTGTTTCCCGATCGCCGGCGCGGTCGCGGGCTGGCGGATGATGCGGACGCGACCGGCCTTACCGCTATGAGGCTCCTCGTGCTGCTTCAGGCCGACGTCACGCACCCCACCGTCAACATCGGCGGGATCGACTTCAACGCTGACACCATCCGTAACACGCTGATCGTGTGCGCGCTCCTGCTCGTCGGCGCATTCATCCTGCGCAGCCAGCTGCGCGTCGGGAAACCGACGCAGCTGCAGAACATCGTGGAGCTGATCGTCGAGTACATCGGAGGGTTGACCGCGGAGTCGCTGCAGGGTCGAAATTTCAACCTCGGGCCGCTTGCCATCACGCTGTTCGTCTTTCTGCTGGTCTCCAACTACCTGGGACTCATCCCGGGTTTCAAGTCGCCGACCAATGACTGGAATACGACGCTGGCGCTGGCCCTCCTCACGTTCGTCCTGTTTACGTTCTTCAGCATTCGCCGCCGTGGCATCTGGGGCTACCTCAAACATCTCTTTGTGGTCCCGCCCTACTTTCCGCTGAGCGTCATCGACGAGCTCGCCAAGCCGATCACCCTGTCCTTCCGGTTGTACTTCAACATTTTCGTGGGGGAGCTGCTGCTGTCACTGATCATCACGCTGATTCCGACCTGGATCTCCTGGTTACCCGGCGCGGCGTGGACGCTCTTCAGCCTCTTCATTGGAACGGTCCAGGCCTTTATCTTTACCGTCTTGACGGTGTCGTATGTCGCGATCGCCACTGAAGTTGAAACCGCACACGCATGAAACACCACTAAGGAGGGTTTGTTTTGGAACGCGCAATCGTTTTAGGTGCCACGGTTATCGCCTTCGGTTTTCTGCTGGGGCTGAGCGCCCTCGGCGCGGGAATCGGGGATGGCCTGGTGTCGAGCCGGACGGTCGAGGGGACGGCGCGCCAGCCTGAGCTGCAGGGCCGCCTCTTCTTCTTGATGATCATCGGGATCGGGTTCATCGAGGCGCTGCCGATCATCGGCCTGGGGCTGGGCCTGTTCCTGATCTTTGCCAACCCGCTGTTGGGCCAGATCACCGGGAAATGACACGCCTCGACGCCGGGCTGCTCACGCTCAATGGCACGCTGATCGCTCAGCTGCTGATCTTCCTGGTCATGTTGGGCGTCCTGTATCGCTTCGCCTGGGGGCCACTCTTGCGGATCCTGAACGAGCGCCGAGAGCGGATCCAGCAGGGCGTGGAGGCGACCGAACGCGCCAAGCGCGAGCTGGAGGAGGCGGAGCGAGAACGTCAAGTAAAGCTCGAGGAGGCTCGGCGCGAAGCGCAGGCGATGCTCGACCGGATCGCCAAGCAGGCAGAGGACCTGCGCAAAGAACTGGAAGCCAAGGCCCGCGAGCAGGCCGAGGGCTTGATCACGAAAGCTCGAGCCGAGATCCAGCAAGAGCGGGCCAAGGCGGTGGAAGATCTGCGGGAGCAGGTGGCGGACCTGGCGGTGATGGCCGCCGAGCGGATCATCGGCGAGAGCCTTGACGAAAAGAAGCACCGCGAGCTGATCCAGCGCACCATCGAGGAGGCGGAGATTCGTGCCTGAAAGCAGCAACGTGGCGCGCCGCTACGGGGCGGGCATCTTTCAGCTGGCCCAGGAGGAGAACGCGATCGACACCTGGCGGGCGGAGCTGGCCAAGCTCGACGAGCTGCTCCAGGACGACGTCCTGATTGCCGCCTTCAAGAACCCCGCGGTGGGCGTCAGGCGCCGCATGGACCTGTCCCAGCTGCTCGAGCCCGAGCTCCGCCGGGAAACGGAGAACCTGCTGCGTTTGCTGGTCGAGCACTATCGGAGCGCCGAGATCCATCACATCCGCGAAGAGTTCGAACGGCTGGCCGACGAGGCCTCCGGGATGGTCCACGCCTCGGTGACGACGGCGATCGACCTGGACAAGGAGGATCGCCAGCGCTTCGAGCAGGCCCTGGCGAAAAAACTAGGTCGAAAAGTCACGGTGACATTCGGCACCGACCCGGGCATTGTCGGTGGTGCCGCGATCCAGATCGGGGATCACCTGGTAGACGGCACGGTACGCACGCAGCTCGCGCGTTTGCGGCAGGAATTATTGAGCTAAAGGGTAGGAAGAGCAGTGGCCATCAAGTCAGACGAGATCAGCAACCTGATCAAACAACGCATCAAGGACTTCGACGTCCCCGTTCTCTCGGCGGACGTCGGCATCGTCACCGAGATCGGTGACGGGATCGCGCAGATCTACGGGCTGCGGGACGCCCGGTCGCTCGAGCTGCTCGAGTTCAAGGGCGGCGTGCGCGGCATGGCGCTCAACCTGGAGGAGGACTCGGTTGGCGCCGTCGTGCTGGGCCCCTACGAGGAGATCCGCGAAGGCGACGAGGTTCGCACCACGGGCAGCGTCGTCCAGGTTCCGGTGGGCGAGGCGCTCATCGGGCGCGTGGTCAACGCGCTCGGCGAGCCGATCGATGGGAAGGGGCCCATCAAGTCGTCGGAGACGGCGCCCGTCGAAAAGGTCGCTCCCGGTGTCGTGACCCGGCAGCCGGTCGACACACCGCTCCAGACGGGGATCAAGGCCGTCGACGCCATGACCGCCATCGGCCGCGGACAGCGAGAGCTGATCATCGGCGACCGGCAGACGGGCAAGACCGCCATCGCCCTCGACACCATCATCAACCAGAAGGGCCAGGACGTCATCTGCATCTATGTCGCGATCGGCCAGCGCGCGGCGACCGTCGCCCAGGTGGCGGACGTGCTCGAGCAGCACGGCGCCCTCGAGTACTCGATCATCGTCTCCGCCACCGCCAGCGAACCGGCGCCGCTGTGGTACATAGCGCCCTACGCGGCAACCTCCATGGGTGAGTACTTCATGAACAAGGGCAAGGACGTGCTGATGGTCTACGACGACCTTTCCAAGCATGCCTGGGCCTACCGGCAGATCTCGCTCTTACTACGGCGTCCCCCCGGGCGCGAGGCCTATCCCGGTGACGTCTTCTACCTGCACTCGCGCTTGCTGGAACGCTCGGCGCGGATGAACACGGAGAACGGGGGCGGCTCCCTCACGGCGCTGCCGATCATCGAAACGCTGGCCGGAGACATCTCGGCGTACATTCCCACGAACGTCATCTCGATCACCGATGGACAGATCTATCTGCTGACCGACCTCTTTTATGCGGGCATCCGCCCGGCCATCTCGACCGGGCTGTCCGTGTCCCGTGTCGGCGGCGCCGCCCAGATCAAGGCGATGCGCCAGGTTGCCGGCCGGCTTCGCCTCGACCTCTCGCAGTACCGGGAGATGGCGGCTTTCGCCCAGTTCGCCTCCGACCTCGACAAGCGGACTCGGGATCAGCTGGAGCGTGGCAAGCGGATGGAGGAACTGCTCAAGCAGGACCAGTTCGAACCGATGCCAGTGGCCCAGCAGGTGATCGTGCTCTTCGCCGGCGGGAACGGCTACCTGGACGACGTTCCGGTCGACAAGGTGCGGCAATTCGAAAAGGAACTGCTTCGCTTCCTGAGCAGCTCGCACCCCGGCATCGAGCAGGCGATCGCGAAGGACAAGGCGTTATCGCCCGATAACGAGAAGCTGCTGCGCGGCGCGATCGACGAGTACAAGAAGTCGAGCCCTCTGGTTCAAAAGCAAGAAGAGAAACCCGCCGCGAACGCTGAGGAGGCTCCCAAGGAGAAGGGTCCATTGCAGGCTGCCCGCCGCGCGACCGAGCGCGAGACCAGGAAGGAACGCTAGCGCCAGATGGCCACGCTCGCCGACATCCGTCGCCGGATCGCCAGCGTGAAGAACACGCAACAGATCACGCGCGCCATGCAGGCGGTCGCCGCCTCCAAGCTGCGGCGCGTGCAGGCACGGGCGGAGGCCGCGCGCCCCTACGCCGACCGGATGGCCGACGTGCTGGTCGAAGTGGCAAGCCGGGTGACCTCCTATCAGCATCCCTTCTTGATCGAGCGGCCGGTCAAGAAGCGCTTGCTGATCCTGGTCTCGTCCGACCGCGGGCTGGCGGGCGGCCTGAACGTCAATGCCTTTCGGGTGGCGCTCGGCTACGTCCGGCAGGGGGATACCGTGCTCGACACCATCGGCCGCAAAGGGCGCGATTACTTCCGAAGGCTTGGGGTGCCGATTCTGGCCGAGGTGTCGCAGATCGGCGACCGGCCGCAGTTGAAGGACATCATGCCCACGATCACGGTGGCGCGCGACGAGTATCTCGAGGGCAATGTCGACGAGGTGGCCTTGCTCTATACGCACTTCGCCTCGGTAAGCCGCCTGGAGCCGACAGTCAAGGTCCTCATCCCGGTCCGCGTCCCGGAGCGCAAGGAGGGACTCCGGATCGACTATGTCTACGAGCCGGAGGCGGAGGAGGTGCTGTCGCAGCTGCTGCCTCGGTATGTCGAGGCCCAGGTCTACGCCGCCGTACTGGACAACCTGGCCAGCTTTTACGCGGCGCAGATGGTGGCGATGCGCAACGCGACCGACAACGCCGGCGAGCTGATCGAGGACCTGACCCTGCTGCGCAACAAGGTGCGGCAGGCGACCATCACCAAGGAACTGAGTGAAATCGTGGGTGGCGCAGAAGCGCTGAGTGCCGGCTAGGAGGCATCAATGGCAATCGCAGAGAAGGCGGAGAAGACGCAAGACAAACCGAAGAAGGAACGGACCGGGCGCGTCGACCAGATCATCGGTCCGGTCGTCGACGTCGTCTTCGATGGGCAGGATCTTCCAGAGATCTATCACGCGCTCGAGATCGATCGTGGCAAGCAGGGCCGCCTCGTGCTGGAGGTCCAGCAGCATCGCGGCAACGACGTGGTACGAACGATCGCCATGGACTCGACCGACGGTCTCGTTCGGGGCACGGAGGTCAAAGATACGGGCGGTCCGATCACGGTGCCGGTGGGGAAGGGAACCCTCGGCCGGATGATGAACGTCATCGGCGATCCGATCGACGGCAAGGGCAAGATCGAGTCGGATGTTCGCCTCCCGATCCATCGTCTCGCCCCGCCGGTCAGCGAGCAGGCGACGGATACTGAGGTGCTCGAGACCGGAATCAAGGTCATCGACCTCGTGACCACCTTCGCCAAGGGGAGCAAGATCGGATTGTTCGGCGGCGCCGGTGTCGGCAAGACCGTCATCGTTATGGAGCTGATCCGCAACATCGCCACCGAGCACCAGGGGTTCTCGGTCTTTGCCGGCGTCGGCGAGCGCACGCGCGAGGGCAACTCGCTATGGCTCGAGATGAACGAATCGGGCGTCATCGACAAGACGGCCCTCGTGTTCGGCCAGATGAACGAGCCGCCGGGGGCCCGCGCCCGGGTCGGGCTCACCGGACTGACGCTAGCCGAGCATTTCCGAGACGAGTTCGGCCAGGACGTACTGCTGTTCATCGACAACGTCTTCCGGTACATGCTGGCGGGCAGCGAGGTCTCGGCGCTGCTGGGCCGCCTACCGTCGGCGGTCGGCTACCAGCCCACGCTGGCCACCGAGATGGGCGACCTCGAGGAGCGCATCACCTCGACCAAGAAGGGATCGATCACCTCGGTGCAGGCGGTCTTCGTGCCGGCGGACGACTATACCGACCCGGCAATTGCGACGACGTTCGCCCACCTGGGTGCCACGGTGAGCCTCTCACGCGCGATCGTCGAGCGCGGCATCTACCCGGCGGTGGACCCGCTCGATTCCTTCTCGCGATTCCTCACGCCGGACATCGTCGGTGAGGAGCACTATCGCGTCGCGCGCGGCGTGCAGCAGGTGCTGCAGCGCAACAAGGAGCTGCAGGACATCATCGCCATCCTTGGCCCGGATGAGCTGTCCGAGGACGACAAGGTGCTGGTGGCCCGGGCCCGCAAGATCGAGCGCTTCCTGTCGCAGCCCTTCTTCGTGGCCGAGATCTTCACCAACCGGCCGGGCAAGTACGTGCCGTTGAAGGAGACGATCCGGGGATTCAGCGAGATCCTCGAGGGGAAGCACGACGACCTGCCGGAGCAGGCCTTCTATATGGTCGGGACCATCGACGAGGCGGTGGCGGCGGCCAAGGGGGAAGCGCCCCCTACGGAGGAGAAGAAGCCGGAGCCGCACGTACCACAAGCGGACGCATCCGCAAAGCGCTAGAACATTGGCCGAACCCAAGAAGCTGCACGTCGACATCGTCACCGTCGAAGGCCGGCGCTTCAAAGGCGATGCCGACTTCGTCGTGGCACCGGGTGCGGAGGGGGAGCTGGGCATCCTGCCGCAGCACATCCCGCTGTTGACCCCGCTCAGGCCAGGGACGGTCAAGGTGCGCAATGACGGCGACGAACAGTTCTTTTTCGTGTCCGGCGGCTTCCTGGAAGTGCGCCCCGATGAAGTGACGGTCCTCGCCGATTCGGCGGAACGGGCGGAGGACATCGACGAATCCCGCGCCGAGGAAGCGCGTCGGCGGGCGGCGGACCTCCTGCAACAGAAGCTGTCCGACACGGATCAGGCCGCCGCCTCGGTCGCCCTCGCGCGCGCCGAGGCCAGGTTGCGCTTGGCCGAGTTGCGCCGCCGCCGCAGAACCTAGGTTACGCAAACACCTAACCGCGTGCCTTTCCACGCCGGGGCACGCTGAAATCGCGTGCCTTTCCACGCCGGGGCACGCTGAATCGCGCCAGCGGCGTCGCTCGGCTGATACCCTAGGGGGTCAGTGGCCCAACTCCTGATCGAGGGGGGAACTCGATTGGTCGGGCGGGTCCCGATCAGTGGCTCCAAAAACGCGGTCCTTCCCATCCTCGCGGCCTGCCTGCTCACCGAGGAGGAGGTCCGGCTCAAGAACGTGCCGCGGATCGAGGACGTCTCGACCATGATTCGCCTCCTGGAAGGCATGGGCGTCCAGATCCGCTGGCTGGATCCGCAGCAGCTTCAGATCAACGCGCAGCGGCTCGCTCGCAGCGAGGTGCTGGCGGCGATAGCCAGCCGGATGCGTGCCTCCTTCCTCCTGATGGGGCCCTTGCTGGCGCGGCGCGGTGAGGCTCGAGTGGCGAAGCCGGGCGGCGACGACATCGGGATGCGTCGGGTGGAGCAACATCTTGTCGGACTGCGCCTGATGGGCGCCAGCGTCGCGCTCGAGGGCAGTGAATACGTGGCGCGTGCCGACCGTCTGAATGGTGCCACCATCCATCTCGATATGCCGACCGTGACCGGGACCGAGAACCTGATGATGGCCGCCGCGACAGCCGACGGCATCACGACCATCCACAACGCGGCCCGTGAGCCGCACGTCGTCGACCTGGCGATGTTCCTCGGCAAGATGGGAGCACGGATCCACGGGATCGGCACCGACGTGTTGGCGATCGAAGGCGTCCCGGAATTGAGCGGCGCCACCCACCGCGTGATCCCGGACAACATCGAGGCGGGGACCTATGCCTTTGCCATTGCCGCCACTGGCGGTGAGGGAGTGCTCGAAGACGTCGAGACGGCCGACCTTCGGGCCATGATGCTCAAGCTGCGGGCTTCCGGCGTCGAGGTCGAGGACCGGACTCATAGCCTCTGGGTACAGGGTAACGGCGACCTGCAGCCGGTCGACGTGACGACCTGGCCACATCCCGGATTCCCGACCGACCTGCAGGCCCCCTTTGTGAGCTTGATGACGCAGGCGCACGGACGGTGCCATATCTCCGAAGCTGTCTTCGAAAATCGCTTCCAGCACGTGCCAGAGCTGCGCAAGCTCGGGGCCGACATCTATGTGGAGGGTCGCAGCGCCATCGTCTCCGGGCCTAGCGCGCTGCATGGCGGCTCGGTCACCGTGCCCGACATCCGCTCTGGCGCCGCGCTCGTGGTTGCCGCCCTCTGTGCCGGGGGGACGACGGTGCTCGATAACATCTATCACCTGGATCGGGGCTACCAGGACATCGTGCGCAAGCTCGAGGCCCTGGGTGCGCACATCACCCGGGTCGACGGCGAGGCGGCCGACCAGGATCTTTCCAGGGTCGTCGGGGATTGAGGCGGCCGTGCTCTCAAAAAAAATCGGCATCGACCTTGGCACCTCGACCGTGCTCGTCTACGTCAAGGGCGAGGGTGTAGTGGTGAACGAGCCGGCGGTGATGGCGACCGACGAAAAGGGCGCTCGCGTCCTGGCAGTCGGGCGTGCCGCCTCCGAGATGGTCGGTCGCGGCCGGAAAGCCCGCGCCGTCCGGCTGGTCCGTGACGGTAACGGCGTCGATTACATCCTCGCGGGCGCGATGCTCCAACATCTGATCGGCCGTATCGTCGGCCGGCAGCGGCTCTTCCGCCCAGATGTGATGCTCTCGGTGGCGGCGATGGTCACGGGCGTGGAGCGTCGGGCGGTGCTGGCCGCCACGATTCAGGCGGGCGCCAAGACCGCATACCTGATCGACAAGCCGATGGCCGCCGCGATCGGCGCCCGTGTCCCGGTGTCGACGACCGAAGGGATCGCCGTCGTCAACCTCGGCGCCGGATCCACCGAGGTGGCCGCTATCGCGCAGGGCGAAATCCTGGCGATGGAGTCGCTGCGGATTGGAGGGGAGGCGCTCGATCGCGCGATCGATGCCGCGATCGTGGCGCAGTACGGCCTGCGGTTGATGCCCGGTGAGGCCGAGCGCCTGAAAATGGAACTCGGTTCGGCGAGCGTGCCGGCCGTCGAGGCCGCTCTCGAGGTAAGCGCCGTCGACGAGGCGGGCCGCCGCACCGCCCTCCGCGTGCCGGGCAGCACGGTGCAGGCGGCGATCGAGGAGCCGCTCGAGGCGATTGCCGCCAGCTTGCAGCGAGTGGTGGCTCAGGTGCCGGAAGCGCGGCGCGCTTCGGTCGTGCGCAACGGAGCTGTCCTGACCGGTGGCGGGGCCCAGCTGCGTGGGATCGCGGAGTTTCTCGGGTTGCGTTGTGGTCTTCCGACGCGGATGGCAGCCGACCCACAGAGCTGTGTGGCGATCGGAACCGGGATGGCGCTCGACAACATGCAGGTGATCCGCCGGGGGCAGCACTACATCACGTGAGCACCGAGCCGAGACCCTCGTCCACGGTCGCCATCGTCCTCGGTGGTGGCGTGCGCGAGGCGCTGATGGCGCAGCCGGTGCTGCGTGCCTGCGACGGCGCCACGGTCTTCACCTCGGCCGACGCGGTTGGGACCTTGCTCGGGCTGTCCTCGGTCGGCCGCGCCTTCGTCTTCGATGATTCCCCTCGCGAGTTGCTGCGGGTCTTTCGGCGCTTGCGCGCGGGACCGGTGCAAACGGTGGTCGTCCCGTATCCCGCGCGCTTCCTTCACGTCGCGCTGGCGTATTTCGCAGGCGTGCCGCGACGGCTCGTTGCGGCCGGACCGAGTCGCTGGGCGGCGACGGAGCGTGTTCCAGCCGTCAGAGGAATGCACCCGGTGGAAGCAAATTGGCGCCTGGCGGCCGTCGCGAGCAACCGGCCGGTGCTCGCACCAGGCGAGGCACCGTCCCTCCGACCTCCGGATGCGGTACGCACCCAGGCGATGGCGCGCTGGCCGTCGTTCATCGGGAGTGGCCGGCGACCCCTGGTCGTGATTCCAGGTGGCGGCGGCTGGTCATCGCGCCGTTCGGGTCCCCGCTGGCCGGCCGAACGCTTCGGCGTGGTGGCGAACCAATCGATCGCCGAGCGCATCGTCCTCCTGAGTGGCGCCGGTGACGCGCAGATCATCCGCGAGACACAGGGCAGCATCGCCAAGCCGACCATGGTTGTCAATCTCGCGCAGATCACCGTTGACGAGGTTGCCGTTCTCTGCGAACTCAGCCTCGGCGTAATTGGCCATGACGGTGATGCGCTGCATGTCGCGGCGGCGGCTGGCGCCCTGGTGCTGGCTGTCCTTCGCGGGCCCGACATCCCCCCGCGGGGCGACCGGGTGGTCACGTTCGCGACCAGCGACTTCGACCGGTTTCCTGCCCGGCAGGTCGTCGAGGCACTCTCGAAGCAAGCCCGGATCGATAGCTACGCCTGAGCTGGAACCGTCCAGCCCGCTTCGTGTCGCCCTCGACGCTCGCGCGCTCAACGACGATGCGACCGGCGTGGGCCGCTACATCGGGGCGCTGATCACCGCGCTCCACGATAGCCATGGCGTCGACCTCAGGCCCTACCGGGATGCGGGGCTGCGCATTCTCGGTCCGCAGCTCGCGCTGCCGCTGCGGATGCGCCGCGACGGCGCCCAGCTCATTCACGGGCCGGCGAATGCTTTACCGTTACTCCACCCCGGTCTTCCGGGGGTGGTCACGATCCATGACCTGGCCATCTACGACCACCCGGAATGGTTTCCATCCGGCCAATGGTTTGCCACCAGCGTCGTGGTCCCGCAGTCTGCCCGACGGGCTCAGATGATCATCTGCCCATCGGAAGCGACCAAAGGCGCCGCGATGCGTATCTTCGGCGTCGAGCCGGAGCATTGCCGCGTGATCCCCCACGGCGTGGAGACCGAGTTCGCCCTCCCGGTGTCGCCCTCTCTCAAGGCCGACGTCAGGGCGCGTTACGCGCTCCCGGATCGCTATCTGCTGCAGCTGGGCACCGTGCAACCGCGCAAGAACTATGTCACATCGCTGCGCGCGCTGGCGCGGATCCCGATAGGGCAGCGGCTACCGCTGATCATCGCCGGTGGCTTTGGATGGAAGTACGACGCGGTGGTCGATACGGTTCGCGAGCTCGACCTGCGGGATTGGGTGCGCTTCGTTGGCTATGCCGGCATGCCGGATCTGCCCGCGCTTTACCAGATGGCGGACGCCGTCCTCTTCCCCTCGCTCGACGAGGGCTTCGGATTACCCGTGCTCGAGGCGTTCGCCGCGGGGACGCCGGTGGTCGCCTCCAACGCCGGGGCGATCCCAGAAGTCGCGGGTGATGCCGCCCTGCTCGGTGCGCCCGAGGACGCCCAGCTCCTCGCCGACAACATCGTGCGTTTGCAGACGGATTCGCACCTGCGCGAACGTCAGGTCGCCGCGGGACGCGCGCGTGCCGCGCTCTTTACCTGGTCCGCGAGCGCCACCGCGCACCGCGACGTCTACCAGTCGGTCGTCACGCCGTAGCGTTCAAGATCGCGATCCGCGGGGCGCTTGCAGCGTCGTCTCGATGCCGCGGACGTCACCCTCTTCGTCGACGAGAACGCTGACGTCGACGTAGCCGAAGCGCGCCAGCTCGTCGCGGAGCCCGCCGGCCTGCTCACCGCCGAGCTCGAGCAGCAGCGCACCGCCTCGCCGCAGGAACCGGGGAGCATCGCTGAGCACGCGTCGGAGAATCGCGGTACCGTCCGGTCCGCCGTCGTAGGCAAGCGTCGATTCGAACGCGAAGGTGTCGCGCTGCAGGAGGGGCAGGCCGGGAGTGGGTACGTAGGGCACCACGCCGACGACAACATCGACGCGTCCCTCGAGCGTGCGGGGGATCATCGCAAACAGGTCCCCGGCGTAGACTTCGACGCCGTTCGCCGTCGCGCAGGCAACGGCCC
Source organism: Candidatus Dormiibacterota bacterium (assembly GCA_035279665.1). GTDB lineage: Bacteria > Chloroflexota > Dormibacteria > CF-121 > CF-121 > CF-13. The sequence continues at coordinate 30,176 of DATEHI010000124.1, read as the reverse complement.
GCTCATCGAGATCGGACGCGACGACCCGCGCGCCGGGTTGCTGGCTCATGATGGTCCGCGCGATCGCTCCCGAACCGGTACAGAGATCGATCGCCGTGCCGTTACGCGGCAGCCGCGCGGCGGCGCGATGCGCCAGCGGTTCACTCTGCCACCGCGGAACATAGACACCCGGATCGACGCGGATCTCCAGGCCGCAGAACGAGACCTTTCCCGTGATCCACGCGAGCGGCTCGCCGGTCAGGCGGCGCGCGAGTAACGAGTCGAGGAGCTCTGCGTTCCCGGCCGCGCTCGCGAGAAGCTCGTCGGCTTCCTCTTTTGCGGCGATGAACCCGGCGCGAGAGAGCTGCGCGGCAATCCTCGAGTCTTTGCGCACTACGGTTTGCCTGCGACCGCGTCGAGCACACGCCAGGTCTCGCCGGCCGCGCTGTTCCAGCTGAATTCGGCACTGCGCGCGGCCCCGGCCGCGATCAGGCGCCGCTGCAATGCACCGTCACTCGCCAGCTCGAGCATCGCCTGGCTCCAGGCCCCCGCGTCGTCGGGGCTGAGCAGGATGCCGGCCGTGCCGACGATCTCGGGAAGCGCGCCGGCGCTCGACGCGATGACAGCGGTGCCGCACGCCATCGCCTCCAGGGCGGGAAAGCCGAAGCCCTCGAAGCGCGAGGGTAGCGTTACGGCAATGGCGCCGGCGTAGAGAGCGGGCAGGTCATCGGCGGGCACGTACGGCAGGACTCTGACATTGCGTCTCGATCGGGCATCATGGCCCGGTCCCGCCAGGATCAGCTCCGCCTCGAGGCCGCGCCGGCGCGCCTCGTCGAAGGCGCGGCACAACATCGTCAGGTTCTTGCGTGGGTGGTTGCGGCCGACATAGAGAAAGTACGCGCCGCCGATCTCGAGTCGCGGCAGCAGCTCGGCTACCCTGGACGGGTCCTGCGGTCGCATCCGAGCGTCGATCCCTGAGTGCACGACGGCGATCCGGCCGCCCGGCACGCCGTAGAAGCGAGTGAGGTCATCGGCCGTCGACTGCGAGACGGCGATCAGCCGATTGGCGTGTCGCGCCGCGTAGCGGGTCGTCGCCTCCAGGTACCAGCGGGCGGCGCGCGAGTAGGAGCGCGGGTCATGCCGGTGACCGACATCGTGGATGGTGACCACCGATTTGAGCCCGAGCGCCAGCGGCAGCACGTGGCTGGGAATGAAGGTGACGTCCGGGCGCTCCCGGCGCAGCGCCTGGCGCAGCCGCCAGTGCGTCCAGAGTCGCGGAAACGGGATGCCGCGCCATTCAACTCCCGCCGGTAGCCAGGGGGGCGCGTCGCCCGCATTGGCATAGACGCGCATGGTTCGCGCGCCCCGTTTGGCGGCGAGGGCACTGATGATGCTCCGGGCGTAAACCTCGGTCCCTGTGAGCTGCGTGCGTACGGCGGGGGTGCCATCGATGCCGACGATCACGTCATCACGATGTACACTACCGCCTCGACCTGTGCCGCCGCGTTCCGCTAGCATCGCGGAAATGTCCACCAGTACGGCGTTGCCCGAGGGCATCGCCGTCGACTTGCTGTTTGCGGCTCGGCCGTTTACCGGTCTGGAGCATCACGCGCTGCACATCCTGCGGGGCCTGCACGCCGTCGGTGCATCGGTTGATGTGCTGCTGGCGAGTGATGTGATCCCCGAACTGGGTGATGCGGCCGAGGGGCATCGCCTCGTCCAATTTCCGCGAGTGCCCCGGGGCCTGCGCTTGGGTCGGGAACAATGGTCGGTCCCGTGGCGCTTCGGCGCCTTCCCGCGCGCCCTTCCGCTGCTGCATTCCGTGCTCGGCGTCGCGCCGATGCTCAGCGGCGTTCCTCTCGTGCTGACCGTGCCCGACCTGGCCTATCGCATCCGTCCCGCGGACATGCACCCGCGTGCCCGCTGGTACTTCGGGACGCTTGGGCCCAAGAGTATCCGCCGCGCACGGCGGGTGATGGTTTCCTCGCAAGCGATCTGCCGGCAGCTCATCGACCTGTACCATATCGCGCCGGAGCAGGTTGCCTACGTGCCCCTCTGCGCGGATCCGATCTTCACGCCGCGGCCCGCCGACGAGGTTGCCCGCGTGCGAAAGCAGTTCGGGCTTCCCGGCCGCTACATCCTCTACGTGGGCACCATCGATCCGCGGAAAGACCTCGCCCGCTTGCGCGCCGCCTACGAGCTACTCCCAGCTGACCTCGTCGACGATTCCGCGCTCGTCTACGTCGGCCGGACCAACCGCGGCGCCGAGCGGCTGGCGAAAGAGCTGCGCAAGCCCGGACCGCGGGCGCATATCATCGGGCTCGAGTATGTCCCTCGCGATGTGCTGCCCGCGATCTACAGCGGCGCATCGGTATTCGTCTATCCCTCGCGCTACGAAGGCTTCGGTCTCCCCGTGCTGGAAGCGATGTCCTGCGGCGCGCCCGTGATCGTCTCGTCAGACGAGGCGCTGGCCGAGCTCGTCGCGGACGCGGGCGTCGTGCTGAAGACGGACAGCGTCGAGGAGCTGACCCAGGCCATGGAACGACTACTTCGGTTCGATGACGAGCCGGAGCGGCTGCGCGAAGCCGGACTGTCGCGTTCAAAAGCGTTCAGCATCAACCGCCTGGGGCGCGAAACGGCGGAGGTCTACCGACAGGCCCTGGCGGCGTGACCCGCTTCACCCTGCTGGGGGTGCCGATCGATCCGCTGACCGAGGCCGAGGCGGTGGAGTGGGTCGCCCGCGCCATCAGCGGGCGCCGTCCCCGGCTGGTGATCAGCGTCAACCCGGAGCGAATCATGCACGCGGGCCGGGACCCGGCCTTCGCGGCCGTCCTTCGTAGCGCCGACCTTGCGCTGGCGGACGGCGCGGGGGTGGTGTGGGCGGCCCGCCGCCTCGGTCATCCGCTGCCCGAGCGGGTGGCCGGCGTCGATTTCGTCAAAGCGCTTGCGGCGCGCGGCGCCACCGAAGGCTGGCGCTTCTTCTTCCTCGGCGGGAGTCCCGGAGTGGCGGAGGAAGCCGGCCGCGTCCTGCGGGAAGCGTACCCGGGCTTCGTGCTGGCCGGCACACACGCCGGCTCCCCCCACCCGGCGAGCGACGCCGCGACGATCGAGGCCGTCCGGTCGAGCGGCGTCCAGCTGCTGCTGCTGGCCTACGGCGCCGGCGCCGAGGAGTCGTGGCTGGCCCGCAACCTGGGCGCTTCCGGCGCCAGCGTCGGCATGGGCGTGGGCGGGACGTTCGACTTCATCTCGGGCCGAGCGCGGCGGGCGCCCCTCTGGATGCGGACGCGGGGGCTGGAGTGGCTGCACCGGTTGAGCCGCCAGCCGTGGCGCTGGCGCCGCATGATCGCTCTGCCCCGCTTCGTCATTCGGGTGATGCGCGAGGGTCGCCAGACCCCGTCCCCCTCCGGGAGACGGTAGGTTGCGGGCTTTACACGTCCCTTCCCCGCTCATGGGGGAGGGCAGGGTGGGGGCTTGGCCTGGGTGGGGGCTACGCCGCGTCACCAGCACGGTCGTGCTCCGCGGAGTCCTGTTCATGGCCATCTTCAGCCTCGCGGCGGTGCCTCCCGTCGATCCCGACCTCTGGTGGCACCTGGCAAACGGGCGATTGATGCTCGCGACGAGCTCGATCCCGCACGTCGACGTTTACTCGTTCAGCGCGGCCGGCCACCCATGGGTGATCCACGAATGGCTCGCCGATCTCGGGATGTATCTCCTCTACCAGGCCGGCGGCCTGCCGTGGCTGGTTGGTGTCTTCGCCGGGATGGTGACGGCATCGGCGCTCTGCTTCTACCTGCTCCTTCGACGGACTGGACTGCCGGCTTCTGCGGCGACCGTCCTTACGCTGGTCGGCGCGCTGGCCGGTTCGACCGCCTGGGGAGCTCGGCCGCAGCTGCTCAACGTCCTCCTCTGCGGCATTCTTCTGCTGGGGCTGATCGAGTACCGAGCGGGCCGGCTGCACGCGTGGATGTTGCCGCCTTTCATCTGGCTCTGGGCCAACCTGCACTCGGCGTTCCTGGTGGGTGTCATCATCAGTGGGCTCTTTCTCGCGGGCGAAGCGATCGACGCCTGGCGATCGCGGGAGGGCGCCACGCCGCGCCACAGGCTGACGGCGCTGGCTGCGGCGATCGCGGCGGGAAGCCTCCTCGCGGTCATCAACCCGTTTGGCATCCAGACCGTCCTCTTTTCGCTCGGCACGCTGACCTCGCCGCTGATCCAGAACAACATCCAGGAATGGGCCTCCCCGGACTTCCACTCACTGCCCGGGCTGCTCGTCGAAGCGATCATCCTCCTGCTGCTCGGCGGCCTCGCCACTCGACGCGTCAACGCCCGCAGCAGCGAGTGGTTGCTGGCTTTTGCCCTTCTCTATCTCGCCCTCTCCTCCCAGCGGCATGTGCCGCTCTTCGTCCTGGGCGCGGCGCCGCTCATGGGACGCTGCGCGCAGGCGTTGCTGAGCCTGGCCGCGAGCCTGTTCCCGCCGGCCGACCGGGGCGCGGCCGCGCGGATCGCCCTCCACCGCAGGCCCGCTCGAGGCACCAGCCTGATGCTGGGCGCCGTCAACCTGGCGCTCCTGGTCGTGGTTGGCGCCGGCATGATCGCCTACCGCGCGGTGCCCAATCTGCGGCCGGCCGCGGAGACGGCCGCGATCAGGGCCGTGCTTCCGGTGCAGGCGGCGGACGCGCTGCAGCGGACCGGCCGGCCCCTGCACGTCTTCAATTACTACGACTTCGGCGGCTACCTCCTCTGGCGACTCTATCCAGATGGTGGCCGGGTCTTCGTCGACGGTCGCGTCGAGGTCTACGGCGCGCAGGTCTTCAGCCAGTACCTCCGCGTGAGCTACCTGGCTTCCGGCTGGCAGGACGTGCTCGCGCAGGCAGACCCGGACGCGATCGTGCTTCCCAGCGCGCATCCACTCACCGGCATCCTGGGGCAAGACCCGGCGTGGAGGGTGTTGAGCCGGGACGAGGTAGCTACCGTGTTCATCCGAGTAGGCTTCGCTCCATGAGCCCGGTCGCGCCGGCGGTGGAGATCAGCGCGGTGATGCCCGCCTACAACGAGGAAGCCAACCTCGAGCAGTCGGTGGGGCGGATGGCGAGTGCGCTGCAGACGTTCACCCGTGGATTCGAGATCATCGTGGTCGACGATGGCAGCCAGGACGGCACCCCGGCGCTGCTGGAACGGCTCAAGGGGGCTCACCCGAATCTGCGCGTCATCCGCCACCCAGCCAATCGCGGCTATGGCGCCGCGCTTCGGTCGGGCTATGATGCCGCGCGCTTCGCCTGGATCTTCCTGATGGATGCCGACAATCAGTTCGACCCCAACGAAGTCGAGCTGCTCCTCGCCCGGGCGGCCGGTGCCGATATCGTGGCCGGCTACCGAAAGCGCCGGCGCGATCCCCTGCTTCGGCGCCTCAATGCCTGGGCCTTCTTCACCCTGGTGCGGCTGCTCTTCGGGCGGCTGGTGCGGGACGTAAATTGCGCCTTCCGTCTGACCCGGCGCGACTTGATTGCCCGCATGGCCTTGCACTCCGAGGGAGCCCTGATCAACACCGAGATGCTGGTCCTCGCCCGCCAGCTGCATGCGCGGATCGTCGAGGTCCCCGTCCATCACTACCCGCGACGGGCGGGCAAGCAGACCGGCGCGAACATCCGCGTCGTCATCCGCGCCTTCCGAGAGCTGCTCGCGTTCCGGGCAGAGATGCGCAAGGTGGAGCACGCGGCATGACGCCCGAGATCTCGATCGTGATCCCGGCCTTCAACGAGGCGCTTCGACTGCCGGCGACGCTCGACCGGGTTGAGCGGCACCTGGCCTCGACCGGCACTCCCACCGAGGTGATCGTGGTGGACGACGGCAGCCGTGACGCAACCGCGCAGGTGGTGCGAGAGCGCGCCGCTCGCTGGCCGCAGCTGCGCCTGGTGGAGGCGGAGCGCAACGGCGGCAAGGGGAACGCCGTTCGTCTCGGGATGGCTGCCGCGGGCGGGCGCTACCGGATCTTCAGCGATGCCGATCTCAGTGTCCCGATCGACGACATGGAGAAGCTCTTGCGTCCCCTCCGCGCCGGCGCGGGCGTGGCGATCGCCTCGCGTGGCCTGCGCGACTCACAGGTGGAGCTACATCAGCCCTGGTACCGGGAAACGATGGGAAAGATCTTTAACCGGCTGGTGCGGATTTTCGTGCTCGGCGGCGTGCATGACACACAGTGCGGATTCAAGGCCTTCACCGCGGAAGTCGCCGACCGCGTCTTTCCCATGCTCCAGACGCGCGGGTTTGGCTTCGACGTCGAGGTGCTGTATCGGGCGCAGCGCGCCGGCTACCAGATCGTGGAGGTGCCGACTCGCTGGATCAACTCACCGCAGAGCCGGGTGCACCCGATCCGGCACTCGACCATGATGTTCCTCGAGCTGCTTGCCATCCCGGGACGTGTGCGTAAGCACCCCACGCCAGGCGTCCGGGACGACCAACACCAGGCGTCGGCCTAATTAGCCGGGCCGGTGCGTCCAGCGACCTATCGCGCGAACGCGCAGCTGGCCCGGCGGCTCGCTGTTCTTTAACTAAGGCTCGACACGGTAGATGGTGACCGCTCCGTCCTGGTGGACGGGCTGAAGGAAGGGCTGGTCGTTCGGCTGGTAGCCGGTCAACGCCTCATCCGGTCCCCAATAGAGAAGCGTGATGCCGTTGTCGTGAAGGAAGCTGCGCACCGTCGACTGAGGCTGGCCCGCCTTCAAGACCGCGCCCACGTTGCGGATTTTCTGGAAGTAATCGAGCGTCTCGCTGTAATGACCGACATAGACGGGAACACCGGCCCAGGCGGGGAGCAGCTGGCCGGCCCCCGGTGAGGAGAGGGCCCGGTCGCTTTGCAGGTGATGGGCCGAGAGCCATTGCATCGCCTGCCAGGCATCGCCCCCGATGTAGGCTTCCGTGAACGCGCCCGACGCGAACCGCAGCGCGATCGCCAGCACCAGGGCCGATGAGAGGCAGCAGGCCGTCACCAGCATGGCCTGGATCCGGCGACCGCGGGCGCGCAGCAGGCGCGAGGTCACCGTCCTGATGCCGACCGCGGCCAGCACCCCGATCGGGACGTAGAGCGCGTCGAGCAGCCGTCGCTGGATGTTGGCGATGTTGGGCAGGTAGAGCAGCGCGATCACCAGCGGTGGCCAGACGAACAGGAGCGCAAGACCCCGGTCGCGCCGCCGCACGGCGATCACCATTCCGAGAATGGCAGCCAGCAACGGCAGGCCCAGGCTGAGCGCGAGGCTGACGGGGCCGGGTGCCTGGTGTCGCCACTGGCGTGCCCACTCGGCGATCGTCGGATCGCGGAAGAGGATCCAGGCGTTGTAGCCGAGCAGCGGGGTGGTCGCCAGGAAGGGGACCGCCTGCGCTGCGACCGAGCGCATCGAGGGCCGGGCTCCCCAGGCGACGAGCACCCGTTGATAGGCGATCCAGATGACACCGAGGACCGGGATCATCTGCGGATGGATGGCTGTGAGTGCGATCAGCGCCGCGGACGTCAGTGCCAGCGGGCGCCACGCGGGCGCCTCGGCGATGCGGAGCAGGCCCAACAGGGCGGCGATGATCAGCGCCGTCGCCCAGGCGAAGTGGGGGATCGCGAGGATCGAGTACCAGCCGCTGATCTCCGGGAGGTGGAGGTCGAGGGCCTCGAGCTGGCTGCCAAAAACGGAAGGGTTGCCGAACGCCTGCGCCAGAAACCCCGCGCCCGAGCCGAGGATCACGAGCACCAGGCCGAGCCGGCGAACGTCGGATGGCAGCACCCGCCGGCAAAGCTGGTCGGCGGCGATGACCAGCGCGACCGCGCCTGAGACGCGCGCGAAGTGATAGGCGGCGATCAGCGGCAGGTGGAGCAGTGCCGCCAGGTGGCCGAACAGCAGATAGAAGGAGAACAAAAAGACGCCGCCGTGCGGCTCGCTGGTATACGGGTCGTTCCAGAGCCATGCGCCGTCCGCCCCCTGGCGCATCTTCGCGAGGTAGGTTGTGGCATCGTCGGCGATGAAGAAGAAGCCGGCAAAGTGATGGCCCGGCGGCGTCCAGATGTAGGCGAGGAGATAGGGGAGGAGAGACACCAGCGCCACGATCGCGGCGAAGACGAGCGCGAAGCGCGGCCATTGCCATGCGCTCGGCCGAGGCACGCTCGCCGGTCGCTTTAGCGGGAGCGCAGCAGCCATGGGGCGAATATGAACAGGATCAACGTTCCGAGGAAGAAGACATTGGCGCCGACGATGACCATCGGATCACCCGTCTGCGCGGAACGGAAGCCGGGCTGACCGAAGGCGGGACCCACTGGCCACCGGGCGACCACGCTGAAGATCACCAGCAGCCCCGCCAGGCCGGCCGTGGGCACCGGTGGCCAGTGGCGCTCGGCGAGCGCGATGGCGCCGATCCAGATTACGGGTAACAGGATGACCAGGTGATGAGGCCAGGTAACGGAGGAAAGCAGCGCAAGCAAGGGGAGGAAAGCGACCGCGCGTCCCAGCGCCGGCTGGTCGGCCGCCCGCCAGAACCAGAACGCGATCAGCAGGAACCCCCCGATGGCCGGCAGCAGGAGCGCCCAGGAGAGCGCGATCCACGGTGTCGTGTAGGGATTCGCGCTGAAGAAGCGCAAAACCACGCCGGCGATCGACTGGTTCGCGTAGAAGGCGGTCCCCTTCGACAGCGCCGGGAGCACCTGGGCGAAGAAGACGAGCGTGTCGTGAAATCGAACCAGCGCGGCCGCCGCCGTGAGGGCGCCGAGGGCGCCGATCATCCAGGCGGCCTCACGAAAACGCCGCTCAAGGAGCAACCAGACCAGCAGGATGATGGGGGTCAGCTTTAGCGCCACCGCCGCGCCCAGCGCGATGCCGAACCTCGGCTTGCCCTGCACGATGCCGGCGACGCCGACGGTGACGAGTAGCAGGATCGGAAGGTTGGCCTGACCCTGGACCGAGTCGATCCAGAGCGGATAGAAGGTCAGGGTCGCGCCGAGGATCGCGGTGACGGCCCACGCCGGCGGCCGAAGCCACCAAAGCGTGAGGAGCAGCGCCGCCGCCAGGGCGGCCTGTCCGATCAGGAGCCAGACCACGTTGGCGGCCGCATCGGGAAGAAGCCCCAGCGGCGCCACCAGGAGGGCGAAGGCCGGTGGATAAATGTAGGCAGGCCGCAAGGCCGCGTCAGGAAAGGGGTGGTGGAGAAACGTGGCATACAGGGGCTGCCCCTGCCAGATGGCGCGGCCGGCCGTCAGGTAGGCGTCCAGGTCCTGGTGATGCGTGGCGCCCTGGACCAGCACCAGGACATAGATGGCCAGCGCCGACGAGACCAGCCCGGCCTGGGCGACCACGGCCGGCCGCACCTTCCGGACGGCCGCGGCGGCCGCGCCTGCCGGTGCGGTAAGGGGAGGCGTCGACACTGCCCAGCTATAACGAGTGGGAGAAGGGGTTCCTCACACTCGGCGTTACACCGTCGTCATGGCTGGCGCCCCCCCGCCGGCCGGTGGACATCGGGCGTCGCTGACCCGTGCCGCCGCCCGGCTGACCACCCCCGTCGGATACCTTGGCGTCCTCGGCGGGCTGCAGGTCGTGCTGCTCTGGGTGCTGCACGGGCGCTACGGGGTCGGGCTCGCCCTGCTCGCGACCGTGGTCTTGCTTTTACTGCTGGCACTGCTGATCACAACGAAGGGTCGCTGGCGCGAGAAACTCTGGGGCGTCTGCCTGCTTGGCGCGCTGACCGCTGTCGGCCCCACGCTCATCGGCATCGTGCAGCGCCCGCGCGTCGGCTTGACGACCGAGCACGATGGCCTCCTCCAGCTCGAATCCGCGGTCGACCGCCTCCTCAACGGACAGCCAATCTATGGCGTGGACTGGTCCCGCACCCCGATGGCGGCCATCGGCTGGGATTTGACACCCGGCTCCAATCCAGCGTTTCATCACCTGGCGTACTACCCGCTCACCATCCTGGTCGGGATCCCGTTCCGCCTGGTCACTGGTGCCCTGGGGCTGCCCTTCGACTACCGCACCGTCCTGATCGCCTTCGCCGTCCTCGGGATGATCGCGATCGCCGCGCTCCCGATCAGCCTCGAGCGCCGGTTCCTGATCATGACGGGCATCTATGCGAGTCCGTTGATCACGCTCTACCTGTGGTCCGGCCGCACCGACATCCAGTTCCTCTCGCTCGTGCTGCTGACCCTCGCGTTGCTCTCGCGCGGCCATCCGACGCTGGCGGCCGGTGCGTTGGGCATGGCCGTCGCCTTGAAACCCTTCGCCTGGGTGGCGGTGCCCTTTCTCCTGCTGGTCCTCCTCATCCGATGGCGCGCCGGGCAGTCGCGCCGCGACCTCGTCGCCGGGCTCGCCGCGCTGGTGGTGGTGCCGGCGGTGACGATCCTTCCATTTTTGCTCGCGAATCCGACAGCGTTCTGGACCGACGTCATCCTCTACACGAGCGGCGGTGTTTCCGATAGCTATCCGATCGCCGGGTACGGCTTCGGGAACCTGCTGTACTCGCTTCACGTCATCGCCCGGCGCACCGATACCTTTCCGTTTGCAATCTTCGAGCTTGCCGCGTCGGTGCCGGTCCTCTGGTTGACCGCCCGCGCCTTCCTCCGCCGCCCGACACTGGCGCGCTGGATGTCCGGCTATGCCTGCGTCCTGCTCGCCGTCACCTTCTTCGCCCGCTTCTTCAATGACAACTACGCGGCCGTCGTCGTCACGCTCTTCCTCTGCGTCCTCCCACTCGGCGATCTGAGCCTCGCGCCCGCGCCAGCCGCCCAGGCTGGTCGGATCGCCGCCTGATGGCCGTCGCACGCCGGCAGTGGTCGGCAGAGCCGGCTGACCGACCGACTCGGGTGGTCCCGTCCGGGTGGCGCTGGCCAGCCGTCTTCACCGCCGTCATGTGCCTGCTGACCCTGCCACCGATCCTGATCGCCGCGCTTCGTGCGCCGGTGGGCAGCGCGTTTCCCGGCTACGTGGTCATCGCGCGCGATGCCTACGTGTACCAATCGATGTGGCGCGCCGGATGGCACGGGGCATGGCTCTTCCAGCCGGCCTACACCGCCGAGTCGCTCCCGGGGATCCTGCTGTATCCCTGGTACCTATGGCCCGCCCATCTCATCGGTTGGGCCACGGGACCCTGGCTCTATCACCTCTCGCGGTTGGCGGCGGCGGCGGCATTGCTGATGGCCGTTACGCTGCTGACGAGGGAGCTTTTCCGGCCGCGGGTGCTGCGGCGCTGGGCCTTCGTGCTGTGCGCGCTGGGCGGTGGCATCGGGACCTTGCTACCGCGCGACGTCCGGATCGGCCCGCTGACGAGCCACGCGACGGAGATGAGCTCGCCGGGCAGCAGCGTTGCCGACCTGATCTCCATGGCGCCGCACCTGTCATGGGCGTTGGCCTTGATGTGCTGGACGATGGTCGTCGCGCTCCGGGCGTCGCCCGTCGCGAGCGGCGCTTCAGTGCCATACGCACGCTTGAGACGTCTTTGGGTGACCGGCCTGCTGGCGGTGCTCGGCCTGCAGCTGATCTATCCGCAGCTGGCGTTGCTGACGGTGGCTGTGGTCGGCGGGTGGTCCGTGTCGCGGCGCCGCCGACGCGCCCTCTGGTTCACAGCCGCGCTGGCGCTGATTCAGCTGCCGTACCTGGGCTACCTGCTGTGGGTCTGGCAGACGTCGCCGACTACGTTGCGCGTGATCCGGTCGTCGCTCGAGGTCGGCGACCTCTTTGGCTTCCTCGTCCTGTCGCACCTGGTGGCGAGCGGACTGATCCTTATCGCTCTGCTCAGCCGGCGGTTGCGTGGTGATCTGCTGCTCCCAGCGTTCTGGATCGCGGGCATGACGCTTTTCATGTTTGCGCCGGGGATTAGCGGCACGCTCGGTCGCAGTTTCATGGCTAGCTCGGTGCCGTTTGGTCTTTGCGCGGCGCCCGGCCTGCTTGTCGTGCTCCGCCGACTGCGCACCGTGCGGTGGCGCCGCCGGGTGCTCGCCATCACCCTGGTTGCGTCGAGCTTTTATGGCATCTTCAGCCTGGCGCAGCCGTACTGGATCGCGGCCTTCCGTCTCGATCCCCGTGCCGAGTACGAGAGCCACGGTGAGGCGGCCGTTCTGGCTCGCCTCGAGCCCTATGTCTCCGCGCGTGACGTGGTGCTGACCACCTACCTCGATGGGATCTTCGTCCCCGCGCAGACGAGCGCGCGCGCCTTCAACGGCCACCCGGAGATGACGATCGACGCTCGTCGCAAGTCGGATGAAGCGCTCGCCTTCTTCACCACGTTGAGCGCAGCCCGGCGCGCGGCCTTCCTCCGGGCGAACGGCGTCGACTACGTGCTGACCACCGACCCCGCCTTCGCCGCGCGGCTCGCGCCGGATCCGGCCCTGGAAATGATCGACTTCGAGGACGCGACCGCGCTCTTCCGGGTGCGGCCATGAGCCGGCGCTTGACTCGTGCCCTGCTCGCGCTGGTCCTGGCGCTGGCGGCCGCCGGCGTGACGGTTGTGCTCACGCAGTCACCGGCCTCGCGGCTGAGCTCCGACTTCACCATCAACTACAGCGCCGGGACCCTCGTGCGTCAGGGCCATTTCGCCGCGCCCTACCAGCAGGCCGAGCTGGGCGACATGATGCGCCGGGTGGCACCGGGCGGGGCGATCGATCCGCGACTGCCCTTCAGCTTGCCCCTGGGCGCGGCGCTGCCATACGTGGTGCTCTCGCTGCTGCCGATCGAACTGGCCTTTCGCCTCTGGCAGCTGATCACCATCGCCGTCATGGTGATTGCGGTTCTCCTCCTGCAGCGCGCATTTCCGCTGCCGCGGGCGCCGGGACTGGCGGTGCTCGGCCTGCTGGCCGCCATCCCCACCTGGGCCACTTTGACCGAGGGGCAACCCACGGCCTGGCTTGTCCTCGGGGGCGCGATGGTGGTGTCGGTGCTTGCTTGCGATTCTCCGGCGCTCGCGGCGGGCGCCGGGCTATTGCTCGCCGTCAAGCCCCAGTACCTGCCGGTCTACCTCGTCATCCTCTTCGCCGCCCGCCGCTGGCGGTCACTCGCGGGTGCTGTCGCCGGCGCCGGCCTGCTCTTGCTCAGTCCGCTGGCTGGCGGCGGCGCGGGTCTGATCGCGATGATCCACAACGCGCTCAGCGCGAACCAGGTGGTCGCGGTTCGCCTCAACGAATCCTGGATCGGCGTGATCGGACCGGCGCTGCCGGCGAGCTTCGCGACGGCGGTTGCGATCATCCTTTATCTAGGGGTGCTCGCCGTGCTCCTCGTGCTCGCCTGGCGGCGGCCCGCGCCAGTCATGGGGTTCGCCGCGTTCGCGGGGGCGCTCACGGTGCTCGCCTCGCCCCACGCGCTGCCTCACGATCTGCTGATCCTGGCGGTCCCGGCGTGGCTCGCCATCCTGCTCTATCGCGAAGGCGCTCTGCCAAACCCGTTGCCCGGATTGCTGGCCGTGGACATCGCGCTCCTCATCGACCTGCGCGGCCTCGATCTTCCACTGGGACCCGTCGTCATGACCGCCGTCGTCGCCTGGTACGGCTGGCGGTTCAGGCAGCGGGCCGCGCAGCGGCGCCGGCCACCGATTGGTCGGGTCGCCTGACCGCTGCCAGGCGTTGTTCGACGCGCAGCATTTGCAAGAGCAAGGTCCAGAGAAGGAGTAGGCCGACCAGCTTGACCGACGTGCCGGCGAGCACCAGCGCCGCCTGGGCCGAGGAGTGCACCTGCAGGTCGGCGGGCAGGGGAAAGGCGCGCCGGTCCATCCAGCACATCGCATAGGCGGCGAACAGCCACCAGCCATAACGCGCGCCTGGCCGGCGCACCGTGATCCAGGCGATGCCGGTCGCCATCGGGAGCAGCAGTGTCACCAGGTGGTGCTGCCAGGTCACGCTGCTCACGATCAGCAGCGCGGTTATTAGGGCCGCGACGCTGAGCCGGAGCGCCCAGGCCTGCGTGATGCCCGGCTGCCCCGCGCGCCAGAGCGTGACGCCGATGACGATGCCGGCGGCGGCGACGATCACCGCCTTCGCCACCGTCTGGGTGGCGCCACCAAAGAGACCCGGTGCCAGCTGCGCGACGCGGCTGACCAATCCGTCGATCGATCCGTTGTCCCAGTTCGCCGTCCCCAGCCCGATGCGAGGCAAGACGACGGTGAAGAACTGCCAGCTGCCGGGGGCGGCCAGCATCGTGGCCACCGTGAGGCCGACCAGCGTCACGCTGCCCAGGACGGCGATGCGCCAGCGGCCCAAACGGGCGAAGAGCGGAATCAGGAAGATGGGCGAGACCTTCAGGGATGCCGCGGCCGCGATGAAGGCGCCGGCCAATCCGGCTCGACGTCGAAGCGCCGCCCACAACGTGGCGGCCATCAGCAGTAACCAGACGGTCGCCACCTGCTGGAACTTCAGGTTGAGGTAGACCGGCATGAACCCGAAGCTGGCGAGCAGCACCAGGCGACGGCCGCCGCGTAAAAGCTCCGGGTGAATCCGCAGCAGCAGCGCCAGCGAGCCGAAAAACGCCAGGTGCACGACCAGCAGCCAGATGCGCGCCGCGGCCAGTAGCCCAAGCGAGGTCAGTGGCGCGAGCACCAGGGCGAAGAAGGGTGGATAGATGTAGGCGACGACCCACGCCTCGCTTCCCCAGGAGCGCTTGAAATCGGCGTAGATATCGGTACCATGCGCCGCGGCCTGAGCCCCGCCGAAGTAGTTGACGAAGTCGAACTGGAGTGCGGCCGGTGTCAGCGTCACCCATTGCACCACCGACCACGTGACGTAATAGGCGCCGAGGAGGATCGCCAGCAGCAGCAGCAGGCGGTCTCGAAAGGAGGGCTCGTACAGTCGCCGGATCCCGTACCAGCGGCGAACGTTCATGCCGCCCTGGCCTGCGCCGGCACGGCCCGCCTGGACAGCATCCGCCGATGCCAGGCAAGGACCAGCACGGAGAAGGGGATCACGGTGAAGCCGTTGAAGTAGCCGACGCGTGCGCCCAGGAAATACAGGAGGGGAATCGCGGCGAAGCCCCAGATAGTGAGCTCGACTGTCAGGTCATCCCAGCCCTCGAGCCGAGCGCCAAGGAGGAGCACGACGGCCGGGAGCAGCAGGATCAGGTCGTAGGACTGGACGAAGGGAAGGCCGAAGAGCCAGAGGATCAACACGGTGAGCCCTCGGGTGTGGGCGTCGGGTGCTCGACGGATCGCCCAACTGCCGTAGGCGGTCGCCGCCAGCAGCGTGACCAGCAGCGCCGCCGTCTTGATCCAGCCGCCCAGCCCGGGATAAAAGAAGCTCTCGACCGAGGCCATGTCGGGCTGCAGACCCTGCACCGCCTGCCACATCCGCGGCACCTGCAGGGGCCAGTCGAAGAAGCCGGTGCCCAGAACCGTGAAGGCGACGCCGAAGAGCGCGGCCGACGCCACCATGAAGCCGCCGATCATCCGGCGGGCCACAGCCGGTTCGAGCAGCGCGAGCACGAGGGGCAGCGGGAGGCCGATGTTCGGTTTCATCCAGACGAGGGCGAGCACAGCCCCGGCCAGCCAGGGTCGCCCGCGAGCGGCGAGCAGCCAGGCGGCGACAAAGGCGCCAAAGACGAGGACGGAGACCTGTCCCATGAAGAGGTTGATGAAGCCCACCGCAGAGAGGAGCGTGCACCCCGCGGCGAGTGCTGCCCGGCGCCGGGGCCACCGGAGAAGGGCGCATGTGCCGAACGCCGCGCTCACGAGGATCAGACCGAGGAGCAGCGCGAAGATGACGTAGGCGTAAGTCCAGGGCAGACCGGTGAGCGGCACCAGGGCAAAGGCGAGCCAGGGCCCTTCGGGGTACGCGAGGAATTCGTAGTAGGTTGGGTCGGCCGGCTTGATGTCGCCAGAGGCGTCGTAGAGTCGATACTCCGCGGCGCCCAGCGTCGGCCAGTGGTAGGGATCGCCCTGCTGCGCCACGACGGTCGCGGCCGCAAAGAAGGCGCGGAAGTCCTGACCGAGGGTGGGCGAGGAAACCACCTGGCGCCCATAGGGGATGAGCATCGCGAGCAGGAAGAGGACCAGCAGGCGCTGCCGGAATCGGCCGCGGGCCGCCGCCCGAGTCATCCCTGGGCCTGGGCGGCGTAGGCGCGGTTCTCGGGCGTGTCGCGCATCATGATCGTCGCCTTGTCCAGGGTCTTGAGCTCGAACCAACCGGTTGACCCGGGAGCATTGTGGATCTGCCGCAATTCGGTGATGATCGGATCGCTCGAATGGAAGATGACCCAGTTGATCTGGTAGCGCTCCAAGAGTTGCGCCTGGTCGGTGCCGAGCGACTGCAGATGGTCATAGTTGCGAAGTAGCTGATCGCCGTCCAGGGCCGCGTCGCCGAAGATGAAAACTGGCTGGGTCGTGCTCTGCGCGTCGAGACGGAAGATCAGGTAGCCACCCCAGCCGTAGACGTTGAGCATGTGCCCGGGCGGTGGGTGTTGCTTGAGGAAGTCAGCGGCCTTGATGGGGAAGTCGCGCGCCACCACCTTGCCATCGACGCGCTGCAGCAGGCTCGGCAGGGCGGCGACGGCCACGATGGCAACAACGAGCAGGAGCATCGCGACGTTGAACACGAAGGTGACGGGCGTCGTCTTCGGCACGCGGCGCGGCCAGCGGAACGTCAGACGCTCTCGGGCCTGCTGGGCGTAGTCCGCCAGCGCCGGGACGGCGACCAGCATGAACAAAGAAAGGTTGCGCACCGAGTGCAGGGTGAGGCCGAGGCCGACCAGCAGGAGTAGGAATTGGCGCGGGTCGATGCGGCGCGCCAGGGCCAGGCCACCGATGATCAGGAAGATCATCGCCTCGAAGGCCCAGATTTGCGACATCTGGAAGTTTGGTGAGAACCACTCGACGATCAAGCGCTGCTGCTCCGGGCTCCCGCCGGTTTGAAACGGATAGAGATAGATGTCCCAGCCGTTCGGGTTGATGATGGCGACGGCGATCGACGCGGCGAGGACGGCCGCCATGGCCCGCAGACGGGGAAACGCCATGGCCCCCGGACGGCGGAGGAGGTATCGCACGCCCTCCACGAAGAATGCGATGCCGAGGATCGCGTAGCCCAGCACGAACCCGGCATGGAGGTTAGCCCAGACGAGCATGACCGCGGGCAGGAAATACAGGGCACGGCTGCCCCCCTCGCAATAGCGCTTGACCCAGAGGTAGGTGAGGGCGGTTAAGGCGAAAGTGATCATCTGAATGCGGGGGCCCCAGATGGGATTGGCCGCCGCTACCCCGAGGGCGAGCGTCAAGCCGGCGATCACGAAGTTCACCCGGCGGTCGATCGCCAGGTAGACGAGGAGAAAGCCCGCGGCGGTGATCGCCCCGAGCGCGAGGCTCACCAGCGGCAGCCGGCCGGCGGCGTACAGCGCCGACAGGAGCACCTCACTCAGCCATTCGTGCGTGATCCAGCGGTGATCGGGGACGGTGAAGGTGAAGAGATCGTGGTGGGGGACCGCGTGATGGCTCAGGATCCAGTTGCCGGTCGTGACATGCCACCAGAAGTCGGGGTCGGTGACCGGCTGGATGGCGGCGATCAGCATCGTGAGGAAGATGGCGATCGTGAACAAGTGCGGGAGGTCGAGCCAGCGGACGGCTCGGCTCAGCCACCCATCGGGACCTGGCTGGAGCGGGGACGGGGCGGGAGAACGGGCCAGGGTTGCCAATCTACAGGACGAAGGGGATGAGGCGGCGGGTGTGCCGGGCATAGGCCTCGTACTGCGGGTAGGTGCTGCGGAGCACCCGTTCCTCGAAATGGGTGCGGACCACCTGGGCGGCGAGGAAGATGGCAAACACCACAGCGTGGAGGCTGAGCAGGGTAGGCAGCACCAACCCGAAGCCGGCGATGATCTCCCCCAGGTAAATCGGGTGGCGAGTGAACCGGTAAGGACCGGTGGTCACCAATCCGCGCGCTTCCGGCACGATGCTGAAGGCCCTCCCGAGGTAGCTCAGCGAGTAGAGCGCCCAGGTAATGCCGCACGCGAGGCACATGTCGCTTTCGGCCAGCACCCAGATGTCGCTGCTGCGGGCCTGGCCGGGAACGAGGAAGAGCCCATAGAGGACGAAGCTGCCGACCAGCGCCGCCGCGACCGCTACCGGGTTGTGATCCCGAGCGATGGCCTTGCTGCGCACCGCGTAGATGACCACGAGGAATCCGAAGAAGACGAAGGTGAGGATGCGGTTGAGCAGGTACATCGCCTGCGTCCGGTCCAGGTCGCCCTTGAATGCGTGCTGGACCCCCGCGACCGCCAGCTCCGCTTGAATGGCCACCAGGAAGCCAAAGACGCCGATGGGTAGCGCCCGTCCGACGATGAAGGACGCCCTGTCATTCATCTGGTATGGAGATTCAGCGAGAATTCGTCGATTTTCCTGCTATCATGGGGCCGCCAAACGGGGCTCCAGCCAGAAAGCGGTACCGTTTTGTAGTCCCAGTAGTCCTATATGAGTGCGATCCAGGCCACGGATGAGATCTTCGATCCATTCGTGTTGATTCACCAGTCGGTCACGGCCCGCCTGCAGATCGTCGAGGCGGAGCTGGAGACGGCTGAGTCGAAATCGCGGGAGCTGGAGGCGTCACTGGAGCAGGTCCGGGACCAGGCCGAGGAATCGCGGGTGGTTGAAAAGCACCTGCTTAACAACCTCAAGCAGTTCTCCCCGTCGGAGGTCCAGGAGACGTTCGCCAACATCCGCGAGACACAGCTCCGCGTAGAGCGGGTGCAGTTGGAGTACGAGGTCCTCACGGCGCGCCGTGCCGAGCTGAAGGACCAGGGGCAGTTCCTCCGATCCGCCAGCCAGATCCTGGCGGACCTGCAGCGCATGTACGGCGAGAACGGCGCGCCTCCGACCGCGGCCGAAGGGGACAAGCAGTTCCGTGACGCCTCGCGTCAGGTGTTCCAGATCATCGAAGAGGAACGGATGCGCATCGCGCGCGACATGCACGATGGCCCGGCGCAATCGATGGCCAACCTCGTACTGCAAGCCGAGATCCTGGAGCGGCTGCTCGACCGCAACCCCAAGCAGTTGGTCACTGAGCTAGCCGAATTCAAGAACAGTGTTCGCAACGCGCTGGAGGAGACTCGCCAGCTGATCTTCGACCTGCGGCCGATGACCCTCGACGACCTCGGCCTGGTTCCGACGCTGCGAAAGTTCATCAAGGAATATGGCGACCGCTATGGCCTGGCGACCCGCTTCAATGTGGTCGGCCAGGAGCGCCGGCTGCCGGGCAACACCGAGGGTGTGCTCTTCCGGATCATCCAGGAGGCGCTCACCAACGTTCACAAGCACGCCCGGGCGAAGATGGCGGAGGTGACCATGAACCTCCAGCCCAACCGGGTGACGGTCACGATCAAGGACGACGGCCAGGGATTCGACGTGGCCCGTACCGAGGCCAACCTGCACAAGAACAAGAACCTGGGGCTGCTCTCCATGCGTGAACGCGCGGAACTGGAAAAGGGAACCCTCGAGATCCGTTCACAACCCGGTCGCGGGACCGAGGTAAAAGTCGAGATCTCCATAGGCAAGCGCTAGCCAACTAAACCGCGCCGGTGCGCGTCCAGACGGCCTCGTTGTAACGCGCATCGCAAGCAACGCGCGCACTGTTACCGACTCGTCAAAAGTTCTTCGCCGTTCCTCCGCCCGGCATTCGTTGATTTGAACGCGAGCCAGTGTGAAACTGGGTCCTGTCCGAACTGCTCCACAAGGAGGTGAATCTGCATGTTGACCAACCTTTATCTCAAGCTTCGCGCTCTGCTCAACCGTGAGGAAGGGCAGGGTATGGTCGAGTACGCCCTTATCCTCGTCTTGATCGCGGTGGTCGTGATCGTAGTCCTGATCATCCTCGGCAACCAGGTCAAGAACGTTTTCTGCAACATCTCGGGCGGCCTGGGCCAGTAGCCCATTTCGTTCTTGGGAGCAACAAGAGAGAGCCTGCGCAAGCGGGCTCTCTTTCTTTTTCCGGCTTGCGCAAGGAAGAGCGCTCACCGATAGATACATGACCCGAAGGAGCGTCACGCCTTGGAGCGCTGACGCCGAGTATCAGGAGGTGAGTCGATTGGCGACGGAGGTTAAGCCGAAGAGCAACCGCATCCTCTTGATCTTCGGTGTTTTCCTTGCCATTGTGGCGTTTGGAGGGGCCTTGCTCGTTGGCAGAACCTCGGGCGGCTCTGTATCGGTTGGAGGGTCGAAAAACGTGCCGGCCGTGGTCGCGACGAAAGACATCCCGGCATCGACCCAGATCACTGCGGACATGGTTACCGTCCAGCAGTTCTCGTCGGACCAGGCGCCGCCTTACGCGTTCCGGGCGAAGGACCTGGTCGTCGGTAAGTTTGCGGCGATCCCGATCCATACAGGTTCCGCGATCATCGACTACGACGTCGTCAGCGATGTCAGCGGCGTCCAGCCGGCCAAGCAGGCGTTCCTGCCCATTCCAGCCGGGATGGTCGCCATGCAGATTCCGACCGGTGAGCTCGTCGGCGTAGGCGGTTACATCCAGCCGGACGACCGGATCGATGTTATCGTGAGCTACCAGCCGAAGGGCGCGCTACAGCCACTGACGAAAACCAGCTTTACCAACCTCCATGTGATCCGCGTCGGCCCGGCCGGCGGCGCCAACACCCGTGGGATCACCTCGAGCCTGACTGTTATCGTGACGCTCAAGCAGGCTGAGGACCTCAAATGGGCCTTGGACAGCACCAACTACAAGTTCGTCCTCAAGTCGGTCAAGGACTACGATGTGCCCGATCCCGACACCAGCGCGACCTCGATGGACAGCTTCAGCAGCACGTACCGCGTCCGTTAGGACCGAAAACGAAAAAACGTTGACAGGCTCCCCGCGAAATCGGAAGATTTCGCGGGGTGCCTTCATTAACGGGATGATCAGATGAGCGAGCCAATCAAGGTCCTGATCGTGGATGACATCGCCAGCACCCTGGACAACCTCCAGAAGCTGCTCTCTTTCGAGCCGGACATCCAGGTCGTCGGCACGGCCATGAACGGCAAGGAAGGCATCGAGCAAGCCCAGAAGCTGGCACCGGACATCGTCCTCATGGACGTCAACATGCCGATCATGGATGGCATCCAGGCCACGGAGACGCTCGCCCAGGAGGTGCCCGGCTCGCCGGTCATCATCATGTCCGTCCAGGGCGAGCGTGACTACCTGCGGCGGGCGATGCAATCGGGGGCCCGCGAGTTCCTGATCAAACCCTTCAGCGGGGACGAGCTCATTGCCAGCATCCGGCGCGTCTATCAGCTGGAGCAGAAGAAGGAGTCCTTCCTCGCGAAAACCACCGCTGGGACGGAAAAGGCGCCCGCCGCGCCACCGGACGGCGAAACTCGGCCCCGGGGCGAACACGGTCAGGTCTTCTTCTTCTACTCAGGCAAGGGCGGCGTGGGGAAGTCCTTGGTCGCCGCCAACCTCGCCGTGTCGATGGCGAACGAAACCAAGGGCAAGGTCGCCCTGGTCGACCTCGACCTGCAGTTCGGCGACATCGGTGTGCTCCTCAACCTGGATCACTCGCAGGGGATCACCGACCTGATCGAGAACATCGACCACATGGATCCCGACTTCATTCGCGAGATCATGGTGGACGGCCCCTTCGGGATCAAGGTTCTGCTCCCACCGATCAGCCCGGAACTCGCCGACCTGGTCACCGTCGACCATGTACGGCGCATCTTCAGCGAGCTGCGCAAGATGTTCGACTACATCATCGTCGACAGCAGCGCCCACCTCGGCGAGATCAACCTCGAGGTGCTCGACCACGCCGACCGGGTGGTGGTGGTCACCTCCTTGAGCATCCCGGCGATCAAGAACACCAAGCTCGCCCTGAAGATCTTCGACTCGCTCTCCATCCCCCCGGAGCGCGTCGTCCTGCTGCTCAACAAGTCCGACGCCCACTCGGAATTCAACAAGGAGAGCGTGGAGGCGAACCTGCGCTTCCCGATCGCCGGGCAGATCCCCAACGACCCCAAACTGGTCATCAACTCGATCAACCGTGGGAATCCCTTCGTCACCACCCATCCGGAATCCGAGATCAGCCAGCGCATTCGCGAGCTCGTGGCCAAGCTGCTGCCGGCCGTGCCGGTGGCGGCGCCGGAGACTTCCGAGAAGAAACCCCGCAAGGGTCTGTTCGCCCGCCGTTAGAAGGGTTGAGATGACCTCTCGGGCTTCGGCCTATCTTGCCGTGCCACGGTCCGTGACCGGGTTGCGCCCATGTGTCGCCAGGAGGGCCTGACCCATGTCGCTCCTGGATCGCGTCCAAAAGCAGCAGGCTCCGGATCCGAACGCGGCTCCAGACGGCGCCTACGTTCCGCAGGCCGGCCAGGCCCCAGCCCGCCAGACCCTGGCCGCGGCGACCCGCTCCCGGACGCCGTCCGAGCTGATGGCCGAACGGATCAAGAACCGGCTGCAGGCGCGGCTGATCGAGGAGTCGGCCGACGACTCCGGCGACGAGGACCGGGACCAGCGGGCCGCCCACATCACGGACGCCCTCAACGCGGTGATCGCGGAAATGGGCGTCAACCTGACCAAGCCGGAGAAGCAGCGGCTGCTCGACTCGGTCCTCAACGACTTCCTCGGGCTCGGCCCGATCGAGACGCTGATCAGCGATCCGACGGTCACCGAGATCATGGTCAACGGACCTGACCAGATCTTCGTCGAGCACAAGGGCAAGCTGACGCTCTCGACCGTTCAGTTCGAGAGCGAGGACCAGCTTCGGCGGGTAATCGACCGCATCGTCTCGACCATCGGCCGGCGCATCGACGAAGGCTCGCCGATGGTGGATGCCCGCCTCAAGGACGGGTCCCGTGTCAACGTCATCATCCCGCCGCTCTCCCTGAACGGGCCTATCCTGACCATCCGAAAGTTCTCCAAAGACCCCTACAAGATCACCGATCTGATCAAGTTCGGCACCATCACCGAGCCGATGGCCCAGTTCGTGCGGGCCTGTGTCCGCTCCCGGCTCAACATGCTGGTCTCCGGCGGCACCGGCTCGGGCAAGACTACGACCCTGAACGTCCTTTCCAGCTTCATCCCGGAGGAGGAGCGGGTGGTGACGGTCGAGGACGCGGCCGAGTTGCAGCTCAACCAGGAGCACGTTGTAACACTTGAGTCACGACCGGCGACTGTGGAAGGCCGAGGCCGGATCGCCATCCGCGACCTGGTCGTCAACGCCCTGCGGATGCGTCCCGATCGGATCGTGGTTGGCGAGTGTCGCGGTGGCGAGGCCCTGGACATGCTCCAGGCAATGAATACAGGCCATGACGGATCGTTGACGACTATCCACGCGAACTCGCCGCGTGACAGTTTGAACCGTCTGGAAACGTTGGTGTTGATGGCGGGTGCAGAACTGCCCTCCCGGGCCATCCGGGAACAGATCTCGTCCGCCATAAACGTCATCGTGCAGCAGAGCCGCTTGCGGGACGGGTCGCGGAAGATCATCGCCGTCAGCGAGGTGCTCGGACTGCACGGCGACCAGGTAAAGGTGCAGGACATTTTCGTGTTCAAGCAGACAGGCGTCAGCGAAGACGGCAAAGTGCAGGGCTACTTCACGGCCACGGGCATCATTCCGAAATATCTCGACCACCTGCAGTCGTCGGGAGAGGGCGTGGGGAAGGACATCTTCACGCCGTCGCCGGATCCTGCCGGACAAGGAGGCAACTAAGTGTCAATCCAGCTGGTCTTCGCGGCCCTGGCAGCAATCGCAATCCTGACCGTGTTCATGGGGCTTATGTCCAACAACCGGCAGCCAGGCGCAGAGTCCGAGCTGCACATGGACAGCTACAACCCCGAGGCCGGCGCCAAGAAAGGTGGCGTCTTCGACGGGTTCATGGAGAGTTTCAACAAGAGCCTGACCCGCAACAAGGGTGGGCGCAGCTCGCGCCTCACCGACGAGCTGGCCAAGGCCGACCTCAAGCTCCGCGTGTCGGAGTACGTGATGGTGATCATCGGCCTGATCGTCCTGCTCTGCGCCGTCCTGTTCCTCCGCTTCCACAGCCCGATCCTCGCCCTCATCGGTATCCCGGTCGGGTACTTCGCGCCTGGATTCTTCCTCAAGTTCCGGCAACGCCGCCGGCTCAAGGCCTTCAATAACCAGCTGGGTGACACTGTCGTCCTGCTCTCCAACGCGCTCAAGGCCGGTTACTCGTTCGCCCAGGCCATGGCGACGATCGCCAAGAGCTCCTCACCGCCCATGGCGGACGAGTTCAGCCGGGCAGTCCGCGAAATGAACCTCGGCGTCTCGGTCGATGACGCGTTGCAACACATGGTCAAGCGCATCGAATCCGAAGACTTTGACCTGATGGTCACCGCCGTGCAAATTCACCGGGTGGTCGGTGGCAACCTGGCCGAGATCCTGGACACCATCGCTTTCACGATCCGCGAACGTATCCGGATCCAGGGCGAGATCCGCACCCTGACCGCGCAGGCCCGCGCCTCCGGCTACATCATCACCGGCCTGCCCTTCGCGCTGGCGCTGATCCTGACGTTTATCTCGCCGACCTATATCACGCCGCTCTTCCACGAATGGCTGGGCTATGTCCTCATCGGGATGGGCCTGGTCTCGATCGCGATCGGCTACGGCATCATCTCGAAAATCACGAACATCCAGGTGTAGCTGAATGAGCATTTTTAGTATCGTCTTCGCCTTCCTCGCCTTCAGCGGCATCATCATCGCGATGCAGGCCCTGACCGCCAAGCCGCGTCAGGACCTGATCGCGGAACGGCTGGCGCAGTACCGCGACCACAACTTGACGCTCGACGAAATCGAGCTCTCGCTGCCCTTCAGCGAGCGCTTCATCAAGCCGGTGCTGGAGCGGCTCGGCAGCTTGCTCACATCCCGCATGGCGAAGAACCGCCAGGTGGTCGTGCAAAACAAGATCAACCTCGCCGGCCGACCCTATGGCTTGAGCGTCAACGGCCTCGAGGTCGTCAAGGTGATCGTCGGCATCGTCGTCGGGCTGATCGCCTTCTGGATCGGCGGCCTCGTGTTTCCGACCGCGTTGCTCCTCACCCTCGGTGTGGCCGGCATCGGCTTCGTCCTTGGGCGCTTCCTGCCCGACGTCTGGCTCAACAACAAGATCAAGGGGCGGCAGAAAGAGTTGCGCCTGGCGCTCCCCAACGCGCTCGACCTGCTGACCATCTCGGTCGAGGCGGGCCTCGGTTTCGACGCCGCCATCGGACGGCTCACGGAAAAGTTCAAGAACGCGCTCTCCGACGAGTTCGCGCAGGTCCTCAACGAGATCCGGCTCGGCCGGCCCCGGTTGGAGGCGCTCGACGACATGGGCCGCCGCTCCGGCGTCGAGGAACTCCATACCTTCATCCAAGCGCTGATCCAGTCGGAACAGCTCGGCGTCGGTATCGCGAAAGTGCTCCGCATCCAGTCGGAAGAGATGCGGCGCCGCCGCCGGCAGCGGGCGGAGGAGCAGGCTGCGCAGGCGCCCCTGAAGATGCTCTTCCCGATGATCGGCTGCATCTTCCCGACCCTGTTCATCGTCCTCATGGGACCGGCGGTCATCATCATCATTCACACCTTTCAACATCACTAGTCGCACTTGCACACGGGAACTAACCGGGCGTTGGCGTCGTCCAGCCGCCCACGAACGCCTCAAACGCTCGCATGGCACTAAAGCGCCGCTCGCGTGGGCCGGCGGGCCCGGCGCACTCGTCAATACGCGCGAAAGGGCGGCGGCCTTCGGCCGCTAACCCTGCTAAGCTGATACGGAGAAAGAGTTTTGCGCTTAACTAAGCAAGACGGGACGGTCGTGGCGCAACCCCTGGAGGTCGCCAGCAATTTCTGGAGGCAGGGGATCGGATTGATTGGCCGCGCGAGCCTGCCTGAGAATGGCGGCCTGCTGATCCCTCACTGCAGCGGCATCCATATGATGTTCATGCGCTTCCCGATCGACGCGGTCTTCGTCGACAAGAAAGGCGTGGTGGTCAAGACCTACGAGCGCCTGCGTCCCTGGATCGGCATGGTGCCCTTCGTCTGGCGCGCCGACAAGGTCGCCGAGTTACCGGTGGGCACCATCCGGCGCCACGTCATCCAGCCCGGCGACCAGTTACTGGTCGCCTGAGGTGAGCCTGCTCGACCTCGTCTTTCCGCCGCGTTGCGGCGGCTGCGGTCGCTATGGCGCGGCCTGGTGCCCTTCCTGCGCGGACGGGCTGCGGCCCGCGTCCGCCGGCACACTGGCCGGCATTCCCCTGGTGGCGGCGGGGCGGCTGGAGGGTCCGCTGCAACGGGCGATCCACGCCTACAAGTACCGGCCGCGGCCTCAGCTCGCATCCGTCCTTGCGCAACCCCTGCGCCGCGCCCTCATCACCGCCGACGTATCGCTGCCGGCCCTGACCTGCGTGCCCCTGCATCCCCGGCGCCGCCGCGAGCGCGGCTTCAACCAGGCCGAGCGGCTGGCCGCCGAGCTCTCCCGCGCGCTGGGCGTCCCGCTGCTGAGCGGGCTGACGCGCGTGCGGGCCACGCCGGCGCAGGTAGGGTTGAGCCAGGCCGAGCGGCGCGCCAACCTGGCGGGCGCCTTCCAGTGGACCGCCACCCAGCCGCCCCCGCACGGCCTGGGGCTGGTGGACGACGTGTGCACCACCGGCGCCACCCTGACGGCGGCAGCCGAGGCGGTGGCTGAAGCGGGCGGCTCGATCGGGGCCTTCCTGGTCCTGGCGGTCGCGCAAACTTTGCCGGCGGGCGCCGTTACATAGCCCGGGACAGTCTGCCTGTCTGCGGATTCTCTGTCTTGGGGGATTGTGACTTAGATGGTCAACGCGTCCGAGGTTTCGCAGGACGAGCTCGCCCGCTATTACGAGGCGCTAGGACCAATCCGGGACCTGGTGCTCGACGACAGCCTGACCGAGGTCATGGTCAACGGGCATGAAAACGTCTACGTCGAGCGCAACGGCAAGATCCTCCTCACCGACCGCAAATTCGATGACGAGAACCACCTGCTGCGGGTGATCGACTTCATCGTCTCCGCAGTCGGTCGCCGCATCGACTTCCGCACCCCCATGGTCGACGCCCGGCTGCTCGACGGCTCGCGTGTCAACGCCGTCATCTCGCCGATCGCGCTCGACGGGCCGATGCTGACCATCCGAAAGTTCTCCCGTGATCCCTTCCAGGCCGAGGACCTCGTCGGCTTCGGCACGATCACCAACGAGGCGGTCGGCTTCCTCAAGGCCTGCGTCATGGCGCGAGCGAACCTCCTGATCTCGGGGGGAACCGGCACCGGGAAGACGACGCTCCTCAACGTCTGCTCCTCGTTCATCCCTCCCGACGAGCGTATCGTCACCATCGAAGATGCGGCCGAGCTGCAGCTCCACCAGGAGCACGTCTGCCGCATGGAATCCCGTCCACCCGACCTCAACGGTGAGAACAAGGTCGGCATCCGGGAGCTCGTCATCAACGCCCTTCGTATGCGCCCCGACCGCATCGTGGTCGGTGAGTGCCGTGCCGGCGAGGCGCTGGACATGCTCCAGGCGATGAACACCGGTCACGACGGCTCGCTGACCACCCTCCACGCCAACACCACCCGCGACGCGTTGTCCCGTCTGGAAACGATGGTGCTGATGGCCGGCATCGACTTGCCGACCAAAGCCATCCGCCAGCAGACCGCCTCCGCCATCGACCTGGTCGTGCAGCTCTCCCGCATGCGTGACGGTCAGCGCAAGGTCACCAGTATCACGGAGATCACCGGGATGGAAGGCGACACGATCACGATGCAGGAGATCTTCCTCTATGAGTCGCACGGCGCGGACAAGAATGGTGTCATGACCGGCGTCTTCCGGCCAACCGGGATCCGTCCCCACATCATGGACAAGCTGTTTGCCGCCGGCGTGCCGATCCCGGCGGAGCTGGCGCGGGTCTTCCCCGATCGCCGAGCCAACGAGCGTCCGGCCAAGTAATACCGCTCGGGACGTGCGCGCGACAGCCCGGCTCGGCCTGCAGGCTCGCTATACTCAAGCCATCTCGAGATCTCGCAGGAGGCCACCATGGAGATCTTGATCCAGGCCAAGAAGTCCGCGGCCGATCCCCAGATGAAGGCCTATGCACAGGCCAAGCTCGAGAAACTGACGCGCCATTTCGACCACATCCTGGAAGCCCGCATGGAGCTGGGCACCGAGAAGAACAAGAGCCTCGAGAACATGAAGGTCGCCGAGCTCACCGTGCATGTCACCGGTCGCACGGGCAACATCCTCAAGGCCGTCCAGGCGGCCGAACACATGAACGAGGCCGTCGATCTCGTCGTCGACAAGATGGACCGCCAGATTCGTCAGCACAAGGAGAAGCTCAAGGACCATCGCCGGTCCAAATCCGCCGCGGCCACCGGTCAGCCGTCGGAGGTTGCCAGCAGCGCGGTGCGGTCGAACGGGGTGGCGAAGATCAAGCGCTTCAAGATGCGACCGATGTCCGAGGAGCAGGCGCGCGAGCAAATGGAGGAGCTGGGCCACATCTTCTTCCTCTTCCTCAACGAGGACAGCCAGGAGCTCAACCTCCTCTACCGGCGGCACGATGGGTCGCTCGGTCTGCTGGAAGCCGATCTGGATTAGCGCGAGTCCACCGTTTGGACCTCCGGGCGGCGGGTATGCTTACTGGTTGCGGAATAGCGTGACACCATGAGCGTTCTTACCAAGGTCTTAGGCGATCCCAACGCACGGGAGGTCAAGCGGCACCTCGAGCGGGTTGCCGACATCAGCGAACTCGAGCCTCTGCTCCAGACGCTCACCGACGATGAGCTGCACGCCAAGACGGCCGAGTTCCGTGAGCGGCTGGCCAACGGCGAAACCCTCGACGACGTTCACGTCGAGGCCTTTGCCGTCGCCCGCGAGGCGGCCCGCCGGACCATCGGGCTGCGACCGTTCGACGTCCAGCATGTCGGCGGCATCGTGCTGCACCAGGGAAAGATCGCCGAGATGAAGACCGGCGAAGGCAAGACCCTGGTGGCGGTGCTGCCGCTCTACCTGAATGCGCTCGAAGGCAAGGGCGCGCACCTGATCACCGTCAACGACTACCTGGCCCGGCGCGACGCCGGATGGAACGCACCCATCTACCACGCGCTGGGCATGAGCGTGGCGGTCATCGGCCACGAGATGTCGTTGCTCTACGACCCCGACTTCCTCGACGAAACGCACCCCGACCCCCGGCTGCAGCATCTGCGGCCGATCACACGGGCCGAGGCCTACCAGGCGGACATCACCTACGGGACCAATAGTGAGTTTGGCTTCGACTTCCTGCGCGACAACATGGCGGTCGACCTCACTCAATGCGTGCAGCGCGGCTTGAAGTTCGCCATCGTCGACGAGGTCGACAGCATTCTCATCGACGAGGCACGCACTCCGCTGATCATCTCCGGCCAGGGCCAGGAGTCGACGGAGAAGTACTACCAATATGCCCGCCTCATCCCCCGGCTCGCGGCCGACGACTACACCGTCGACGAGAAGACGAAGTCGGCGGCGCTGACCGAGGAGGGGATCGCCAAGATCGAGCGCTGGACCGGCATCAAGAACGTCTACGAGCTCGAACATGTCGATGAGGCCCACCAGATCAACCAGGCACTCAAGGCCGCCACGCTCTTCCACCGCGATCGCGACTACCTGGTCAAGGACGGCGAGGTCATCATCGTCGACGAGTTCACCGGGCGCATGATGCCGGGCCGCCGCTGGTCCGATGGTCTGCACCAGGCGATCGAAGCCAAAGAGAACGTCAAGATCGAACGCGAGAACCAGACGCTGGCGACGATTACCTTCCAGAATTACTTCCGCATGTTCAAGAAGTTGGCTGGCATGACCGGAACGGCGGAAACGGAAGCGACCGAGTTCGACAAGATCTACAAGCTGGAAGTGGTGGTGATTCCCACCAACAAAACGTTGTTGCGTATTGAGAATCCAGATGTCGTATTCCGCACCGAAAAAGAGAAATATTTTGCGGCAGCGGATGAGATTCAGCAGCTCGCGACCAAGGGGCAACCGGTCCTGGTCGGCACGACGTCGGTAGAGAAGTCGGAGCGGCTGTCGGAACTGCTGAAGAAGAAAGGCATCAAGCACGTCGTGCTCAATGCCAAGTTCCACGAGCGCGAAGCCGAAATCGTGGCTCAGGCCGGGCGCAAGGGCATGGTCACGATCGCGACCAACATGGCCGGTCGCGGAACGGACATCCTTCTGGGCGGCAACCCGGAATTCATGGCCAAGCAGGAACTGGTGAAGAAGGGAATTGCGCAACAGCTACGTGTGGCACAGGGAAAGATTGAAGGTCCGC
>DATEHI010000123.1:0-8295 GCA_035279665.1 Candidatus Dormiibacterota bacterium | reverse complement strand
GCCCGGCTGGCCGAGGAGCACGGGTACCGCTACATCCATTCGGGTAACGAACCGCACCTGATCGCCGGCGTCGGGACCTACGCGCTGGAGATGCTCGAGAAGAAGTCCGACATCGAGGTGATCATCGTGCCGATCGGCGGCGGAAGCGGCGCTGCCGGGACATGCATCGCTGCCAAGGCAATCAATCCGAAGATCGAGGTGATCGGCGTGCAGTCGGCGGAAGCGCCGGCAGCCTATAAGTCGTGGAAGGCGCGCCAAATGCTCGAGGACCGGATGGGCACCTTCGCGGAAGGGCTGGCGACGCGCAGTGCCTTCGAGCTACCGCAGCGCATCCTCTGGGAGACGCTCGACGATTTCGTCCTTGTTTCCGACGCCGAAATCCGCCCAGCGGTTCGGCTGATGATCGAAACGACGCGCAACCTGACGGAGCCCGCCGGTGCGGCGCCGCTGGCGGCCGCGCTCCAGCTCAAGCAGCGACTCAACGGCAAGCGGGTAGCGCTGATTTTGAGCGGCTCCAACATCACGCCGGCACAGCTCCGCGAGGTTCTCGCCGGCTGAGTCCTTAGCGCTCGAGAACGACGATCGGAATCTCCCGCTTCGTCAGCGTTTGCTGCTGCTCGATGTACGGCACCAACGGCTTGAGCTTCTCCCGCTCCTCGGCGCCAGCCGTCCGCGCCCGGACCTTGAATTTATCGGCTCCCACCTCAACGGTCGCGATCGGGCGTGCGAGCAAGTTCTGATACCAGGCCGGGTGCGACGGTGCGCCGTTGTTGGATGCGATGACCACGTAGCGATCGCCATCCTTCCCGAAGCCAAGCACCACCGTCCGTTCTTTTCCCGACTTAGCGCCGGTCGTCGTCAAGAGGACCAGCGTTCGGCCCGCCAGCGGGCCGGTCAGCCTTCCACGATTGGCTCGGAAGTCCTCGATTACCTTCCGATTGAACGCATTCATGTCGGAGGGAATCTGCGGAGCCGGCTTGCGTGGTGGTTGGTCTGAGCTCATCTTTCGAGCATACCCGCGTCGCTACCGGCGGGGTAGGAGCGCATCTCGTAACTTCACCCGGGCGCCGATACGGAGCACCGAGTTGGAATAGATCCGCGCGGCGATCCAGGTCGCGGCGGCGCTGGTTACCAGCGTCAACGCGACCGACAGGATGGCCTGCCAGGGCGCAATGTCCCCCGTGGCCATCCCGGTTGGGAGGATCACCGGTGCGAAGAAGGGGACGAAACCAAGGGCGACGCCCGTGCTCGACATGGGCGATCCATCGAACATCGGAGTCAAGACCCCGATGGCGACAAACCACGAGAGGATGGCGAGCATCGTGATCGGCAGGACCACGCTCTGGACCTCTTCCTGGCGGGAAACGAGCGAACCCGCGGCGGCGAACAGGATGGCGTAGAGGAAAAAGCCCACGACGAACCAGAGCAATCCGGCGAGGATGACGCCCGCCCCGGCCGCCGGCACGGTGAAGGTCCCGGACACGGTGGTCACGATGAAGGCAAAGACGCCGATCACGGTGAACTGGAACAGTCCGACCAGCCCGATCCCAATCACCTTGCCGATCAGTAAATGGATGGGCTTGAGTGTCGACAACAAGATCTCGACGATGCGGTTCGCCTTCTCCTCGACGACACCCTGGGCAATGAACGCGCCGTAGGTCAGCATGGCGATGTAGAGGAAGAGGGCGACGATGAAGCCGGCAGCCACCAGCTCGAGTCGTTGCCCGCTCGCCGGTTTGAGCGATTGCACATGGACGGTCGCGCTGGCGAGGTTGGCCTCGACGGTAGCCGGATTCAGTCCGGCCGCGGCCAACTGACTTTCGAAGGCTCGCTGTCGAACCTCTCCCCGGAGCAAACTCTCGAGCGTCGAGCTCAATTGGTCGCGGACCAGAACTTGCGGCGAGGTCGCCGAGCCGCGGACCAGCGCATCGAGGGTCCCCTTACGTATCTGGCTTTCGGCCTGGCTTTCATCATCAACCTGACTTCGGTCGATCGTGATTCCGAGCGCCTTCGCGGAGGCGGCGAGCGGGTCCGCGAGGGTCTGCGCCTCACCGAAATAGGCGAACTTGTAGGTTTTGTTGTTGCCCTGCTTGCTCAATACCAGATTTTGAAAGACGAGGTAGCCGGCGATCGCGACCAATACCAGCGCGGTCCCAATGATGAAGACCCGCGTTCGAACGCGGGTGACGAACTCTCGGCGCGCGATCAAGGCCACGGCCCTGGCCGGACTGAGCGTACGGCGGTTGAGCACGTCGTTCACGCCACTCGGGTCTCCGCGATGATGTGGCGGAATAGCTCGCTCAGGGGCGGAATGTCCCGGCGGAATTCGTGCACCGGTCCGGTCGCGAGCGCGGCGCGCAGCACCGACTGGTCGTCTGTGCCGTCGGCGAGCTCCAGCAACGTCCGCGAGCCCTCCCGTCGCACGAGCTTGATGCCACTGAGGCGCGTCGTCCAATCGTCGGGCGCCATTGGTGCATTGACCCAGTAGCGCGCGGGGCCGCTGCTGCGCAGCTCGGTCACAGTGCCCATCACTACCATACGGCCGGCCTGGATGATGCCGACTCGGTCGCAGAGGCGTTCGACGATGTCGAGCTGATGGCTGGAAAAGATCACCGGGATGCCGGCCTTCGCCCGCTCCCGCAGCACTTCGCTCATGACGTCGACGGCGACCGGGTCCAGCCCGGCGAACGGCTCGTCGAGCACCAGGAGCTCGGGCTCGAAGACGAGCGCCGCCGCCAGCTGGACCCGCTGCTGGTTGCCTCGGCTGAGCTTCTGGACTTCATCGTTGCGCCGCTCGCTCAAGCCGAGGCGTTCCAGCCAGGCGATCGCCGAGCGCCGTGCGGCTCCGGGTGCGACGGCGTGAAGCTCAGCGAGATAGATCAACTGCTCCAGGACTCGCATCTTTGGATACAGACCGCGCTCTTCCGGCATGTAGCCGAAGCGGCGGTGGGTTTCGAAGGTGACCGGCGCGCCGCCCCAGCGTACCTCGCCGGAGTCTGCCGCGAGGACGCCCATCACGATCCGCATGGTGGTCGTCTTCCCGGCACCGTTGGCTCCTACGAATCCGAATAGCTCACCAGCGGCGACCTGGAGGCTCAGTTCTCGCAGGGCGACAAGCTCACCGTAGCGCCGCACGAGGCGTTCGACCTCCAGCGCGGGGCTCGCCACGTCAGCCGGAATCTCTACCTGACCTGGATGATTCCGACGCAGTTCTTGCCGGGGTCGATGAACCAGGCCATCCAGGCAAAGCCGATGTCGGCGATGCCGTCGACGGTCTTGAGGCCAGGCGTGTCGTAGTCCTCGATCTTGACGCCGCGCCTTCGGAGCTCCGCGACTTCCGCCCGCACATCTTTCACCCGGAAGCCGGCCTGCGTCTGGTCATCTTTGGTCCCAACGCTGCTCTTGCTCAGCGTGAGCTGCGTATCGCCCCCACACTTGAAGATCACTCCCCATGGATTATCGCTGAGGATCCTCAAGCCAACCTTGTTGGCATAGAAGTCCTTCATGGCGTCGAGATCCATGGCCAGTAGCACAACGTTGAGCGGGTAATCGCCCAGCACGATTGGATACTAGCGTCTCAGGCGCGGAACCAGCCTCGCCAGGAGCAGCGCGATGCCAAGCAGCACCAGCCCCGAGATGACGAGGCTGACGGCAAACCCGAGGCTGCTCTGGAAGTAGCGGAACTCGATGTCGAGCACGAACGCGAACAAGCCGACCCCGCCCGCGAACGCGTAGCCGGCACTTCCTCGAAGGACGGACGCCGCAAAGGCGGCCCCGGCGAGCAGGGCGCCGAAGATCTCGAGGGCCAGGTTCCCGTCCTGCGCGGTGATGAAGGCGGTGATGATCGCCATCGAAGGCCCGGCGAATGCCAGCACCTCCGTCGCCCAGATCACTTTTTCCTGCCGACCGTACTCTGCGGCTGCCACCAGGATGGCGGCGGTGGCGAGGAAGACCAACTCCACCGCCCATCCATGATCGAGCTGCAGCCACGCGATGGAGGCAATCGTGGCAACCAGGAGCGACACGCTCAGCGCCGCGGCCAGCAGGCCCGACCGAAGGCGTACCAGGAAGACCGCGGTGAGAACCGCAGCCACGATCGCCGAGACCAAGAGGATGCGATACCCGGTGTGCGGCGGGATTGAGGCATCGGGACCGCCGAGAATCTCGGCCTGGAGCTGTCCCGTGAACAGCCCGATCGCGGCGACCGCGAGGGTGATGAGACTGGTCTGCGCGCGACGGGCGCGCGCCCGCTCGCCGGGAAGCGCACGCGCCACGAGAAGGGCAGCAACCGCGACCAGCCCAGGGATTGCGAGCCGGCCAATGACGCCGAGCTGCCGGTATTGCGTACCGAGGAGAGTTCCCAGGCCGGCAAGCGTGACCAGCGCGCCGGCGTACGTGATGACCTCCGTGGCGGTGATCGAGCCGTCGGCGTCCCCACCCTTCCCTCCCCCACGAGCGGGAGAGGATATTTGACCGGCAGATGGAATGGAACGGGCCACCAGCGGAGCGACAACTTCGATCTTGATGCGATCGGGATCTTCGAAGAAGACCGCGTAGGTCGTCCGGCCGGTGCGAGGTCCGCCGTAGAGAAGCGGGATGTTGCGCTCCTTGAGGCGGGCGGCCATCGCATCGACCTCTTTGGGTTCGGCGACGCCAAACGCCAGATGGTTCAGCCCAACCCGTTTGCGGTGGTAAGGCGGATCGAGGTACTCCGGCTCAGCCTGCAGCAGGAAGACCGTGGTTTCGTCGTTCGTCCAGCTCCAACCCGTCGCGGATTTCGCGAACTCCCGATACCCGAGATCCTTCAGGAAGGCGGCCCAGAAGTCGCCGCTGTGCTCGAGGTTCGAGACCGAGATGTCGAGATGCTCCAGGCTGCCGTCTTTGACTGGCACTAAGTTCCTCCGACCGCTGCATGACGCCGTTCGGCCAGCCAGCGAATCCGCCACGTTGCTCCCTGCGCCTCATAGAACGCTACCGCGGCGTCGAACGGATCGCTCGCGCTACGAGAACCGGTCCGCCACCGCTGCCAGGCCAACTCGTGCCCGAGGAGCAGCCAGCCGCGGTCGAGATAGGCGGCCGCGGCGCGCGCAAACGATGCGTCCGCGATCTCAGGGTTGCCGTCCAGCAGCGCCGAAATGGCGCGCGCGTGATCGACGCCGGCCTCATACAGGGCGCCGCCCGCTGCTACGGTCTCGTCGTCCGTCCACATCGCGAGGACGGTGCGATCGCCCGCCAGCAGGGCTGCTGGTAAGACGACGCGAGTCGTCAGCGTGAAGTCCTCGATATCGTGCATGCTCGGTGGGCGCCGTTCGAGGATCGGTTTGAAGCTCTCCAGCACCTCGACCGGACGGCCATCGGCGAGCAACACGTTCGCCTCGTGCGCCGCAGCCCACAGCAGCGCCCTCCAGGTCCCGGTCCTTCGCAAACGCTCCGTCGATTCCAGCAGGTGCCGCCGGCCGGCCTCCGGCCCATCGCTTTCGATGGCGACGCAGGCGGCGATCGGTCCAACGCTCGGATAAACGACCGATGCATCGTCCGACCACCGAGAGCGAATCACCTCTGACAATGCCCGGGCGCGGTCCCAGCGTCCAGTGAGCCAGTTCACCCAGGCGATCCCGTAACGAAAGACAATGCCTTCCGGAATCGCGAGGCGATCGGCATACTCGCGCCCGGTCTGCAGGACCCGCTCGCGCTCGTCCTCATCCGACTCGCGGCAGCGGCGAACGTAAAAGTCGGTGTACATGCTCAGCACGCCGTCGTCGTCCCACAGCGCCAGCTCGAGCTGCTCCCGGATATGGGCCTCTTCCTCGGCCTGCCAGCCGGGGCGGTGCTCGTACTGGAGTCGAAGGCGAAGTGCGAACAACTCCTGTCCCCGCCCTCCAGCGCGACGCGCCTCGCTCAGTGCACGCTCGAGCCAGGCTGCCCCGCGATCGTCCTCGAGATAGAGGTAGGCTCGTCGGGCGAGTCCGCTAGCAATCCGGGCCAGCGTTGCTGGTTGGTCGAGGGGCTCGGCCGCCGCCCAGGCGGCCTGCCATGAGGCATATTCCTCTTTCCCCCACGGCATTACGAAGGTCAGACGAAGCGTGATGCGCGCGACATCTTCTTGCGTGCCGACGGAGCGGGCCAGGTCGAGCGCCTCCTGGTAGGTGGCCGTTGCCTTCTTCACAAACAGATCGCGGCCGTAGGCTCGACCGAGACCTTCGAGCGCCCGCATGCGGTCGACGGTCGACGGCCGCGACCATTCGGCGGCGTGCTCGTAGATTCGGGCCGCCTCCTCGGGCGCATGTAGCCGCAGCGCGCGCTCACCTGCCGTCAGCGCGAAGGGGAGCGCCCGCTCGGCCAGGCCCGCCGAGCCAAGATGCTGCGCAATGTCGCCCGCGTATTCGGGATCGCCTTTGTGCAACCGCTCCATCGCCTCGCCGACACTACGGTGAAGCGCGCGTCGCTCCCTCGACATCAGGTCGCCGAGGATGGCTTCGCGAATCAGCGCGTGGCGGAATGCGAGGCCATCGCCGTCTTCTTGCACGAGATGCTCCTCGACGCCGGCGCGGGCACCTTCGAGCAGGGCCGCCTCCTCTCCCATCAGTGGCTCGAGGATGTCGTAATTGGCGCGAGCCCCCGTCACGGCGAGGTAGCGCAAGAGCCGCTCCGCATTCTCGCCGGCACGTGCGACCCGCTGCAGCACCGTTTCGGCGACCGACGCGGGCACCCCCGAACGACCCAGCTGGTGGGTTTCCGCCAGTTCCTCGAGGAACAACGGGTTCCCCGCGGCCCGATGGTTGATCGCCTCGAGCTCGGCGGCCGGCGCCTCCTTGAGCGCGGGGAGCGCGTGAAGCAGTTGGAGTGCCTGGTCGGCCGGCAGCGGCGCCAGCGCAACGGTCGCGACATCGGAGCGCCGGGCGAGCGCGGCAAGAAAGGGTCGCATGCGATGCCGCCGGTGCAATTCATCACTTCGATAGGTGGCGACGACGAGATATGGGGTCGGTTCGGCTTCTGCAATCAGGAACTGGAGCATGGCCAGCGTGGCCTCGTCCGCCCAGTGCAGGTCTTCGATCACTACGATTGTTGGTCGAGCGCGAGCATACTGCCGCAGCACACGGAGGAAGGCGCCGAACAGACGGTCTCGATCCGGCGCCTGCTGGCGGGACATGGCGCTCTCGGGCGACAGCGCCAGAAGCTCGGGAGCCACGCCTTGCAACGCGGCCTCTCCGTTCGCCGCCCGGATGATGCCGCGAACGATTGCCACGAAGGGCTCGTAGGGCGGTGGCGCTTCGGAAAGACCGCAGGCGCCGTACAGGATGGCCGCTGAAGACGTTGGTCCGAAGAACGCCTCGCGAAGCAGGCGCGATTTTCCGATGCCGGCGTCGCCCGCGAGCAGGAGGGTGCCGCCGGAACCGCCGGTCAGCGCGGCACCTCGGGATTGCAGGAGCCCGAGCTCATCGTTGCGCCCAACTAGTCGTGAGCCGGGCGCCGCGAAATGAGGCGGCTGGGGATAGGGAATCACACTCCCTTCGAGCAGCTCCGCGCTATCGGTTGGCGGCACGTCGCTCCAGACAACCTCATAGAGACGAATTGGTTCGGAGAGCCCCTTGAGCGTCACCGGCCCGCGGTCACGCATGGGAAACGGGGCGCCCGTGCGAACCAGGGCACGCACCAATTCAGAGATCAACAACTGGCCCGCGCCGGCTGCCGCAGCAATGCGCGCCGCCACGTTGACGGCCGCCCCGATGAAGTCGCCCTCCTGCGCCACCGGCTCTCCGGCATGCAGTCCGATGCCGACCCGCATCGGCAGGTCAGGCTCGGCGTGCGTGCGGACAGCGGCGTCGCTGAGGATCGCAGCCGCACACGCGATCGCCTGGCGGGCCGATGGAAAGACGACGAACATCGCATCGCCTTCGACCTTGATCTCGGCCCCTCTCGTTTCATGGACCCGTTCGCGAATCAGCTTTCGATACGCGGCCACGAGGTCGGCGGCCTTACGGTCACCGTGACGCTCGACGAAGCCTGTGTAGTCACGAAGATCCGCAAACAGGAATGTTCGAGTACCCTCGGTAACCCAGCCCTCTGGCGCCATGCTCAGCCGCTCGGCTCGGGCTCCGCCTCCAGCTGCTGGCGAATGTCTCGAAGATAGGCCGCCTCATCCGCCGCGGAGAGTGATCCGGACTGGCGAAGTCGTTCGACAGCGACCCCAGCCATGAAGCAGGCGAGCGGCGCGAAGCGGCGCTCCTTGGTGTGCGACGCGACACGCGCCAGCTCCAGGACTTCGTCGGCGACCTGTGGGTCCAGCTCTGGCGG
>DATEHI010000122.1:0-3654 GCA_035279665.1 Candidatus Dormiibacterota bacterium | reverse complement strand
AGCTAGGGAGCTACCGGGCGGCGGCGCGCGCGTGTGGCACGACCCACAAGACCGTCAAGCGTGCCGTGGAGCGACATCAGGCCGGCGGACCGTGGGTCCGACGTCCGCGACCGATGACCAGAAACACCGACGCGGTACTGGCCGTCATCACCAAGAGGGTGGAGGCCAGCGACGGTCGCATCTCGGCGAAGCGGCTGCTGCCAGTGGCGAGGGCGACCGGCTATACCGGCTCGGCGCGCAACTTTCGGCGAGCCGTGGCGAGGATGAAATCGGACTGGCGAATCAAGCGACGTCGGTACCGACCCTGGGTGCCGACGCCGGGTCAGCACCTGGTCATCGACTGGACCAAGATCGGGGTCGGCCTGCACATGTTCTGCGCCGTGCTGGCCTGGAGCCGATATCGATTCGTGCGCTTCGCCAGCAACGAGACTCGCGAAACCACGCTCGGCCTTCTGGCTGAGTGCTTTGAAGAACTCGGGGCGGTGGCGGCGGTGGTTCTCAGTGACCGCATGGCGTGTCTTAGGAACGGAGTGGTCGCCAACGTGGTGGTACCTCATCCCGACTACGTCCGTTTCGCTGCTCATTACGGATTCCGGCCCGACTTCTGTGAGGGCCACGACCCCGAATCGAAGGGCGTGGTGGAAAACCTCGTCGGCTATGCCCAGCGCGACCTGGCCGTCCCCGAGAACAACTTCGGCGGCAACCTGGTCGAGGGCAACCGCCAGGCCAAGCTCTGGGGCATCGAGGTCAACGGCCGCCGCCACAGTGAGACTCAAGCGGAGCCGGCCGAGCGCCTGGAGCAGGAGCGAGCGCTGATGCGACCGCTGCCTTCGCTGCGAGCGGCACTCTGCCGCGGCGAGCTGCGCAAGGTCGACCGCACGCAAACGATTCGCTTCTGGAAACGATCACCCGCCTTGGCCCCACCTCGATACTCGAGTTGGCCCCACCCCTCAGCCCTCAGGTTGACGGGGTCGACGACACTTTAGCTGAGGCGGCGTGCGGGTGAATGATATGGGTCACGGTCGGTTGGTTCCGGACGTCTGAGGGCATCCTGACGCGTCCGTTGTTTCGTCACCGCGCTCAAACCCTTTCCTTGGCGTCGTTTTCGGATTCGGCGCGCGTCTTGCGGTCTTCTTTGGTCCGCGCCAGCGAGCGCTTGAAGCGATAGGAATCGATGCCCGTCTCGACGATGTGACTGCGGTAGGTGAGCCGCTCGACAACCGCCTTGCAGAGCCGAGGATCAGGAAAGACTGAGGTCCATTCACTGAAGGGCAAATTGGTGGTCACGATCACGCTGCGAGTCTCGGCGCGCTGAGCCAGAACTTGGAAGAGGAGCTCGGCGCCGTGCGCCGGCAGTGTGACGTAGCCGAGGTCATCGGCGATCATCACCTCAGTTCGCGCCCAGCGACCAACAACTCGCGAGAGGGTGAGCTCGTCGCGAGCTTCGAGCAGCTCGTTGACCAGGGCGGCGACGGTGGTGAAGCGCACTGAACGGCCCTGCTGGCAAGCTGCCACACCGAGCGCTGTGGCAAGCATGGTCTTGCCGGTCCCAGAGTCGCCGACGAAGATGACGTTCTCGGCTCGTTCGACGTACTCGCCCTCGGCCAGCTTGGCGATCTGGCCCGGCGAGATGGTGGGCGCCTCCTCGAATCGAAAGTCGGAGAGACGCTTGACCTGAGGGAAATGCGACTCTTGGATGCGGCGCTCACCGCGACGCTGAGCGCGGTCCTCCAGTTCTTGCTCGAGAAGCGCCGACAGATAAGTGGAATGGCTCTGCTTGCCGCGAACGGCTTCCTGCTCGGCGCTTATGCAACGGGCGGCGACGCTGGGCAAGTGCAGCTGGCGGCATTGGGCTCTGACCACGGCTTCGATGGTTGTGGTGTTGCTCATATCAGTCCTCCTTGGTGAGCAGCTGGTCGTACTGGTTGCAGTCGGGGACGGGGACGACGGGGTTGTGAATGAGACGGAGTTGTGGTCGGCCAACCGAAAGCGTTCGCGGTGCCTGCAGGTCACGCGCGATGAGCGCCACCGCGTCGTAGACATAGGCGCCGCTGCTCAGTGCCGCATCGACCGCGGCGAACACGATCGGAGCGCCATAGCGCCGGTGCAGGAAGAGGATGTCGACCATCTGGCGCGAGCCTTCGCTCTCGCCCAGGCGCTTTTGAAGGCGCTTGAACATCTCCGCGTAGGCGGGCGGAAAGCTGCCGTTGGCCTTGGCCTGGTGAAGCGGAATTGAGTTCGCCAGCGCCCCTGGCTTGTACTTGAGCACCTCCAGGTAGTGGTCGAGCTCGAGGCGGTCGCCGCCGGACCCGAGCAGACGCTCGTGCCGGGCTACCACATGGCTCTGGTGACGGAAGACCACCTCCAGGGTGGTCGCCTCGGCCTGGACCACCAGACCGCAGAACTTCACCGGCACCGAGTAGCGATTGCGGAAGAAAGAGGCCCGGCTCTTCTCGTCCACCCGCGCCTGGGCCCGCTGCTTGCTGTCGAAGGCCTCGGGCAGCGCGATCAGCTTGGTCCGCTCCCGCTCCATCGCCTCGCCGATGCTCTCCACGCGTCCATCGATGCAGCGCTCGAGCTCTTCGCGCATCCCGGCCCGGCAGTGCTCGATCAGGTGCTCCCAGTCGCGCACCTTCGGCACCGGCACCAGATAGTTGCGCCGGAAGTATCCGACCCCGCCTTCGACCCCACCCTTCTCGTGGGCGCCACGCAATCCCGGCTGACAGAAGACGGCGTCGAATAGATAGTGCGAGCGGAGGCGAACGAAGCGCTGGTTCTGCTCCCGGTCTTTGCCGCGCAGAATCTTGCGAACTGCCTGCGTGAGATTGTCGTAGCGAATGGTCGGAAAGCAACCACCGAAATGGATGAACGCCTGCGCATGCGCCTCCAAGAAAGCCTGCTGCGAGACCGTTCGCAGCGGCCAGTGAAACGAGTCGCCGGAGTGGCAGGCGCGCATCTCGAAGAAGTCCACCCTCTCCTCGCCCCAGGGAAACTCGATCCAGGCTTCATAGAGGTCGGCCTCCGCCTCCTCGCCAGCTTCGTGCACTTGCGGCACCATCGCCTCTATCGCACCGAACAACTCTCGACGTCGCTCACGCACGTATCGGCGCACCGTCGGCTCCGCCACCTTGGCGTCCCATTCCTTGACCAGCCGGGCATGGATCCGATGCGCGGTGTGCCGCTGCTTACGCGGGGCTTTCCTATCCGCGGTCAGAATCGCATCGATCGTCGCCAGCCACGGTCCCAGTGCCGGCCGCGCTCGGGTCAGCATCGGCTCCGGCGGGGTCGCGCTGGCTAGAGCCTGCCTGACCTCGCGGCGGTGGCAGTGATGCTCGTTGGCCAGCCGCCGAATTCCCCACCCGTGCCGGTCATGGTCCTTCCGGATACGCTCGTACAGCTCCACCTTGGACACTCTCCATTTCTCC
This sequence comes from Candidatus Dormiibacterota bacterium, assembly GCA_035279665.1. Lineage (GTDB taxonomy): Bacteria > Chloroflexota > Dormibacteria > CF-121 > CF-121 > CF-13. Next base: position 229 of record DATEHI010000122.1, on the reverse strand, counting down.
GTTGGTCACGTTGGCTTGATACGCCCGTGACCGTACGGGTGGGAGGGCTTCGGGGTGGGGCCAACCTGAGTATCGAAACGGCTCTAAGTGGGGCCAGCCTGATGATCGAACCTAGTCGACGATGGCGACGCGGAAAATCCCGCCGAAGAAGAGCCATGCCTCCTCGAACCCTTCGATGACCTCATCCAGCGACTCGCCGAGCGTCGGCCAGCAGAACGTGTACCGACTC
>DATEHI010000121.1:0-14009 GCA_035279665.1 Candidatus Dormiibacterota bacterium | reverse complement strand
CGTGACGTGGAGCGAGGTGGGGAATTCACGCCTGTGCGTGCCCGGAAGGGGATGATGTTCGATCTGATCTGCCGCGGGTGCGGCGCCTGTACCCAGCGCACCTGGGATCCCACCGAGGCGGTGAGCGCCACCAGTTGCCCCGCCTGCGACGCCTCGATGTCGGTCATCGGCATCGACTTCCCGGCCGGGCGCGAGCAAGTCGGTCTTAGCAAGGTGCTCGAGGTCATCCAGGGCGCCGGGATCGTGCCGATCGCGGTCGAGCGGCGCGCGCGCGGGCATTTGCAAGCCGAAGCGGCCTGAGCGCTCGGCACGCGCGCCCGTTAGGCCGTAGAATGGCCGCGGATGACGGCGTTCTGGTTCTGGGTGATCGTCGCCATTGCCTTCGCGGTCGTCGAGGTCATGACGGTCGCGTTCTTCGCCGTTTTCATCACGATCGGCGCGCTTGGCGCCGCGGTGGTCGCCCTGCTCAACTTCAACCTTCTCGTTCAGGCCATCGTGCTGGGGGTGATCGGAGTCGCGGGCATCCTGATCGCGCGGCCGTTCCTTGTCGAGCGGCTCCACATCGGCCGTCCGACCCTTCGCTCGGGGGCCGACAGCATGGTTGGTCAGCAAGCCATCTTGCTCGAGCCCATTCTCGGCGTCGGGCAGCCGGGCCACGTCAAGATCGCCGGTGAGCTCTGGCCGGCCCTCACCGAGGATGGCAGCCCTGTGCCCGCCAACACGATGGTCGTGGTCACCGCGCTCCGCAGCACTACGCTGATCGTTCGCCCAGTGTCGTCCCCATCAATCGCGACCGTCTGAGAAGAGGTGGAGTTCATGTCTGCATCCTTGATCGTCGGAGCCATCATCGTGCTCCTCGCCATCGTCATCATCGCCCGCACCGTCAACATCATCCAGCAGGGATACGTCGGCATCGTGAAGCGCGTCGGCGAGTTTCACTCCATCCGGCAGCCCGGCCTGACCTTCCTCATCCCGCTCGTTGACTCGATGGTCCTGGTCGACATCCGGGAAACGCCCCGGACCGGTGACAAGCAAGACGTCATCACGCGCGACAACGTCACGGTCAGCGTCAATGCCACCATCTTCAGCCAGGTGGTCGACGCGAAGCTCGCCTTGTTCAGCGTCAGCAACTACTTCATCGCCATCGACCAGCTCTCGCGCACGACGCTGCGCGCCATCTTCGGCGGGATGAGCCTGGACGACGCCCTGAGCCAGAGGGAACGGATCAACGCCCAGTTGCAAGCCCAGATGGAGTCGGTGACCGACAAGTGGGGGATCCGGATCAACCGGATCGAGATCGTCGACATCACGCCGCCGCAGATGATCCTCAACGCCCTGGCGCTGCAGAAGACGGCCGACCAGGAGAAGCGCGCGTTCATTCTCAAATCCGAAGGTCAACAGCAATCGCAGATCAACATCGCGGACGGCCAGAAGCAGGCCCAGATCAAGACCGCGGAAGGCGACCAGCAGGCGGCCATCCTGCGGGCGGAGGGCCTCCGGCAGGCGACCATCCTCGAGGCGCAGGGCCGGGCCCAGGCGATCGCGACCGTCTACCAGGCGATCAAGTCCGCCGCCCCGGATCCGACCTTGGTCTCCATCCTTCAACTCGACACGCTCTCGAAATTCGCCGCGAGCGAGAACACCAAGATCGTCGTGCCGGTCGAGACCGCCGGCTTGCTTGGGGCAGCCCAGGCCCTGCGCAGCGTGCTCGACGGCGTGCCAACGGCCGCAAAGTCATAGAGCGACCCAGCGCGACCGAGATCTCGATCGCGGTGCTCGATCCGGCCGAGCACGACCTGGTCCGGCCGTTGCTGCGCGAGCTGATGCTCGCCGAGCAACGCCACTATGACCATCCTCAGCTGACCGAGAAGGAGATCGAGCATGACGTGGCGAACGCGCCCGCCGCCCGATTCACCGGCGAGAACGTCATCCTGGCGGCCCGGGCCGCGGGCAAGGTCGTGGGCCTCTGCTGGTGCGTCTTCTTCAATCCCGGCACCGGCCTCGAGGCGGAGGTTGCCGAAGTCTACGTCGATCCCACGTTCCGGTCACAGGGAATCGGCCGGAAGCTGCTCCAGCAGGCCGTGGAACTCTTTCGTCAGCGGAACGTCACCTTCGCTGCGGTCTGGACGCGCGAGAACAATCCCCAGGCCGTGCGGGTCTACGAGGAGGCAGGATTCCGGCGGACCGAGCAGTTGGTCCTTACGTGGCTTCCGCTGCCCGGTCGCTGAAACAGGCGAGCGTAGAATTGGACTGAGTTCGATGGCGAGCGAACCTCAATACCTCCCACCCTCACCCGAACCGGCACCCCTGTCGCCCCTGCCGGTGGAGAAGCCGGTCGCGCCACGTCGCCGGATTGGCATCCTCGGGATCGTCGTGATCAGCGCGCTGGTCGGAGCCCTGGCGGGTACCGCCGCGACCATTCTGGCCGCGCCGCGATTCATCAAGGTGGCGCCCTCCGGTGTCGTCACCGGTGGGCCACTGGCTCCTATCACGAACAATCTCACCGAAGAGTCGGCGGTCATCAACGTCGCCGACCAGGACGGGAAAGCGGTCGTGGAGATCAAGACCACGATCTCGTCGCCGGATCTCTTCGTTCAAACGGAACAGCACGGGATCGGCTCCGGCTTCATCGTCCGGTCCGACGGCTACATCGTGACCAATAACCATGTCGTCGAAAACGCCCGACAGCTCCAGGTCATTCTGCGTGATGGGGCGAAGAAATTCGATGCGCGGGTGATCGGCACGAGCCCGGAGGACGACATCGCGGTCATCAAGGTGGACGCCCAGAACCTGCCGGCCCTCAACTGGGGCGACTCCAGCGCACTCAAGGTTGGGCAGCTCGCGATCGCGATCGGCAGCCCACTCGGCCAGCAAAACAGCGTCACGAAAGGGGTCATCAGCGCCCTCCACCGCTTCATCTCGATTCCGAACGCGACCACGGGCCAGGTGGAAAACATCCTGAACGCCATCCAGACAGACGCCCAGATCAACCCGGGCAATAGCGGAGGTCCGCTGCTGAACTCCGCCGGCCAGGTTGTCGGCGTGAACTTTGCGATCGAGCAGGCCCAGGCCGGCCCCGGCCTCGGCTTCGCCCTCGACGGCAACGCCGCGCGAGACATCGCCAACCAGCTGATCCAGACCGGGCACGTCAACCGGCCGTTCCTCGGCGTGACCTACAACCAGCTCGACGAGACCACCGCGGCCGCCAATGGGCTGGTGGTCGGTGCCGTGGTCACGGCGATCACCCCCGGGTCGCCGGCGGACCATGCGGGGATCAAGATCCACGACGTCATCACCAGGGTGAACGACCAGTCCATCGATGATTCCCATCCGCTGGCGGACGTGCTGCGCCAGTACGCGCCAGGCACCAAGGTCAGCATCACCATCTCCCGCGCCGGCAAGAACCAGACGCTCCAGGTCACGCTCGGAACGCACCCCTGATCGCGGCGCCTCCGAAATCGCCGTCGTCCATCATCGACCAGTCGGTCCGGCAAGCCGTCAGCTCCATCGGCGGGTGGCCGCCGGACGCGCCGGAGCTGCCGGCAGTGCTCGTGGAGCGCACCCAGAACCCTGCCCACGGCGACTACTCGGTGACGCTGCCGCTGAAGCTTGCCAAGACCCTGCGCCGGCCGCCGATCAGCATTGCCAACGAACTGGCGACGGCGATGGCCCTCCCGAAATCGTTTGGCCGCACCGCGGTCGCGGCGCCGGGATTCATCAACGTCAGCCTCGAGCCCGCCTGGCTGCAGGCGCAGCTCGCCTCCATCGCGGATGCCGGCGAACGGTGGGGCAGCAGTGAGCTGGGGCGCGGTCTACCCGTGCAGGTCGAGTTCGTCAGCGCGAATCCCACCGGACCCCTGCTCTTCAGCCACGCCCGCGGGGCCGTCGTTGGCGATGTGACGGCGCGAATCCTGGAGGCCTCGGGGTTCGATGTCCAGCGCGAGTACTACCTGAATGACAAGGGCAGGCAGATCCGGCTCCTTGGCGAATCCATCCAGGCCCGCATCCTCGACCGACCGGTGCCCGAAGGTGGATACAGCGGCGACTACATCGCAGAGATCGCCACGGAAGCCACGGCGAAGGCCGTCTCTCCAGAGCCCGAGAGCTTGGCCGAGTTCGGCATCGAGTGGGTGCAGACCCGCATCAAAGAGGAGCTCGCCCGGCTGGATATCCGCCACGACGAGATGTTTCTCGAGAGCACCCTCTACGAGGGATGGGACCAGGACACGATGACGAAGCTGGCCTCACTCGGGCGGATCGCCAGCTACGAGGGCGCCACCTGGTTCAAGTCCGACAGCGGAAAGGATGAGGTTCTCATCAAGCGGGATGGATACCCGACCTACTTCTGGTCCGACATCCTCTATCACCGGGACAAATTCGAGAAGCGCGGCTTCGCCCGGGTTGTCGACGTCTGGGGTGCGGATCACCAGGGACAGGTCGGCCGGGTGAAGGAGGCGCTTGGCGTTCTCGGCATCGACCCGGCCCGGCTGGCGGTGCTGCTCGTCCAGCTGGTCTCCGTCAAACGCGGAGAAGAAACGGTGCGGATGTCGCGACGCGCCGGCGTCGGCATCTCCCTGAAGGAAATGATCGACGAGGTTGGTCCCGACGCCGTCCGCTACTTTTTCCTGCAGCGCTCGGCGGATGCGCAAATGGAATTCGACGTCGAACTGGCACGGCGCCAGTCCAGCGAGAATCCCGTCTACTACGCCCAATACGCGCACGCCCGGTTGGCCAACGTGCTGACGTTCGGCGCCGGGGCGACGGCGGAGCCGGCACTCGCCCGGCTCGACTCCGAATGGGAGCTCGAGCTCATGCGGGTGATGCTGCGCTGGCCCGACGTCGTGCGCGAGGCCGCGGAGGCCCACGAGCCCCACCGGCTGGCGTTCTTCACCGACGAGCTCGCCGCGGCCATCCATCGCTTCTACAAGAACTGCCGCGTGGTCACCGAGGACGCATCCCTGACCGCCGCGCGGCTGCTACTATCGCGCGCGGCCCGCACCACGATCGCCAACGCCCTCGGACTGATGGGCGTCGCCGCGCCTGACCGAATGTAGACTACGGGCCGATGGAAATAACGTACTTCGGCCTGAACGCCGTTCGCCTTCGCGGCCGCGAGGCGACCGTGATGATCGATCCCTACGAGCCGAAGCTTGGTCTGGCGCCGGTTCGGTTGAACGTGCAAATCGTCATCTTCACGCACGAAGATCCGACCCATTTCAGCATGCAGGGACTGGCGGGGGATCCCCACGTCGTGACCGGTGCCGGCGAGTTCGAGATCAAGGCGGTCGCCATGACCGGCACGCAGACGTACCACGATGCCAAGAAGGGCGCGGAGCGGGGGAAGAACTTCATCTATACGGTGGAGATCGATGACCTTCGCATCTGCCATCTCGGTCACCTCGGCCACGGATTGAGCGAAGACCAGTTGGAGGGGATCGGCAGCAAGATCGACGTCCTCTTCGTGCCGATCGGTGGCGGCAGCCACATCAACTCCGCGCAGGCAACCGAAATCGTCAACCAGATCGAGCCGAAGCTGGTGGTTCCCATCTCGTACAAGCTGCCGGGCCTTACGCTGCTCGCGCAGAACCTGGAAGGCGTGGAGAAGTTCGCCAAAGAGATGGGCGCGACCGATGTCACGCCGCAGCCGAAGCTGCAAATCTCGTCGTCGCCAACGGTCGAAGAGACCAAGCTCCTGATCCTGGAGCCGCGCGGCGCCACGGCCACCGCCTCGGTGGACTAGCCGGCAGCTTTCTGAGGCTCGCGGGTCTGGGCGGCCGCCTGTTCGGCCGCGCGAGCGCGCTCCAAGCGCACCGCGCTATCGATGACGCCCAGGTGGCTGTAGGCCTGAGGGAAGTTGCCACGCGGCGCGCCGGAGGCCGGGTCGTTGCCTTCCGCCAGTAGTCCCAGCGGTGAGGAAAGCGCGATCAGCTCGGTCAGCTGGCGCTCGGCGGCGTCCAGCCGGTTCATCCCGATGAGCCCGTCCACATACCAGAAGCTGCAGAGGAGAAACGCGGCGCTCAGGTAGCCCTGGTCATCCGCGCAATCGTAGCGGCGAACGTAGGGGCCGTTCAGCAGCCGCTGACTGAGGGTTTCGATGGTAGCGCGCATGCGCGGATCGGTCGCCGGGAGAAATCCCAGCACCGGCATCTGCAGCACGGCTGCATCCAGGCACTCGTCGTCGTAGGCCTGCGTGAAGGCGCCAATCTTGGGGTTCCAGGCACGTAGTTCGATCTCCGCTCGCAGCGCCGCCGCCTGTTGCTCCCAGACCTCCACATGCGAGGGGTTGCCGGTACCCTTCGCCAGCGTGATCGCCCGGTCCAACGCGACCCAGCACCACAGCTTGCTGTGGGTGTGATGCTTGCGCTCGCCCTGGAACTCCCAGATACCGTTGTCGGGTTCGCGACTCAGCTCCCAGACGCCGTCGGCGAGCCGCTCGATCACGTGCCAGAGCTTGGTCGAGATGAAACCGCCCTTGCGCTGATAGACCGCCATGCAGTCGATCACCGCCCCGAAGACATCGGTCTGTCGCTGCCCGGCAGCACGGTTGCCGATGCGAACGGGCCGGGCGCCTTCGAAGCCCGCCAGGTGTTCGAGGAACGATTCGGGGAGGTGCGGGTCACCATCCACCCGATAGAGGATCTGCATGGCAAAGTCGTGGTCGTAGGCGCGGTCGCGGATCCAGTTGATGAAGTCGACGGCTTCCTGCGAAAAGCCCGCCCGAAAGAGGGCCGCGATGCCGTAGGACGCGTCGCGCAGCCAGCAATACCGGTAATCCCAGTTTCGATCGCCGCCCGGATCTTCCGGGATGGAGGTGGTCGGCGCGGCGCACAACGCCCCGGTGGGCGCGTAGGTGAGGAGCTTGATCACCAGGGCGGAGCGCCGGACGGCGTCCTGAAATGGCCCCTGATAGAGGCACTGCTCGAGCCATCCCACCCAGAAGGCGCGTGTGCGCTCGGCGAGCTCGGTCGCGTCGCTGCTGCTAGGGAACTTTCGTCCGAGGGCGAAGTAGCGCTCGCCGAAGCCCAGCGTGATCCAGACTTGCGGGCCGGGCTCGACCGTGAAGCGGAGGACGTAGCGGGGCCGGCCGTCGACCTCCTCCACCGTCCCATCAAGAGGGACAGTCGACGAAAGGATCACCTCCTGCGCGCCGCCCGAGGCGATGACGATACCCTCGCGCTGGGCGAAGCTGGTGCGCGCGCGGCCGTAGGCCGGCGCCGGGTCGAGCACGCACTCCACCTCAACCGGGCCACCCCGGGCCTCGAGGCCGCGGCAGATGCGCTTGAGCGATAGGAAGCGCTCGCCCTCGTTGAAGCAGGGCATGAAATCGGTCACGACGAGGGTCCCTTCGGCGCGGTGGAAGGTGGTGGTCAGGATGTTGGTGTCGTGGACGTACGCCTGCTCTCCCGTGGGCACCGGGTTGACCGGTGCGATGCGGAAGCTGCCACCCCGTTGCTTGTCGAGGATTGCCGCGAAGATCGAGGGGGAGTCGAAGCGTGGGTAGCAGAACCAGTCGACGGCCCCGCTGGTCGAAACCAGAGCCGCGGTTTCGCAATTGCCGATCAGTCCGTAGGGATACACTGCTTGACCTTACAACGTCATGTTGGCAATGAACCAACGCCCTCAAACGCGGAAAGGTTCATAACTCGACGCGCGGAGGGCGACGCACCCGCGTAGAATAGAGTCCCGGTGCCGAAGTACGTCTTCGTAACCGGTGGCGTGGTTTCCTCGATCGGCAAGGGGATCACGGCGGCGTCCATAGGGACCATCCTGAAGGCGCGCGGCTTGAGCGTCTCCCTCCAAAAGCTGGATCCCTATATCAACATCGACCCTGGCACGATGTCTCCCTACCAGCATGGGGAGGTGTTCGTCACTGACGATGGCGCCGAGACCGACCTCGACCTGGGCCATTACGAGCGGTTCATCGACGCGAACCTGAGCAAGGCCAGCAACGTGACCACCGGCAAGATCTATGCCGAGGTCATCGCCAAAGAGCGGCGCGGCGATTACCTGGGCGGCACGGTGCAGGTGATCCCGCACGTGACCAATGAGATCAAGGAACGCATCACCCGTGTCACCTGGGAAGACAACCCGGACGTGGTGATCGTCGAAGTCGGTGGGACGGTGGGCGACATCGAATCGCTCCCCTTCCTGGAAGCGATCCGCCAGTTGAAGAACGACCTCGGCCGCAAGAACGTCTTTTACGTGCACCTGACGCTGGTGCCCTTCATCGAAGCTTCAGAGGAGTTCAAGAGCAAGCCCACGCAGCACAGCGTCGCCGCGCTGCGCAGTATCGGCATCCAGCCCGATGCCATTGTCTGCCGCTCGGAGCGCGCCATCAGTGTCGCCCTCAAGGACAAGATCGCATTGTTCTGCGACGTCGACCGGCGTGCCGTGATCTCCGTCCCCGACGCCGCCTCCATCTACGAAGTGCCGTTGATGCTGGAAGACTCCGGCCTGGGCAACGTCATCGTCGAGGCGCTGGAGGCGCCGGCCCAGGCTCCGGACCTGAGCGATTGGAAAGAACTGGTCCATCGCATCCAGCACCCCGCCGGCAGTGTGCGTATCGGGGTGGTGGGGAAGTACCTGCCGGCGCCCGATGCCTATATCAGCGTGACTGAAGCGCTCCGACACGCCGGCGTACACCACAACCTGCGGGTCGACATCAAGTGGATCGCCTCCGAGACGCTGGAGACGGGTGATCTGCGCGCGCTCGACGAAGTCGACGGCGTCGTGGTCCCGGGCGGATTCGGTCATCGCGGCATTGAGGGGAAGATTGCCGCGGCCCGATTCGCCCGGACCTCGCTCACCCCCTATCTCGGGCTCTGTCTGGGGATGCAATGCGCCGTCATCGAGTTCGGACGCGATCTGCTGGGTCAGCCCGACGCCAACAGCACGGAGTTCAATGCGTTCACCAGCCATCCGGTGATCGACCTCCTCCCGGAGCAGCGCGACGTCGCCGACAAAGGCGGCACCATGCGGCTCGGTCTCTACCCCTGCAAACTCCAGCCGGGCACGCTCGCGGCCCAGGCCTACGGCGAGCCGGTCGTCTATGAGCGGCACCGCCATCGCTTCGAGTTCAACAACGCCTATCGTGAGGCGATGTGGGAAGCGGGCATGATCTTCAGCGGCACCTCGCCAAATGATCGGTTGGTGGAGATCATCGAGTTGCGCGACCACCCCTGGTTCGTGGCCTCGCAGTTCCACCCGGAATTCCGCTCCCGGCCGAACCGTCCGCATCCGCTCTTCCGGGACTTCGTCAAGGCCGCCGCCGTCCGGGCGGGCGTGCTCCCGGCTGATGGGCAGCCGGTGCAAAAGCCCGCGATTTCTTCGGACAAGACCGCTCAAAGCGCGTGAAGTCTGACGTCTCTACGCCCGCCTCGGGCGGTGCGAGCACGCCGCGCACGGTTCAACCGAATCTCGGCCTCGAGCTGGTGCGCGCGACCGAGGCCGCCGCGCTCTCGGCCGGGCGCTGGATGGGGAATCTCGACCGCGAAGGGATTCGGGGGACGGCGGCCAACGCCATGCGCGAAGCGCTCACCGGGGTGCACATGAGCGGCACGATCGTCATTGGCGAAGAGTCGCCGTCCGCGCCGCTCGGGCTCGGACAACTCGTGGGTGACGGAAGCGGGGACGCCTGCGACGTGGCGCTCAAGCCGCTGGACGGCTCCACGCTGGTCGCGAAGGGTCTCCCGAACGCGGTCTCTGTCGTGGCCACCGTCGATCGCGGTTCGCTGGTGCGGGCGCCGGTTGGTATGTACGCAGAAAAGATCGCGGTCGGTCCCGAGGCGCGGGGGTCGATCGACGTCACGGATTCGGTCGAGAACAACCTACAGCGGGTCGCGTTCGCCAAGAAAGTCCAGGTCTCGGATCTCACGGTGGTGATGCTCGACCGCCCGCGCCACGAACCCCTTATGGACCAGGTGCGCCAGGTCGGCGCCCGCATCACGCTGCTCAGCGACGGCGATATCGCCGCCGCCATCATGGCCACCCTCGAGGGGACCGGCATCGACGTCATGCTCGGGATTGGCGGCTTGCCGGAGGCCGTGCTGGCCGCCTGCGCGCTGAAATGCCTGGGGGGCGACCTGCAGTGCCGGCTCTGGTTGCGCTCCCGCGACGACGAGGAGAAGGCGCGCGCCGCCGGCTTTGCTGACCTGCGTGGCACCTACTCGGTCGACGACCTGGTGCGAGGCGAGGACGTCGCGTTCGCCGCCACCGGCGTGACCGACGGCGAGTTCCTGCATGGCGTGATCTATCACCACTTTTGGGCGGAGACCGAATCGATGGTCTTCCGCAGCAAGAGCGGGACGGTCCGCCACTTGAACACCAAGCACCATTACGCCCTCAAGTCGGTCGAAGGCGCCCACCGGAAAGTTCGCTAGCCTGGGGCACAAATTGTGCAAGCGGTGGTGCGTCGTTTGACGCCGGGACCAAAATTGGGCTAGACTGCCGGGGTTTTGGCGAGGGGAATCCCAAGACTAGCCGCCCATGGGTGGGCGCTCGCGCTGGCGCTGTTCGTGCTAGCACTCGGGCCGCTCGGGTTCCGCCACCCCATCGCCGAGGTCCACGCCACCAGCGGGAGCGTTACGGTCGCGGCCAGGAGCAGCGTGAGTGAGGCCGCGCTCGTGCCCGGCGGTGAGGTCCGGCTGCGCGCCCCCCGCGCTCTTCCCGCACTGACGGCCGACGACCTGGCACCACCCGCGGCGCCGGCCGAGCTGGTCGCGAGCCGCGAACATCTCGTCCGCTTCGTCTGGCCGACCCACGGCGTCCTCACCCAGAGCTTCTACCCGTACCACCCTGGCATCGATATCGCCAACGACGTGGGAACACCGGAGGTTGCCGCCGACGGGGGGCAGGTCGTCTTCGCCGGCTGGGGATCGTATGGGATTTACGTCGAGATCGACCACGGCAACGGCTTCCACACGATCTATGGGCACATGTCGGCGGTGCTGGTCAAAACCGGCCAGGTGCTCACGCAAGGCCAGGAGATCGGGTTGATGGGCGCCACCGGTCGCGCCAGCGGGCCTCACCTGCATTTCGAGATCCGCTATGAGGGGGCCCCGCAGAATCCGATGGACCTGCTTTCATAGCCGGCCGCGGCCGGCGCGCCTTGCTTCGGGGATGAGCTCGTGACGCTCTACCATGGGAGCATCGACCATTCACTCAAATCAGTCAGGAAGGCTTTAATACGTCCAGGCTGCCCGCTTACGTGACGGAGGACCAAGCCGCGGCGGCGAATGCAATAGGCCCTGGCCGAGTCTTACGGCCAGATCAGGATCTGGACAGAGGAATTATCTCGTCTTCCGTGCCGCGCGGTGGCCTGCAATCCCTGATCGATTCGGGCGACATCACGGCCCGCCCCCCCTGGCCCGGATTTGGCGGCGGCGGACCGTTTCAGGAATACCAGTTATGGACCCAGAAGGCGATCGAATTGTTTAACGGCGGAATCCAATGAGGATGGCCGATCGGTTCAATATCAAGCAACTCATCCCCGAGCGGGCAGACCAACTTAGTTTCCACATGAGTTCCCAAGATCACGTGCGGATACAGTTCCACAACTTTTCTCCCGGTCAGACCCACGCATTCTCATTCGACGGAAACGTGATCCTGACCTGCTATAAGGGGACGTTCCGCCTAACGCTCGGGACGGATGAACAGGCGCTAACAGAGTTCGACCAGATAGTGGTTCTGCCCGCAACTCCGGTCCGCCTTGAGTGCCAGTCGGCCGGGACCGTGCAGTTCATCTGGTCGCCCCCTTTTGCGAAGACATCGGCTATCGCCTGACGTTAACGGATGGGCGTGCAACACACACTCTATGCAAACGGACGCGGGGAATTGCGTATTCACCCTGCGTTGCAAGCGGTGGCGCGTAGTGGCTGGGACGTCGATGCTCCCGATCGGCTGATTCCGCTCCCGCCGGGGACAGCCCTGATGCATCTCCCTGGTCGGGTCCCGCTCGGTTCGGCTGGCGGCGTAACGGTGCCGGTCGAAGACCCCGATGCAGTCGCCGTCGCCGCCGTGTTGCCGCCCGGGTATCTGCGGACCTGGCTGCCGGCCTACACGGATAATGGCCAGCCACCGGTCCTGCCGCTGTACGGGTATGCGGCGGTGGCCGCCGTCGACGGCGAGCCGCATGTGGCCGCGATGCGAACCGACCGCTGGAGTGCCTGGGACCCGCATGCCGTTGATCGCCAGCACATCGATCGCGGGATCCGCGCGGCGCGACGTCTGCTGCCCGACAGCCGGCTCCTCCGACACCTCGAGACCTGTGCGACCGACTACCGATGCCTGACGGCGCAGAACGTCTTCCTGCGCCGGGGCGAAGGCGCGATCCCGGTTTCGCCCGCCTGCAACGCGGCCTGTCTGGGCTGCATCTCCGAGCAGTGGGGCGATGTCGATTCCCCGCAGACCCGGCTCGCCTTCGCCCCCGCCGCGGCGGAGATTGCCGAGCTCGCTGCCTGGCATCTGAGCGCAGGCCCCACCAACTTCGTCAGCTTTGGGCAGGGCTGCGAGGGCGAGCCGCTGACTCGGGGCGCCGTGCTGGTCGAAGCGACGCGGCGCATCCGGTCGGCATGGCCGGCGGCGACCATCCACATCAACAGCAATGGATCACGTCCCGACGTGCTTCGGCGTTTGATCGATGCTGGACTGAATTCGATCCGCATCAGCATCTTCAGCCTCGACGACGAGCGGTTCCGCGCCTACTACCGACCGGTCGGGTACGGGCTGGAGCACGTCGAGCAGTGCGCGGAGCTGATGGCGGCCGCCGGCGGACAGGTGACGATCAACCTGTTGACCTTTCCCGGCATCAGCGACGCCCCGGCGGAGATCGAAGCCCTGGTCGCCTTCGTCCAGCGGCACCGCGTCCACCAGGTACAACTGCGCAGCCTTAACGTCGACCCGCACTGGCTCCTCCAGCGGATCCCGCATCCCACCCATGGCATCGGGATGCGTCGCTTCGCGAAGGAGCTGACCGCCCGCTGCGCTGGGCTGCAGCTGGGCAATTTCACCCGCCCCTGGCGGGTATTGGAGCCGATCTCGGCGTAACTGCCGGCTCGCTCTACCCGTTTGAAGTGATTGAAAGGTCCAGGCGGTGGGCAAGCTAAAAATGATGGCTGATCCCTATTCGCCGAATCAGGAGCCACCGATGGGCGCGGCCGACTACGGCTACCGCACCGATCGGCCGGTCCATGCGGATATCCCCGCACAACCTGACATCCACGGAAGGCGGAACGGCGGGTTGGCCGCGGGAATTCTCGCCGTCCTCGCCTTTGTGTTCGGCAAGCTCTCCTACGTTGGGCTGCTGCTGCTCAAGTTCAAAGGGCTGTGGTTCACCATCGTCTCGACCGGGCTGACGGCGTTGATCTACGCACAGCTCTTCGGATGGGCCTTCGGCGTCGGCATCGTGCTCCTCATCCTGATCCATGAGAGCGGCCACGTCGTCGTGGCCCGGGTTATCGGGCTGCCGGTCAGCCTTCCAGTCATGATCCCATTCCTCGGCGCCTTCGTCAGCATGAAGCAACAGCCGCGCACCGTCGCCCAGGAATCGATCATGGCGATCGGCGGTCCGGTGCTGGGGTCGATCGCCGCCGGCCTGTGCTACCTCGGTTACCTGGCCATGCCCGACTCGAACACCGGTCAACTATTGCGGGCGCTTGCCTACTTCGGCTTTCTGATCAACCTCTTCAACCTGATCCCGCTCACGCCGCTCGACGGTGGCCGCGTGACGTCGCTGCTCTCCAAATGGTTCAACGTCGCCGGGCTGGCGATTGCGGCCGGGCTGCTCCTCTTCGAGATACAGGCGGGCACCCGGGTGAGCCCTGTCCTCTTCCTGGTCCTGATCTTTGGGGCCTTCTCGACCTACCAGCGGTTTCGGTCGACCGTCCTCAATCCGGCCTACTACGCCGTTGACGCCCAGACGAAGGTCATCGTCGGAGCCGTTTACCTCGGGCTGCTCTTCGCACTGGGCGTTGGCATGCTCCAGACGTCCGCCATCTTGAGATAGAATTGGG
>DATEHI010000120.1:0-6151 GCA_035279665.1 Candidatus Dormiibacterota bacterium | reverse complement strand
TCGCGGCCCTCGCCCTGGCAACGCTGACGGCCAACGCCGGGAATCGGGCGACCCATCAGGTGGTGCAGCAGGGCAGCCTTGTGAGCCTGGTCGCCGCGGCGACGACCGTGACGAAGACCGATCGCGACGTGGCTTCGGCCGCCGCGAAGGCGGCAACCGGCGAAGATGGCACCGAGGCGGTCCAGAAGCCGGTGGTGGCAGCCAAGCCGGCGCCCAAGATCACGGTGTCGACCGACTGCCAGAACGCGATCAACAATCTGAAGGCGCTGCGCCAGGCGGACGCGACCGAAGACGCCGCTGAACGGGCCGCTGCCCAGCAACCGCCGTCGGGGACGGATAAAGTCGAAGACGCGTCTGACAGGCAGCAGTGGCGGGCCGCCCTGCTCGCGGCCCGCTCCGCCTGCATCCCACATCCCAGCACGGCTTGCCAGGCCGCGATCGCGGCCCTGCAGTCCCTCAAGGGCAACGGCGCCGAGCCGGAATTGACCGATCTGCGCAATATCAACTGGACGGCCGAACTGGCCAGCCTTCGCACCGCCATTGGGGTCGTGGCCACCGCCTGCGGCGAACGCGATTAATTAATCGTCTGTTGAAAGGGCCCGGGCCGCCGGGCCCTTTTCTACACCTACCGCGACGCGATTGACCTCGGCGTCGTTTCGCAAGATGTGCACACCCGTAAAGCCCTCCAGCTCCAGCCGGTCGAGGCTGTGTCGCAGGTCGGCGTGCTGTCGCCGGATCACGGAAGGGCTGACACGGCGCTGTCGCGCCGCGCTCCTCGCGAGGCACAGATCGAGCGGAAGGTCGAAGACAATCGCGATCGCCGTGCGTCCGTACTGCCGGGCGCGGCTGATGAGCTCGGTACGGCGCATCCATTCGACGTTGGTGGCATCGACCACGGCCAGAGCGCCCGCCGCGAGCCGCCAATCGAGCCATCGATGCAGCCGGTCGAAGGCAGCATCGGTCGCGTGCTGGTCGCCCTCATCGCCGGCGAGAAGGCCGCGCAGCCGGTCGGACGAGATGACCGCATTCGCGTCGAACTGCCGTGAGGCGAACGTCGATTTCCCCGATCCCGAGGGACCGATCAGCAGGACGAGGGCGCCAGCCGGTATCCGGATGTGCAGATCCGCCGTCCCGGTGCCCATCAGCGGAGTCTAGAATCCTGACCCAGCCCTTTTAGACACAAAAGAAAAAGAGCGGCCGGCGGGGGAAACCGACCGCTCAAACCAACTCGTTCTCGTTCTCTAGCTCGCGTTCTCCCGCGCCTGCGCCTTGTTGGGGGCAGGCGTGCCGTCCACGTGGAGCAGGTTCTCGACTCCGACCACGCCGGGGACTTTCAGCACGGCCTTCTCCACGCTCGCAATCTGGAACGCGTTCTCGACCTGGCCGCGGATCGTTACGACGCCCGACTCGACGTCGAGGTTGATCTGACCCTTGGGCAGGTCGCCGTTACGAAAGACCTCACTCTCCACGCGGTCCCGCAAGGTGAGGTCGTCGGCCGGGCGTGGGCCGGATCGCAGGTTCACCATCCGCTGAGGAAAGGTCGACGCGTTTGCGCCGGTGCGCGCTCCTAGCTGGTTGAGCGCACGCCAGGCGCGACGAAGTCGCGCACCGGACCAATCGACGAACTGGGCCCGCCGGGCGTGTCCGTGCTGCGGATCGAGAAAGTAGACGGCGACCGCGCCCGCGGCGGCCCCGGCGAGGACGGCCAGCCGCGAGGGTCCGCCACGCCCCGACGCGCGGCGTTTCGCCGCGCTGCTCTGCTTGCGAATCTGCGTGTTCAGCGAATCCTCGGCGGAAGCGGCGAGCTCGCGGGCGGCATTGCCGGCGCCGCTGCCGAGCTCCCTGGCTGCCCGGGCAACCCGATCTGAGACGTCGTCGCGCATCTGCTTCAGATCAACCTGCTTCAAATCAAGCATCATTCGTTACTCCTTCGGTCGCCCGTTCGGCGACCTCGTTCCTGGTAGCCCGACCAGGGCTGGGTTGAGTCGATGAACGTCAGCCCTAAAGTATAGCATCAATTGATATCAGTATTAACACGATGCGCCGCTCAGCCTACACGAACAGCTTTTTCAACTCGACCGACGCCTCGGCCTTGAGCTGGGCGAGCGTGCACGACTTCGGATTCTTGTCGGGCCGCCAGCGCACGAAGCCGACGCCGTGACGGAAGCGACCGTTCTCGAGGCGATCGAAGGCGACTTCGCACACGAGTTCCGGCCGCAACGGTTCCCAGGAAAGGTCGCGGTCCTGCGACCAGCGACTCGGTCCGCCCGGCGCCCGCCCGCCTTCAAAACTGGTCCCGCCCCGCAGCGGTTCCAGGATCGCGACCAGGTCGCGTCGCTGCGCGTCGTCGAACCCTGAGGTGTGCCCAATGAACTCGAAGGTCTTGCCGGAATAGACGCCGAGCAAGAGCGACCCGACACGCTTGCCGTCGTTGCCCCAACGAAACCCACCGACGACAACATCTGCCGTGCGTTGCTCCTTGACCTTGATCATGGCGCGCTCGCCGGGCTTGTAGATGCCCTCGACGCGCTTGGCGACGATGCCGTCGAGCCCGGTTCCGCGATATTCCTTCAGCCAGCCGATCGCGACGTCGCGATCGCGGGACACGGGGCTCAGGTAGATCGACCCTGGCTGAGGCCCGAGGAGTTTCTCGAGCCGCCGGCGCCGTTCTCTTAGCGGCCTGTCTAGCAGGCTCTCGTCGCCGTCGGCGAGCAAGTCGAAGGCGATGTAGGTCGAGGGCTGTTCCTTTGCCAGCATGTTCACCCGCGAGGCGGCCGGGTGAATCCGGAGCTGCATTGCCTCGAAATCCGTGCCGTAGCCGGTGAAGATCACGATCTCGCCGTCGAGGACCACGCGCTTCGGCTTGATCTTCTGTAACGCCGGCACCAGCTCGGGGAAGTAACGGGTCAAGGGCTTGGCATTGCGGCTGTGGATGATGACATCGTCCCCGTCCTTGAAGGCGACCGCCCGGAAACCGTCCCACTTCGGCTCGTACTGCCAGGCATCGCCGCGAGGCAGCTCGGACTGGACCTTCGCCTCCATCGGCGTGAAGGGCGGCATGACGCCTAATTGCACGCCCCATATACTAAGTTCGTGCCCAGCCCGCAGCCTCTTGTGCATCTCCGCGATACGTTCGGGCGGGTCGCCGATGACCTGCGCATCTCGGTGACGGACCGTTGCAACTTTCGCTGCGTGTATTGCATGCCGGCTGCGGGTCTTCCCTGGCTGGCGCGCGATGAGGTGCTCAGCTTCGAAGAGATCGTGCGGCTGACCCGTGTCCTGGTCGACCAGTGCGGCGTGCGCACCATTCGGCTGACGGGCGGTGAGCCGCTGGTGCGAAAGGGCATCGAGGAGCTGACCGCCATGATCGCCGCCATCGATCCCTCGCTCGATATCGCGATGACGACGAACGGCATCTTGCTCGAGGAGAAAGCCCAGGCGCTCAAGGCCGCCGGGCTCAAGCGCCTCAATGTCAGCCTGGACACGCTGCACTCGGATCGGTTCAAAGACCTCGCCCGCCGCGACGCGCTCGACCGGGTGCTTCGGGGCCTGACGGCCGCGCGTCAGGCCGGGTTCAGCCCGATCAAGCTCAACATGGTCGTCATGCGCGGCCGTAACGACGACGAGATCCTGGACTTCGCCAGCCTCGCCCGCCGCGAAGGATACGAAGTTCGATTCATCGAGTTCATGCCGCTCGATGCCGACGGCATCTGGTCGATGGAGAGCGTCGTCGCGAGCCGCGACATCATCGAGGCGATCGACCGCGAGTTCCCGCTCGAGCCGGTGTCGGATCAGAAGCCGGCGCCCGCGACGCGATTCAAGTTCCGGGACGGCAGTCAGGGCGGGATCGGCGTGATCCCGTCGGTGAGTGATGCGTTTTGCAAAGTCTGCAATCGCATCCGGCTGACGGCCGAAGGCCATCTGCGAACCTGCTTGTTCTCGATCCAGGAGCACGACATCAAGGCGCTGTTGCGAGGGGGCGCATCGGACCAGGACATCCGCGACTTTGTCGCGGCCGCGGTCTGGCAGAAGGAAGAAGGCCACAAGATCGGGCAGGCGGACTTCGTCAGGCCATCGAAGACGATGAGCCAGATCGGCGGCTAGCGCTCAGCACGACGCCTCGGTCCGAGACCACGAAACCAGCGAGCACCAGCAACAACGGTAGCGGCGTCGTCAGCACCAGGGCGGCCAGAAAGCCGGTCAGCCCGAGCACCCGCTCGATCGCGGGTGGCGTCGTGCGCAGCCATAGCCACGCAGCCACCAGCAAGACGGCGACGTCCTGGGCGTGCAGGAAAGTGGCGACCAGCATCGAGGCACACAGTCCGGCCGCAACGGGAAACTCGGGGCCGGACTCCCGGCGTCGCCACGCCAGCAGCAACGTCAGCGCGATGACCAGTCCGCCGACGATGGCCGCGGCCCACCCGTTCCCGAACAATCCCGGCAGCGTGAGCTGCGGGTAGACCAGTGACGGCCCGAGATCGTGGGTGGTCGCGACCAGACGAGACCCGTACGTCTGCAGGCCGGTCGGGCCGAGCGTCGCCAGCGCGGCGATGAGCATGACCACTGAGCCCGCGAGCCAGCCGAGGAAGAGGCGCCGCCGGCCGGCGACCAGCAGCGCGATCGGCACGATCAGCGCGAGTTGCGGTTTGAGGGCGATCAAGGACAGAACCACTCCAGCGGCCATCGGGCGGTTGTGCCGCGCCAGCCAGAAGGAAATCGCGACCACGGCCGCCACGACGATCACGACCTGGCCGAGCACGAACCCGAAGGCGACCCCGGGCAGCGCCGCGGCAAGCGCCAGGTGGCCGAGGCGGATAAGGGGACCGGAGGGTGGCACAGTTAGCCACCAGGTCACCAGGAGCGCCGCGATCAGCAGGACGTTCCAGAGCGCGTAGGCGGGCGCAAACGGCAGCGCCGCGACGGGCGCGACGAACCACGCCAGCACCGGGGTATAGACGGCGGGATAGAAGAAGGCGGACGCCAGCGCGCGCCATTCCTCGCGCTGGACCGTGAGGTCGTAGAGCGATCCCCAGCCGTGGTCGATGCCGATTCGGGCAAAGAAGTAGTACTGAGCGAAGTCGCCCTCGAGCGCGCGGTTCAGCGCGAAGCGCACCACGCCGACGACGTTGCGCAACGCGAGTACGCCGGTCACCGCCGCAAACACGGCCGGCAGCCACTTGCCCAAAGCCGGCCGCTGCCACGCCCGCCGATTCACGACCACCCGGGAATAACGCGGAAATGGTCCTCCCCCTCTGGGGGAGGGCAGGGTGGGGGACTATTCTGGGGCGTGGGCATGAAGATCGCGGTGGGAAGCGACGAGCGGACGCTCGTCACCGATGCCGTCGTCGACCATCTCCGCCGGTTCGGCGTCGAGGTCGAGCTGCATGGTCCGCTGAACGGCCGCCCGCTGGACTGGGTGGACGTCGGTCGGGAGGTCGGGGAGCGGGTGGCCTCGGGCGCCTGTCAGCAGGGTGTGCTGTTTTGCTGGACCGGAACCGGCGTGTCGATTGCCGCTAACAAGATCGCGGGCATCCGGGCCGCCCTCTGCAACGACGCCGAGACGGCCAGGGGCGCACGTAAGTGGAATGACGCCAACGTGCTGGCCATGAGCCTTCGGTCGACACCCGAGGCGGTCGCAAAAGAAATCGTCGATGCCTGGCTCGAAACCGGCCCCGACGAGGCGGAGCGCGAGACGATCGCCAAAGTCGAGAACCCCCGCCCATCTCGCCCCCGGAGCGGGAGGGAGAACTGAATGGCGACGAAGCTCGCCGACCAGAAATGCATCCCGTGCCGCGGCGGCACGCCGCCGCTGACCCATGCGGAGATCGTGCCGCTCGCGGCGCAGCTCGAGGGCTGGCAGGTCGAAGAGGACAAGAAGCTGATCAAGTCGTTCAAGGTCAAGAACTGGGTCGAGGCGGTCGACCTCGTCAACCGGATCAGTCCCGTCGCTGAGGCGGAGAACCATCACCCGGACCTGTATGTGCGCTGGGGTGAAGTTCGCGTCTACCTCTGGACGCACAAGATCGATGGGCTGACGGAGAGCGACTTCTACATGGCGGCGAAGATCGACCGTGTTTTTGTGCCGGCGTGATCACCCTGATCCACGGCAGCGAGAGCTACCTCGTCGACAAAGCGACGCGCGACCTGCTGC
>DATEHI010000119.1:0-59800 GCA_035279665.1 Candidatus Dormiibacterota bacterium | reverse complement strand
CTGTGTGCCGCCGACATTCGTCACCTGTTCCATGGCAAGGTGTGTGCCTGCCATCGCGGCTGCGTCGGCCGCGGTCTGTAGGCTCCGCCGTTGACTGAAGCTATTCCCGACGTCGATCGACAGGGCAAGCATGCCGGTTAGTGCCATGATCATCAGTGCCACGAGCACGATCGCCTGGCCCTTCTGGAGCTGGTTGGTTTTCATCATTCGATCCTCGTTTGGGCGACCGCGGTCAGGCGTAGCGGGTTCCCCATGATCGCGGACATCAGCGGCGTGATCGGGACGTAATCCGACACCACGGTGACCTTGACGGCATCGCCCTCCTTCGGACACTTCTGGCCACTCCCACTATTCGGCGCCGTGTACGGCGCGTCCCAGGTGATCGCGTTCGTCGCGTAGTTGAAGTGCGCGCAGAGGGCCGCCGGGCTGACGGTCGTGTCGTAGAACTGGATCTGGATGTGGGTTGCGTCGTTCACGATGCCAAGCCCCCCGTCCGCTACTCTGATGCGCCCCTGTACCGTATCCTGCGCCGGGTTCGCGGCGTTCGAGAGGTTGTGGAAACCGTAGGCGGCGGACCGGGCTCCCTCTCGGGCGGTGTTGACAAGGGCAATGTTCTGGAAGTAGGCGCGCCCGAAGTCCACGAGCCCGAACAACATCAGCGCGAGCAACGGCATCGCGATAGCCAGCTCAACAACGGCCTGCCCTGGCCGCGTCGACATTCGCGCGAAAAGGTGGAGCATTTCGGACCTCTGAATTACACAGCCCCAGAATTGCCGGTAGCCTTGCGCATTCGAAACGAATGGATCAGCCACGTGCCGAGCTGGCAACGGTTCTGCGCGGGCACGTACCCTCCATTGCGGAATTCGGTCGTTAAGCCGTTCTTTACGTCGCCGCGACAACCCTGGCAGCGGACCGGTCGGCCGCCGACGCCGCCGGACAGACCCCAACGCCAATGGTGCCTAGCTTTGGATGTCCGATTTCCGCTAGCGCGACCGCGATCGAACCGCGACAATGGAGCCTGTGATTGCGTCACCGCTGGACTTCGAGCGCTGTTACCGGGCTGTCGAGAGCCGCGACTCCCGCTTTGACGGCTGGTTCATCACCGCCGTCAAAACGACCGGCATCTACTGCCGGCCGAGCTGCCCGACGCCGGTGCGCCCGAAGCGCGAGAACGTCCAGTTCTACCCGACCGCGGCCGCTGCGCAGCTTGCGGGGTTTCGCGCCTGCAAGCGCTGTCGCCCGGACGCGTCGCCCGGCTCCCCCGAATGGAACGTGCGCGGCGACCTCGTCGGCCGAGCCATGCGGCTTATCGCGGACGGCACCGTCGATCGCGACGGTGTCGCCGGGCTCGCGCGCCGGCTCTCCGTCAGCGAGCGTCATCTCCATCGCGTGCTGCTGAGCGAGCTCGGTGCGGGGCCGCTCGCGATCGCCCGCGCGCAGCGCGCGCAGAGCGCGCGCGTGCTGATCGAGACGACCGACCTGCCGTTCACCGATGTCACGTTCGCGGCCGGCTTCGAGAGCATCCGTCAATTCAATGACACGATTCGCGACGTGTTCGCGCTCACGCCCACCGAACTGCGCAGCGCGGGACGGCGCCGTCGAGACAGTGCCGACGGTGCGCTCACGCTCCGGCTCCCCTACCGCCCGCCGCTCGACTGGGCCACGTTGTCCGCCTGGCTGCGTGTCCGCGCGCTGCCCGGCGTCGCGGAGATGAACGGCCGCGTCTACCGCCGCACGCTGCGCCTGCCACGCGGTTCCGGCGTGGTCTCGCTCGAACCGATCGACACGCACATCCGGTGCACGCTCCGGCTGGATTCGATGGCGGACCTGACGAGCGCGGTCCGGCAGTGCCGCCGCTTGCTCGACCTCGACGCGGATCCGCTGAGCGTGGTCGAGGTTCTCTCGAAGGATCGGCGGCTGTCGCCGATTGTGAAGAAGCGTCCCGGGTTGCGCGCGCCCGGAGCAGTCGACGGGACGGAGCTCGCGTTTCAGGCGATCCTGGGCCAGCAGGTCTCGCTCGCCGCGGCGCGCACGCTCGCGTCGCGGCTCGTGACAGCGAACGGCGACGTCATCAAGATCGCCGATCCGACACTCACGCATCTGTTCCCCCGAGCCGACGCGATCGCCGAGGCGGACCTGTCAAAGCTGGGCGTCCCGGCAACACGACGGGCGACGTTGTACGCGCTCGCCCGCGCCGTCGCGAGCGGCGCGCTCGCGCTCGATCCGGGCGCCGACCGGACTGAGACCTACCAGCAGCTGATGCGGTTGCCCGGTATCGGGGAATGGACGGCGGGCTACATCGTGATGCGCGCACTCGGTGACCCGGACACGTTCTTACCGAGCGACCTCGGCATCAAGAAGGCCGGCGCGCGTCTCGGCCTCGGCAGCAACCCACGCGCGATGTCCGAACACGCCGCCGCCTGGCGTCCCTGGCGCAGCTACGCGACCCACCAGCTGTGGGCCACACTCAACGACACGCCGCATAAGCCAGCCCCAGCGTGGAAAGGCTGGCGTGATAAGCCAGCCCCGGCGTGGAAAGGCTGGCGTGAAGATTAAGGAGACCTCATGATGCAAACCAAACCCCTGTTGCACAGCACGACGCACCCCACACCCGTCGGCGCGCTCACGCTCGTCGCGTCTGACCAGGGCCTCAGGGCGATCCTCTGGCCCCGGCTATCGCCGGCGCGCGCCGGCATTCATCCCATACCGCGCCGCACGCTCGACCATCCGATCCTCACGCGAACGGCAGCCCAGCTCGATGAGTACTTTGCCGGATCGCGCACAACGTTCGAGATCCCACTCGACCTGCAGGGGACCCGCTTCCAGCTCGCCGCCTGGCGGTCGTTGGCTCGTATCCCGTTTGGCACCACGACCACCTATGGCCAGCAGGCGGCGGCGCTCGGCATCCCGAAGGCCGCGCGCGCCCTCGGCGCCGCCAACGGTGCGAATCCGGTCTGCATCGTCCTCCCCTGCCATCGTGTCATCGGAGCCGACGGATCTCTGACCGGATTCGGTGGCGGGCTACCCACCAAGCAGTGGCTCCTCGACCATGAAGCGAGCGTCCTCGCATCTAGTATCGTTTCGACGCCCGAATGGCCACATCAGCAACCCCTGCAGACGCGCTTATCCATGCCCGTGGCCTAACAAAGCGGTTCACCAACCTCGTCGCCGTTGACGCGATCGACTTCGATGTCGAGCGCGGCGAGGCCTTCGGCTTCCTCGGCCCGAACGGCGCCGGTAAAACGTCGACCATGCGCATGATCGGGTGCGTCTCGACGGCGTCGGGCGGCACCTTGCGTGTGCTTGGCAAGGACCCGGTCCGGGATGGTTCGCGAATCCGCGCGCGGCTGGGCGTCGTCCCGCAGTCCGATACGCTCGACACAGAGTTGCTCGTCGATGAAAATCTGTTCACCTACGCGCGCTACTTTGGGGTCGCCCGCGACGAGGCTCGGCGCCGAGCCGAGCAACTCCTCGATTTCGTTCAGCTCAGAGACCGAGCCCGGGATCGCGTGGAGTTTCTTTCGGGCGGGATGAAACGGCGGCTAACGATTGCCCGTGCGCTCGTCAACGAGCCTGAGTTGCTCCTGCTCGACGAGCCCACCACCGGCCTCGACCCGCAGGCGCGCCATCTGGTCTGGGATCGTCTCTACCGTCTCAAGCAGCAGGGCGTAACCATCGTGCTTACGACTCACTACATGGATGAGGCGGAGCAACTCTGTGATCGCCTGGTCGTCATGGACAAGGCGAAGATCGTCGCCTTCGGATCGCCGCGCAGCCTGATCGACCAGTATTCCACGCGCGAAGTGGTCGAACTTCGCTTTCCGATCGATGCCACGCCCCCACTCGAGGAGCTCGAGGGCCTCGCGGAGCGCATCGAGGCGCTGCCCGATCGCGTGTTGCTCTACACCAACGACGGCGATACTGCGGCCACAGCGGTCCATAGCCGCGGGCTTCGGCCGGAGTCCATCCTGGTCCGCCGCAGCACGCTCGAGGACGTCTTCCTCCGCCTGACCGGCCGGAGCCTGATCGAGTGATGCGCTCGCGATGACCGGCGCACTGCGCGTCCTCGAGCACAACCTGATCGTTTACCGGCGCACCTGGAAAGGCTCCGTCTTCATGTCGTTCGTCTCGCCCATCCTCTTCTTGGCCGCGATGGGGTTCGGGCTTGGCAGCCTGATCTCGCGGGGTCCGGTGCGAACGGTCGACGGCCTCTCCTACCTGGCGTTTCTCGCCCCCGGCCTGCTGGCGGCCACCGCGATGCAATCGGCGTTTGTCGAAACGACCTATCCGATCATGGCGCGCATCCAGTGGGAACGCACCTATGAAGGGATGCTGGCGACGCCGATCAGGGTGCTCGATGTGTTGGCCGGCGAATTCGGCTGGCTCGCCTTTCGGCTTGGGCTCGGAGCCTTCGCGTTCTTTCTCGTCATGCTGCTCTTCGGCACGATCCATTCCGGGCTTGGGTTGGTGGCGATCATCGTTGCGGTCCTCACCGGCCTGGCGTTTGGCGCGCCGATCTTCGCCTATACGGCGACCCGTCGTACGGACACGAGTTTTGCCCTGATCGGCCGGCTCGTGATCACGCCGCTCTTTCTATTGGGCGGCGTCTTCTTCCCCATTCACCAGCTGCCGCAACTCGTCCAGGCCATCGCGTGGCTCACGCCGCTCGCGCACGGCGTGGCCCTGACGCGCGGCCTCTCGGTCGGCGTGCTGCCATCCTCCGCCGGCATTCACGTCGCGGTCTTGCTGGTGTACGCCGCGATCGGCATCGTCGCCGCCCGCATCACGCTGCAGCGGCGGCTCGTCCAATGATCGCGATTCTGTCGCGTCGGCGATCCGTCCGGCTCCCCGCGCCGGACCGCGCGGCGCATCTCGTCGAGCGCAACCTGATCCTGCAGCGGCGCGGCTGGCCGGTGATCCTGTCGGGCTTCATCGAGCCGCTGCTCTATTTGCTCGCGATCGGCTTCGGGGTTGGCGCGCTCGTGGGCGCCCGCGTCGTGGTCGACGGTCATCCGCTCCGCTACGCGGTCTTCGTTGCCCCAGCGATGATGGCGTCCTCCGCGATGAACGGCGCGATCTTTGAGACCGCGTTCAATTTCTTTTACAAGCTCAAGTACGTCAAGCTCTACGATGCGGTGCTCGCCACGCCGCTCGGCGTCGCCGACATCGCGCTCGGTGAGATCGCCTGGGCGCTGATGCGCGGCACACTGTACGCCCTCGGCTTTATCGTCGTCATGGCCGCGCTCGGACTGGTGATCTCACCCTGGGCGCTACTCGCGCTACCCGCCGCCATGCTGATCGGCTTCTCCTTCGCCGCGGTGGGAACGGCCGCGTCGACCTTCGTCCGTACCTGGCAGGACTTCGACCTCGTGCTGACCGTCCTGATTCCCCTCTTTCTCTTCTCGGCGACGTTCTTTCCGATCACCGTCTACCCTGGGGCGCTGCAGGTGGTGGTGCAGTTGACGCCCCTCTACCACGGTGTCGACCTGCTCCGCAGCCTGACGACCGGCATGATCGGCCCCTCGATCCTGGTCGACATCGGATACCTGGTCGTCCTTGGTGCGGCGGCCCTCGCCCTCGCCGCAACCCGGCTCGAGCGCCTGCTGCTCAAGTAGACGGTCGATTGGCGCCGCCTCCGGCCGCGCACCCGCTACATTACTAGGCGATGCACCCCGGGAACAACCTGACACGGGATGAAGCCCGCCGGCGGGCCGAGTTGATCCAGACCCCCCTCTACGACATCTCTCTCGACCTGAGCCGGGATAGCGAGACGTTTGCCTGCGAAGCCACGATCCACTTTCTTTGCCAGGAGCCGGGCGCCGACAGCTTCATCGATTTCCTCGTGCCTTCGGTCGACAGTTGCGAGCTCAACGGCGAAGAAGTACCCAAGGAAGCGTTCAACGGCGCGCGCATCACGCTGAGCAACCTTCGCGATGCGAACGAGCTGCATGTGTTGGCAACCTGTGAATACCAGAACATCGGTGCCGGACTGAACCGCTTCAAGGACCCGGTCGACCACAAGGTCTACCTC
Organism: Candidatus Dormiibacterota bacterium; assembly: GCA_035279665.1. GTDB lineage: Bacteria > Chloroflexota > Dormibacteria > CF-121 > CF-121 > CF-13. The sequence continues at coordinate 53,769 of DATEHI010000119.1, read as the reverse complement.
CACAGCCAGTTCGAGACGTTCGATGCGCACCGGATGTTCCCCTGCTTCGATCAGCCCGACCTGAAGGCAAGCTTCACCTTCACGGTGCTCGCCCCCAGTGACTGGGTGGTGGTCTCGAATAACCCGGGCCAGGCCCAACCTGTCGCGGGCAAAGAGAACATCAAGCGATGGACGTTCGGGGCAACACCAAAGATGTCGTCCTACCTGACCGCGATCGTCGCCGGACCCTACCACGGGGTCCGCGATCGGCACGGTGACATCGACCTCGGCATCTTCTGCCGCCAGTCGCTGGCACAGTACCTCGATCCCGAAGAGATCTTCACGGTGACCAAGCAGGGCCTCGATTTCTACGCCGAGGCGTACAAGTACCCCTATCCATTCCAGAAATACGATCAACTCTTCGTACCGGAGTTCAGCGCCGGCGCCATGGAGAACATCGGCTGCGTCACGTTCAACGAGTCCATGCTGTTTCGCTCCAAAGTCACGGAAGCTGTCCGCGAGGACCGCGCCAACGCGATCCTCCATGAGATGGCCCACATGTGGTTTGGCGACCTGGTCACGATGCGCTGGTGGGATGACCTCTGGCTGAACGAGAGCTTCGCCACCTTCATGTCGGTGCTCGCCCAGGTCGAAGCGACGCGCTTCAAGAACGGCTGGGTGACATTCGCGAACCAGTACAAGGCCGGCGCGCGCCGTCAGGATCAGCTGCCAACGACGCACCCCATCGCGGCCGACGTGCCGGACATCGAGTCCGTCTACCTGAACTTCGACGCCATCACCTACAACAAGGGGGCCTGCGTTCTGCGCCAGCTGGTCGCCTACGTCAGCCAGGACACGTTCCTTCGCGGGGTGCAGCGCTACATCAAGCAGCGCCAGTATTCGAATGCGAGCCTCGCCGACTTCCTCTCCGATATCGAGGCCGGGTCCGGCCGCGACCTGAAAGCCTGGTCGAAGCTCTGGCTGGAGACGGCCGGCCTCAACACGCTGCGGCCGCTGGCCAGTTCGCAAAGCGAAACGATCGGTTCGCTCGCCATCCAGCAGGAGGCCCCGCCTGAATTTCCAACCATTCGGCCGCATCGCCTCGCGGTCGGTCTCTACGACCGCAAGAAAGATGGGCTGCATCTGCGCCGGCGCGTCGAGCTGGACGTCGCTGAGGAGAATACCCCGCTAAAGGACTTCGATGGCGAGCGCCTCGCCGACCTGTTGCTCGTCAATGACCTGGACCTGACCTACGCGAAGATTCGGCTCGACGAGCGCTCACTGGCCACGGCGACGGAGCACCTCGCCGAGCTCTCCGACCCGCTGGCGCGGGCCATTACCTGGGCGGCCCTCTGGGACATGCTTCGCGACGCCGAAATTCCCGCGAAGCGCTATCTCCCGCTGATCCTGAATAACATCCGGGGCGAAACCGACATCGGCGTTGTCCAGGATCTCCTCGCGCAGGCCGCGTCGGCCATCTTCGTGTACGGCGATCCGGCGAATCAGGACGAGGCGCTAACGATCCTGGCGGACCACTCGCTGCGGGCGCTCGACAGCGCCCCGGCGGGCAGCGATTTCCAGCTGGCCTGGGCGCATGCCTTCATCAACGCGGCCCGCTCGCCAGAGCATCTCTCGGTGGTGCGCGGCTTGCTGGACGGTATCAAGGTCTTCACCGGACTCAAGGTCGATACCGACCTGCGCTGGTCGATCGTCACTGCGCTCGCCGGCGTGGGCAAGGATGACGGCCTGATCGATGCCGAGCTCGAGCGTGATCCGACCGACGAGGGGCAGCGCCACGCGGCCGCAGCCCGCGCCGCGCGGCCCACCCCGGAGGCGAAAGAGCAGGTCTGGGCGTCGCTGATGGAAGATCTTGCGCTGCCGCTGGCGACGATGCGCTCGATGATGCGCGGCTTTCACCGCTTCGATCAACGGCGCGTGCTCGAGGCCTACGCCTCCCGCTACTTTCAGGCCCTGGGGAATGTCTGGAAGGAACGGGACATCGAGATCGGCCTCGCCTTCGCCCGCATGATGTTCCCGTCGGTGGTCGTCGACGACCACACCATCAAGGTGACCGACCAGTATCTGGCGCGTGAGAACGTCCCTGGACCGGTGCGCCGGGTGCTGCTCGAGGCCAAGGACAGCATGCAGCGCGCGATGCGCGCCCGGACCCTCGACGCCGCGACCTAGAAAGCTTTCAGGAGAGCAATTGCGCCGTCTGCCGGGCGATCACGGCATCTTCGCGCGCCTCGATTCGTAGGATGGCGACCGGGCCGCCCGGTCGGCTGATGACGGCGTCGTTTCGGACATCCGTAGCCGGGATCGGAGTCGTCCCGAGCGGCGAAAGCCGCCCGACAATCGCCGACCGAACCGAGGCCGAGTGCTCCCCGATGCCTCCCGTGAAGACCAGGGCGTCGACGCGGGCAAGGGTTGTGGCCACCGCCGCGATACCGGCGGCGGCGCGGCTGACGAACATGTCGATGGCGAGCCGCGCGCGCTGGCTCCCCTCCCCGGCGGCCTTTTCGAGCTCGCGCATGCCGGCAGCCCGGCCAAACACGCCGACCAGCCCTGACCGATGGTCGAGCGCCTCCTCGAGCTGCTGCCAGCCGGCCTGCCGCGTCCGCAACATGTATAGAAGGATGCCGGGGTCGATGGATCCCGAGCGCGTGCCCATCATCAGGCCCTCCATCGGCGTCAGCCCCATCGACGTGGCGACCGACCGGCCGTTGAGCACGGCGGTCACCGAGCAGCCGCTGCCGAGGTGCGCCACCACCAGCGCCAGCTGAGCCGCCGGCCGGCTGAGCAACTCGGCCGCGCGCCGGGTGGACCACTCGACGGACAGGCCATGGAAGCCGAAGCGCCGGATGCCGTACTCGCGATGCCAGCGCCAGGGCACTGGATAGAGGAACTGCTCCTCGCTGATCGTCGCGTGGAAGGCAGTGTCGAAAGCCGCGACCTGCGGGACCTTCGGCAACGCCGCGCGCGCGGCACGGATGGTGGCCGCGGCCACCGGGTTGTGCAGCGGTGCGAAGTCGGCCAGCGCCTCGATGCCCTTCAGGACCCGGTCGTCGACCCGCACCGCCGAGCGAAACTTGGTCCCGCCATGCACCACCCGGTGCCCGACCGCTTCGACCCCCGCGATCTCCAGCCTCGCGAGAAGCGACCGCACCGTCCGCTCGATCCCCTTCTGCTTGGTCGCATCCGCCCCGAGGGACACCTCGTCTTTCGCGATCGCGGCAAGATCGGCAGTGTCCACGATGCTGCCCTTCAATGAGCTCGAGCCGACATTCAGGACGAGGACGCGCACGCGACTCCGCTCCCTCCCCCTCTGTGGGAGGGCATGGTGGGGGCGATCAGTAGGGCCAGGTCCAGTCGCGCACGTCGGGCACGTCTTCCCCGCGGTCCCGGGTGTACTGGCGATGCCGGAGCCGCTCATCCACCATGTGCTGGCGGACGTGCCCGGCGCTCGCGCTGAGTCCCGGGACACGGTCGATGACGTCGATCACCAGGTGGAACCGGTCCAGGTCATTGAGCATCACCATGTCGAAGGGCGTCGTCGTCGTGCCCTCCTCTTTGTATCCGCGCACATGGAGGTTGACGTGGTTCTTCCGCCGGTACGTCAGGCGATGGATCAGCCATGGATACCCGTGATACGCGAAGATCACCGGCTTGCTGATGGTAAACAGCGCATCGAACTCCGCGTCGGAGAGGCCGTGCGGATGCTCCGCTTCGGGTTGGAGCTTCATCAGGTCGACCACGTTGACGACGCGGACCTTCAGGTTGGGCAAGTGCCGGCGGATGAGGTCGGTCGCGGCCAGCGTCTCCAGCGTCGGGATGTCGCCGGCGCAGGCCATCACCACATCGGGTTCATCGGTGTCGTTGCTGGCCCAGTCCCAGATCCCGATCCCGCGGGTGCAGTGGACGATCGCGTCGTCCATCGACAGGTAGTTCAACGACCGCTGCTTGCCCGCCACGATCACGTTGACGTACTGCTTGCTGCTCAGGCAATGGTCCGCGATCGAGAGGAGACAGTTGGTGTCAGGCGCCAGATAGACCCGCACGACATCGGGCTTCTTGTTGAGGACGACGTCGATGAATCCCGGATCCTGGTGGGTGAACCCATTGTGGTCCTGGCGCCAGACGTGCGAAGACAGCAGGTAATTGAATGACGGGATTGGCCGGCGCCAGGAAATCTTGTTCGTCACCTCGAGCCATTTCGCATGCTGGTTGAACATCGCGTCGATGATATGGATGAACGCCTCGTAGCAGTTGAACAGACCGTGCCGGCCGGTCAGCAGGTAGCCCTCGAGCCACCCCTGGCAGAGGTGCTCACTCAGCACCTCCATGACGCGGCCGTCGGGCGCGAGGTGGTCATCGATCGGGAGCGTCTGCGCCAGCCAGGCGCGGTTCGTCACATCGAAGACCGCGCTGAGGCGGTTCGACACGGTTTCATCCGGCCCCATCAAGCGGAAATTTCGCGGGTTCTTCACGATGACGTCGCGGAGATACTGTCCCAGGACCTTGGTTGCCTCGTCGAATCTCGTCCCGGGCTTGTCGACACTGACCGCGTAATCGCGGAAGTCCGGCAAGCGCAGCTCCTGGGTCAGCACGCCGCCATTGGCATGCGGGTTCGCGCTCATCCGGCGCGGGCCCGTTGGTGGCAGCGCCGCGAGCTCGGCCACCAGGGTTCCGTTTTGGTCGAACAGCTGCTCGGGGTGGTAGCTGTGCAACCACTCATCCAGGATCCGAAGGTGCTCTGGCTTTGTCATGTCGTCGACCGGGACCTGGTGCGACCGCCAGGTCCCCTCGACGGGCAAGTCATCCACGACCCTGGGACCCGTCCATCCCTTCGGCGTGCGCAACACGATCATCGGCCACGGTGGACGCGTCGCCCTCCGCTTTGTCCGTGCCGCACCCTGGATCTCTTCGATCTGATCCAGGACCAGGTCGAGCAAGGCCGCCATGCGCTGATGCATATCCATCGGGTCATCCCCCGCGAGGATGTACGGCGTGTAGCCATAACCTTCGAGCAACTGACGCAGCTCGCTCTCTGGGATTCGCGCGAGCACCGTTGGGTTAGCGATCTTCCAGCCGTTCAAGTGAAGGATCGGTAGCACGGCGCCATCGGTGATCGGGTCGAGAAACTTGTTCGAGTGCCAGCTGGCCGCCAGCGGGCCGGTCTCCGCTTCGCCGTCCCCGATCACGCAGAACACCTTGAGGTCCGGGTTGTCGAAGGCCGCGCCATAGGCGTGGGTAAGGGCATACCCCAGCTCGCCACCTTCGTGGATCGATCCGGGCGTCTCGGGCGCGTCGTGGCTGGGGATGCCGCCTGGGAATGAGAACTGTCGGAAGAGTTTTTGCAAGCCGACAGCATCGCGGCTGATCGCCGGATAGACCTCGCTGTAAGTGCCCTCGAGATAGGCGTTCGCGACCATCCCCGGTCCGCCGTGCCCGGGTCCGCAGATGAAGATCGCATCGAGGTCCCGTGCCTTGATCACCCGGTTCATGTGCGCGTAGAGAAAATTCAGACCCGGTGTGGTCCCCCAGTGGCCCAGCAGCCGCGGTTTGATGTGTTTGACCTCGAGTGGCTCGCGTAACAACGGGTTGTTCAGCAGATAAATCTGGCCGACGGAAAGATAATTGGCCGCCCGCCAGTAGGCGTGGAGTTTCTTGAGTTCGTCCTCGTTCAGGGGCCCTTCAGCAAGCGCCGCAGCCGGTCGCGGGCCGGTTTGCATACCCCTCACGATAACGTGACAGCCCCTTGGAGTGATTTGCGGAGATCAGCAACTAGACTGGCCGCGGGATGAGGAAACCTGTAATGAAACACAAGTCGACCTCGGCGAAAAAGCAGACGCCGGCGGCAAAGAAGCGCAAGCCGCCGACGCCAGTGCCAACCCCGACACCGTCACCATCGCCCGGTCCGCGAGGGAAGGGTCCAGTTCAGCACGTGGTGATCATCGTCAAGGAGAACCACGCCTTCGACAACTACTTCGGGCGGTTCCCCGGTGCGGACGGCGACCCCAATCTGGCGCTCGCCGCTGATCCGCCGACCGCCGATCATCCGCACGACCACGCGGCCTGGCTTCGGCGCGCCACCGGGGCCGCCAGGGAGCAGTACGGCCAGACAAACATCCCGAACTACTGGCGCTACGCGCAGCAATACACGCTCTGCGATAAATACTTCACGGCCGTCGCCGGGCCATCGACGCCCAATCACCTGATGCTGATCGCCGCCGATTCGCCAATCATCAACAACCCACACTACCGCGACCCAATCAACATGCAGCCGCCATTCAACCTTCCGTCGCTCCCCGCCAACCTGGAGAAGGCGGGCCTCAGCTGGCGCAACTACGGTGGGTACGCGCAGGGCTACATCACGGCGTTGAAGGGCAGCAAGAACAATGTCAAAGCACCGCAATTTGCGACCGACGCCGCCGCCGGAAAACTTCCAACGGTCTCGTGGCTCTACGGACCAACCGGGCTAAGCGAACATCCCGTCGAGTCGGTCAAGAATGGTCAGCGCTGGACGGCGCAACAGGTCGACGCCGTGGTCAAGGGTGGGCTCTGGGCCAACACCGTGATCTTCATCACCTGGGACGACTGGGGCGGTTGGTACGACCATGTCACCCCGCCGCTCGTCGAGAAATGGACGGACGGAACCCAGTTCACCTACGGCACGCGGGTCGGATGCCTGGTGCTGAGCCCCTACGCGAAGGCGGGATACATTTCGCACACCCAGCACTCCCACGTCAGCCTCGTGAAGTTCTGCGAGACGACGTTCGGCCTGCCCACCATCAATGCGCGCGACAAGGCTGCCGATGACATGTCCGACTGCTTCGATTTCAACCAGAAGCCGCTCGCCCCTCCTGGCCCCGCGGTCTAGGGCTGCCGTTTCCGCGGCCGTAACCGGGTCGCCGCGGCCTGAGACACATTCACCCGTGGCGCCTCCTCGCGGCGTCTAGAGGATTGAACGGCCAGAACGCCGCTCGATTCATTGGACTCATAGGAGGAAACCGTAATGTTCTCGATTACTCGATCAATCGTCCGCTTGACAGCCGGCGCGCTCACCGCCGGCGCCGTAACCTTCACGGGCGCGCTACCGGCATCGGCCGATAGCCTCGGCCCGTTCACCTGTCTTGACCGGTCCGGAGGTGAGGCCAGCGCCGCTGCCACCGTGAGCTCGGTCCGCGTCGCCCACCACAATGGCTACGACCGCCTGGTCATCGGGTTCGCAACCTCCAACACCATGCCGCAATATCAGCTGACCCAGCAGGCGACGTCGCATTTCGTTCGCGACGCGAGCGGCCAGCCCGTCACGCTGGACGGCTCGGCCGGCATCCGCGCCGTCCTTCGGAATGCCGACATCACTCCCGGCGTGCCGACCGACCTGAAGCCGGCGCTGCCGGCGATCCGCGAAACGGCACAGATCGGCAACTTCGAGCGCGTCGTGAGCTACGGCGTTGGCCTGGCGACCTCCGCGTGTTTCCGTGTCCTCGAGCTGAGTGGCCCGACTCGCCTGGTGATCGACGTCCAGACTCCGGCGGACGCGCCTGCCGCCATCACGACGCCGTCAGCCGCGGCGGCCTCACCTGCGGCGCCTTCAGCGACAGCTACCCAGCCGGCCACCCCCTCCGATCTCGCCGCGACCGGCCACCCGTCCCAGCCGGCGCAACCGTCGACCTTCCCCATCGGCGCCCTGATCCTGGGACTGCTCGCCATGATCGCCGGGCTGACCATTACCGGCATCCGGCGATTCGCGAAGCGATGAACCCCTTCCTGCCAATTCCCTCCCCCGCTCGCGGGGGAGGGTCAGCCAGGGGGCTCTCATTTCACCCGTCCACGGCACTCGCAGCGTCGTTAGGATTGGCATGCTCATGGATCCTGCGCTGGGGCGCGTCATCGCCCGGTGGCGAGAAGGCGATCGCGATGCCTTCGAGGAGGTTGTGGATCGCTACGGCCTCCAGTTATTGCGCACCGCTCGTTTGATCTTGCGTGATGAGGCATTGGCCGAGGATGCCATCCAGGACACGTTTCTCAAGGCCTGGCAACGGATCGGCAGTTTGCGCGACGAAGACCCGGGACCCTGGCTCACAAAAATCGCCATGAATGAAAGCATCTCGACCTACAGGCGGCGCCATCGCTTCCAGGCGCTTACCGAGCGCTTTGGCCGCCTCGGAGGTGGCAAGCCGGAGGTCTCGAGCGAAACCCGGCTGGACCTGGCGCACGCGCTCGACCAGCTGACCGCGGAGCAACGTGCGGCGGTCGCCCTCCACTACTACCAGGACCTCAGCGTTGAAGAGAGCGCGCGCGCCCTGAACGTCCCGGTGGACACGATGAAGTCGCGGCTGAAGACGGCGCTCCGCCGGCTCCGCGAGCTGACGGGTGGCGAGGAGGCGTTCGCATGAGCGACGACTTCGAGAGGAACCTGCGCGATCACTTGCATCGCGAGGCCGAGGAGACGCGCGAGTTCCCGCGCCGCTTGCGCGGCCGGATCCGCGACGGCATTGCCCCTCGCAGCCGCGTGCGGCTGGTGCCGCAGCTTGCCTTGGCCGGCGCCCTCGTCCTCGTCGCGGTCGCCGTCCTGGCGTTTCGAAATCCCACGATCATCAACGTGGTCACGACCGGAATCAAGGGAATCATCGAGCCGAGCCCAACGCCCACACCGCAACCGTTTCTCTGCCAGGACCAATCTGGAGGGTCGAGCGGAGTGACCGCGACCCTCACGAACGTACGACCCGGCTCCCACGCTGGCGATGGCTACGACCGCGTCGTCTTCGACTTCAACGGCGGTATTCCCTCATGGGACCTCACGCGGCAGCAGTCGCCCACGTTCACGCGCGACGCCAGTGGGCAGCTGGTAACGCTGGACGGAAGCGCCGGCCTCAAACTCGTGCTCCGCGGGACCGATGTCGCAGGCGGCGTCGCCAGCGACCTGACGCCCCGATATACCTCGATTCGCGAAGTCGCCCAGTTGGGGAACTTCGAGCACCAACTGACGTACGGCATTGGTCTGTCATCGTCGCAGTGTGTTCGCGTGCTGCAGCTGAGCAACTCGCGGCTGGTGGTCGACGTCGCCACCAGTGGTTCAGCCTCGACGACGGCCGCCCCGACACCACTGCCGACGCAGCCGGCGGCGACGGATTCGGGCTCGTTTGCCTGCCTTGATCAGAGCGGCGGTACCGGCAGCGGGTCGGCGATGCAGTTGACCGCCGTGCGCGTCGCTCACCAGCCCGGCTTCGACCGGATCGTCTTCGAGTTCGCTCCGCAGTCAGGTTCCACCGCGCACCTGCCTGCTTATACGGTGTCGCGGCAGGCGTCGGCGAAGTTCGTCAAGGATCCGAGCGGTCTGCCGGTCACGATGCGCGGGTCAGCGGGGCTCCGCATCGTCTTCCACGGCGCGAGCGGCGCGACGAGTTACAGCGGCAGTCGCGACCTGGTATATAGCCTTCCGGTCGTTCAGGAAGTCGAGCAACTCGGCGACTTCGAGGCGGTCCTCAGCTGGGGCGCCGGTCTAACCCAGTCATCCTGCATTCGCACCCTCGAGCTCAGTAATCCAACCCGGCTCGTCATCGACGTCCAGACCCCGTAAGCTCGAGCTATCGGGGCGTTTCGCCAGAAGGCTTGAACGGCGCACCGTGGCCGGGGACGATGAGTGCGGCGATCTTCAGCACCCGCGCCCGGTTGCGATGGAGTGCCGGCGGGTCAGCGGCCAGGGGATCCTCGGCTGGACCGCTCGAGGACCACCAGAGATGCGTGAACGCCGCGGTGCCCTCGCTGGTCATGACGATCGTCGTGATGTCCTGCGGCGTGTGCCCAGGTGTTTCCAGTAGGCGAATCGATGGGCTGAGCATGAACCCCTCCGCCGGGCGTTGTTCCCAGACGTCGCTCCGATAGATCGCCCAGAAGTCGTGAAACCGGGCGCTTGGAAAGAGCGCCGCGTTGAGCGTGTGGTCCGGGTGATGGTGGGAAAAGATGACGTCCGTGATCTCGTCAGGCGAATGAACCAGCTTCTCGAGCGGGCGCAGAATGGCGGCCCTTTCCGGCACCATTCCCGGGTCGATGATCACCCGGACGTTACCATCACGCACGAAGCTGACCGTGCTGGCGACGCGATCCTCGACGTAACCGGTGAAGAGGACCTGGAATTCAGCAGCCATGGCTCGTCGATTGTACGAATAGTCCAGGTGACATTCCGCGAATACTCCAATTGACATCCCTCCCCGAGTCTGAATAAATCGAATGACCAATAGCGCCGCTTGACAAGGAAGGAGGATCCATTGTGAGTGTTACCGACGATCTGTTGAAGAATAACGAGGCGTACTCGCGATCGTTCGGCGCGGGCCATCTGCCGCTCCCACCGGCCAAGAAGCTGTTCGTCCTGGCCTGTATGGACGCTCGGCTGCACGTGAGCCGGATCCTCGGGCTCCAGGAAGGCGATGCCCACGTCTTCCGTAATGCCGGCGGCGTCGCCACCATGGATGCGATCCGGTCGCTGACCATCTCGCAGCGGTTGCTGGGAACCGAGGAAGTCATCCTCATCCACCACACCGACTGCGGCATGCTGACGTTCAAGGACGACGAGGTGAGCGCTCAAATCGAGGAAGACACCGGCATCCGGCCGGCGTTCCGGCTCGAGGCATTCTCGAACCTCGAGAAAGACGTGCGCCAGTCGATCGCCCGGATCAAGGCGAGCCCCTTCGTCCCCCGTAAGGACAAGATCCGTGGCTTCGTCTACGACGTCAAATCGGGGCGGCTGAACGAAGTCGCCGTGGAGGCCGCCACCGCCAGGCGGTAGCCCCAGCCCGATGCCGTTGGCGGCGTCTCCGAGCGGGTAGGCAAGCCCCTCGGAACGCCGCCGTTACATTTGCCGTGATTTGGCCCCGGCTTTCGCCAACGCGGTCGGCGGTCTTCTTCACCATCAATGCGTTCGCGATCTCCTGGCTGTGCTGGCTCCCGTTGGTGGCGTCCGAGCGCGGGCTGAACCTGATCCCTCTGTCGGTCTCGCCCTTACTGGTCCTGCTGGGGACCTTCGGACCATTTTTCAGCGCCGTCACCATCGTCGCCCGCAGGTCGGGGTTCCGTGGCCTCGGTCAGTTCCTCGGCCAGGCCCTCCGCTGGCGCGTTGGCGTCCGGTGGTACGCGTACGCACTGCTCGCACCGGCTGCGGTCCGCCTCGCTGTCGTCGCCCTCCACATCTCGAAAGGTGGCTCCGTTTCGGACCTGTCCGATCCGGCGCTCTGGCTGGCCATCCCCTCGACATTCTTGATCGTGCTCCTCATCGGCGGACCGACCGGCGAGGAGTTTGGATGGCGGGGCTTTCTGCTGCAGCGCGTGCAGCCGCTCTGCGGACTGCTGGGCGCCGCCATCTTGATCGGGTTGGTTTCGGCCCTCTGGCATCTACCACTCTTTTGGATCTCGGGCACCGCGCAAAGCCACCTGCCCTTCGCCCTCTTTGTCGTGCGCACGGTGGCGCTCTCGGTCATTTCAACCTGGCTCTACAACGGCACGGGTAGGAGCCTGCTGTTCGTCCTCCTCTTCCACGCGTCGCTCAACACCTGGCCGAACACCGTTTCTATCCTCGAGGCGCAAGGGACGATCGCTCCCTATACGAGCACGACCATCCTTTATGCGGCATGGGGGGCGCAGTTGGTGATCCTGGGCCTGCTGCGCGGCCGAGGCGACCGCCGTAAGCCGCAGGAGGCGTCTCCGGCCGTCGCGGCCTGACTCAACCACGCGAGGGATTCGCCTCATTCGCGCGGTTGATTCGTTTCTCGCCCAACATGGCTACCCTGTAGCCAGTGGAAACGGGCGCCCGCGGATGGGGCTGGGTTGGACGGCTGCAGCCGCACACCTTCGATCGGCTGCTGGTTGGGGTGCTGCTCCTTTTCGGGTTGAGCAACGCACTCCTCGACCTGCGGTTGGCGGAACGCGAGCCCGGTTACCCGTTCCGCGCGCAGACGGGCCTGGCGATCGCGGTCGTTCTTGGCCTTGCCCTGATGCTGGTGCAGGTCCTGCCCTTGCTCTGGCGACGACGTCATCCCAGCCTCGTACTCCTGCTTGTCGGCGGCGCGTTCGGCGCCCGGGTTTTGCTGGGTTTCAGTCCGGGCATCGCCGGGTTCGGGCTCCTGGTGGCGATGTACAGCGTCGCCGCCTATGAGGTACGGGCTCGTCGACTGATTTTTCTGGTCGTCGCCGGCCTGGGATTCGTCGGCGGCTTCGTCGTCTTCGGCGGCACGGGCAACCCCCGGTCGTTGGCGATCACCGTCCCGAGCCTGTTCTTCGTCGCCGCCTGGCTGATCGGCGATTACCTTCGGACCCGGCGCGCCTATGTGGCGCAGCTCGAGGAGCGGGCCGCACGCCTGGAGCGTGAGCGCGATCAGGACCGGCGGCTCGCCGCCGACGAGGAGCGCACGCGGATTGCGCGCGAGCTTCACGACGTGGTTGCCCATGATGTCAGCGTGATTGCGATCCAGGCCGGGGCGGCCCGCACGGTGCACGCGAGCAAGCCGGAGGCGGCGGCGCAGGCCCTGGGTCTCATCGAAACGACGGCGCGGGGGACCCTGATCGAATTGAACCGGCTGCTCGGGGTGCTGCGCAGCGGGAACGGGGCCACGCCGGATCGCAGCCCCCAGCCAGGGATTGGCCAGCTTTCTGGTCTCGTCGAGGAACTGCGTGCGGCGGGGCTCGAGGTCGACGCTCGCGTCGAGGGTAAGGCCGAACCGCTGCCGCCCGCACTCGACCTCTCCGCCTATCGCATCCTGCAGGAGGCGACCACCAACGTCCTCAAGCACGCCCGCGCCCGCCGGGTCGACATCCGTGTGCGCTACAGCGAGACGACGCTGGCGCTCGACATCCGCGATGACGGCGCCGGGGACGGCGGTGATCCTGCCTCGTCGTCCGGTCACGGATTGATCGGCATGCGCGAGCGGGTCGCGCTATTTGGCGGCAAGCTGCATGCCGGCCGCAATCGCGCGGGTGGATTCTCGGTCCATGCGCGCCTGCCGCTCGAGCCCGGACTCTGATGGCCATCCGCGTGTTGATCGTCGACGACCAGGCCCTCGTCCGAGCCGGGTTTCGCATGATCCTCGAAGCCCAGCCCGATTTCGAAGTCGTGGGTGAAGCTGGAGACGGATCCGCCGCGATCGACGCGGTCCGCACGCTCCAGCCGGACGTCGTCCTGATGGACGTTCGGATGCCGGGCGTCGATGGCATCGAAGCAACCCGGCGACTGACCGAGGCGGGCGTGCCGGGCAAGATCGTGATCCTGACGACCTATGACCTGGACGAGTACGTCTTCGACGCGCTCGCCGCCGGCGCGAGCGGCTTCCTCCTCAAGCACGTCCCGCCGGAAGAGCTGGTCCGCGGCGTGCGAGTTGCGGCGAGTGGCGAGGCGCTGCTGGCGCCATCGATCACAAAGCGCCTCATCGAGGAGTTCGCGAAGCAACGCGCGCCCGTCCGTGCCGGCGGCACCGACCTCAAAAGCCTGACCGATCGGGAGCGCGAGGTGCTGACACGCCTGGGCCGCGGGCTCTCCAACCCGGAGATCGCCAAAGAGCTGAAGGTCGGGGAGGCCACGGTCAAGACGCACGTCGCCCATGTCCTCGACAAGCTGGAATTGCGCGACCGCGTCCAGGCCGCGATCTTCGCCTACGAGATCGGCCTGATCAAACCCGGCGCCGTCTGACTCCCCCGCGCGGCGGAGCCCGGGTCCCCCGCGCAGCGGACCCAAAGATCGGGCGCACAGGTGACGACGCGGGGCCGTTGCACCCCTACCGTAAACGTCACAGTTCGTTTGTGAAGGAGATGCCAATGGCAAATGGAAACGTCATCACGACCCACGGCCTGACAAAGCGATATGGCCCGTCGATCACGGCCGTCGATGCCCTCGACCTCGAGGTGCACCGCGGCGAGGTTTTCGGTTTCCTCGGCCCCAACGGGGCCGGCAAGACGACGACCCTGCGCATGTTGCTGGGACTCATCAAGCCAACGTCCGGATCGGCCGTCGTCGCCGAGCACCGCCCGGGCGACCCGGAGGGGCTACGACGGATCGGGTCACTCGTCGAGTCGCCCGCGTTTTATCCCTATCTTTCCGGTCGCGAGAATCTCAAGGTCGTCTCCGACTACGCCGGGATTGGACTCGCGCGCGTCGATGCCTCGCTCGAGGAAGTCGACCTGGCCGACCGGGCGAAGGACCGATTCGGGACCTACTCGATGGGCATGAAGCAGCGCCTCGCCGTCGCGGCGGCATTGATCAAGGACCCGGAACTCATGATCCTCGACGAGCCGACCAACGGGCTCGACCCCCAGGGCGTTGTTGAAATGCGGTCCCTGATCCGCCGGCTCGGTAGCGGAAATCGGACAGTAATGCTCTCCAGCCACCTGCTGAACGAGGTCCAGCAGATCAGCGACCGCGTCGCGATCATCCGCAAGGGCAAGCTCGTCGCCCAGGGCACGGTCCACGAGTTGCGCGGCGAGTCCGCGATCGTCGTCAGGGTGACCCCGGTCGATGCCGCCCGTCGGCAGCTGGATCGGATGCTTGGCGCCTCGGCGGTGACGGCCGTCGATGGCACGCTTCGGCTCTCGGTGAACCCGGACCGGGCCGCAGATATCAACGATGCGCTGGTGGGCGCCGGGATCAAAGTCAGCGAGTTGCGCGCGGTCGAACGGACTCTCGAGGAAGTCTTCCTCACGCTCACAGGAGAACCAGCATGATCAACAGTTTCAAAGCGGAATGGCGTAAGTTGCGGCAGCGGCCGGCGGTCTGGGTACTGGGCGGCATCATGCTGGCCGCGCTCTTACTGTTCGGCTACGCGTTCAACTGGATCCAACTTTCTTTTCCCTCGAAGAACTTTCATGGCGAGGGAGGCCTGACCATCGCCCAGCTGAAGACGGCGCTCTACCCGATCAACTTCGTCAAAAACTCGCTGGAGGGCGTTGGCATTGTCGGCAGCATCCTCACGTTGATCCTGGGCGCGCTCGTGGTCGGTAGTGAGTTTGGCTGGGGCACCGTCAAGACGATCTACACGCAGCGACCTGGTCGGCTGCAGGCGCTGGCCGGACAGGTGGGCGTCGTCAGCGTGATCGCCGCCATCTTTACGGTCGCGTTCTATGCGGTCGCCGCACTCGCCAGCCTCGGCATCGCGCTCGGCGACCATGCGGCGATCACCTGGCCGGCCGCGATCGACATCCTCAAGGCACTGGGCGCAACCTGGCTGATCTTCGAGTCCTGGAGCCTGTTCGGCATGGCGCTCGCCTTTCTTTTCCGTCAGTCCGCGATGGCGATCGGCATCGGGCTCGCCTACGTTCTGGCCATCGAGGGCATTCTCTTTCGGCTGCTGAACGGCTTCGATGCCAGCTGGGTGACGACCGTTGAGAAGTTCTTCCTTGGCCAGAATGCCGCGGCCCTGATCAAGTCGTTCGGCCAACCCTTCCCAAACCCTGGAGCAGCGGCGCCGATTGTCACGGCTGGTGCCGCGGTGCTCGTGCTGGCGGTCTACGCGCTCGTCTTTACAGGAGTGAGCTCACTGATCGTGCGGACTCGCGACGTCACCTAACCTTCCCCTCCAAAGAGGAGCGCGTTTCCCCCGCGCTCCTCTTTTCTTTCCCTCCCTCTCCCAACAATTTTCCTTCCCCCGCTCGCGGGGAGAGGTAGGCCCGGATTCGGTGATCGCGTCTCAGCTCCGGTAAATTAGCAGCGGCACGAGTTGCTCGGCCGGCGTCAGCGATCCGTGATGGCCGTTCAAGCGGGCCTGCGCCGGGTCGACCTCGCGCTGAACGATCCCCACCTGGCCGTAGGCCGCCGCCACGATGTCCCCCATCCGTTCGCGGGCCCGCTCGGTGACCCGCGGCCCGAAGATGCCCGTCGCGATCGCCTCCTCGCGCGTCCAGACCCACATCCGATCGCCCAGCGTGGATCGCCAGGCGCTGAGCACGTCCGGGGTCGCGCCCGGCTCGGTGCTGATGTAGCGCGCCCGTGCCTCGCCGCCCAGGATTCGAACGCCGGCGGCCAGCTCGGGATGGTCGGCCAGGTCCAGCCGCTCGCTCGGCCGCAGGTCGACCATCCCGTGGTCCCCGCTGACGACCAGGAGTGTCTCTGCCGGAAGCTGCTCGGCCAATAGCCGCGCCGCCTGGTCCACGGCGGCCAGTTCGTCTTTCCAGCTTTGTGAGGCGATGCCGTGCACGTGCCCCGCGGCATCCAGGCGCGGGTGGTAGCCGAAGACAAAAGTGCGCGGCGCGCCCAGCAACCGCAGCGTCCCCTCGGCGACCGCCGCCAGCGAGTTCGCCGCGTGAAATCGCTCGCCTCGCCCGATCGCTCGGGTCAGGCCAGACCATTCGTGAAAGGCTGGGCCGAGGTGATGGATTCGAAGGCCGGTGGCCGCCGATCGTTCGGCAAGCGTGGGGACGGGTTGGAACGCCTCTGGGACTACCTCCGTCACCAGGTCCACCCGGGGGCCGAGCCCGTAAAGCGACCAGGTCAGCGCATTGAACGCCCGCTCGTACCCGGGCAGCGCCATCGTGTAGCCGACCAGCCCGTGCTCCCCGGGCGGCACGCCGGTGGCCAGTGAGGCCAGGCTGGCGGCGGTGGTGGCCGGGAAGCCGGCGGTGAGCGGCTCCCGGGCGATCGAGGTCAGGAACGGGGAGGCCCCCGAGTTTGCGCGCAGCAGCTCCCAGCCGAGCCCGTCCATGAGGAGGAGGCAGACTCGCGCGGCGGGCTCGATGGCCAGCGGATTGGCGAAGCCGTCAACGCCGAGCGAGCTCAGGAGGGAGGGCACCAGCTCGCCAAGCGAGCGGGTCCCGTACCGAGGAAGGGAGGGCCCGGGAGCCGTTTGATCCGTTACCAAATGGACCTTGCCCGGATACCAAGTGATTGGTAAGCTATGCTGATCTTGGTCACCGTGGGTACCATGATTTGTTTGACTTTGGCACAACTGTTATGTATACAGGTGGCCAGTGCCCAGGACTAACCAGAAGCGTCGCCAAAAACTCCGGATGACGACGCACCAGACCTCCGGTGTAGGCACGAACGGATCCAATGGCTCGCGGGCCAACGGCGCGGAGCGCCGCCAGGCGCAGGGCATCTCGCCGGAGGACGCTGCACTCATCCTTCATGTCCTTCGCGAATTGCGAAAGGGCAACGTCTCCGTCCGGATGCCCCTGACCACCAAGGGGGCCATGGGCAAGATCACGGCCGAGCTCAACGGCATCATCGAGCTCAATGAGCGCAACGCCAAGAACCTCTCGGGCGTCGCCCGAGTCATCGGAGCGGTCGCCGAAGGTGACCTCTTCCAGACGATGGAACTCGAGCTCGACGGCCGGCCGCTCGAGGGCCAGTTCCTTCGGACCGCCCGCACGGTCAACGCCATGGTCCAGCAACTGCGCTCCTTCACCTCCGAGGTCACCCGCGTAGCCAGCGAGGTCGGCACCGAGGGCAAGCTCGGCGGCCAGGCGCATGTCAAAGGGGCGGCCGGTGTCTGGAAAGACCTCACCGACAACGTCAACCTGATGGCCGCCAACCTGACCGCCCAGGTGCGCAGCATCGCCGACGTCACCACCGCCGTCGCCAAGGGCGACCTCTCGAAAAAGATCACCGTGGACGTTCGCGGCGAGATCCTCGAGCTGAAGAACACCATCAACGTCATGGTCGACCAGCTCAACGGCTTCGCCTCGGAAGTCACGCGCGTGGCCCGTGAGGTAGGCACCGAGGGCAAGCTTGGCGGCCAGGCGCAAGTCCGTGGGATCGGCGGCGTCTGGAAGGACCTGACCGACAACGTCAACTTCATGGCGGGCAACCTCACCGCCCAGGTGCGCAACATCGCCGAGGTGACGACCGCGGTCGCCCGCGGGGATCTTTCGAAGAAGATCACCGTCGATGTCCAGGGCGAGATCCTCGAGCTGAAGAACACCATCAACGTCATGGTCGATCAACTCAACGCCTTTGCCCGCGAGGTCACCCGCGTCGCCCGCGAAGTCGGCACGGAAGGCAACCTCGGCGGCCAGGCGCAGGTGGAGGGCGTCGCCGGCGTTTGGAAAGACCTCACGGACAACGTCAACTACATGGCCGGCAACCTTACGGCCCAGGTCCGCAACATCGCCGAGGTGACGACGGCCGTCGCCCAGGGCGACCTCTCCAAGAAGATCACGGTCGACGTTCGCGGTGAGATCCTCCAACTGAAGAACACGATCAACAGCATGGTCGATCAGCTGAACGGGTTCGCCGGCGAGGTCACCCGTGTGGCGCGCGAGGTCGGCACCGAAGGTCGCCTGGGCGGTCAGGCAAGTGTGCCCGGTGCGTCCGGGACCTGGAAGGACCTCACGCAGCAGGTCAATCAGCTCGCCGCCAATCTCAGCACCCAGGTGCGCAACATCGCCGAGGTCACGACCGCCGTCCAGAAGGGCGACCTCTCCAAGAAGATCACCGTCGAGGTCAAGGGCGAGATCGCCGAACTGAAGGACACGATCAACGTCATGGTCGATCAGCTGAACGCCTTCGCCTCCGAAGTCACGCGCGTGGCACGCGAAGTTGGTACCGAAGGCCGCCTGGGCGGCCAGGCGCACGTCCCGGGCGCGTCGGGGACCTGGCGTGACCTGACAGACAACGTCAACTCGATGGCCGGCAACCTGACCGCCCAGGTGCGCAACATTGCCGACGTCACGACCGCGGTCGCCCGAGGGGATCTCTCCAAGAAGATCACCGTCGACGTGCAGGGCGAGATTCTCGAGCTGAAGGACACGATCAACGTCATGGTCGATCAGCTCAACGCCTTCGCGTCGGAAGTCACCCGCGTCGCCCGCGAGGTCGGTACCGAGGGCAAGCTGGGTGGCCAGGCCCAGGTCAAGGGTGTCGTCGGCATCTGGAAAGACCTGACCGACAACGTCAACTTCATGGCGGGTAATCTCACGGCCCACGTGCGCAACATCGCCGAGGTGACGACAGCGGTCGCGAACGGCGACCTCTCGAAGAAGATCACGGTGGACGTCCGGGGCGAGATCCTCGATCTGAAGAACACGATCAACGGCATGGTCGACCAGCTCAACGCCTTCGCTTCGGAAGTCACGCGAGTGGCGCGCGAAGTCGGTACCGAGGGCCGGCTGGGCGGCCAGGCGTACGTCCTGGGCGCGTCCGGTACCTGGAGAGACCTCACCGACAACGTCAACCAGCTCGCCGCCAACCTCACGACCCAGGTGCGCAACATCGCCGACGTCACCTCGGCCGTCCAGAAGGGCGACCTCTCCAAGAAGATCACCGTCGAGGTCAAGGGCGAGATCGCCGAGCTGAAGGACACCATCAACGTCATGGTCGATCAGCTCAACGCCTTCGCCTCCGAAGTCACCCGCGTCGCCCGCGAGGTCGGTACCGAGGGCAAGCTGGGCGGCCAATCCCAGGTCAAGGGCGTTGCGGGTACCTGGAAAGACCTGACCGACAGCGTGAACCTGATGGCCGGTAACCTCACCGACCAGGTGCGCGGCATCGCCCGCGTCGTCACCGCCGTCGCCAACGGCGACCTCCGCCGCAAAGTCGTCTTCGAAGCGAAGGGTGAGATCGCCGCCCTGGCCGACACCATCAACGAGATGACCGATACGCTCGCGACCTTCGCCGAGCAGGTCACCACGGTGGCCCGAAAAGTTGGTGTCGAGGGCGAGCTGGGCGGCCAGGCGAGCGTCCCGGGCGCGGCGGGCACCTGGAAGGACCTCACCGACAACGTCAACCAGCTGGCTGCCAACCTGACCGGTCAGGTGCGCGCCATCGCCGAGGTGACGACCGCCGTTACCGAGGGGGACCTCACTCGATCGATCCGCGTGGAGGCTAGCGGTGAGGTGGCCCTCCTCAGCGACAAGATCAACGAAATGATCCGCAACCTCAAAGAGACGACCGAGAAAAATCGGGAGCAGGACTGGCTCAAGACGAACATCGCCAAGCACACGACCATGCTGCAGGGCCAACGGGACCTGCGCACGGTCGCCGACCTGATCCTGACCGAGGCCGCGCCGTTGGTCTCGGCACAATACGGCGCCTTCTATATCGTCGAGAACCGCGAGGGCGAGGAGCCGGTCCTTCGAATGACGGCCGGCTACGCCGTCAGCGCGAGTGACACCGCAGGCAAGGCGTTCCGCTGGGGTGAGGGTCTGGTCGGCCAATGCGCTCGCGATGCGCGCCGGATCCTGCTGACGACCGTGCCGGCGGGGTACATCGGCATCCGCTCAGGATTGGGCGAAGCATCGCCGAGCAGCATCGTCGTGCTGCCCGTGCTCTTCGAAGGACGGATCAAGGCCGTGATCGAGCTGGCCTCCGTCGGCCCATTTAGCGAGACACACCTCGACTTCCTCGATCAGCTCACCGACGGCATCGGGGTCGTCCTCAACACCATCGAGGCCAACATGCGCACCGAAGAGCTGCTCAAGCAGTCGCAGATCCTCTTCGCCGAGGCGCAGGAGGCGAGCAAGAGCAAGAGCGCCTTCCTCAGCATGGCCGCCCACGAGCTTCGGACTCCCCTATCCGTCATCACCGGCTATCTCTCGATGTTGCAGGACGGCAGCATTCCGCCGCAGAAGGCCGAGCAACCGCTGCGCGTCCTGATGGGCAAGGCGACCGAGTTGAACAGCATCGTCGACGACCTGCTGACCGCCGCGCGCATCGAGGGCGGCACGGTGCCAACCGATGCCAAGACCCTCGATCTCCGCGAGATGGCTCGCCAGGCGCTCGGCCGCGCCGAGGCCCGCGCGGGGCTACTCCGGGCGGAGATGACGTACAGCGAGCCTGATGAGCCGGTCGCGGTCACCGCGGACCGGGAGCAGCTGGCGCGCATCATCGACAACCTGATCAACAACGCGCTGACCTACAGCGCCGGACGGCCCTGGGTCAAGGTGACGGTCATCGTCGACGGCGGCCCGGCCCTCATCATCGAGGACCGCGGCCTCGGCATCGCGCGCGACAAGCAGGACAAGATATTCGAGCGCTTCTTCCGCATCGACGATCCTGGCCTCGGTCCGCAGCCGGGTACCGGGCTGGGTCTCTTCATCAGCCGCGAACTCGCGGAGCGGCACGGTGGCTCACTCAAGCTCGAGTTCAGCGAGCTCGGCAAAGGCAGCACTTTTGTCCTTCGCCTTCCGCCCACGAGCGGCGCCCACGCCGCCAGCCTCCTCTCCCCTGCGCCGGCCCTCGAGGGCGCCTCGGCCTCGTAACCTGTTCGTCCCCGCTTGCGCGAGAGCAGGCGGCAGCAAGTCCACCCGTCCTAGCGGTTAATCGTGTCGCCGCCGAAGTCGACTCGGGCATCGAGGGTCGTGCGGAACGCCTCGATCTCCGCAGCGCCCACGATCCGGCTGATGCACTTCTCGCTACCGCCGACGTAAGTGTCAGCGAGATCGATGTCGGTCGCGACACACCAGGCCTGGTCGTCAGGCCACCAGAGGTTCGGGCTTTGCAGGGATGGTCCCCAGGCCAAATCGGTAACCGCGTCGATCGGCCCCCGATAGAGAAGATAGTCGCGGTTCTCAGCCCGAACTCTCGGGATGCCCGCATAGCGTTTCGGGTCGAGAAAACCATAGCCATCCCAGATGGCGAACCAGCAGCGGGCTGGCGTAGATGTGAACGACGAAAGCAGAGCGGCGACCCGCTCACACTCCTCGAGCGGCAGAACTCCCTCCACGGGTGGCGAGCCCCATGTGGGAAACTCGTGGTCGGCGAGATTAGCGATCCGCCTGAACTGCATCTGTGGGTGGACGACGCGCCCGGTCCAGGCGGCGACGGTGGACCACCGCACCGGTTCTCCCTTGCCCCCGTCCACGGGGCTCTTGTGCGCCGGATGAAGGATCCGAGCATAGGCTTCGAATCCTTCGGGAACGACGGACCCCACGGGAACGCCCTGCTTACCCCATTTCCATAGGCGCTGCTCGACCCAATGCGCGGCGGATGTGTCCTTCAGCAGCTCGACGCGGCCCTCGGTTTCGTGCAGCGGCAATGGCCACTCTGCGGGCGACACCCAATCGCGAGCGGCGTCCCTGAGCTGCGAAAAAGCGAACCCGCCCCGACGTTTCCAGCGACCTGGCTTGTTGATCTGTCAAGCCTAATGCCGTCGCCCCGGTCCCAACGCCCCTGGGGCAGGTTGGGGGCTGGAATTTCGATTTACCCATGTGCGGCGGGCCGGGAGCTGGCGCCCAGGGGACGCCCAGCTCGGATGGATCATCGAAAACCGGGTCGATGAAGCCTACATCCTCTCCTGGCCCAGCCAGCTCGAGACCTACCTGCCGATCCATGACACCGGCGGTTTCGACCGCGCCAGGGCCCCGCTTGGGTCCTATGACTTCCGCCTGGACCAGATCAAGGGCACGGCCAGCAGGTATCTGAAGAATCAGGTCGAAATCGCGTTTACGACCGCGGCGCTCCATCCCAGTCCGATCCTCGATTTCACATTCGTCGACTTCCACCTACCGACTCGCGACCTCATCGACCCGGCGTGGCTCGTGCCCAGCGATAAGCTCGCGGACGTTTGCACGTCAGCCGGCGACGCGCGGCGCCGTGGGCCGCGCTGGCTCTTCACGGCAAACCGTTCAGGCTTGGCCCGCGATCGCGCAGCGAAGTACCAGGTCGCAATTCGTGAGCTCGCCGCGGCGCGGCGTTGGTCGATCCTCCCTGCGAAATCACCGTCTGCCGGACTATCCGCGAACCCGATCGAGTCGGGCACCTTCTTCGAGCGGCACTTCGACGCCGCCTTTTTGGAAGCGGCCTCAGGCGACGAGGTCCTGATGGCGGCCGCACCCGACAACTTCGGCCGCCATCGGCTCGCTTTCTCGAAGGAGACCGGGCGCTGGGCGTCGATTGCCATCCATGGATCGGCCGCCACCAACGCCGCGCACCTGATCCAGGCCAATATCCACGCCGCGACGTTCTTCCCTCACCCGCGTCACCACATCCTCGTCCAGCACTACGATCGGCAGCGCGCGGAGTGGTATCCGTGGTCCTGGTTCATCCCGTCACCGGACTTCGCAAAGTTGGCGGCTGGGAAAGGACCCTACCTGCTCTTCACCACCACCCTGAATCCACAGCGGGTCAATCGCTGGACGCCCTATCGAATTCCGACCACCTCTGCCGCGGCCGCGTTCCAATCCGCGCTCAGCCGTCCAGCATCGCGACGCGCCGCCTAGTACGAACGAGGCGGGGCTGCCGAGAACAGCGAGATGGCCTGCTTCACCTCGGTGCTTCCGCACTTCGGACAGGCGTGCTCTTTTTCACGCTCCGCGTAACTGCCCATCACCTCGAATCGCTCGCGGCATTTCGAGCAATCGAACTCATAGACTGGCATGACGCTCATCCTCCTGGAACCTCGCCGTTTGGCTGCCTGCATCCGACGGTAGACCTCCAACCTGCTGGCGTCAACCTCCTGGCTACCTTCCGGCCGCCTGCCGCTCGTTGCCGCGCTTGAAGTTACCTGTCGCGCGGGCGAGGAGTTGTTGCGCCTCGGCCGGCGTGGCGGTGGCGAGCTGCACGGCCAGCGCCTTCGCCCTTGATCCGGCCAGTCGACGTACCTCGCGTCCGCCCCATCGGACCAGCAGGACGCCGGAGGCCGTGAGCCGATAGCTGAACTCGGGCTTCATCGAAGGCGTCGGGGCGAGGCTTCAGCCACCGGCGCCCGGCTTGCGAACGCGATGATCAGCGCGAGAATTCCGAGCCCAGACCATTTTTCCCTCCCCCGTTCGCGGGGGAGGGCAGGGTGGGGGTCCGGCATCCCGGTCAGCCGCACGCCTCCTCTATTGCGTCGTCCACGCGAGTCTCGGCAGATGGTGCCATGTCGGACTTCAAGAGGGTAACTGCCAGCACGATCGATGCGATGGCGAGGCCGGCACCGATTGCCCAGGCCAGGTGGTAGCCGCTGCTGAGCGCCGCGGCAGTCGCCTGCCCCTGCGCGATCAGCTCACTCGTGCGATTCGTCGAGACGGTGGCGAGCACCGCGAGGCCAAGCGCAGCGCCAACCTGGCCGGTTGTGTTCAGCAGCCCCGAGGCGAGTCCGGCATCGCCTGGCGAGGCCCCGGCCATCGCCACGACCGCCAGCGACGGGAAAGCCAGACCACCGCCGATTCCGAGCAATGCCAGGACCGGAAACCAATCCCGCAGGTAATCGCCTGTGAGGGGTCCGCGCGCCGCCAGCAAGAGAGCCACGCTGATCAGTCCGAACCCGACTAGCAATACGTTCCGAGCGCCGAATCGCATGATCAGCTTGGCGGTGACGCCAATCGACAACGCGCCCATCCCGACGGAGACCGGCAGAAAGGCAAGCCCAATCGTCAGCGGACGGTAGCCGAGTACGCGCTGCATGTCGAGCGAGCTCATGAAGAAAAATCCGAACATCGCCACGCCACCGATGGCCTGGATGACATTGGACGCCGAAACGTTCGGCACCCGGAACAGTCGAAGCGGCAGGAGCGGGTTGCGAACCTTCGCCTGCCGGACGACGAAGGCGACGAGGAGGATCACAGAAACCCCACCAAACCCGAGGGTATGCATTGAGACCAGGCCATACTCGGCCGACTGCACGATGGTGTAGACGCCCAGCATCAACCCGCTGGTGACGAGGAGGGCGCCGAGGATGTCGGCACCCTGGTGAAGCCCCACCCCACGGTCGGACTGGAGCAGGCGGGCAGCCAGTACGGCGATCACGACCCCGATCGGCAGGTTGACGAAAAAGATCCAGTGCCAGCTGACGGCCTGGGTGATGACGCCGCCCGCCAGCAGGCCGACTGAGGCGCCCGCAGAAGCCACGAAACTGAAGACGCCGATCGCCTGGGCCCGCTCCGCTGGCTCGGGGAACATCGTGACGACCATCCCCAGGATCACGGCCGAACTGACCGCGCCACCGATCCCCTGCAGGAAGCGCGCAGCAATCAGCATCGGCTGGCTCATCGAGAGCCCGCAGAGCACCGAGGCGGCTGTGAACGCCACGAGGCCGATCAGGAAGATTCGCCTGCGACCAAGCAGATCGCCGAGCCGGCCGGCCAGCAGCAAGACACCGGCATAGGCGATCAGGTAGGCATTGACCACCCAGGCCAGGCTGGCCTGCGAGAAGCCGAGGTCGTTCTTGATCGATGGCAGCGCGACGTTGACGATCGTCATGTCGAGCACGATCATCAGGAAGCCGGCGCACAGGATGTACAGCGCCAGCCATCTCCGGTCATTCTTGGTTTCCAGCGGCATGTCAAGTCTCCCATCGATGAGGCGTGGTGAAGAGGACATGCTGTTTAGACCCCATTGGCCGGAAAACTCATCGGTCGCGCGAGGGACTGTCTTCCCTCCCATCGGGAGGATCAGGGGGGAATTAGTGACCGCGCACCCCTTCTCGTTGTAACGCCGCCCGGGCACGCAACGCGGACCACTCAGGCCCGGTGGGCTGCGGCGCCCCCGGCACCCCGCTTACTGCTGCTTCCTTCCGGACCTGACAGGGTTCACGGAACCAGGTCGCGCAGGACCAGGCCATCAACGCAGTCGCACGAAACGACGCTCCGGACAGCGCACCCCTCAAAGGGGAGTTCGACCCCGCTAAAGCGGATTGCGGGTACAGGGCACCGCTGGCTCCCCGTCTAGCGCGATCGCGTCTATTCTACCCGCGTCCGGCAGGGCTAACCTTGCGGTTCTCGTGGCGGCCGGAACGTCAGCAGCGACCAGGCGCCCAGCCAGGCGATCATCGCCCCGAACACGATCACCACGGCCAGGTCGAGGCCTAGATTGAACAATTGGCTGCCCGTGTCGGTGGCCTCACGCTTGGCAGCCGGACTGAGACGGTCGAAGGCCGCCTGGCCGACCGGCAGGTAGGTGAGGATGAGGGCTGCGACCACGGTATGAAACAGCTCGCTGATTCCGCCGGCGATCGCGCCCATCTGCAAAGCGGGATTGGTGTTCTTAGTCACTGCCGCCAGTTTGCGACCGGCGCCGCCGATGATCAGAAAGCCCAGTGCCGAGGTGACAAAATTCGAGAACATGGTCGGCGTCAGGTCGTGGGTCGCATAGACAGATACCAGGCGCACGAGCAGCGCAAAGACTCCGGCGATGACGCCGAAGACCAACCCTTCTCGAATCACGAGTCCGATGCGCGACACTAATTGACCCGGCTGATCAGCTGGCCTCTCAGCTGTTTGACTCGCGGCGCATCCTCCGGCTCCGGCCGTACGGCGAGGTAACGTGTGAAATCCGTCAACGCCTCTTTGTCGTGATGCATCTGGAAATGGATCATGCCGCGATCCCGCCATTCCGAGGTGAGATGCGGATCGGCCAGCATGATCCGGTCGCTGGCGCTCAGCGCCCGCGGCAGGTCGCCACGTGACAGGTAGAGGCTCTTCAGGTTGTTGAGGATGCGCGACAGAATCTGCCGTTTGGTCGAAGGCTCGAGCAGGGCCGGCCGCATCTCGACTTCACCGCCGTACATCTCGTTCAGCATCTTCGCGCATTCCTCGCGAGTGAGCGTGCGGCCATTGAAGGCGTCGATGAAGATCTCGCCGCTCGCGGCCGGGGCGTACTTCACCAGGAAATGACCGGGCATGCCAACCCCGCGCACCGGCAAGCCGGCCCTTTCCCCTACCGCAACATAGAGCACCGCCAGGGTGATCGGGATCCCGACCCGGCGCTCCAGCACTTCGTTGAGAAAGCTGTTGCGCGGGTCGTAGTACTCCTGGCGATTCCCCTTGAAGTGCAGCTCCTCGAACATGTAGGCGTTTGCGACCTCGACCACGCGACGCGGCTCGACCTCTGCCCGGATCCGCTGCTTCAGCTCGAGCGCCATGCGCGCGATTTGATTGAGGTACACCGCGGGACGCAGATCCGCGTACTCCTCGGCGGCGATCAAAAGGGCCGCTTCGGCCAGGTCCAGTTCAGTGTCCGGCGTCTGCAGCAGGCGCGTGAACGCGTCGCGTGCTTCAGCCGGCGTCATGCCCACCTAGTCTAGACAGACGGAATGGGGCGTTCAGGATGGCCAGCACGACCAGGGTCAGCACCGCGCCGGCTGCGATGTACCACGGCCACGGACCCATCAGGTTGAGGAGGCTACCGCTCGCCGGCACTTGGCGCAGGTACATGTAATTGCCGCCGGTCACAAGATCGAGCAGTCCCACCACGACCGCGAAGGCGAGCGTCAACAGGAAAATCCGTCGGACGGCACGCGGCCGCGGGTACAGCGCGAGCCCGATGACCAGGAAGAGGGCGGCCAGGATGACCAGGTCGTGGGTCACATAGAACTGCAGGTAGGGAAAGCTCGGAAAATGCTGGTCCCCGAGGTCCGGGGTCAGCACCGCCTGGAGCGTGCCGCCCAGTCCCCAGAAGTAGGCGATTTCAACCAGAAAGAGCTGCCGCCAGAGGAGCGCCGCGGCAGCGACGAACCCACCGACGTCACACAGCTGGACGGGGAGGCTGGCACCCACGGACCACGCGCGATTCGCCAGGACGTAGGGCTGCCAGCTCAGCTCGGCGATAACCAGAACGAGCGCGATGATCGCGGCAACCGCGTCGATCCATCGCCCCGGAGTGCGCCTGGCCGCGACACACAGCACGACCGCCGCCACGACAAGGAGCGCGAGCGGAACGAGGTGCTCGACCGAGAGGATACCCACCGGCCGTCGATTGTCCTACATTCGCTCACCTGGCGCATGCCTGACGACGAGCTCCGGGACACCAAGCGGTCGGCAGTAGCATCCTTAGAGACGCTCATCATGGCCAAGTTGATCTACTCGGCGATCACCTCGCTCGACGGCTACATCGCGGACGAGCACGACAACTTCGACTGGGCTGCGCCGGACGAGGAGGTGCACACCTTCGTCAACAACCTCGAGCGGCAGGTCGGGACCTATCTATACGGACGACGGATGTACGACGTAATGCGTTACTGGGAGACCGCGCCCAGCGGTGCCGAAGCGCTGCCTGCCGTGAAGGACTATGCGGAGATCTGGCAGGCGGCCGACAAGATCGTGTACTCGAAGACGCTGGCGACCGCAGCGAGCGCCAGAACGCGAATCGAACGAGACTTCGACCCCGAAGCGGTTCGCCGGATGAAGGCGCAGGCGCGGTCCGATATCTCGGTGGGCGGTCCCGACCTCGCTGCCCAGGCGATCAGCGCGGGGCTGGTCGACGAGCTCCACCTGTTCCTCGTGCCGGTCGTGGTGGGAGGCGGCAAACCGTCGCTCCCAAGCGGAGTCCGTGCGAAGCTCGACCTGCTGGGCGAACGGCGTTTCGGCTCCGGCGTGGTTTACCTCCACTACCGCCTTGCCGGAACGAACGCGTCATCGTGATTGCCACGCGTTATGCTCACCGAAGAGGGGTGACATGAGCGAGAAGGGGCGGAGCCGCCCGTGGCGGGGTGGCACCTGGGGCTGCGGCTGTACCAGCGTTGTGGTGGTCCTCACGGCCGGTCTGGTCTTGAGTCTTTTCAATGCGGCGATCGGACTGGGTGCGTCCGTGCGCGTTCCGTTCACGTCGAGCAACCTGACAATTGCCGGCTCCCTTGGCACGAAAAACAAGGCACCGGCGGTCCTGCCCGGTTACACGAGCGGGCGACTGGGGGGGAACCAGAACTTCATCAACCATTCGTCGACGCTGACTATCGGGCCGGCTGAGGGCGCCTACCTGATCGTGCTGGGCAAACAGGATGCCGCCCCGATCATCGATCTTCACCTCGAAGCTCGGTAGTTGTTGACGCAACCGCCACCTGAGCGCGTCTTCGTGATCGTGGTCGAATCCGATGGCGGACGCGATCCCGAGCGGATGCCATTGCTCAGCCAGACCGGCCGCGCTGGCGCTAGGCGCACGGCCGCCTTCAGCAGTATGCTGCTCGCGACCGCGTTCCTCAGCCAGGCGCAGCAGCTGGGCCACTTCGTCAAGCTCGACTACATCTTCCCGGCCGATGGACGCCGCCTCGCCCAGGACTTTCCCGAGTACGAGGTCCGACTCGACCCGAGCCCAGAGTCCTTCTTCGGCGAACCGGTCGACTAGGCCGGCACAAGCTCCCCGACCCTAGCAACGTTACATCGGCGTCATCATGCCCCGCTTCAGCCATCGGCTGGCATTGAAGATCGTGCTCCCCTTCGCCGCCCTTACGCTGGCGATAGGCGCGGTTGGCACCCTGACCGCCACCGGTGAATTGAGCTCACGCAGTCAGGGCGCGTTCGATGCCCAGCTCGTCCACGACGGCTTCGTGGCCAGCTCGATGGTCACCAGCGCCGATACGGACCGGCGAGCGATCCTTCGCCTCCTCTCGGGGGGCTCTGGTCTCAGCCAGAACTGGGACAAAACCCCGGCACTGCAGGCATGGCTGGAACGGGCGCTCACCATCCACCCCAACGTCATCGTCGAGGTGGTCGACACCTCAGGGCGGGAGGTCGTTGGCGTCGTCGGCCACGGCGCGCTCGCCGACACCGTGACCCAGGGCCATGACCTGAGCGGCTGGCCCGGCCTCTCCTACATGCTGAGTGGCGGCGCGACCACGGTTGACCTGGTGGCGTCCGCGCCCAAGCCTGCCATCTTCACCGGCCAGCCGGTTCGCAGCGCGGGCAACAACCTGATCGGCGCCATCCTCGTTGGCGACTATCTCGACGATCGGGCCAGCGCCATAAAAGCGTCGCTACCCCATGACGACCTCACCTTCTACGACGTCAACGGCCAGACCCTGAGCACGTCCCTCAGCGTCCCGCCGAGTCAATGGTCGATGCTCGCCCTGGACGCGAGTACGCGCGCCCGTGTCGGTCCCAGCAGCGTCGTCGAGCTCTCCCGGATGGCGGGCGGCCCCGGCATCGAGATCGTCTCGCCGTGGACCCTGCGCACGACAAACCTTGGCTACGTCGGGACGACCGCCTCCACCGCGGGCTTACTGGCCGACTCGAACCAGTTGCGGATCATTCTCGTCACGCTCTTCCTTGCCGGCGTGTTGTTGACGCTCGGCATCGGTATCTGGCTGGCGCGTCGCATCACCCGCCCGGTGCACCGGCTGGTCGAGGCGACCCGGCTGGTAAGCGCGGGCGACCTGGACCACCAGGCGCCGGTGACGACCCACGATGAGATCGGTGAGCTCACCGATTCCTTCAACCAGATGACGCGCAGCCTGAAAGAGAAGAGCGCCTCGTTGAGAACGACGATGACGCAACTCCAGGACACCTACCTGATGACGATCGAGGCACTGGCGGCGGCGGTCGAAGCGCGCGATCCCTACACGCATGGGCACACTCGACGCGTCGAAGAGTACGCCGTCATCATGGCGAAGGAACTCGGCTGCACCGAGGCGGAGGTCGGTGCGCTGCGTCGCGCCAGCGTGCTGCACGACATCGGCAAGATCGGCATCGAGGATGCGATCCTCCGCAAGCAGGCGCGCCTCGAGCCCGACGAAGCGATGCGAATGCAGAAGCACCCCGTGATCGGGGTCGACATGTTGAAGGGCATCGATTTCCTCGACCCGGTGCTCCCCCTGATCCGCCACCATCACGAGCGCTGGGACGGCAATGGCTACCCCGATGAGCTACGCGCGGATGAGATTCCGCTCGGTGCCCGCATCCTGGCAGTCGCCGACGCGGTCGACGCCATGACATCCGACCGGCCCTATCGGGCGGCGCGCACCTTTGACTACGCCAAGACGGAAATCCTCAAAGGCTCGGCCACGCATTTCGATCCCGAGGTCGTCACCGCCTTTATCAAGAGCCAGCGCGCCATCGAGGAGCTGCTCCGCGCCACGGCGGGAGATGACATGCACCATCACCCCGATTCGGACGACCTCGGCGGCTGGCGGATGCACGTCGTCGGCCGCTGAGAGGACGGGTCCGCTCCCGCTGCCTGGAAGGGCTAAGTGTGGGCGAGGGCGATCTGAACGGTGCTCGTCTGGCCCGGCTTGATCGTGACGAGGCGACGCTGCGTGACGTAGCCGGGCGCCGAGACGGTCAGCGTATAGGTTCCATTGAGGACAAGCGCGTATGAGAAGTCGCCATTTGTATCCGTGACGCGAATCATTCCAAGAAAGGAAAGCGTGACGGTGGCGCCCGCGATGGGGTCCTGGCTCAGGCTGTTGGTCACCGTCCCGACGAGGCTGCCGTAGGCCGCGATGCTGGTCAGTCGGAAACCGATCGTCGCCTTCTGGCCAAATGCGACCGTCACGGACTGACTCGCCCTGTTGTAGCTGGGGGCGCTCGCCGTGACGGTGTAGCTCCCGGCGCCGACGCCGATGGTGAAGTTCCCATTCCCGTCGGTCAGCGCTGAATTCCCGCCCGGAGTGGCGGCTACCGTCGCTGCGACGATCGGCCGGAGCGTCTGGCTATCCAGAACCTGTCCGCCGATCGTGGCCGGCGCGGAGGTCGATGTGGGCGTTGGTGTGGGGATGGGCGGCGTGGGCACTGGAACCGGTGTCGGCGCTGGCACGTGCGGGGTTGGGGTTAAGGAGGCCGTCGGTGCGGACGGCCGGCTGGCGTTCGCGTCGCCCTGGACGTCCTGCAGGACCTGGACCGAAAGCGGGGCCGGGCGCTGGAGCGAGTCGCCGGCGTAACTGGCCAGGCCGATCCCATGCACGTTGACGGCGACGACGATCAGCCCGGGGAGGCTCGAGGCAATGGTCGCCGCGGTCCAGAACACCAGGCCGAAGAGCGGGAGCAGGGCGAGCAGGCCGAGGCGGCGCCGTGCGGCCCTCATTGCAGCAAGCCGGGCAGGACCGGAACCGGCAGTGGAAGCGGCAGTGGTAGTGGCAGCGGTAGTGGGCTAGGCGTCGGCCTCGGCGTCGGCGTGGGCGTCGGCGCGGGCGTCGGCGTCGGCGTCGGCGTGGGTGTGGGCGTGGCCGTCGGTTTCGGCGTCGGCGTTGGCACCGGAAGCGGCGGGGGTGTCGGCGTCGGCAGCGGCACCGCGGTCGGCTTGGGGAGCGGGAGGATGGGTGTCGCTACTGGTCGGGCCGTCGCGGCACTGGTCGGTGCGGCGCTGGTCGCCGGCGTGGTTGCGTGCGATGCCACGGCGCTGCTCGCGTCCCCAGCGGCGTCCTCGAGCACCTGCACTGACAGCGGCGCGGGCCGCTGCAGCGACTCCGCCGCGTAGCTGACCAGGCCGAGGCCATGGACGTTGACGGCGAGGGCGGCCAGCCCCGGAATGCTCGACGCCACGGTCGCCGCTACCCAGAACACCAACCCGAAGAGCGGAAGCAAGGCGACAGTCCCCACGATGCGCACCAGGCGCGACCTCATGCGGCCTCCGTCTGCTGCGTGCTCAAGACGGTCTTTCCCATCTTGCGGAGCAACGCCTCGATGACCGGGCGCCGCGCCATGAACGCCGAGACGACATCGGGGTCGAATTTCATCCCTGCGTCGTGGCGGATCGCGGCGGTGGCGGCCTCGAAGCTGAGCCCTTGACGGTACGGTCGATCGGAGGTGAGGGCGTCGAAGACGTCCGCCACCGCGATGATCCGGACGAGCAGCGGGATCTCGGTTCCGCTAATCCCGGACGGATAGCCGCCGCCGTCCCAGCGCTCATGGTGATGCAGAATGCCGGGCAAGCTCGGCCGCAGGAAGCGCAGCCCTTGGAGCATGTCGTGGCCGATCCGCGAATGCTCGCGCATTTCGTCCATCTCGGCGTCGTTGAGGGGGCCGGGCTTCCGCAGTACGCGGTCCTGGACCCCGATCTTGCCGATGTCATGCAGCAGCGCCGCCCGGCGCAGCGACTCGCGCTCCTTCGCGGGCAGCTGCATCTCGTCGGCGATTTCGATGCTCACGGCGGCGACGCGAGCGGAGTGCCCAAAGGTCGAGGGGTCGCGCGCGTCGATCGCCCGGGCCAGGGCCTCCATGCTGGCAAATGCCGTTTCCTCGAGCGCCGCCGTCTTTTCCTCGAGGCTGGCGGTCATCTCGTTGAAGGCCTGTGCGAGATACCCGATCTCGTCTTTGGAGGTGACGCTGGCCCGATGCTGGAGATTTCCCGCCGATACCGCCCGCATCGAACGCACGAGGCCCTCGATGGGGCGGGTCAGCCGCGACGCGGTCGCCGTGCCGACCAGCAGCGTCAGCAACGCGGCTGCGGTAAAGACCAACGTCAGGATCAGACGGACCTGATTCACCACGCTCAACAGCGAATCGGCGTTGGCCTGGACCGCCAGGTATCCGAACTGGCTGCCACGCATGGTCCAGGTGCTGAATAGCGCCCAGTAGGCGTGACCCGGGTGGCTCTCATCAATCGTCGGCCGAACCGTCGTCTGCGCCGTCACTTGACGCCGCACCGCGTCGCTGGCAATCGGCGGGCTCGCCAGCGCACTCGCCAGCAACGTACCAGAACGGTCGTAAAAAGCCGACCCGTCGATTCCCTTGGCAATCTCGGCGAGCGACTGGCCGACCAGGACCGCGCCAACGATTCGCTGGCCGGACGTGCGCACCGCCCCAGTCCAGTACAGGACCGGTTGCGCGTGCGGGCTGGAAAGAAAGACCCGCCGGTCGCCGGCTATCGGGTCGGGCTCGCCCGAAAGGACCTTGACGACCGCGGGCTCCGTGGCGAACTCGGAGGGGTTCAAGACGGCGACCGGTCCGGAGCTGTTTCGCGAACCCTGGATGCGAAGGACCTCCCTGCCATCGACGTCGAGCACCCGGAGCTGGATACTGGCCGTGGTGACGTTGCCGGCAATCGGCGTCAGCAACCGCGTCAGGCCATCGATATCGTTCGCGGCCAGCGACTCCGCCACGCCAACGGTATCGGTGGCGAGGCGCAAGTCCGCGAGGCGCGCTGCTTCCACCTGTGCCACGGATTGGTTGGCCAGCAAGCTGCTGTGCAGCAGGTCGGCGTCGAATTTCGCGGCCGCGGCATCGGTCAAGCGTGCCGTCGCGACGCCGCTGCCGATCACCCCGACAAAGACCAGCAGCACCGCGAACGGCACGATGATCTTGTAACGAATGGGAAGCCGCATGGCGCCGATTCGATGATCTGGCGGCTACCTTTCGAAGACCGTTGCGGTGACCCGACCCGGTTCCGGATTGGGCCATTCGGACCCAGTCAATGAGCCGCTTAGCGCGACTGCCAGAACTCCAGGCCGCGCCGCAGCCGCTTCATTTCCGCCTCGAGGAACGGGATGTCGACCCCGCCCAGCTCCTTCTTTGTCTCGGGAACCTGCTCGATGTGCTCGCGTGTCTGCCCGAGCAGCTCCTCCTTGAACCGGACCAGGTCGGTGTAGACGGCACGCCAATGCCCGACATCATGTGCGTCGAAATTGTCCCGGTTCTCGCCCTCCAGCAACCGGTCGAAATCGACGATTCGTTTCGTGAAATCGGGCGGTTCCATCGCCGCCCATGATAAGCACTTGTTTAACACTGCCGGGGTTGGGTACGACCGACGAAATGGTCTCCGACGTCGATCTCCTGGATAGCTACTCCAGGGCCGTCATCTCGGTCGTCGAGTCGGTCGGCCCCGCCGTCGTTGGCGTCAGCGGCGTCGGCACTGGGATGCTGATCACACCCGACGGCTACGCCCTCACCAACAGCCATGTTGTCAGCGCCGTGAAGGCCTATGAGCTTACCCTGCGTGATGGCTCATCCCTCAAGGCGGAGCTGGTGGGCAAAGATCCCCATACCGACCTCGCCGTCCTACGAGCGTCGGGCGCCGGTCTCCCCCACGCCCGGTTGGGCGACTCCAGCCAGCTCAGGGTCGGACAGCTGGTGGTCGCGATCGGGCACCCGTTCGGGTTTCAGTCCACGGTGACGACCGGTGTCGTCAGCGCCGTCGGCCGCACCATGCGGGCGCAGAGCGGCCGCACCATCGAGAACATCATCCAGACGGATGCGGCCCTGAACCCCGGCAACTCGGGCGGACCGCTGGTTGATACCCGCGGCCAGGTAGTCGGCATCAATACGGCGATCATCGCCATGGCGCAGGGCATCTGCTTTGCCGTGCCGAGCAACACGGCGCAGCGGGTCGTCTCCGTGCTGATTCGCGATGGCCACGTGGTCCGTTCCTACCTCGGCGTCACGGGTGAGACCTGGCCCATCCACCGGCGCGTCAACCGCTACTACCAACTCGATCAGGACATCGGCGTCCGGGTGGCCCACCTCGATGCGAATGGGCCGGCGCAGCGCGCGGGTCTGAAGAAAGAAGACGTCCTGGTGAGCCTGGCGAATCACACCATCAAGAACGTCGAGGATCTCCAGCACTTCCTGACCGACTGGCCCGTCGGAATTCCCGCGGAGGCGCAGGTGCTGCGCGGCACCGAGCTGCTCAAACAGACCATCATCCCGGTCGAACTAAAGAGCTAGCCGCAGCCACGGTTCCGAAGCCAATCAAAGCCAGCCCGGCGACAATGCCGATGCCGCGTATGATCCGTGGCGTCAAACGCCGGCGAATGACCGACACGGCGGCGGCCAACCCGAGCCACCACAGCGCGGATCCGAGCATGACACCGGCGACCAATGCCACGGCCGGCTGCCAGCCCGCACCGACGCGTAATCCAAAACCGGCAAACACCGCAATGAAGGACAGGATCGTAGCCGGATTGCCGAGCGTGAGCGCCACCATCGAGCCATAGTGCAAGGCAAGGCCGCCTATCTCGTTTCCCTCCCCCTCCGGGGCGGGCCCGCCGGCCCAAGCGTGCGGCGCTTGAATGCCCGGGGAGCGTTTGAGACGTTCGCGATGGCGGCCTGAGCGAATCGTCCGCAGGCCGATCAGGGCGATGGCGACGCCGCCGCCAAGGCCGAGCCAGCGCCGCTGCTCCAGCAGCACGTTCGTGATGGCGGCAACGCCGAAGGCCGCCAGCCCCGCATAGATGGCGTCGCCGGTCGCGACCCCGAGTCCGGAGACGAGGCCGCTACGCGAGCCGCGCGAGAGGGTGCGGCGCAGGACCAGAGAGAAGATCGGGCCCGGCGATGCGGCGATGGGGAACCCGATAAGGAATCCGAGGACCAGCGCCCTGGCCATCTGTGCTCACGCCAGCAATCCTATGGCAAAGGGCACACAGGTCTGCCAAGCTCGGGAAGGCAAAGCCGGCAGAACCTGCAGAAAATTGAAGCGACCCGTCGTTACGGTTGATAACCCGCCGGTGTGACCCAACGAGCCCTTACCGCCGCCCAGTCCACCCGTTTCCGGGAAGACCTTCGCTCCGTACTGATCGGGTCCTTGCGGGCCCGGGGTTCGGGAGCCGACCGATGTCGTTTCCTTCATCGGCTGGCTTTCTGACAGGTCGCGGGCGTAGCGTAAAGTGCCACGTTATCCACCGCAACTCCGAACTGTGGTTCGCAAACGGATGATCGTCGTTACCCGCGGGTCGGGTTGGGCGGCGCCGGCATCGCCGCGAGCTGCGGCTCGATGACCTTGAGGCCGAAGAGCAGCCCCTCCCAGAAGAGACGACCACCATGTCCTCCACCCGGAATGAGCTCGAAGTCGGTGGTGACCCCCAGCCGGCGAAGTTGTTGCACGAAGCCTTCTGTCGACGCGCGGTACGGATCGCCCGCGCCAACCGTCAGGATGTAGTGGACGGTGCGGGCCGCGGCGCTGCGCTGGACGATGATGGTCGGGCTGTTGCTGTCGGCAAAGGGGCGATCGACGCCGAAGACAGGGCCGCGGGCGACGTAATAACCAGAGAACCCCATCGCCACCCCGAAAACGTCCGGATGGCGCGCCGCGATGTTGACCGCGCCATAGGCACCAGACGAGAGCCCGCCGATGATTCGGTACTGCCGATCCGCGGCCGTCCGATACTGCTGATCGACGTACGCAACCAACTCGAGCGTCGCATCCTCGATCCGGTCACGACCATCCCGGCGGTTGGCCCATTGGGTTGCCACCGTCACGTGACCATTTCCATCGGGCATCACCAGGATGGCCTCGGACAGGTCGCCCTGGGCGAAGCCGGTATCGAACACGGCCGGCGTGCCATAACGAAGCCATTCACCGGAATTCGACGGATCACCATGCAGCAGGTAGATCGTCGGATAGTGCCGGTGAGCTGCGGAGCGCAAGGCGTAGCTCGGTGGGAGATAGATGTAGAAGTGACGAGACTCCCGCATGGCCGCGCTGTAATAGGTCCCCTGCGCAACCTCGCCCGCGCTCGGGACGGGCTCGGTCGGGGCCGCTTGTCCCGCGGCGCTGACCGGCCGAGCGACGACCGGCGCAGGGGAATACACACCGGCGTCGGGACCGACCCGCAGCAGCGGATCGACGCCGCCAGCCAGCAGGATCGTGAAGATCAGCGCGCCGCCCAGGGCAGCGGAGCGAACAGCACGGGTGCGCGACTGGCGCTCCCGAAGGTGACGGCGCACCTCTCGCCCAAGTAAGTCGGCGACGGCCGCAGCGACCACGGCGATGAGAAACGCCACGGCGAGAGCGACCACCCGGTTGTGCTGGATCGCGCCGGCGGAGACACGCTCGCGTATGCCGAAGAGCGTTGGTGTCTGTTCGACAAGCCTCGCCCCTAACGGCAGGGTGTACGTCAGGCCGACGAAACCGACGGCGAAGATGCTGGATAACCACGGGCGGCCCGTGATGATGGCCCCGCCAAACGCGAAGAGCGCACCGGCGAGCCATGCCTCGATCAGTTGCGCGCGCTCGGGATCGAAATCGAGCGAACGCAACCCGCCATCGAGATTGCCCCAGGTGGCGCTGCGCTCGAACAAGGCAACGGCAAACGCCAGGAGCACGAGGATGCCGAGCGGCCACCACCTCGCGATGGATCGCGGCCGTATGCGGGTCGCGCGTGCCCGCACGCCGGTCAGGCGGCGCGTAACCATTTGACCGGCGCCATCACGCGCCCGGTGACATGCTGGGCCAGCTGTGGGTAATGCAGTAGCAGTGTCGCCGCGGCGACCACCGGCCAATCCATCAATCGTTCTGCCACCATGTAGCGCGGCTCCCACGTGGGCCGGAATTTCGTCTTGAACGCGGAGAGGCCGCAGGCCGACGGGCCACCCGCTGGTGCCAGACCAAGGCTCGCCCAGGTGGCCGCGCCCTTGAAGTGCGCCAGGCCGGTGTACAGCAGGAGGTCCATCGTGCCGCCCGGCGCATCAGCGCGACGCCGCATGGCATCGAGCGATACACCGCGTGCGGCCGGTAGCGAGAGCCAGGTTACATAGGCGACCAGCTCGCCCGCGGCGTCGTGCGCGAGGCCGACGGTCGTGGGGACGGCCGGGAGGTCATCATTGCGGCCCACGGAGAATCCCATCTCGCCAAAATGCCGGTTCTGGATCCGCATTTCGGTGAGGCCGCGCATGGCCCGTCGGGTCTGCGGCGGTATCGCGGCGTCGGGAACGATCGTGACGGTCACGCCGTGACGCTGCGCGCGGGTGACCTCGTGGCGGAGCTTCGCCATGAGAGGGCCTTCCAGGGTGAGGCCGTCGAGGTCCACGATCGCCTCGGACCCGATGCGGTAGCCATGGCCCCAACCGAACTCGTCGGCCATCGCCTCGGGGACCTGGTAAAAGCCGACACGCCATCCACGACGGTGACTCTCCGCCCGGAATTCGGCGTAGAGCGAGGCAAGCGCCGCCGCCGGGCCGACCCCAGGGCCGAGGACCACTGCAGCGCCCGACCTCGCCGCATAGGCCAGGTATGCCGTGCGCTCGCCGTTCCAGAAATAGCGCTTGTCGTGCATCAGCGTGAACGGGCTGATCCCGGCCCGGGCGTACTCCTCATAGACGGTCGCCAGCGGTCCGATGCTGCTCGGCAGCGGTGCGTTGCGGACGAGAAGCATCAGGCCCCACAGCCCGGCGCCAAGGGCAATCAGAAAGACCAGGGTGAACAGCGCGATCAGGGTGCCCTTCGGACGCTCGACGAGGAACAGGGCGACGATCAGGCCGGTAGCGGCTAGAAGGATGAACCGTCCAAGGCGGCTGGCACGGGTGTCGCTCAGCTCCCACCAGAGGGAGCGGGCGATCACGATCAGGGCGAATCCGATCGCCCCGGCCAGCGCAAGCACCGGGCGGCCGGTGACGATTCCCAGGAGGACGTTGGCCAGGGCGATGACCATCAAGGCCTGCTGCACGGTCCGCTTGGGCCGCAGGGCCACCAGCAGACCGGCGCCGACAAGTACCAGCACCACGACGATGGCCGCCTTGGTCAGCGCCGTGGCAGCGACGAATCCGGCGGTTCGCCAGACGTGGCGGTTTGAGAGCCAGGCCTGCAGCGAGAGTGCGGCTGCCCCCAGCACCATCACGGTCAAGCCCATGCGCAGGGGCTCCCGCAACGCCTTGACCGACTCGTTCCCTTCTTCCTTACCGATCACTTAGATAGTACCCGCCGTAGGCCGCCAATGCATCACCCATCAGACGCGCGAAATGGGGGCTACGTCGCACGCGAGTCCGGAGCTCCCAACTTCCCACTGGACCGAACGCCAGCTGTGGCCAAAAAGGCACGCGCTGAGTCTGATGCACCGAGATAAATACGCGCTGACGGCCGAAAAGTTCCCTCCTCTTCGGCTGTCGCGGAGTTTAGGGTGCGGAATCAGTATTTGCTGGCTTCGAAAAAGCTCCCGCAGGCGCGGCACTTGCACTGCATCGTCATCACCTGGCTGCCAAACAGCGAGATGACCTCGGTATCGGCTGACGTGCAGAACGGGCAGCGCGCCGGGGGCTTATCCACTGGCCGGCATGTAGCGCTTTTCCGCCAGGCCCTGCAACATGTCGAGCGTCGCCCGATCGATGCCGCCCGCCTTGGTTCGCCGGCGGATCGGTTCCCAACCGCCCCATTCCAGCGTCGTCGGCGGGGTCTGCCCGTCGAGCCGTTCCTCGAGCAGGCGCCGCAGGTCGCGCACACCGTGGGCCAGCTTGCCGGCGCGATGCAGTGCGTCGACGTCCCCGTCTTCCGGTCCGATCCATTCCAGTGATTCCCGCCACGCACGCGCGATCGCCGTACCGGCCTCCACCTCCTGCATCCAGCTCCGGCCGTGGAGGGAGTGATAGCGCTCTTCCTGGAGCATCTTCTTGAGGCGGCTGCGCAGGACGTCGACGTTCCCGTTGGCCAGCGCCTCGATCATCAGGGTGAAGGCGTTGTCGAGGACGGCGTTGGCGGCGACGAACTCCCCCCATTCCGTCCAGGGTCG
The DNA here is from genome assembly GCA_035279665.1 of Candidatus Dormiibacterota bacterium. GTDB lineage: Bacteria > Chloroflexota > Dormibacteria > CF-121 > CF-121 > CF-13. The sequence continues at coordinate 13,810 of DATEHI010000119.1, read as the reverse complement.
GTCCAGGTAGGGCACGTTCGCGTAGTTGGTGGCATCGTCCACGGCGGCGTCCGAGGTTCCGAGCTCGCGCAATGACCCATACAGGACGCGGCTATGGCCGAGGTCGTCGAGACCCATGGCGGCCGCCGCGATGTCGGCTTCGAGCGTGGGCGCCGCGATGCACCACTCCGCGTAGCGCATCCCGAGGAGCTGTTTGTTGTCCGCCAGGCTCTTGACGAGCGAGTAGAGACTCAGTTGTCCCCGCCCGGCGCCCAGAGCGGGATGATGGCGGCTTTTGGCACGATCATCATCTCCACCCAGCGCTCCTCGTCGTAGGTTGCCCGCGCGTACGCCATCGCGAGGTCGTCGTCAGGTGCGACTACCGAGCCGACCTGGTGGAGAGGCTCGACCCTGGTCTTGCGGGCAAAGACGTCGTACTCGTGCACGTCGCTGTGAACGCGCGTATAGCGCATCAGACGGAAAGCCCCCAGGCCCGCAGCGCCTCGCGGCCGTCGGCGGTCAACCGGGCCGACGTCCACGGTGGGTCCCAAACGATGTCAAGGCGCACCTCCTCGATGCCCGGTTCCGCGAGCAGCCGCTCGCGGATGTCGGCCATGATCATGTCGCTGGCCGGGCAGCCCATGGCCGTGAAGGTCAGCCGCACAGCGGCGCAACCGCGGTCCACGCTGATGCCGTAAATCAGGCCAAGGTCCACCAGATTGACCGGCATCTCCGGATCGTTGATTTCCGCCAGCGCCGACCAGAGACGCGCTTCGACCGGCGGCTGGACGGCGCCCTCGAAGGGTCGCGCTCCGGCGTGAGAAAGCGGGGAGTCTAGGGGCCCCGCTCCGGCGTGAGAAAGCGGGGAGAACGTCATGCGCGAACCTGGAACTTGGAGAAGCTCTCCTGGAACAGGGCGACCATCTCCGCGTTGCGCGGTCCGCGCGCGCGCCAGCGCTTGAGGACCGCGTCCCAGCTGCACGGGTCCTTGAAATCCCAGCGCTTCTCGTCGGCATCGAAGGTGCACGGGAACGGATAGTCGAGCACGTACCCATCCCCCTCTTTGTGCGCCGGCACCTGGATCCCGATCGATTCCATAAACGGAACCACCGTCGAGAGCCACTGCTGCCGTAACTGGTCGTTGGTCAGGCCCTTCAGTCGATAGTCCAGCTGCGCCGAGTGTTGCTTGAGGTTGTCGGGCAAACCAAACCACTCGACCGTCAGCGGAAACATCCAATCGACCGCCAGCTGCAGCTCTTCCCTGGCTTCGCCGCCCGCGAGACTGATGCGTTTTGACCAGTTGCGGCCATTGCGCAAATGAAAATTCTCCTCCGCCATCACTTTCACGAGGCCTCGCTTCCATGGACCATACGACCCGTGCTCGTGGATGTCGCCCAGCAAGCAAAAGCCCGCCTGGTCGTACATCGCATTCGCGACCACCAGCTCCGTCCAGCTCTCCAGCGGCACGTCAAACGCGTATGGATAGCGAAAGGCTTTGGGATCCCGCTTGAAGATCAGCGCCTCCTGGCTCTCGCCCAGCTCTTCGAGGATGTGATACGCGATGTGCGCGTGCGCCAGCTCGTCCTGGATGATGGCGATCCCCGTCATGAAGGCGTTGACGCTGGGCGCCTTACGGGCCGCGAGATAGTAGGCGGGCGCCGAGATCAGTTCCGTGTCGCCGGAGACGAGCAGGGTGTGCTTCAGCTCGCGCAGGTAGTCTGGCGTCATTTCCGACGTCGATTCGACCAGCTCGCCGCGCTTGAGCAGCGCCTCCAGCGCCCCCGAATTCGCCGGCTCCATCCGGGTTGATTCTAAGATGGGGCCGGTTGACCGAGTTGATCGAAGCCAACGGGCTGCAGTTCTACGTCCGCGATCAGGGTTCCGGAACGCCGGTCATCCTGCTGCACGGCTTTCCCGACACCGGCGATCTCTGGCGCAACCAGGTGCCGGCCCTCGTCAAAGGCGGCTTCCGCACGATCGTTCCCGACATGCGGGGGCGTGGGCGCAGCAGCAAGCCACAGTCTATTGCCGACTATCGATTGTCGTCGATCGTCCGGGACGTTACCGGCCTTCTGGATGCGCTTGGCATCGAGCGCGCGCACGTCGTCGGCCATGATTGGAGCGCCGCCGTCGCCTGGCTCCTGGCCGCCTTAGCGCCCAATCGCGTCGAGCGCCTGGTCGCCATCTCGGTCGGCGCTCCCGGCGCTGCGGCGAAGCCCACGCTCGAGGAGCTCCAGAAGGGCTGGTACCGCCTGCTGTTCCTGTTCGAGGGCGTCGCCGAGGAGCTGCTCCAGCGCGACGACTGGTCGCTCTTCCGTCTCTTTCTAAGTGGCGCCAAAGACACAGACGCCTACATCCGGACGTTGTCCGAGCCCGGCGCATTGACGCCGGGGCTCAACTGGTATCGCGCGAACCTTCCGGTGCAGGCGCTCCTCGGCAGGACCGGCGGGCCGCAGGTCCCGATGATCGAGGCGGATACGCTGGGGATCTGGAGCACCGGTGATCTGTACCTGACCGAGGAGGCGATGACCCGCTCCGAGCAGCGCGTGCAGGGGACCTGGCGCTACGAGCGTTTCGAGGGCTCGCACTGGGTGCCGGTCGACCAGCCGGACCGCCTCAACCGGCTCCTGCTCGACTTCCTCTCCTGACTTGACCGGTTTTCCTCCCCCTTCCGGGGGAAAGCCAATCAGCCAGAAAATAGAAATGCGACCTGACGTTACGGTTTACAACTCGCCGGTGTTATCCAGCGAGCCTTCATCCCGCCGCCCAGTCCAAGCCCTTGCGGACCGGACCTTCGTCGCCGGCAGAACCGGTCGTCTTGCGACAACCGACTCCCCAGCCCTTGCGGGCCAGGCCCTCGGGCCTCACGGCTCGAGAGTGGGGGCCTTGCGGTCCCCTCGCCAGCAACCGATCAGAGTCGTTTCCTTCTCTGACTGGCTTTCTGACAGGTCGCAGGTGGAACTCTACCCACCCCCCCCACAAGCCGCAATACGGAACGTTTGTTCACAAACGGCCGCTCGTTTTCCTTCATGCCGCCGAGACAGCCGGGGTGTCAAGTCGTAACGGGACTTGTAAGAAGCCGTGATCGAGTTTGACCCTCAGGAACCTTACCGTTTGCGTTATCTGCAGTAGGGAGTAGGCCTCTCGGCGACTGACCCCAAGGAAGAACGGATGACACCCACCGTGTTAAATCAACGCGCCCCGGCCGGAACCCAGCAACTGGGTCGCCGGCGAGCCAACCCTGGCCAGGGGACTGCCGAATTCGCCCTCTGCGCCCCCATCGCGCTGATCATGCTGCTCGGCATTGTCGAGGCCGGCTTCTTGATGTTCGGCGTAGGCACTTCTGCCTATGCCACCGGAGAAGCCGCGCGGGTCGGCGCCGAGGCCGGCAACGCCGCGAACGCCGATATGCAGGTGATCGGGACCATCGACGCAACGGGGCTTGGACAGAACGGCATCGTCCAGGTGACCGAGGTCGACATCTATCGGTTGATCGAGGACCCGAATACCGGAGCCCTGACCGTCGATACCAACGGCTGTGGCGGCGGCGGCTGCGTCAACAAATACGACCTCTTCGGTACACCCCTCGTCACGCCTGAGCCATGGTCGGCCAGCCTGCGCGACGTGAGCAATGGATCGAGCGACTTCATGGGCGTCACCATCAAGTACCAGTACGCGTGGAAGTCTGGGGCCCTGATCGCCAGCGGCCCGCTTCTCCTGACGGCGAAGTACTACGTGCGGTTGGAGCCGCAGACCTACTGAGATGCAACCCACATCTGTCACCACGCAGGCGATGGCCGCCCGCCGGAAGCGGGCCCAGTCGCTGGTGGAGCTCGCGGTCACCATCCCGGTCATGGCGGTCCTCCTGCTCGGCGGGTTCGACTGCACGATGCTGGTCTGGGACAAGTTGGTCGCCAGCTACGCGACGCGCCAGGGGGTGCGGCTCGCCTCCGAACTCGGGGGACGGCAGACGAACCCGACCGCGACCCAGGCCGGGATCGATAAGAAAATCGTCCGCAACGTGCTGGCCGTGACCAAGACCTGGGGCTACGGCACGCTGCAAGAGCTCGACATCTACGCCGCCACCCGTGCCGACGGCGCCATGCAGGCAAGCGACCTCCAGGACCAGTTCGACGGCAGCGGCAACCCGCTGGGCGGCGGCCTGCAGACGTTAACGCTCGAGCAGCGGTATCAGACCCCACCGGATGAGACCGCGATCGGGGTCCGGCTGGTCTGGACCTTCACGGTCCCGGCCGGCACGTTCGGCAACATGACGTTCACCGAGTACTCGATCATGAAGGTCGCGCCGGTGCTGAACTGATGCGCATCCTGATCCGGCGGCGGAGAGCAAACCGTGGGCAGGCCATCGTGCTGATGGCGCTGATGCTGATGTTCGTGCTCGCGGGCGGCGTCGGGCTCGGGGTCGACGCCCTGATCGGCTACGTCTCGAGCCTGGCTGCCGAGCGCGCCGCCGCCGCCGCCGCCCTGGCGGGCGTCGTCTACATGCCCAACCAGTTCAACTCGCCGCCGGGCCAGAACGCCACGCAAAAGGCGATCACCATCGCCAAGCAAAACGGCTTCGACACGGCCGATGTCGCGAATGGGGTGGGCGTCGATCCTGAACGGGTTCCGATCGCCGGCAGCAACCCGCCGGCCTACTACCAGAACAAGTTCCAGGTGACGGTCACCAAGAGCGTTCAGGTGTATTTCATGCAGCTGCTCGGCTTCAGCACGTACCAGGTCTCGCGCACCGCCATCGCCACCTACCTGCCTCCGATCACGCTCGGCCAGCCCGGCGGGCAGATCGGGTCGACCACCTCCCAGCTTGGAACCGCGAACAACTTTTACTTCATGCGAACCGAGGGATGGGGCGTCGATCGCCAGCAGGGTGACGCCTTCACGCCGAACCCGGCCTACGAGTTCAACGCCCCGCTCAACCCGCCTTCGACCGACACGCACCAGATCAGCAACGCCCAGGGCAACGAACCGGCCGACGGGTCGCTGCCCGTCCGCGGTGGCTACAACTACTTGATCACACTCCCGGCATCCGGTGGGCGCATCCAGGTCTACAACGCCGCATTCGCCCCGGACGGGGGTCCCAACGGCTCATCGGGCCCGCATAACAACTGCGACAACGTCAAGCCGATGGTGTGTTCTAGCGGTGGCAGCTATTACCTGCACGAGCAGGACAGCATCACCGACTTCACGAACAAGGAGCTCTTCTCCGCGAGCCGCTACACCCTCTTCCAGGTCGTGAACCACTTCATTCGGGCGAACGACGTCAAGCTGACCCAGACGACCGTCTTGCCGATCGATGCGACGAACTGGAACGCGAACCCGCCAACGTATAAGAACATCAACACCGGCGCCACCATCACTCAGACCTACGACGCGCAGGGGAACCCGACCGACATGTCGATCTACCACAACTGGATCGACGTCCCGACCTACGCCGGCACCAATGATGGCGGTCTGGTCACCCTCAACCAGTACGGCAACCCGGGTTCGTATCTGACGGGGGGAAACCTGGTAGGTGGCACCTACCGTCTGCGCATCGACAACCTCGACTACGACGCGGACCCCACCGAGTTCAACAGCACCAACGTGAACGCCTCCCACAAGGCCTACGCCGTCCGGGTGCTGGACTCGAACGGCAACCTCTGCCCGACGGCCTGCTCGCTGGGGGCATGGAACGACATGTCCTGGTACACGCCGATCGCGACGCAGACCTTCAAGATGCCGCTCTTTCAGCTCCCGCCCTACTACGCCGGCAAGACGGTCACGGTCGACATCTGGGACCCGGGCGACATCTCGGGCGCCGGCAACGTCTACATCGACATCATCGACCCGGCCACGAATGCGATCGCGACCTCACCGACAGGCGTCAAGATCTACGACCTGGGCGTCCAGCGCAGTAATGCTGGCACGCTAATTAGCGCGCCCGGAAACACACAGGCGACCGTGCTTGCGACCAGCAACAATACCGTTTATTACAACGGGCACTGGCTCCATTTCGAGCTGCCGGTGGCCGCGAACTGGAACCCCGGCAACAACCCGGCGAACTGGTGGTGGTCGCTGCAATATCGGACTAGCCTTAGTCCGGGCACCGTGGCGATCGACACGGTCACTGTCGCTATCGGCATGAAAGGCAACCCTGCGCACCTCCTCCAGGGCTGATCAGTGGCCGGCGAACAAGCGCTGCCCCAGCAGGACAACCCCTAGCGCGGCCAGTACGAAGCCCGCCAGTTGCTCTGCCCGTTCGCGGACGGCTTCGCCAATCTGTGTACCGAGCCGTAGCCCAGCCTGCGTGACGATCAGTGTCTGGATGCCGATCAGGGCAATCACCAGCAGCACAGAAAATCGAAGCAGGCCCAGCGTGAACCCGATCGCCAGTTCGTCGAGGCTGATGCTGATGCCGAGGCCAATGGCGGCAAGCCCGCGGGTCCGGGCGAGCAGTCCGACGCGCTCGGATTCGTCACGATCATCCCGTCGCGGCCAGAGCATGAAGACGCCCAACGCGATCAATACCGCGATCGCGAGGTAGTCGGCGGCGCTTCCCACGACCTTCCCGGCGACCGCCCCGAGCACGATGCCGACGATCGGCATCCCCATCTCGAAGGCCGTGAATAGCGCCGTGACGCGGAGCCGGTCGCGCGGTGTCAGGCCGCTCATGCCGAGCGCCGCCGCAACCGCAAACGTATCCAGCCCCAGCGGGACGACCAGGGCGATGAGCGTGAGCCACATCGGGCATGATTTAACCCTATGGCCATGACAGCGATCGACGTGATCCGAGACAAGCGGGATGGCCGGGACCTTAGCGACGACGCCATCGAGTTCTTCGTGCGCGGTGCCACCGACGGATCGATCCCGGACTACCAGCTGGCGGCCTGGCTCATGGCCGTCCGGCTCAAGGGCATGTCAGAGCAGGAAACCAAGACGCTGACGCTGGCCATGGCGGCCAGCGGGCGCCAGCTCGATCTCTCGTCGATCCCCGGCCGCAAAGTCGACAAGCACTCCACGGGCGGCGTCGGCGACAAGGCGACGCTGGTCGTCGCACCGCTGGTCGCCGCCGCCGGCATTCCGGTGGCGAAACTCTCGGGACGCGCCCTCGGCCACAGCGGCGGCACGCTCGACAAGCTTGAGTCCATCCCCGGCTTCAACGTCGATCTTTCTATCGACGACTTCATCGCCCAGGTCCGGGCCATCGGCATCGCCATCGCCGGGCAGACCTCCGACATGGTCCCCGCGGACAAAGTCTTCTATGCCTTGCGCGACGCCACGGCGACGGTCGATTCTGTGCCTTTGATCGCGAGCAGTGTGATGAGCAAGAAGCTCGCCGCCGGCGCCGATGCCATCGTGCTCGACGTCAAGTGCGGCCGCGGCGCCTTTGTCGCGACGCTAGATGAAGCTCTGGCGCTGGCGCGAGCACTCGTGGCGATCGGCGCCAACGCCGGACGCGAGACCGTCGCCTACGTCACCGACATGGAGCAGCCACTCGGGCGCGCGGTGGGCAACGCGCTCGAAGTCCGCGAGGCGATCGAGACGCTGGCGGGACGTGGCCCATCGGACCTGGAGGCGCTGAGTCTTCGGCTGGGGAGCGAAATGCTGCGAATGGCATCCGCCCCGCCGACGGATCTAGAGCGCTTGCTCTCCGACGGAACGGCGCTACGCAAGTTTGCGCAACTCGTCGAAGCGCAATCCGGCGATCCACGGGTCGTCGACGACCTCTCGCGCTTACCGACCGCCCCCGTCCAGCGGCCCGTTGCAGCGAGCGAATCGGGCCAGGTGGCCGCGATCGACGCGCTCGAGATCGCGCTCGCGGCCAAATCCCTGGGGGCGGGGCGCGACCGGAAGGATGCGGCGATCGACCTCGCGGTGGGCGTCGTGCTGCAAAAGAAAGTCGGCGATGCCGTCCGGCCGGGCGAGGCACTCGCGACTGTCCACGCGCAAACCGAGCAGGCGGCGAAACAGGTTGCGACCCGCGTTGCGGGGGCTTTCCGCGTAACGGCGTCGGCGCGGCCTCGACCGTTGCTGTTGCGACGGATCAGTGCGTCCGGTACTGAGCGCCTCGACACGTAACGCCGGATGCAACGCGTGAGACCGATGCTGAGGCACGTGGGCAAACAGTCCGGTCAGTCCGTGATCGCGATCTTCCTCGGTTTGTCCGTCTTGTTCGGGGCGGGCGTTGCCACGCTCCAACTCGCCGGTCTGGGCCTTCGCTCCTGGCAGCTTCAAGGGGCCGCCGTGGCCGGTGCCACGACGCTGGCCCACGGCCTGCGCGTGGGCGATCCGAACAACGAACCCTGCTGGCAGGCCGCAGATGGCCTGCTGCGGCCCGCGGCCTACTCGGAGGCGGAGACCTGCCGGGCCATCGTGGCGCACCTCAACAACCTCGATCCGCAACGCGCGACGATCCGCGTCAAGCAAGCGCTTCCCAACGCCGAGGGCCGGCCGTCGCAGTTCACGGTTGCCATCACGTACCAGGATCCCGTTACCTCCCCCCTGTTGCGACTGTTCATGGGCTCGACCTTCACGAGCAACAGCGAAGCCACGGTCGCCGGCCAGTAAACCGCGTAAACTCACGTCGGCAATGGGGGATTTGCAGTATCACATCCGCTGCAAACCTGGCGATGTCGGCGAGGTCGTCCTTCTTCCCGGCGATCCTGGCCGGGTGGAGCCGATCGCCCGGCTGCTCGACAGTCCCCGCCTGATCGCGCGGAATCGCGAGTACACGACCTACACGGGGACACTCGACGGTCGCGCCGTCTCGGTCTGCTCGACCGGCATCGGCTCACCCTCGACGGCGATCGCCGTCGAGGAGCTGGCCGCGATCGGAGCGACGACGTTCATCCGCGTAGGCACGACCGGGTCGATTCAGAAGGACGTGCATTTCTCCGACCTGGTGATCGCCACGGCGGCGGTGCGCGATGAAGGGACGACCCCCAGCTACGTGCCGATGAGCTATCCGGCCGTGGCCGACTTCGAGCTGCTGTCGGCGCTGGTCGCCGCCGCGCGCGCGGCCAACCAGCGGGCCCACACCGGGATTGTCCGAAGTCACGACGCCCTCTATACCGACCTGCACGCGGCTCGGATGCCCCGCCGTGAGGAGTTGGAAGGCGCCCTCGAGGTCTGGCATCGGGCGCGGGTGCTCTGCAACGACATGGAGTCGTCGACGATCTTCGTCATCTGCGCCCTGCGCAATCTCCGTGGCGGCTCCGTCCTGACCGTTGTCAACGAACCCGGCGAGGAAGCGATCGATCCGGCGCGGGTCGCGGCGCTCGACCTGACGCCGATGTTCCGGGTGGCGCTGGGCGCCGCCCGCCAGCTGGCGCCGCTGAGGGCCTGAATGGATATTGGCAAGACGCTCAAGGTGAAAAACCGTCTCGAGTGGCGGCGCTGGCTGGCGAAGCACCACGCCGACACGAAGGAAATCTGGCTGGTCTACTACAAGAAAACGTCGGGGAAGTCCGGCATAACGTACGAGGAGTCGGTCCTGGAAGGGGTCGCCTATGGCTGGATCGAGGGCCAGAACAAGTCCATCGACGATCAGACCTACGCGGCCAGGTTCACGCCGCGCCGGCCAACGAGCAACTGGTCGGCCTCGAACATTGCCCGCGCCAAGAAAATGATCGCCGAGGGCCTCATGGCTGACCCCGGTCTGGCCACGCTCCCTGACCCACTGCGCCCGACGTTGAGCAAGAAAGCCTAATGACCCTGCATGTCGTCGAGCATCCGCTGGTCGCGCATTACTTGACGCGGTTGCGCGACCGGGACACGACGCCCGACGAGTTTCGCGAGGCTTCCGACAAGATCATCACGTTGCTGCTCTATGAGGCGACACGCGATCTTCGAACCCGCGATTTCAGCATCGATACGCCACTCGAAAAGACGCAGGGGCATGCGATCGGCGATCGGGTCGTCGCCGTGCCAATTCTCCGGGCCGGCTTGGGCCTGGTGGGTCCAGTGCTCGAGCTACTGCCCCACGTGACGGTCGGCTACATCGGCCTGGAGCGCGACGAACGGACCGCCGTCGCCTCGCGCTACTACGTCAAGCTGCCGCCCGATATCGCCGGCAAGTCCGTCATGATTCTCGACCCCATGCTGGCGACGGGTGGCACGGCGACAAAGGCCGTCGAGATCATGAAGGAATACCACCCCGCAAGCGTTCGCCTAGTGTGCGTCGTGGCCGCTCCCGAAGGGATCCAGGCGCTGCAGGCAGCGCACCCGGACGTCCAGATCTTCACGGCGGCGCGGGACCGCGAGCTGAACGCCCAGAAGTACATCCTGCCCGGCCTGGGCGACTACGGCGATCGCCTCTTCGGTACCTGACCGCCGGCATCCTGCTGCTCGTCGTATCGCTGCTGCTGCTCGTGCAGGCGGGCGCCAGCGGGACTCGACAGACGCTGGTCCCCGCCGCATCCCCAACGCCAGGATGCGCCCCGACGTTTCACGTGGCCTTCGTAGCTGACGTCGCCGGGCTTACGTCTTCTGTTGATGCCGCCGGTTGGCGGGGCGTCAACCAGGCCCTTCGCCAGATCGCGTGCGGCCGCGCTGAGCTGGCCCTACCGGGGCGTCCGTCCGAGTACCGGCACATGTTGCAGGCCTATCCCGGATATGACCTGGTGATCGCGGGCAGCTTCTTGCTGACCGACCCGGTCGTCGACGTCGCCCGGGCCAACCCGACGCGGCATTTCTTGCTGGTCGATCCGATCGTGATGCCACCGGATGTACCGAACCTGGCGGTGCTGACCTTTCGATCGGACCAGGCGGCGTTCCTGTCCGGCGCCCTGGCGGGCATGGTGACCCAGACCAACATCGTTGCCGGTGTCTACGGTCCGCAGGGCGCCATGGATGTCACCAACCGGGCGGGCTTCGAGCACGGCGCGCGCTATGCCAGGCCCGGCGTGCGGGTGCTCGGTGCCTACCAGCCGGCGGGCGACACACCGTATGGCGATCCGGTGTGGGGCGCCGACCAGGCGCGGGCCTTCAGCCAGCAGCACGCCGACATCATCTTTGGCGCCGGTGGCACGACCGGCCAGGGGGCGTTGCTGGGCGCCGCGCAATCGGGCGTGGCCTGCATCGACGCCGACATCGTCGCATCCAGCGACCCAGGTTGCTTGCTGGCCAGCAGCATGAAATTCATCGATCGCGGCGTCCAGGTGACACTGAACGATGCGGTGGCCGGGCCGTGGCGGAGCGGCGTGCGCTCACTGGGCCTTGCGCAGAGCGCGGTCGGCTTGAGCCTGCGCGCCAGTCCGCGCCTGACGCCCGAGATTCAGCGGCGCGTGCAAACGATTGCGGACCTGCTGGCTTCCGGGCCGCTGTCGACCGATAGCTAACGATAGAGCCGCAAAAACGCCTCGGCCACCGCGGCGTTGATCGACGAGGGGACCGGTACCACGACGTCGTCCGGGCTGGTGCGCCCACGTGCGATGGCTTCCAGGCACCGTGCCTGGAGCGCAAATCCGAGGTCCATCGATTCAGTCGAATTCCCGAGCGGCCTGGGCCCGCCGAGGTTCACCATGTGCCCCCCGGCAAGAACGTGGATCGAGCGACCATCCCTGAGCGTCAGGGTCGTCACGCCCTCCGGGCCGTCCTGGCGCCGTACGACCCGCGGATCGGCCGCGATGCGTTCGACGGCGATCTCTGCGGGGAAGTGCCCAGCGTTAATCAGGACCACGCGGTCACGAAGAAGATCGAGGTCCGCCTCGGTCACGACCCCCTCCGCGCCGGTGGCCGTGATGACGATCTCGGCTGTCCTGAGCCCGGCATCGCGCTCCGGGACCTGGAAACCGTCGAAGCTGGCCTCCAGCCGAGAGACCGGATCCCGCTCGATGACAGACACAGTGCCGTATGCATTACGAAAGCTCGCGCTGATGCCCTTTCCGACCGAACCATAGCCAAACACCAGGACGCTTCGTCCGTTCGTGGCCCGATTGATAATTCTCAAGAACGACTCCAGGACGCTCTGGCCGACCGCATGCCGGTTTTCCGCGAACTGCTTGATCGGGCTGTCGTTGATCACCAGGATCGGACGCTTAAGTTGCGATCGCAGCCCGGCGAGGCGCATGCGGCCGGACGTCGTCTCCTCGGTGCCGCCCAGCAGCCGCTCATACGGGTTCCCCAGGTAACGGACAAACAGGTCGCCGCCGTTGTCCAAAATCAAGTGCGGCCGGGCCTTCAGCACCTCGCCGAGATACTCATTATGCTCGCGCTCATCGGTGGTCCGATCGCCGATCACCTGGACGCCATTGGCCCTCAGGTATTCGACGGCCTCGGGCTGTGTGCTATTGAGATTCCCGGTTGAAACAACCCCTGCGCCACCGGCTTTCAGAGTCAGCAGCAGCGCCACGGTCTTGGGCTCGAGGTGGATACCCGTGCCGATCGTCAGGTCTGAAAACGGCTGTGTTGTGGCGAACTCCTCGGCGACCGCCCTGAGCAGCCGGCAGTTGCTTCGGACCCAGTCAATCCGTGACATCATGGGCAGACATTAGCGATTCTTAGGCGGCTGGCAAACCGGCCGTGATCGTGAAAGAATATCCGTCGGTAAAACTCCACGGGCCCTGGCCGGCATTTGAGACAAAAAGGAGGGGAAGCGCGTGCGGAAGATTCTTATCCCGCTGGCAGTGGTTGGCGCCCTGGTCCTCGCGAGCTGCGGGAGCAGCGCACCGGCGGCGTCAAGCTGTTCGAAGACTTTCAAGGTGGGGTTCGTCACCGACATTGGGAAGCTCGGCGACAAGGGCTTCAACGACGCGGGCTGGAAGGGGGTCCAGGACGCCACGGCCGACTCGAGCCTGTGTGTGCAGAGCAGGTTCCTCGAGTCCAAGCAGCCCACCGACTACACGCCGAATATTCAGCAGTTCGTCGACCAGAAATACGACATGGTGGTCGCGGCCGGGTTCTTGCTCGGCGACGATACGCTGAAGGCCGCCAAGGCCAATCCCAGCGTGAAGTTCACGATCGTTGACTCGGCGGACGGCGTCGATCCCGTCGCACCGACGAACTTCACCGGGCTTCTCTTCAAGCAGGATCAGGGCGCATTCCTCGTCGGAGCCCTCGCCGCCCTGCTCTCGAAGACCAACCACGTCGGCGGCGTCTACGGCCTCGACGTTCCGGCGGTCGTCCAGTTCCGCAAGGGCTACGAGAACGGCGCGAAGTACATCAATCCCAGCATCAAGGTTGACGGCGTCTTCCACCCGGCGGCCGCCAACGCGTTCGCCGACCCGGACTGGGGAAAGGCCCGGGCCCAGGACGAGCTGCACGGTGGTGCCGACGTTATTTTCGCCGCCGGTGGAGCGACCGGCAATGGCGCGCTGCTCGCCGCCAAAGAGGCCGGCAAGCCCTGCATCGGGGTCGACGTTGACCAGTACCTCACTTACCCGGACGTCGATGCGTGCCTGGTCACCAGCGCCTTGAAGCAGATCTCGGTCGCCGTCAAGTCGATCATCACGAGCGCCGTGAAGAATCAGTGGCCTACCGGTGGCATCCAGAACTTCGACATCAAGAACGGCGGCGTCGGGCTGGCCCCCTACCATGATTGGGACTCGAAAGTCTCGGCCGACATCAAGACCAAGCTTCAGGACATCATGAACAAACTCAAGGATGGAAGCCTGAGCACAGGGGCGGAGGGGCTAATCAAATACTCGTAAGCGCGTCACCGGCGCTGGAGCTTCGAGGGATCGTCAAGACGTTCCCGGGGCTCCGGGCGAATGACAACGTGGACCTGGTCATCGAGTGGGGCCAGGTCCACGCGCTTCTGGGCGAAAACGGCGCTGGCAAGACGACGCTCATGAATGTCGTCTACGGGCTGGTCCGCGCCGACAGCGGCGAG
>DATEHI010000118.1:0-7019 GCA_035279665.1 Candidatus Dormiibacterota bacterium | reverse complement strand
GCCGCCGATCGGCACGATGATCACCTCGATGTCGGACTTCTTCTCGAGCATCTCCAGCGCGTAGGTCCCGACGCCGGCGATCAGGTGCGGTTCGTTACCCGAATGGATGTAGCGGTACCCGTGCTCCTCGGCCAGCCGGGCGCAATGCTCTCGAGCCTCGTCGAAGTCGACACCATGGATGACGATCTCGGCGCCGAGGCCTCGCATGGAGGCGACTTTGACCGGGTTCGCCCCCTCGGGCACGCATATGATGGCGCGGACCCCGAAGAGTCGGGCCGCGTAGGCGATCGATTGCCCATGGTTGCCAGTGGACGCGGTAATCACGCCGCGACGTCGCTCGTCGTCGGACAGCTGCGACACGAGGTTGATCCCGCCGCGGATCTTGAAGGCGCAGATCGGCAGGTGGTTCTCGTGCTTGACCCAGGTTTCCGTCCCGCCGAGGGCATCGAGTGCCGGATAACGGTGCAGCGCCGTGGGCTGGAGGTACGGGCTGATGCGCTCGCGCGCCGCGAGCACGTCGTTGAACGTAGGCACGACCGTCGCCGCCGTCGCCTCGGCCATTACCCGAAGGATACCTACTGGAAGATTACGGCCATGTTGTTGAAGTCGGCGAAGTTGGTCTCGAAGAACGCCTTGTCGACCCAGTACTGGCTGGCGTTGAGGACGTCGTTGACCCGCACCTGGGTGGGGGAGACCCCGCTGAGCGTCACCGAATGCTCGGCATATGAGTACCGGATCTGGGTTCCATCCCAGGCCGTCCAGGCGCCGAGGGGGACGCGGGCGAATCGCGTTTCGATCCAAACCTGCACGGGATGGCCTGCCGCCAGCTCGCTGTAAATCCGGCTCGGCGCAAAGCCCTCGCCACCGATGGCGTTGGGCAGGCCATAGGTGCGGGCGAGCCGCAAGATGACCGGCCAGTAGACGCCGAAGCCGGTGGGCGTCCAGTCGCTGCCATTGACATAGCCGACGAAATTCGTGTAGGGATTGCCCCAGCGAAGCACCGTGTGGTTCGGGCCCATCACCGGTGGCCGCAGGTCGGCCGACTCTCCGGCGAACAGCTGAGACTGGCTCACGTTGATCCCGTAGTAGGCGAGGCCCTGCTGCAGCGCGGCGGTCTCGCAATCGAGCACCATGCTCTGCTGGAAGACCGGCACCGGGATCGTGACCGTGGCGGGGGTGGGTGCTGGCATCGTTGGAGTCGGTGTCGATGTTGGTGTGGTGGTCGTAACGCCCGCGGAATTTATCCCGGCCCCGCCGGGGGAGGGCAGGGTGGGCGTGGCAGCGCCGAAACCGGCGCTGACGTCCTTGATGATTTCGGCGCCGATGCTCCGACTGAGCACCGCGCCGGCGAGAGCGACGCCGCCAATCGCGAGAAATCGTCGTCTTGTCGCAACTGCGGATCGCATGTCGACCATCCTCGGCGCAGCGACCTTTCGAAACGATGACGCGTGGCGTCACGGAATCGCAAGGTCGACACGCCGACGATGAGTGCACATCAATCAAGCATCAGAGGTGACTCACCATGGTCGCTCATCAATATTTCGAGAACCGCTCTGAACCCGCAGCGCCCCCACCCTACCCTCCCCCAGAAGGGGAGGGAAATCGCAAAACGGCGCCGCCAAGAAAGCGATTTGGGCGCGGGTTGCTCGTCGCGGTGGCTGCCCTCACTGTCGCCGCTGGGGCGGGGTCGGGCGCGATTACCGCCGCGCTGATCGATCACGGCACGGTAACCGCATCGGCCAGCACCGCGCTTCCGACAACTCCGACGTCGACCAACGCGACCGCATCGACCACGGCGACGACCATCTACAAGCAGGACTCGCCGGGGGTCGTGATGATCACGGTGAGCCTGGGCAACGGGCAGGCCATCGGCTCCGGGATCGTGCTCGATACCAGAGGCGACATCCTGACCAACGCCCATGTGATCGCGGGCGCTCGGACCATCGAGGTCGCCTTCAGCGATGGAACGACCGCTTCCGCCACGCTGGTCGGATCGAACACAGGTGCCGACCTGGCGGTGATTCGGGTATCGGTCGCCTCGTCCACGCTTCATCCGCTCACACTCGGCAACTCGGCACGCGTGCAGGTCGGTGACAGCGTCTATGCCATCGGTTCACCGTTCGGGCTGTCTGGGTCATTGACCGAAGGGATCGTCTCGAACATTGGCCAATCCGTGGCGGCCTCCGGCGCCAACCTGATCCAGACTGACGCCGCGATCAATCCGGGGAACTCGGGTGGGCCGCTGGTCAATGCCCAGGGCCAGGTGATCGGCATCAACAACGCGATCGAGAGCCCGGTTGACGGGAATGTCGGGGTCGGCTTCGCCATCCCGATCGACCAGGTCAAGCAAATCCTGCCGTCGATCGACGGAGGAGTGAACCTGTGAAAACCGAACTCCTACTGGTCCGCGATGGGTTGGATGGCGCCGCGCCCTGGATGGCCCAGGTCTTGCGGGGGGCCGGTTTTCGCGTTCGCACCACGTCGGCCGCCGAGCTGGGCGAGATCGCACCGGCCGAGGTCGTTCTCCTTCGGATCGCCGATCGCAACCCGACCGCCACCTGCTGGAATCTGCATCGTCAGGGCTACCGCTGGATCGTCGCGGTGAGCGGATCGCCGAACAGCCAGGAGTGCATCCGGCTGCTCAACGCCGGCGCCGACTACTACATCGACGCCTGGCTACCAGCCGCGGAGCTGGTCGCACGGGTGAACGTCGTGCTCCGCTTTTCCGCCTGGCTCGCTGAATCTTATGACCATGGGGCCCTGGGCCACCAGCCGATCCCACGATGACGCTCCGATGAGAAGGCCCCTTATATAAGGATGTCCTCACTAATTCGTCATGGTTCTGAAAGGCGCCCATCCCCATGCTCGACCCGGTGGCGATCGGCCATCGCATTGTCACCAGGGAGGTGATCACGCGATGAACAACATCGGATGGCTTCGGGGTCCGATAGCGAAGATGGTGGTCGCTGCGTCTGTGGGCCTTGCCGGCGGGTTCGGCACGATCGCAGTACACGCGGCGACATCACCGGCGCCGACGGTGTCCCCGGACGTCGGTGCGTCGCCCTCGACCAGCGCGTCGCCGTCGACGGGCGCATCACCGACAACGCCGAGCCCTGGCAGTGGCTCCGGCAACATGAACTGCCCGAACATGTAAGGCGATCGACCGTTAGACGCGGCGGAGGCGGCGGGACTTGAGGTCCGACCGAGGCAGAGAGCCCGCCGCCACCTGCCGGCACGCGATGCGGGCGCCGAGCGCGAGGCGCAGGTCGTTCGCCAGCTGCCCAACGACCGCCTCGCCATCATAGCCATCGCATTCGCAGAGGATGGTCACCTCTTCCATGCCGCGCACGGAGCGGACCTCGATGCAGAACTCACCGATCACAGCGTGCCGCCGGACCAGGTCCTCGACCTGTGACGGGTAGAGGTTGACGCCGCGCACCGTGAACATGTCATCGACGCGGCCACGGATGCCTCCAAGCATCTTTGCGAAGGGGCTGCCGCATGTGCACGCGGCCCGTGTCACCTCGACCCGGTCCCCGGTCCGGTAGCGGATCAGCGGCGATCCCCAGCGGCCAAGGTTGGTCGCGACCAGTTCCCCGCTGATCGATCCCGCCTCCGGTAGCGAATGCATCACCCCGGCATCGTCGCGGACTTCGAAGACGAACTCCGACTCGATCAGGTGGACACCGTCGCGGGCATCGCATGAGACGCCGGTCGGACCAAGCTCGGTCATCCCGGTGTGGTCGAAGCAGCGCGCGCCGAACGAGCGCTCGATCAGGTCGCGGGTTGCCGGCACGCTCGCGCCGGGCTCGCCGGCATGAACCGTGATGCGGATGTCGCTCGCGGCTAGGTCGATGCCCGCGGCTTGTGCCACCTCCGCCATCCGGATCGCGTACGTCGGCGTCGAGCAAAGGACGGTTGCGCGTAGCTCGAGCATGGTCCGCAGTCGCTGCTCGGTGGTCATGGCGCCGCCGGGGATGACGAGCGCGCCCAGGCGCTCGGCGCCGGAGAATGCGGACCAAAATCCGATGAATGGACCGAAGGAGAAGGCGAAGAAGACCCGGTCGTGCGGCTGCACGCCCGCCGAGCGGTAGATGTGGTCGGCCCAGATCCGCACCCACCAGTCCCAGGATTGCGCGGTGTCGAGCCAGCGCAGCGGCGTCGTCCCGCTCGTGCCCGACGTCTGGTGCAGCCGGATGTAGCGGTCGATGGGGAAGGTGAGGTTGCTGCCAAACGGCGGATTCGCCTGCTGGTCGGCCGTGATCTCCTCTTTCGTCGTCAGCGGCAGTCGCTCGAAGTCATCCCAGGTGCGAACCGGATGGAGCCGGTCTCGGTAGAAGCGGTTGCTCGCCAGCAGGGCGTCGATCCCGTCGCCCAGGCGCTCGAGCTGTTGCAAGCCTCGCATCATCGACGTGAGATTATCCTGCCAGCGTGAAGATCGCCTTGCCGGCGCGGCCTGAGCCGATCGAGATCGACCGGGAGCAAACGGCTGTCCTCCTGGTCGACATGCAGAATGCCTTCGCGAGCCCCGGCGGGATGCTGGACCTGGCAGGCGTCGACGTCCAACCGGCTGCCGCGGCGGTGGCGAACGCCCGGCTCGTCGTGGACGCGGCGCGTGCGGCGAGCATGCCAGTCATCTACCTGGTCATGGGTTACCCGCCGGATCAATCGACCGCCGGCGGCGAGGACTCGCCCAACCCGCGCAAGGAGCTCGCCCTCTGCCTGATGCGCGAGCGTCCCGAGCTGCACGGCAAGCTGCTGACCATCGGCACCTGGGACTTCCAGGTTGTTGATGCCCTGACGCCGGCGCCATCGGACCCGGTGATCACCAAGTCGCGGTATAGCGGCTTTGCCGGGACACCGCTCGACGCGCTGCTTCGGAGGCGCGGCATCCGTACCCTGTTGATGGCGGGGATCGCGTCCAACGTGTGCGTCGAGTCGACGCTGCGCGACGCATACTTCCACGAGTACTGGCCAGTGATGATCGAGGACGCGACAATGCCTGCCGGGTCGGCCGAAATCCAGCGGGCGACCGTGTACAACGTGACCACCTTCTTCGGCTGGGTGAGCACCACCGCCGAGGTGGCCGCGGCATTGGACGCTAAGTGAACCAGCGAAGAGCACCGAAGTGTGACACACTGATATCCAGTGACACGGCCAGCTTGGGTGCATCGCTTCACGGACGGTGAGTTGCGGAGCCGCCTGATGGGCGCCGAGCTCCAATTGCTCCGTCTGATTGAACGGGATCTACCCAACAAGGGCATTGCGAGTTACCTGGGCATCAGCGAGGCCGAAGTCAGCAGCCGAATGGCCCGCCTGCACCAGACGCTCGGACTTACGCGTCCGGACGACAATCCCAGGCTCGCTGCCGCGGCAGGCAGCAGAGCCCAGCGCTAACACAGAAGCCTTAGGCCAGACGCCGGGCAGCAGGTTAGAAGGGGAAGGGCCGACCTCCCTGGCCCTGCACCGTCACCCAGCGCATCTCGGTGAACTCGTGCATCGCCTCACCGCCGCCGAAGCGGCCATAGCCGCTGTCCTTCACCCCGCCGAACGGGACCTGCGGCTCATCGTTGACCGGCTGGTCGTTGATGTGGACGATGCCGGCCTCGATCCGCTCGGCGAGCGCCATCCCACGGTCCGCGTCGCGCGTCAGGATGCCGGCGGATAGGCCGTAGGTCGTCTCGTTTGCGACCCTGACCGCCTCGTCGGCATTGTCGACGATCGTGATGGTCGCGACCGGACCAAAGGTCTCATCCTTGCTCATCGCGACATCGGCGGGAACGTCGGTCAGAAGCGTTGGCTCATAACAGGCACCCTGTGCCTTGCCACCGGTCAGGACCCTGGCGCCGTGGCTGACTGCCTCGTCGACGCGCGCGCGGACCTGGTCCAGCGCTTGCTTGTTGATCAGCGGACCGATGATGGTGTCCATTTCGGTCGGACTACCGACTTTGAGGCCCTTCGTCTTGGCGATCAGCCTCTCGGTGAACTCCTTCGCGACCGGACGTTCGACGATGATCCGTCGCGCCGACATACAGATCTGCCCCTGGTGCAGGAAGGTGCCGAAGGCCGTCGCGTTGACGGCGTACTCCAGGTCGGCATCGGCGAGCACGATCAGCGGGTTCTGCCCGCCGAGCTCGAGGACCATGCGCTTGAGGTGACGCGCGGCCTTCTCCGCCAGGATCCGGCCCGTTTTCGTCGAGCCGGTGAAGCTGATGCGGCGAACCTTCGGATTCTCCATGAATTCGTCGACCACCGGTTCGGCCTGGCCGGGGGCATGGGTGATGACATTGACGACGCCGGGCGGGAAGCCAGCCTCCTCGAAGATCTCGGCGTAGAGGATGCCGCCGGTGATGGGCGACTCTTCGGACGGCTTCAGCACGACCGTGTTGCCGAAGGCGAGCGGGGTGGCGATCGACCGCAGCGACAGGATCAACGGCGCGTTCCAGGGCGCGAGGCCGGCGACGACACCGACGGGCTGGCGAACCCCCATATAGAAGGCGCCCGGGAGGTCGGCCGGGAGGATCTCGCCGATCGGCTGGTAGACCAGGCCGGCAACCTGGCGCAGCAGGTTGGGCGTGAAGATCGTCTGGAACATGCCGAAGCCGAAGGTGCAGCCGGTCTCGGCGGCGAGCAAGCCGACGACTTCCATCTGGCGCCGCTCGAGGATGTCCGCCGCCTTCAGGAACATTCGCTGCTTGGCGCCGGGCGGGGTCTTCCACCAGGCGGGAAATGCGTCCGCCGCAGCCTTCACCGCGCGCCTGGCATCCTCGCGCGTCGACGCCGGGATGGTCGCCATCGGCTCGCCCGTGAACGGGTTGCGGTCCGCGTAGGTGGCGCCCTTGGACGCTCCAACCCATTCTCCGCCGATGAACTGCTTGTATTCCCTGGGAGCGGTCTTCGCCGTCGCCTTCTCGTCGGATACGACTGTGCTCATCGCGCCTCCTCCTTCTCGCCGCCCTTTCCACGCCGGGGGCGGCTTGTTTCTGAATTTGGCTTGAAGCGTAGCACCGGCTACGCAC
>DATEHI010000117.1:0-24448 GCA_035279665.1 Candidatus Dormiibacterota bacterium | reverse complement strand
CCGGGGCTGCTCATTCCTTCGGGCGCAGGCGGAGCTCGAGCAGCAGGGCGATGACACCCAGCATCAGGATCGGGCCGACGTTCTGCGAATTGATGAAGATCGCAAAGAGCGTGGCGGCGGCGATGAAGATGGCCGCCGGGTCGCTGATCGGCGAACTTGATTCCGGCTTCGGTGCTGGGGGCGGCTCCGGCTTCGCCAGCGGGGCCTCGTCAGGCATTGAGCTCATGGATCATCCGCAGGCCTTCCAGCATCAGCCGCTGATCGACCAGCTCGATCACCGGGGTCTCGGCGGCGATCAATCCCGCCATGCCGCCGGTGGCGATCACCCGGGGGTTCGCGCCAAGCTCCTTCTTGATGCGGGCCACCATCCCCTCCACCTGGGCGGTGAAGCCGAAGATGATGCCCGCCTGCATGCTCTCGGCGGTGGTCCGCCCGATCACCGTGGGCGGCGCCTTCAACTCGACTCGCTGGAGCCGCGCCGCCCGTTCGTAGAGCGCGTCGACCGAGATGCCCATCCCCGGAGCGATCGCGCCACCGAGGTAGTCGCCTTCCCTGGAGACCACGTCGTAGGTCGTCCCCGTGCCGAAGTCGATGATGATGAGCGGACCGCCGTACTTCTTGAAGGCGGCCATGGCGGCCACGATCCGGTCCGCGCCGACTTCCTTGGGGTCCCGGTAATGGATCTTCAGGCCGGTCTTGATGCCCGGGCCCACCATCAGCGGCACTCGACCGAAATAGCGTTCGATCGCCTGCACCAGGCTGCTGTTCAGCGGCGGGACGACGCTCGCGACGACCACGGAGTCCACGGCCCTGGGATCGAAGCCCTCCTGGCGCATCAGCTGCACCATGGAGAGGCCAAGCTCATCCGGCATGCTGTCGCGGCGAGTGGCAAGCCGCCAGTCATGCCGGAGTTGATCACCCTCGAAGAGCCCGAACGTCAGATTCGTGTTCCCGAGGTCGATCGCCAGCAACACGCCGTCAGTCTACCCGCGCAAGATCGGGCGCTTTGGTTTTTACAATATGACGTGGCCATCGCCGATCGGAATCCGGCCGAGGAGACGCGCAAGCTGCGCCCCTTCTGGCGGGAAGGCCGGATCATCCAGTGGCCGGCTCGGGAGAGCCGGCGCCGCCTGGTCCTGGCTGAAGTGGTGCGCGCCTTCCCGTTGGGAAGACGGCTGGCGGAGGCGGAGGTCGACGCCATCCTTCGCGAGTTCTGGCCCGACCACTGCCAGCTCCGGCGGGCGCTGGTCGAACGCGAGCTGCTGAACCGGAAAGACGGCGTCTATTGGCGCGTCGGCTAGGTCGCCTACAATTCTGGCAGCCCGTTCGAGGCTCTAGAAGATTCGGTGGGAGGGGAAACATGAAGCGTCTAGCAATGATCCTGGTCACGGTGGCCATGGTGCTCGCCGCCTGCGGCGGCAGTTCGTCCGCGCCGGCGGCTTCAACCTCGAGCGGACCAAGCAAAGTTGCCGCCATTGCGGCCGAGGTCCCATCATCGGTGCCGACGCCAATTCAGATCGCGACCGATGCGACCTACCCGCCGGACGAGTCCATCGACCCCACCACGGGCGACATCGTCGGTTGGGACATCGACCTGGGCAAAGCGATCTGCAAGGTGATGGGGGTCGTGTGCACGTTCAATAATGTCAGCTTCGACAACATCATTCCTCAGCTCACCGCCAGTAATCCGCGCTATCTGCTCAGTCTTTCCAGCTTTACGCCTACATCCGATCGCGAGGCCAAAGGCATAGATTTCGTCAGCTACTACAAGGCGGGAGAAGGCTGGGTCGTCGCGGCGTCGAGCACCATCACGGTGAGTAGCCCTGCGGACATGTGTGGCCATACGATCGCGGTGGAGACCGGAACAACCGAAGAGGGCGACGCCTGGGCATATATTGGCAAGCAAATCGGTGGCGCTCCGCTCGCCGGTGGCAAGGACAATTGCACCGCCGCCGGCAAACAGGACCTCAAAGTCTCCAACTTCGAGAAGCAGACCGACGCCAACACCGCGTTACTCTCGGGGCGCGCTGACATCGGCTTTCTCGATTCTCAGGTTGCCGCCTACCAGGTCAAGCAGACCAGCCGAAAGGTGAAGACGACGGGCCAGGGCTGCAGTGTCGCACCCTACGGAATCGCGATCCCCAAAGGCAGTCCACTGGAGAAACCGATCATGGACGCGGTCAAGTACCTGATCGAGAACGGCTATTACGCGACAATCCTTCAGAACTGGAGCGTTTTGGATGGCGCGATTCAAACCTCGGCCGTCAAGATCAATGACAACACTTCGATCGGACCGACGTGCGTGCCCTAAGGGAATAGGGCGCGGGCCGGTGTGGCTGATGCTGTAGCGCCGGCGCGGCCGGCGGCGATCACAGCGGTCCCGGTGAGGCACCGCGGGCGCTGGGTGGCGGCGATTGTCGTGCTGGCACTCGCCACCTACATCGTGTACACGGTGGTGACCGCCGTGCAGAACGATCACACGGCGCGCGGCTCAGGCTGGGCCGCCGTGGGCTTCTATCTCTTTAACGGCCTCATTTTTCGCGGGATTCTCGTTACCCTCGAGTTGACCGCACTGGCCATGGTGGTCGGCATCGTCCTGGGCGTGATCCTCGCCGTGATGCGCTTGTCCCCGAACCCGGTCATGTCCTGGGTCAGTTGGCTGTACATCTGGTTTTTCCGTGGCACACCGGTCCTGGTACAGATCTTCTTCTGGTTCAACCTGAACCTGGTGCTCAAGAGCCTCGATATCGGCATTCCATTCACTCCGCTCTGGCTGCACGCGAACACCAATACGTTGATCCCGCCATTCATGGCCGCGCTGCTGGGCCTCGGCTTAAACGAAGCGGCCTATATGGCTGAGATCGTCCGTGCGGGAATGATCTCGGTTGAGCATGGCCAGACGGAGGCCGCTCAAGCCCTGGGGATGAATCGGGGTCTCGTCATGCGGCGCATCGTCCTGCCCCAGGCAATGCGGGTCATCATTCCGCCGACCGGAAACGAGACGATCTCGATGTTGAAGACCACATCGCTGGCATTCGGGGCGTCGGTCACTGAGCTTTTCACTCGCCAGCAACAAATCGCGACCGCGACCTACGACGTCCTCGAACTACTGATCGTAGCCAGCATCTGGTACCTGGTCATGACGTCAATCCTTACCGTCGGCCAGTATTACATCGAGCGGCGTTTCGCTCGCGGCACCCTGCGCGGCCTCCCCCCGACACCATGGCAGCGGTTGCGGCGCATGCTATTCACCTTCCATGCCCCACCGCCGGCCCAACAGGAGCTGCCCGTGTTGCTCCCCAGGGGGCACTAGCGACATGAGTCCGATTCCCATGGTCAAGGCCGAGGCGGTCCACAAGAGCTTCGGCCGGCTCGAGGTGCTTCGCGGCATCGATCTGGAGGTCCAGCCGAAGGAGGTCATGTGCATGATCGGCCCCTCCGGCTCCGGCAAGAGCACGTTCCTCCGCTGCATCAATCACCTGGAGAAGATAGATTGCGGCCGGCTGTCCGTCGACGGCGAACTCGTCGGCTACAAGGAACGGGGTGACAAGCTGTACGAGCTGCCGGACGCGGACGTCTGCAAGAAGCGCTCCGAGATCGGCATGGTATTCCAACGCTTCAACCTCTTCCCCCACATGACCGCGTTGGATAACGTCATCGAGGCGCCCGTGCGGGTGAAGCGGGAAAGTCGGGCGGTCGCCGCCGAGCGGGCGCGCAGACTGCTCGAGCGGGTTGGCCTTGCGGACAAAGTCAACGTCTATCCCAACCAGCTCTCCGGTGGTCAGCAGCAGCGTGTGGCGATCGCTCGCGCCCTGGCGATGCAGCCGAAGCTGATGCTGTTCGACGAGCCAACCTCCGCACTCGACCCGGAGCTGGTTGGCGAGGTGCTCGACGTCATGCGGGGCCTGGCCGACGACGGCATGACGATGGTGGTCGTGACGCATGAAATCGGCTTTGCCCGAGAAGTGGGCGACAGCCTGGTCTTCATGGACGGCGGCGTGATCGTCGAAGCCGGTAATCCCCGCGACGTGCTCGCGAACCCGCAGCAGGAGCGGACGCGCGCCTTTCTGTCGAAAGTGCTCTAGTAGATGTCCTCTTTGCGGCTGTCGTCGTCGGCCTCGGGGACTTCCACCTCGTCGTCGGCCGACTCCACCGTGTGCATGCCGTCCAGCTCTTCAGCCGGTTCCTCGCCATCTTCCTCGGTTTCCTCGACGTCGGCGTTGCGGGTGAGCAGCGACTCCTTGGCGTAGGGCCGGAACTCGTCACGCCCCCGCTTGATCGGGAAGGACGGGCGGCCGAAGAACTTGGGGTCCTGGTAGGTCTCCCGGACGATGATCTTGACGGCCCCGCCGTCGCAGGTGGCGACCGCTCCGGAATAGCGGTTCCCGCCCTCCATGAACTTGATCAACCTCCGCCCCAGGGCATGCTCCAGGTGGCCAAGGTAGATGCCGCGCGACGTCTCGACGTTCATGGTGTCGCCGGCCACGATCAACTTGACCGGGTCACCGCCGGCAACCTTGCTGCAGGGGTCACCCTCGGCATGGACGTGGAGCGCCGTCAGGGAGGTCTTGCCGGTCTCCTCGATGAAGGCGTCGACGTCGACCTTTGCCTTCGAGGTGGGGACCGGCTGCCCGCCGCGGAGCGCCTGAAGCTTGCTCAGGTTCTTGACGGCGATCGGGTTGACCGGGTTCATCTTCAGGGTTCCCTTGTAGGCGTCAGTGGCCTCGGTGAGCTGGCCGAGCTCGGTATAGGCCTTCCCCAGGCGGTTCAGGGTGTCCTCGTCGGGACCAAACCGGTCCATGATGCCCCGGTTGACCTGTACGGCCTCGACCCAGCGGTTGGCGAGGGCGAGCTCGATCGCCTCGTCGACATACTGGGCCCTCGGTTTGATGCGTTCGGCGAATTCGGCCATCGCTTGCCCTCCTCAGATGCGTCGCATACCTTACGCGCGCTCGAAAAGCGTTGTCAAGCCTGCGTACCGAGTTGCTGGGCATCACAACGGTGGCACCTTCGGATGCTTGCTGAAAGCCCCCCGATTATTAGTCGGTATTAGAAGTCTTGCCCGTTTTGTTGCCGCGACCAGCGCAAGGTTGTATAAAGAGCTACGCGTTCGGGTGACGCGAGTTCGGGATGTATTCAATTTTGGAGGAGGACGCGTATGAGATTGCCTAAATTGCTCGCCGTGCTCGGCGTGGCGAGTGTGGCGCTGGCGGCGTGCGGCTCGAGTACGACGGGCGGCACCAGCATCAAGGGGACGATCAAGATCGGCATCGACCTGCCGGTCAGTGGGTCGGATGCCTCGGACGGACAGCCAACCCAGAACGGCGCCAAGCTGGCCATCAAGCTGGCGGGGAAGGTCTGCGGCGCTTCGAGTCACACTGACGCGTGTTTCACCCTGACGGCGTTCCCGCTGGATGACGCGGTGAACGGCGTCCACGACGTCGGCCAGGGCGCGAAGAACGTCCAGCAGTTCGTGTCCGACAACAGCGTTCTTGGGATGGTCGGCCCCTTCAACAGCAGTGTGGCCGCGGGAGAAATCCCGATCGGCAACGCCGCGAGCCTCGCGATGATCAGTCCCGCCAACACCAATGAGTGCCTGACCCAGGAGCCGGCCGACGGCCACTGCAAGGGGCAGGCGGCCAAGCTGCGCACGTCCACCGGCAAGAACAACTACTTCCGCGTCTGCACCACGGACCTGATCCAGGGACCGGCCGCCGCGGACTACGCCTATAACAAGCTCGGGAAGAAAAAGGTCTTCGTGATGAACGACCAGCAGCAGTACGGCCTGGGCATCGCCAAGAACTTCGCGGCCCAGTTCGCCAAGGACGGCGGCACCGTGCTCAACTCGGATCTGGGTGGGTTCGATCCCAGCTCGCAGACCGATTTCAGGTCGCTCCTCAGCCGGGCAACCTCACTCGGAGCGGATGTCGTCTTCTTCGGCGGCACCACGGCGACCAAGGGCGGCCAGATTCGCAAGCAGATGTCTGGATCCGATATCCCGTACGTCGCCGGTGACGGCATCTCGGGTAACCAGTTCGCCAAGGACGCGGGCGCCAATGCGGCGAACAGCTACTTCACGGTCGCCGGCCCCTATCCGTTGAAGCTTTCGACCGCCACGACCTTCAACGCCGCGTACAAGTCCGAATACAGCGCGGATCCGGGCGCCTATAGCGCCCAGGCCTACGACGCCGCCAAGATCATCATCGCCGCACTCGGTAAGGCGATCGACGACGCGGGCGGCAGCATGCCGAGCCGTGAGCAGGTGCGTGCCCAGGTCGCCAAGACCCAGGGCTACAACGGCGCCATCGGGACGACCAGCTTCGATGCCAACGGCGACACCACCCTGAAGATCATCACGATCTACAAGTGGACCTCGACGACCGACACCGGCGGGACCTTCGTCGACCAGGTCACCGTCTCCTAACTCTCGGAACGACCCGGGGCAGGGCCGGCGCCCTGCCCCGTCCCTTGAACCCGGCGGCGGGGCTGGCTACACTGTTCGCCAGCCGACCACGACCCCAGCCAGGGAGGAGGGATGCGCTACTTCGTCGAGCAGATGACCCTTGGACTGACCAACGGCGCCATCTACGCCCTCATCGCCCTCGGCTACACGATGGTCTACGGAATCATCGAGTTGATCAACTTCGCCCACGGCGACATCTTCACCGTCGGCGGCCTCATCGGTCTGACAGCCATCGGCCTACTTGGCCTTGACCACGCCTCGCCGGCCCTGCTCATTCCCGGCGTTGTCGTGGTCTTCGCCGTTGCCATGGGACTCAACGGTCTGGTCGGCGTGGCCATCGAGCGGGTCGCCTACCGGCCGCTCCGTAACGCACCCCGGCTGGCGCCCCTGATCACCGCCGTGGGGATGTCCTTCGTGCTCGAAGGGATCATTTTCCTATTGAAGGGATCGAATGATATCGCGTATCCGAACTTGCTTCCCCAAGGTAGCTTGAACCTGGGATTGGCGTCGATTGGCATATCCAACATCCTCATCGTCTTGATTGCGGTTGTCCTGATGGTTGCGTTGAACCAGTTCATCCGGCGCACAAGGATTGGCCGAGCCATGCGTGCCACCGCGCAGGACCGTGACGCGGCCCGGCTGATGGGCATCAACATCAATCGAACGATCGCCATCACCTTTTTCATCGGCTCGGCGCTGGCCGCGGCAGGCGGGATCATCAACGGCTTCTACCTGGAGACGATCAAATTCGACCAGGGGTTTCGGGCCGGGCTCATCGCGTTTACCGCGGCGGTGTTCGGGGGCATCGGCAACGTCGTGGGCGCATCCATCGGCGGCTTCGTCATCGGCATCATCATCGCGCTGGTCGCCGGCTACTTCCAGGGAGGCGGCCAGTGGTCCGACGTCGTCGTCTTCAGCATTTTGATTCTGACGCTGGTCTTCCGGCCCACCGGGCTCCTTGGAATGCGGGTGCCTGAGAAGTGAGTCGCCGCAACGGTCGGACCCGGCCCGGTGTGTTCGAGCGCCTCCGCCACTACGAGCTCAGGGGCCTGGGGGCGATCGGCCGGGCTCGCAACGTCCCGTACCTGCTGCTCGGCATAGCACTGATCGTATTCCCGATCTTCGATGGCGATACCTCGCAGGTGAACGTTGCCGCGGTCGCGGGCGTCTGGATCCTGCTGGCCCTTGGGCTGAACATTGTCGTCGGCTATGCCGGATTACTCGACCTCGGCTATGCGGCTTTCTTCGCCATCGGGTCCTATGCGTTCGCCATCCTGGCCTCCGGCCAGTTCAACATCCACATTTCGTTCTGGATCCTGCTCCCCGCCTCGGCCATGATCGCGGCATTCTTTGGCGTGCTTCTCGGGGCGCCTACCCTCCGTCTCCGCGGGGACTACCTGGCCATCGTGACCCTCGGGTTCGGCGAGATCGTACCTCGCGTCTTCCGAAATGCCTCGATCTTCACCGGCGGCGTCAACGGCATCGTCGGTCTCGACCAGCCGAAGGTGCCCCCCGTCTTCGGCTGGAGCGGCAATTTCGGATTCAATCCCGTTCCCTGGTATTACCTGATCCTGGCTGTCATCATCGTCTCCCTGTTTCTCATCAACAATCTCCGCAACTCGCGGCTGGGTCGGGCTTGGATGGCGATTCGCGAGGACGAAGTCGCCGCCGCGGCGACCGGGATAAACACCGTCACGACGAAACTCCTCGCGTTTGCGCTCGGCGCGTCCTTCAGCGGCTTTGCCGGAACCTACTACGCATCCAAACTATTTCTGGTGGCGCCAGAGTCGTTCAGCTTCCAGGCGGTGTCGGTGGTGGTCCTCGTCATGGTGGTGCTGGGCGGAATGGGCAACATCCGGGGGGTCATCGTCGGCGCCATCCTTATCTATTTCATTCAGACGTACCTGCTGATCCAGCTGCCTGGGTGGATCAGCAGTGCAACGGCGGCGCTGAACATCGACTTCCTGACCAAGCTCGATATCGGGAGCTACGTCCAGCGATCGAACTACCTCATTTTCGGCATCATCCTCGCGGGGATCATGCTGCTGCGACCACAAGGGCTGATCCCCAGCGCGCAGCGGAAGGTCGAGCTGGAACTCGGCACCACCGACGAGGCCGTCGCGGACCTCGGCTCGGCGTAGGCCCACCATGCCGCTTCTCGAAGTCAAGGAGTTGACCAAGCGCTTCGGTGGTCTGGTCGCGGTCAACAAGGTGGACCTGACCGTCGAGGCCGGGGAGATCTTTGCCATGATCGGCCCCAACGGAGCCGGCAAGACCACCGTATTCAACCTCGTAGCCGGGCTTTACAAACCGACTTCTGGCCAGATCATCTTCAACGGTAAGTCCGTCTACCCGGTGCGAGAGTTCTGGCGAACGTATACGCCACCGCTGGCCGCCTACTACACCCTGGCGGACGGGGTTCGACGCAGGGCGGGGTGGGGACCGATGCCGCTCGGCCTCAAGCCGCACGCGGTGACGACCCTCGGGGTGGCCCGCACGTTCCAAAACATCCGCCTCTTCTCCTTCATGACGGCCCTCGAAAACGTCATGGTCGGCGAGCACCCGCGGATGCATGCCCAGGTCTGGGATGCGCTACTGAACACGCCCTTTGCCCGCGGCGAGGAGCGCCGCGTGCGCGCCCGCGCCATGGACCTCCTGCGGTTCGTCGGACTGGAGCGCTACGCGGACCAGTACGCCCGCAACCTTGCCTACGGCTTCCAGAGACGGCTCGAGATCGCGCGCGCCCTGGCGACGCAACCGAAGCTGTTGATGCTCGACGAGCCGGCCGCCGGATTCAACCCGCAGGAGAAGGCGCAACTGATGGGACTGATCCAGGAGATCCGAAGCCAGGGGATCACGATCTTCCTCATCGAACACGACATGAAAGTCGTGATGGAGATCTCCGAGCGCATCGTGGTACTCGACTACGGGGAGAAGATCGCCGAAGGACCGCCCCAAAAGGTGCGGACTGATCCGCGCGTGATCGAGGCCTACCTCGGGAAGTCGGCGTAGCCAGCATGCCCACCGTGCTCGAGGTCGAGGGGATCGACGTCTTCTACGGACGGATCCAGGCGCTGCGCGGAGTCAGCCTGCACGTCGACGAGGGCGAGATCGTGACCCTCATTGGGGCCAATGGGGCGGGGAAGACGACAACGCTGCGGGCGATCTCAGGCCTCACGCCCGCGAGCGCCGGCACGATTCGTCTGCGGGGCGAGAACATCACGCGGCTGCAGGCCGAGGACATCGTACCCAAAGGGATCGGCCACGCCCCGGAGGGGCGGCGGATCTTCGCGCGGATGACGGTGCGGGAGAACCTCGACCTCGGTGGCTATATCCGCCGCGATGGCGCCGCTCGGGCGGACATCGAGCGCGTGTACACCCTGTTCCCGCGGCTTCGAGAACGCCAGAACCAACTCGGGGGAACGCTCTCCGGCGGCGAACAGCAGATGCTCTGTATCGGCCGAGCCATGATGTCGCGTCCGAAAGTCCTCTTGCTGGACGAGCCTTCACTTGGTCTTGCCCCGCTGATGGTGGACACGATCTTCCAGGTTATCCGCGAGATCAACAGCGAAGGCACCACGATTCTGCTGATCGAGCAAAACGCCCTGAAAGCGCTTGGGGTCGCCGCGCGCGGCTACGTCCTCGAGACCGGACGGATCGTGAAGGAAGGGACGTCCAAAGCCTTGCTCGAGAGCCCCGACGTGCAGAAAGCCTACCTCGGGATCTGAATCGATCGACCACCCGGGGGCACACGCTGGATGAAGCCGCGCGTGCTGGCCTGCCTGACCATGGTTGTCCTTGGTCTCGCCGGCTGCACCGTTGGCGCCGGCAGCCCGGCGCAGTCCATGGGGGTCATCAAGCTAGGGGTGGATCTGCCCCTGAGCGGTGACGATGCGCCGGACGGGCAGCCGGCAAAGAACGCCATCGACCTCGCCATCAGGCAGGCGGGACGCGTCTGCGGTCCGAGCCGCCACCCCGATGCCTGTTTCGAGCTGCAAGCCGTCACCTACGACGACGTCAGCCAGGGCATCCACGATCCGGCGAAGGGCGCGAAAAATGTCCAGCTGCTGGTCGAGGACGCTCGGGTCCTGGCGATGGTCGGCCCGCTCTACGACAGCCTGGCCAAGAGTGAGCTGCCGGTCGCGAATCCGGTTGAGCTCGCCATGGTGAGCCCCGGCACGACGAACGAGTGCCTCACCCAGGAACCACCGGACGGGCACTGCCAGGGACTGAGCGCGCGGCTTCGACCGCGCAGCCCCAATAACTTCTTTCGCGTGGTGACGACCCAGCTGGTCGAGGGGGCGGCCGCCGCCGATCTGGCATTCAAGGCGCTGGGAAAGAAGCGGGCCTTCGTGATCAACGATCAGACCACCTTCGGATCGGGGATCGCGGCCGAGTTCGTGGCGCGCTTCGGTCGCGACGGGGGGACGGTCGTCGACCCGTCGGACCTCGGCGCCTTCGACGCCGGCCAGCCGCCGTCGTTTGGATCGCGCGTGCAGCGTGCGGCCGACCTGGGAGCGGACGTGGTCTACTTCGCGGGCGCTGGGATCGGCGCGGCGGCGTCGCTACGGCGCGAGATGGCGGCGCGGATGCCGCAGGTGCCGCTGATCGGCAGCGACCGGCTCGCCAACAGCCAGTTCGCCAAGTCCGCCGGCGCCGCCGCGCGGGGGTGCTATTACACGGTGGTCGGTCCCTACGCGGCCAGCCTTCGCTCCGCACAGGGATTCGTGCGCGACTACCAGAAGCTCTATGGCCCCGCGCTGGGTACCTTTAGCTTGCCGGCCTACGATGCCACCAGGCTCGTGATCGCGGCGATCGCGCGGGCGATCGACGATGCCGGCGGGCAGCTGCCCACCCGCGACCAGGTTCTCAAGGAGGTCGCGCTCACCAGGGGCTACCAGGGCGCCATGGGCACCATGAGCTTCGATGCCCGCGGTGACACCAACTTCAGGGTGGTCTCGGCCTACCAGTGGCTGGGAGCGAATGATCCCGCCGGGCAGTTTGCCGCGCAGCCCGCGATCGACGGCTAGGTGATCGGGCGGCCGGTTACCAGGGCGAGCGCGATCAAGTAGACGCAGATCACGGCAAAGAGCCCGTACTCGAACATGATGCGCCGGGTCAAGGAATCGTCGAGCGCGTGGACCGTGAAGCCCTGCCAGGCGTACCAGGCGAATGCCAGGATCACGGCCACGTACTGGCTGCCCTGATTGAGGTAGTTGACCATGCCGAAAGCGCCGAAGGTCACGGTCCCGGCGGTCAGGAAGGCCGAGAGCAGCGCCAGCCCTTCGCGCTTGGTCGCGAATCGGAAGCTGCGGTAGCCGCTCAGCAGCGCGATGACGAAGATCGCGGTGAGCTTGATCGGATTCGCCAGGTCGTTCGATTGCAGGATCAGGTAGAAGAGGGCGAGGAGCACGCAGAAGGTGGTTGCATCGCGCAGGAAGCGGTGGAGTGGGCGTTCGCGCCCCATGCCGCGCGAGATATCCACGAAGCTGCTCGCGAAGATGAAGCCTCCCATGGTGAGCATTGCCACCGCGTGCACCCGGTAGTCGGGCGTCTGCAGCATCGAGAAAGTCGCGGCGGCGACGATCGTCAGCACCGGCGTGATGTAGTGGTCGAGACTCAGCCACGCCGGCGTCCGATTGCGGGCGTGGAGGAACACCAGGCCGAGGGTGACGAAGACCGCCAGGCCGGCCGTCGCCAGCCAGACCTGGTTTGGGGCCAGCAGCTCGGATTTGAAGGTGAGCCCGATCGCGACGGCCCAGGCCGAGAGCAACCCGAGGTAGCGGGTGCCGAGCTGAACCGGGCGCGGAGTGGGACGGACCCTCGGACGAACTTGTTGCCCTGGCCGAAGGGTCGCGGAAGAACTCGCCAGGGCTTCCGACATGGCGGCTAGTCTAGCAGGGAAACGTCCGTTTGGGGCTGGGGAAAGACCGCGCGACCTCGCACCGAATTTGTATTCAAAAACAAATGTTCGACGCGTGGCGACAGGTCTGTGGAAAGTGTGGAAAGGTCAGTTCAGGCCGTGCTGGTTCCCTGCCGTCCGTATTTGTCCTCAAGCCGGACGACGTCATCGATCTCGGGTGTCGACACCTCGAAGAACTCGCACTCCTCCACCCCGGTCATCCGGTGCTTGCGCCCAGGAACGATCCGCCGCGACATGCCGGGGGTCAGCCGGTGTGTCTGCAATTGCCCGCGGTCGTCCTCCAGCAGGAGGTCCATCACGCCTTTGACCACCAGCACTGTCTCGTCCTTCTGCCGGTGATACTGCAGGCTGAGCATCTCCCCCGCGTTGACGTGAATCACCTTGCCAAGATATTTCTCGGTGATCGCGAAGCGGTTCTCCCAGCCCCAGGGTTTCTTGACGACGCCATCACCACCCTGCCATCCCCCGGAGTCCGAGGGGGAAAGACTAGACAAGTTGGCGTAGCCCGAGCTTCTCTTCGAGGGAGGCCAGCAGCTGATCGACCCGCTCCTTCGAGGACGCCTCGCTGTAGACGCGAATCAGTGGCTCGGTCCCGGAAAAGCGGACCAGCACCCAGCTGCCGTCCTCGAGGTAGTACTTGAAGCCGTCATCGGTGCGCGATCGCGCGACCCGGGCGCCGGCGATCTCGGTGGGCGGCTCCTTCTCCAGCCGGCCGTAGAGCTCGGCGCGGCGGGCCGCGTACTCCTGCCGGTCGAGATGCAGGTCATGGCGGGCGTAGAAATGCGGCCCGACCAGCTCGGTGAGGTGAGCCATGACCTTCGAGAGTGGTTGGCCGTACTTGACGATCATGTCGGCGAAGGTGATGCCCGAGAGGATGCCGTCGCGTTCGGGGATGTGGCCGCGGAATGCGAAGCCGCCGCTTTCCTCACCGCCCAGCATGGCGTTGGTTTCCGCCATCTTCGGACCGATGTACTTGAAGCCGACCTTGAGCTCGTGGACCTTGACCCCGAACCGCTCCCCCAGTTTGTCGACCATCGACGTCGAGGTCAGCGAGCGAACGACATCGCCCTTCAAGCCGCGCTTCTCGACCAGGTACATCATCAACAGCGCCATCACTTGCAGCTGGTTGATGAAAGTGCCGCGTTCGTCGATGATGCCCACGCGGTCCGCGTCGCCGTCGTTGGCGATGCAGAGGTCGAATCCGCCCTTTCGCATCCGCTCCATGGCCTCGGGCATCCACTGGGCGATCGGCTCCGGGTGCATGCCGCCAAAGCCGGGATTGCGTTCGCTGTGGATCTCCTCCACGGTCGTCTTGCCGCCTGACAGCAGCGCCCTGACATAGCCCTGGCTGGCTCCGTACATCGGTTCATGCAGGATCTTCAGCCCGGCCGCCTTGATCGCGCCCAGGTCGACGAGGCGGTTGATCTGGGCGGCGTACGCCGGTTGGGGGTCGAAGACCTCGATCTTCCCCTCGCGCTGGGCATCCTCGAAGCGGACCTGGCGGACGCGCCCGCCGCGCTGGACTTTCTCGATCTCCTCCTCGAGCCGGGCGGTGACTTCGGGCGACGCGGAGCCGGCGTACTCGGGCTTGTATTTCAGCCCGCTGAAGTAGTAGGGGTTGTGGCTGGCGGTGATGACGAGCCCGCCGCTGGTCGCCTTATCGAGGATGGCGTAGGTGGCCACCTGCGTCGGGGCCGGGGCGTTGACGACGAAGACCTTGACGCCGTTGGCGGCCAGCACCTGGGCCACCTCGCGGGCGAACAGGTCCGACGCGAAGCGCGTGTCGTACCCGACGATCGCCGAGGGGTTAGGCCGGCTCACGAGATATTGCGCGATGCCCTGGGTGGCGATCCGAACCGACTCATAGGTGAAGTCGTCGGCGATGATGCCACGCCAGCCGTCTGTGCCGAACTTGATGTCGACGCTCAACGCGATCGGGTCCCCATCCCGCCACTAATCCTAGCCGGGACCGATCAGCTGGCTTTTTCCGACGGTTCGCGCAGGTGCGCCTCGGGCTTGAGCCCGGCGGCGGCGAGGTCGGAGTGAAGCATCTCCCGGATCATCTGCGGGAAGGTGATGGTCGGCCGCCAGCCCAGCCTGGCGCGAGCCTTGCTGGGGTCGCCGCGCAGATCGGGGACGTCCGCCGGCCGGAAGTACGCCTTGTCCACCTCGACATGGTCCTGCCAGTCGAGGCCCACCAGCCCGAAGGCGAGCTCCGCCAGCTGACGAATGGTCCACTGCACGCCGGTGGCAATGACGTAGTCATCGGGCTTGTCCTGCTGCAGCATCAGCCACATGGCCTGGACGTAGTCTTTGGCGTGGCCCCAGTCGCGCTTGGACTCGAGATTCCCGAGCCGGATCTTCGTCGAACGTTTGGCGACGATGGACGCCACGCCGCGGGTCACCTTGCGCGTCACGAAGTTCTCCCCGCGCCGGGGTGACTCGTGATTGAAGAGGATGCCGCTGCAGGCGAACATGTCGTAGGCCTCGCGGTAGTTGACGGTCATCCAGTGCGCATAGACCTTGGCCACGCCGTAGGGGCTGCGCGGATGAAAGGGGGTCTGCTCGTTCTGCGGCGGCGGCGTCGAGCCGAACATCTCGGAGGTCGATGCCTGGTAGAAGCGAGTTGGGCGGCCAGTGGCACGGATCGCCTCGAGCAGCCGGGTCGTGCCCAGTCCGTCGGTGTTGCCGGTGTACTCAGGCTGGTCGAAGGAGATCTGCACCTGGCTCTGGGCGGCCAGGTTGTAGATCTCGTCGGGTTCGATCGTCATCACCGTCCGGTTCAGGCCACCCGAGTCCGTCATGTCGCCGTAGTGCAGGGTGAAGCGCGCTCCCTCGAGGTGCGAGGGGTGCGCGTGCTCGAGATGGTCGATGCGGCTGCGGTTCATGCTCGAGGAGCGCCGCACCACGCCGTGGACCTCGTATCCCTTCTCCAGCAAGAGCTCGGCGAGGTAGGAACCGTCCTGACCGGTGATGCCGGTGATCAGCGCGCGCTTTGCCACGGCCACAGTGTAATTGGGGCCCCGCTCCGGCGTGAAAAAGCGGGGAGAAAGTAATCGGGGCCCCGCTCCGGCGTGAAAAAGCGGGGAGAAAGTAATCGGGGCCCCGCTCCGGCGTGAAAAAGCGGGGAGAAAGTCGGGGCCCCGCTCCGGCGTGAAAAAGCGGGGAGACGACGGTTACAGGTATTCGGTCTTGCCCATCTGCTTGAGACGATCGACGATCAGCTTGACGTCCTGGGAGCGCGCTTTCGGACAGATCAGAATGGCGTCGTCGGTCTCGATCACGACCATGTCCTCGAGGCCGACCGCGGCAACGAGCTTGTGCGGGGAGTGGATCATGCAGTTCTTCGAGTCGATCAGCACGGAGTCGCCCTCGACGAAGTTGCCGGCTTCGTCCTGCTGCAGGATGTCATGCAGGTCGGCCCAGGATCCCAGGTCGTGCCACTCGAAGGTGGCGCCCACGACCAGCAGGTTGCTGGTGCGTTCCAGTACCGCATAATCGATCGCCGCGGTGGGCAACGTCCGGTAGATGCGATCGGCGTCATCGGGGCGCGCCGCCCGGCGGGCGTGCCTCACCTGCTCCAGCCCCGCGTACAGTTCCGGAGCGTGCTTCGCCATCTCGCTGAAGAGCACGTCGACCGGCCAGCTGAAGAGACCGAGGTTCCAGAGGTAATCTCCGGCAGCCACGTACCGTTGCGCGGTTTGGAGGTCGGGCTTCTCGACGAAAGCCTTTACCCGGTGGACCGCCTCAGCCTGGTCGACGTCGAGGGGCGGACCGACCTGGATGTAGCCGAAGGCGGTGGACGCATAGGGCGGACGCAAACCGACCGTCACCAGCGAGCGCTTCTCCTCCGCCCACCGTGCTTCGGCGTCGAGCGTCTTCAAGTAGGCATCCTCGTCATGACCGAGGTAGTGGTCGGCGTGGACCGAGAGCATGGTGGCCTGCGGATCGCGCTCGGCGATCGCGACCGCGGCGAGGCCGAGCGCCGAGGCGGTCCCGCGCCGCGCCGGCTCGACGATGAACTGCTCGGGGGTCAGGCTGGGAAGTTGCTCGCGGATGCTCTTCACCTGCGACTGTTCGGTGACGACGTAGACGTTCTCCGTCAGCCGTGAGACGCGGGCCACTGTCGACTGGAGCAACGATTGCTCTCCCTGGAGGGTGAGCAGGTGCTTGGGCGACTTCTCGCGCGACCGCGGCCAGAGCCTGGTCCCGCTCCCGCCCGCCAGGATCACGACATGCCGCGCCATCAGGCGGCGCTCCGCTCGTGGCGCCGCCAGTCGTCGAGCGTGTCGCGCAGCATCGTCTCCAGCCCGATTCGCGGGCGCCAGCCCGTCAGCCGCTGAAAGCGGCGCGCGTCGCAGACGTACACCTCGGCCTCGACCGGGTGCGTCCGCGTAGGATCGACTTCCAGCGTGATAGTGGCGCGCGTCATCTTCAAGAGCAGGGCGACGAGCTCGCGGAGCCGTGGCGCCGTCCCCGAGCCGATGTTGTAGACCTCACCCGGCTTGCCCTTCTCCGCCGCCTGCACGTAGGCGCGCACGATGTCGCGTACGTCGGTGAAGTCACGCCGCGCCTCGAGGTTGCCCACCTTGAGGATCGGTGGCTGCTTGCCGAGCTCGATGCGCGCGATCTGCTGGGCGAAGCTGGCGATGGCGAAGTGAGGCGCCTGCCGTGGGCCGGCGTGGTTGAAGGGCCGCATGCGGATCGTCGCCAGGCCATGGCTCAGGTGATACTGCAGGGCCAGCAGGTCCTGGGTCACCTTGCTCACCCCGTAGGGTGTCAGGGGCCGCAGCGGGGTGGCCTCGTCGAGCCGGCGAGCGCGCCCGACGGGCCGGCCGTACTCGTCCGCGGAGCCCACCACCACGACGCGCGGCATCGGTTTCTGCTTGACGAGCGCCGCCAGCAGGTTGGCTTCGAGGCCGGCGTTGGTGGCGATCGTCCCGGCCGGATCATCCCATGACGCGGCCGGGCTGCTCAGCGCGGCGAGGTGAAACACCCATTGCGGCTGGATCTCGCGGACCAGGGCGTCAACCCGATCGCGATCGAGCAGGTCGACCTGGTGGGTCCGGACCTGGGCCGCCAGCTCCGCCCGCGGAGCAGGCCGGGCTTGCCGGATCGTGCCATGGACGGTGTGGCGTCGCCGCGTCAAAAGCTCGCAGAGGTGGCTTCCGGCGAAGCCGTCGGCCCCCGTGACAAGGACGCTCTTAGCCGTCCTGCGACTCCACCACCTGGAGCCGTTGGACACCGGCCTCGGAGGCGAGCAGGTCCGCCTTGTCGGTCCGTTCCCACGGAAGGTCGACGTCGGAGCGGCCGAAATGGCCGTAGGCCGCCGTCTGCTTGTAGATGGGGCGGCGCAGCTCCAGCTGCCGGATGATCTCGAGCGGGCTGAGGTCGAAGTGCTTCTGGACCAGGTGCTCGATTTTGGGGACCGGGACGCGCTCCGTCCCGAAGGTCTCAACAAAAACCGAGACCGGCTTGCGCACCCCGATCGCGTAGGCGACCTGGATCTCGCAATGGCTCGCCAGCCCGGCGGCAACGATGTTCTTGGCGACATAGCGAGCGGCGTAGGCACCCGAGCGGTCGACCTTGGAAGGGTCCTTCCCGCTGAAGCAGCCGCCGCCGTGGCGGGCGTACCCGCCGTAGCTGTCGACGATGATCTTGCGCCCGGTGACACCCGCATCGGCCCTGGGACCACCAAGGACGAACCGCCCGGTCGGGTTGACGTGGATCGTCGAGCGCTGGTCGAGCATCTTTTCGGGGACCACCTGCTCCAGCACCAGCTCCCGCAGGTCCTCCCGAATCCGCTCCAGCTCGACGTCCTCGGTGTGCTGCGCGGAGAGCACGACGGTATCGATGCGCATCGGGCGACCATCGACGTACTCGATCGTCACCTGCGTCTTGCCGTCGGGCCCCAGGTAGGGCAGCGTCTTGTCTTTGCGAACGCGCGCAAGCTGCCGGGCCAGCTGATGGGCTAGCTGAATCGGCATCGGCATCAGCTCCGGCGTTTCATCGCAGGCGAATCCGAACATCATCCCCTGGTCACCGGCGCCGCCCGTGTCGACGCCCTGGGCGATGTCGGGTGACTGCTTCTGGATGGAGACGATCACCCCGCAGGTTTCGGCGTCGAAGCCGAAGCCCGGATGGTCGTAGCCGGCCTGCTCGATGGTGTCGCGGATGATGTCCCGCATCTCGACGTAGGTGTCGGTCGTGATCTCCCCGATGACAAAGGCCAGCCCGGTAGTAACGGCGGTCTCGCAGGCGACCCGCCCCAGCGGATCCTTCGCCATGATGGCGTCGAGGATCGCGTCTGAGATCTGGTCGGCGATCTTGTCGGGGTGGCCCTCCGTGACGGACTCCGAGGTGAAGAGATGATTGCGGCGATTCATCGCGTCCCCGACTCCCAGCCGCTCAGGTACTGCGCCTGCTCGGCAGTGAGCGAGTCGATGGCGATGTGCATTGCGGCCAATTTTAGCCGAGCGATCTCGCGATCGATGTCGTCGGGGACGGGGTAGACCTTGGGTTGCAGCTGGCTCGCGTTCGCGACGAGATACTCGGCGCTGAGCGCCTGGTTGGCGAAGCTCATATCCATGACCGCCGCCGGGTGGCCTTCGGCCGCCGCCAGGTTGACCAGGCGGCCCTCGCCCAGCACGAACAGCTTGCGCCCGTCGCGCAGCCGGTACTCCTCGAGTGATGTGCGGATGGTGCGGACACTTTCGGCCATCCCGTCGAGCGCGCTCAGGTTGATCTCATCGTTGAAATGTCCCGAGTTGGCGAGGATGGCGCCGCTCTTCATCGCCTTGAGGTGCGGCTCGTCGACGACATTGATATCGCCGGTGACGGTCACGAAGAGGTCGCCCTCCTTGGCGGCGTCCTTCATCGGCATCACCCGGTAGCCGTCCATCACCGCCTCCAACGCCCGGACGGGTTCGACCTCGGTGACGATCACGTGGGCGCCCATGCCGCGGGCCCGCATCGCCAGGCC
Source organism: Candidatus Dormiibacterota bacterium (assembly GCA_035279665.1). Lineage (GTDB taxonomy): Bacteria > Chloroflexota > Dormibacteria > CF-121 > CF-121 > CF-13. The sequence goes on along the minus strand of DATEHI010000117.1, from coordinate 5,080 downwards.
GCGGCCGCACCAGCCGTAGCCGGCGACGACGAAGACCTTGCCCGCGAGCAGGACATTGGTGGCACGGATGATGCCGTCGATCGTGCTCTGGCCGGTGCCGTAGCGGTTATCGAAGAAGTGCTTGGTCATGGCCTCGTTGACGGCCACGATCGGGTAGCGGAGCACCTTCTTCTCGGCCATGCTGCGCAGCCGGATCACGCCGGTGGTGGTCTCCTCGGTCCCGCCGATGACGTCGCCAATGAGGTCCGTGCGATCCTTGTGGAGCGCCGCGACCAGGTCGGCGCCGTCGTCCATCGTCATCGTCGGCCGGTGCTCGAGGGCCGAGGCGATGTGCCGGTAATAGGTTTCGTTGTCCTCGCCCTTGATGGCGAAGACACTGATGCCGTGGTCGGCGACCAGGGCGGCCGCCGCCGCGTCGGTGGTCGAGAGGGGGTTCGAGGCGCAGAGCACGAGGTCGGCGCCGCCGGCCTTGAGCGTGATGGCAAGGTTGGCCGTTTCGGTCGTCACGTGCAGACAGGCGGCCAGTCGCTGACCCTTGAGCGGCTGCTCGCGCTTGAAACGTTCGCGGATCTGCTGCAGAACAGGCATTTCCTGCGCGGCCCACTCGATCATCCGCCGGCCGTCGTCGGCCAGCTTCAGGTCCTTGATATCGTATCGCTGCGCGGGAATTGTCGCCATACGCTACTGGGCCCGAGAGCCGTTGAGAGAAATCATGTCCACAAGCGTACTCAACCGGCCCTCAATCTCGGGCATCCTGGCCCTGGCGATGCGGAGCACGCTGAAGTCTTCCACCGCCAGCGATCCCAGCACGCTGCCGTAGAGCATGCCGCGCCGCAGGACGTCGTCCCCATGATGACCTGCGCGCGCGACCGCGCCCAGCAGGCCACCGGCGAAGGCGTCGCCGGCACCGGTTGGATCACGCACAGTCTCGAGCGGGTGGGCCGGCGCCAGGAAGACCCGATCCCGGGTGAACAGGAGGGAGCCATTCTCGCCGCGCTTGATGATCACGACCCGCGGCCCGTAGGAGAGGATCTCGCGCGCGGCCGCGGGGAGGAAACGCTGGCCGGAGAACTGGACGGCCTCCTCGTCGTTGACGAGGACGCAATCGACGCGCCGGAACACGCGCTCGAGGCCGGGTCGGGCCGTGTCGAGCCAGAGCTTGATCGTGTCGCAGGCGACGAAATCCGCCTTCTCGACCTGATCGAGGACGTCGAGCTGTAGCTCCGGCTGGATGTTGGAGAGGAAGACGACACGCGAGCTGCGGTATGCGGCGGGCAGCACCGGGTGGAACCCCGCAAAGACGTTGAGCTGGGTGTCGAGCGTCTCGCGCTCCTCGAGCCGTACGCCCGAGTAGCGAGCCGTCCAGCGGAAGGTCTTGCCCTTAAGGACCTCGAGTCCGCCCAGGTCGATGTCGCGCGATTCGAGGAGGGCGCGATTCGCCGGCGAGAAATCGTCACCGACCACGGCAACCAGCCGAATCGGGGCGAAGATCGACCCGGCGACGCAGAAGTAGCTGGCCCCGCCGCCCAGCACATCGGTGGCGCTTTCCGTCGGGGTGTGCACCGTATCGAGCGCGACGGAGCCGACGACGAGGATCGGACTGACCGAAGCGCCCATCTAGAACTTCAAGTGGGACACGACGTTGTATTCCGAGAGGTTGTCGGCCCCTTTGAGGAATTTGAGCTCGATCAGGAAGGTGATGCCGACGACGCGCCCACCCAGCTGCTGGACGAGGCTGGCCGTCGTCCTGGCCGTTCCTCCGGTCGCAAGCAGGTCGTCGACGATGACGACCGACTGGCCGGGCTTGATCGCATCCTTATGGATCTCGAGCACCGCGGAGCCATACTCGAGCGCGTAGGCCTCCGAGATCTTCTGGCCGGGGAGCTTGCCTTCCTTGCGCACCGGGACGAAGCCCGCGTTGAGAAGGTAGGCGAGCGCGCCGCCAAAGATGAAGCCGCGCGACTCCACCCCGACCACCAGGTCCACCGCCTTGCCACGATAGGTGCCCGCCATGATGTCCACCGCCTGGCGAAAGGCCCCGGCATCCTGAAGCAGGGTCGTGATGTCCTTGAACAGAATCCCCTCTTTAGGGAAGTTCGGAACGTCGCGGATCTTCTCCGACAGAGCGCGCACGACCGCGCCATCATCCGGCACGCGAGTAGTTTAGGTAACCGCGAAATCGCTCAGGGCCGAGGGCCGTTCACGAGACGCGCAAAGTCATCGAGTGAGGTCCAGCCGCTGACTCGTTCCCGATGGAGCCACCAGAGCTCGTCCGGCTGATGCCACGCTCCCGGCGTCGTCGAGGCGGCCGACTCGAAACCCATCGCCCGCGCGCGGTCCGCCAGATAGTAGTTGAAGCTGCCGTACGGGTAGGCGAATTCGCTCACGGGGTGGCCGAGCACCTGCTGAAGCTGCCGCTTACTTTCCGACATCTCCCAGAGCGCCGCCGAGGGACGCATCGTCGCGAGGGCGTAGTGGTGCATCGTGTGGGCCCCGATGGTGAACCCCATCCGGTCGGCCGTGACCACCTGATTCCAGCTCATGAAGGACCGCCGGCCGATCAGCCCCGGCACGACGAACTCCGTCGCGGTGAAGTGATAGTGGGCCATCTCGCGGATCGCCAGGGTGTAGAAGTCGACATAGCCGTCGTCGAAGGTCAGGACCACCGATCGCGGTGGCAACGGCTGATGCGACCGGATGGCGGCGACGGCGCGCGAGAGCGGGATGACATTGAAATGGTTGCGGGCCAGGTACGCCATCTGCGCGTGGAATGCGAGGGGCGTCACCGAGAGGGCGAACCCCTCACGGTCGCGTGGATCCGGATTGAAGCGGATGTAGTGGTACATCAGGACCGGCACGTAGGTCGGCGACGTCGCGGAGGCCGAGGCCGGCGCGGGGAACAGTCCGGCGAAGAGCGGCAGGATCAGCAATGCCAGCCGGGGCCCGATGCGGCGGGGCGTCACCCCTTGGTGATAGGGCATCAACCTTACAAAGCGTTGAACGAGCTGGAAACAGATAAGGAGGAGATTAGGCCTTTATCCGATGGTTAGCGACCCCCGGAGCGGGAGGGAGATGGTCGCCTAGCGGGCCCTGAAGCCGGCGCGGACGATCGACCACTCTTCAGCATTGAGGGCGCGCAGGCTCAGCAGTCCGACGGGGTAGACTGCGGCCCCGATGATGATCACGACGACGAGCGGCCAGGTGCGGACGCTGTAGACGACGATCCCCATGATCGCCGCGCTGGCCAGCACGGGCACGATGCTGCCAACGATCGAGAGCGCGGCGAGATGCCGCCGCAGCAGCCACCAGCCGCCCGCAAAGAGGGCGATCTCCGTAGTCGTCGAGGCGGCCGCCGCGCCGAGGTAGCTGTAGGGCGGAATGAGGACGAGGTTGAGGATGACGTTGACGGCGAGCGTGACGAGCGCGAGCCGGGTGAAATCGAGCTGCCGATTGATCGCGGTCAGCGTGTAGATGAAGGCGTTGTTCACGAACAGCAGCGCGACGGACGGGGCGAGGATTCGCAGGGCCGGGATCGATTGCTCGAAGCCGCGCGTGACGTGCACGACGGAATCGGCCGTCACCCCCAGGCCGACGGCCAGCGGCAGGCCGAGGATGGCGAGCATCTTGTAGGACTTCTCGTAGGCGAAGGCCAGCCGGCGGCGATCGCCCGCCGCGAGCAGCGACAGCGCCGGAAAGACCGCGCCCATCGCCGACTGCGGCACCCAGGCGACCGCGTCGATGTACTTGTTCGCCGCCGAGTACCAACCGACCACCTGGAAGTTCTTGAAGAGCTGCAGCAGCACGATGTCGAGCTGCGCGTAGACGGTGGTGATCGTGAAGGCGAGCGCGAGCGGCAGCCCGGCGGCGAGCAGCCTCCGCACGAAGAAGGCATCGAGCCGGATGGTGACCCGCTCGTGCCAGCCCCAGCGGATCACCCCAAAGGCAAAGAGACAGGTAAAGAGGTAGCTGGCCGCGTAGACCCAGAGGAACGCGTCCCAGGTCGCCCGCTGCTCGATGGCGAGGATCGTCAGCCCGAGCAGCAACAGCGATTCGGCGACGATAGCGATCGCCTCGTAGCCGAGGCGACCCCGGATGTAGAAGACGGCGCGCAGCAGGCTCGAGTAACTGGTGGTCAACAAAAGGACGAAGGCGGCCAGGGTATAGGGAAATAACTCCGGGCTGAGCAGGCGCAGGGCGACCGCCATGATGACGAGTGCCAGCAGCGAGAGCAGCAGCCGGGCGCTGAGCAGGTTCCCGAGGTAGCGGGGCAAGACGGTACGGTCTCGAGAAGCGTCGCGGATGAACACCGTCTGCAACCCGAGGTCGGCCACGATCCCCAGCAGCGTGACGTAGACGATCATGGTGGCAAAGCGGCCGTAGTTGTCGGCGCCCAGGTGGCGCCAGAGCAACACGACGACGACGAAGACCGCCAGCTTGGCAAGGGCCCGCGCCCCGACGACCAGCATGCTGTTGCGCAGGGTCTTTGACGCGAGCCGTTCGGTCACGGCGCGGATTCTAGTTCAGTTGCGCCGCTCTTCCTTAACATCTGTGGATGCAGACGAGTGGCAAGCCTCGGGTCTTCAGTGGGATCCAGCCGAGCGGGGGCCTCCACATCGGTAATTACCTCGGCGCGATCCGTAACTGGGTCCGCGACCAGGACAAGTACGACAACATCTTCTGCATCGTCGACCTGCACGCCATTACCGTTCCGCAAGAGCCGGCGGCGCTCAGGGAGAACACCCTCGACCTGGCGGCGATCTACCTGGCCAGCGGCATTCGGCCCGAGCAGGCGATGTTCGTTCAGTCGCACATTTCGGCGCACGCCGAGCTTGCCTGGATCATCGACTGCTTCATTCCCCTGGGTTGGCTGGAGCGTATGACACAGTTCAAGGAGAAGAGCGGCAAGGACCGCGAGCGATCCAGCGCCGGCCTCTTCACTTACCCGGCACTGATGGCCGCTGACATCCTTCTGTACGACACTCGGTTCGTCCCAGTCGGCGACGATCAGCGGCAGCACATCGAGCTCACGCGCGATGTGGCGCAGCGAATGAATCAGCGTTTTGGCGAGATCTTCGTGCTG
>DATEHI010000116.1:0-13700 GCA_035279665.1 Candidatus Dormiibacterota bacterium | reverse complement strand
TGATCGGGGGTGATCACCAGGTTCTGGCCCTGCCATTGTTTGGTCACCGAGGTGGCCGGCTCGATCACCACGGTCTCGGCGACCGCGGCCTTGTCGACCGGTCCGCTGAACGGGATCACGATCGGCTCGCCGGTAGCCACGTTCGACTTGTTCTGGATGCGAGAGAGGTCGACCGCTACCACAGCCGACTCGGGCTGCCGCTGGAGATAGGTCTGGATGCCGAGCACGATCAGGAAGCCGGCCGCCACCGCGGCCATCGCCGGGACCAGCGCTCTCGGCCGGAGGTTGAACGAGAATCCGCGCCGGGCTCCTCGCGGCTGGAGGGTCCGACGGGCTTCGGTCATGAGCCTGATGCGCAGCATGGTGCGGAAGTTCGGATCCAGCGGCGGCGCCGCCGCCGGCTGGGACATTTTCAGGAGGTCCACCACCTCGCGGTGTGCCGGGTCCTGGAACAGCTCCTCGAGCTCGGGATCGTTGCTCATGTGAGTCCAGGCTCGAATTCGGGAGGCAGCTCGCGGCGAAGTTTCTCGACGGCGCGATGGAGGAGGAGCTTGACCGCCCCGGCGCTCTTGCCCATGATGTGGGCGATCTCGTCGATCTTTTTGTCCTCGCCGAACTTGAGCACCATCGCCGTTCGCTGATGCCGGGGTAGCTGGTCGATGGCCGACCAGATGCGGCGGCTGCGGTCGCGGCGCACGACTTCGTCATCCACGCTCGGCGCCCCACTGGGCAGGCTGGCCCCTTCCTCGAGCTCCACCTCGCCGTGCTGGCCGCGGTAATGGTCGGCGACCGCGTTCAGCGTGATCTGGTAGAGCCACGAGGAGAACGGATGTCCGGAATAGGTGTACCGGCTGATATTCCTCAGCGCCTTGAAAAACACCTCCGACGTCACATCCTCTGCCAGTGATTGATCTCGAACTCTGGAATACGCAAAGCGATAAATCTGCGGGAAGTAGCGATCGTAAAGAGCCCCGAACGCATCGGGGTCTTCCTTCGCGCGTTCGACGAGATCCCGCTCTTCAAAATCCGGCATCAGGGCACCCCACAGGGCGCCCGCTGCAGATTGAACGGGAGGCCGCCCCTCTTGGTTACGTGTTGGGCCAATTTACCAGCAACTCCCCGGTAGATGAATTCGCCAGGGGTGAGGGAGGTTACGGAATCCGTTTTGGGCGGGCGGCGGCCGTTATAATCAACCCGTCACCGACGGCCCGCCACCCACAAGGAGACCAGCCGCCGTTTGATCCCCCGTTACGCTCACCCGGAGATGAGCGAGATCTTCTCTCCAAGGCAGCGGTACGAGCTATGGCTGCGGATCGAGCTCACCGTCTGTGAGGGCTGGGCCGACTTCGGCGAGATCCCGCCCTCGGCGCTGGTCCGCCTCCGCCAGGCTCGCGTCGACCCCGAGCACATCGCCCGGCTGGAGGAGCGCGTCGGACACGACGTGGTCGCCTTCCTGGATTCCCTCGCCGAGTCGCTGGGCGACGACGCCCGCTACCTCCACCGCGGCCTGACCTCCTCGGACATCCTCGATACGGCACTCGCGCTGCAGCTGGTGCAGGCAGCGGACATCCTTTTAAAGGATGTCGACCGGCTGTCGTCGGTCATCCGCCGGCGGGCGGTGGAGGAGCGCGCAACCCTGATGGCCGGCCGCACTCACGGCATTCATGCCGAGCCGGTTAGCTTCGGTTTCGTCCTCGCCGGCTGGCTGGATGAGCTCGACCGCGACCGGCAGCGCCTGGTGACCGCCCGCGAGGACATCCGCGTGGGCAAGCTCTCAGGCGCGGTCGGCACCCACGCCACCGTCGAACCGCGCGTCGAGGAGTCGTCGCTGAAGAAACTCGGGCTGAGAGTGGCCCCGGTCACCACCCAGGTGATCGCCCGCGACCGTCACGCGGCTTACCTGACGACGCTGGCGGTGCTGGCCGGCGGACTGGAGAAATTCGCCACCGACATCCGCCACCTGCAGCGGAGTGAGGTCTCGGAGGTGCGCGAGCCTTTCGGCGCCGAGCAAAAGGGCTCCTCGGCCATGCCCCACAAGCGAAACCCGGTGCTCAGCGAGCGGATCTGCGGCCTGGCTCGGGTGGTGCGCGGCTATGCGCAGACCTCGCTGGAAAACCAGGCGCTGTGGCACGAGCGCGATATCAGCCACTCCTCCGCGGAGCGGATCATCTTCCCCGACGCCTGCACGCTGCTCGATTACATGCTGCAGCTGATGGCCGAGATCCTCGAGGGACTGACCATCGACCGCGAGCGGATGCGCGCCAACCTCTATCGGAGCGGCGGTGTGGTGTTCTCCCAACGCGTGCTGCTGGCGCTGGTGCAGAAAGGAATGTCGCGGCAGGATGCCTACCGCGTCGTGCAGCGGGCGGCCCTCAGCGCGCTCGACGGAGGGCAGGACTTCAAGGCGATCGTCGGACAAAGCCCTGAGGTTCGCGAGCGACTGACCCCCGACGAGCTGACCGAGCTCTTCGATCCGGCTTTCTACCTGCGCCATCTGGACGTGACATTCGAGCGGCTCGGCCTGGAACCGGCCGCCGTGGAGGTACGCACATGAGCGCCATCATGACGACGGCATTGCCGCTGCCACTGCACTCGCGCGGCAAGGTTCGCGACACCTACCGCCTCAACGATGGCGAGCTCTTGATGGTGTCGTCGGACCGGATCTCGGCCTTCGACGTGGTGCTGCCCACCCCCATCCCCGAAAAGGGCCGCGTCCTGAACCAGCTCTCACTTTCCTGGTTTTACGACACGAGCAGCCTCGTCCGCAATCACCTGGCAGCGGATCAATCGATCCCGAGCTCTTTGCTCGAGGCGCAGCCCGACCTCGACCGGCGCAGCATGCGTGTCGTGATGGCGCAGCCCATCATGTTCGAGTGCGTCGTGCGCGGCTACATCTCGGGCTCCGGCTGGAAGGATTACCAGCGCACCGGCTCGATCGCCGGGGAACGGCTGCCGGAAGGGCTCAAGGAGAGCGACCGGCTGCCGGAGCCGATCTTCACGCCGGCGACCAAGGCGCTGACCGGCCATGATGAGAACATCTCACGCGCCGAGCTGGCGAATCGCGCCGGACGCGAGCTGGCAGAAACCCTCGAACGGCTGAGCCTCTCGCTCTACCGATTCGGATCCGAACGGGCCCTCGAGCACGGCGTCATCCTTGCTGATACGAAATTCGAGTTTGGCTGGCACGATGGGGACGTGATCCTGATCGACGAGGTGATGACGCCGGATTCTTCGCGCTTCTGGGACCTGGCGGAGTTTCGCCCGGGCGGTCCGCAGCCCTCGTTCGACAAGCAGTACCTGCGTGATTACCTGGAGCAGCTGGGCTGGAACAAACAGCCCCCGGCACCGCCGCTTCCCGACGAGGTGGTCGCCGGCACCAGCGCTCGTTATCTCGAAGCGCTGCGCCGCTTTTCGGTGTCCTACGCGGGTGGGCGGGCGTGAGATATCGAGCGGAGATCTTTGTCACCCTCAAGCCCGTCGTCAACGACCCGGCCGGGCTCACCATTAGAGGCGGGCTGCACGCGCTCGGTTTCGAGTCGGTGACCGAGGTTCGCGCCGGAAAGTATCTGGTGCTGACGCTCGATGAGGCGGATGCCGCACAGGCTCGAGCGCGCCTTGACGAGATGGCGCGGCAGCTCCTCGCCAACGCCGTCATCGAGGATTACCGTATCGAGCTGCAGCCGATCGGCGAACCGGTCGTGGCGGGAGAACGTCCCGCTTGAGGACCGGAGTCGTGGTCTTCCCCGGCACCTGGAGTGACCGGGACTGTGCCCATGCGGTTCTCGACATGCTCGGTGAGCCGGTGCGCTACATCGATCATCGCGAGCGCACCGTCGATGGCCTGGATCTGGTCATCCTCCCCGGCGGCTTTTCCTACGGCGACTACCTGCGCTGCGGCGCCATTGCCCGCTTCGCCCCGGTGATGGAGGCAGTTAGCGACTTCGCCAATCGCGGGGGCCTGGTGCTCGGCATCTGCAACGGCTTTCAGATCCTGCAGGAGGCCCGGCTGCTGCCAGGGGCGCTCCTGCGGAACGCCTCCTGCGAGTTTCGGTGCGAATGGGTCCACCTGCGCGTCGAGCAGAGCAACTCCGCCTTCACGCTCGACTGCCGCCCCGGGCAGGTGCTGCGCATCCCAATCTCGCACGGTGAGGGCAACTTTTTCGCCGATGCGGAGTCACTGGATGTGCTCGAGCGCAACGGCCAGGTGGTGTTTCGTTACTGCGCTGCCGATGGCCGCGTGACCGACGCGTCAAATCCCAACGGCTCGCTGCGGAACATCGCGGGCATCTCGAACGCGCACGGCAACGTCGTCGGTCTGATGCCGCATCCCGAACGGGCCTGCGAGCCGCTGCTGGGCAGCGACGATGGGTTGATCCTTTTTCGCTCGGCCATACATGCGCTCAGCGGGGTCGCGGTCTGATGGCGCTTGCCATCGATCGCGCGCACCTTGAAGCTGTCGCCCTCAACGAGCAGGAATATCGCGCAATCGTGCGCGCCCTAGGGCGTGAACCGAACGACCTCGAGGTCGGGATGTTCGGCGCGCTGTGGAGCGAGCATTGTGGTTATAAGACCTCGAAGGCGTTGCTTCGCCAGCTGCCCACCGAAGGGCCACACGTGCTCCAGGGACCCGGTGAGAACGCCGGCGCCGTCGACATCGGCGACGGGCTGGCGGTCGTCTTCAAGATCGAGTCGCACAATCATCCCTCGGCCATCGAGCCCTACCAGGGAGCGGCCACCGGGGTTGGCGGAATCCTTCGGGATGTGTTCGCGATGGGGGCGCGGCCAATCGCGATCCTCGACGCGCTGCGGTTCGGTCCGCTCGACTCCGGCCGCGGCCGCCATCTGTTTGCGGGGGTGGTCGCCGGCATTGGCGGGTACGGCAACTGCTTCGGCTGTCCGACCGTCGGCGGCGAGGTCTACTTCGACGAGGGCTACGCCGACAACCCGGTGGTCAACGCCATGTGTGTCGGCCTGGTGCGCCACGACCGGCTGCGGCGCGCCAGCGCAGACCGCGCCGGCGACGTCGTGCTCCTCGTCGGCGCCGACACCGGGCGTGACGGGATTCACGGCGCGACCTTCGCCTCGGTGGAAATGAACGAGCGATCCGCGGAGCGCCGTCCCGCCGTCCAGGTCGGAAACCCGTTCCTCGAGAAGCTGCTCTGCGAAGCCTGCCTGCGGCTCAACGAGCTGGAGGGTGTCACCGCCATCCAGGACCTGGGCGCGGCGGGCTTGACGAGCGCGGCGAGCGAGCTCGCGCACCGTGGCCGTCGCGGGATCGACATCGACGTCGATCGGGTCAGCCGCCGAGAACTTGGCATGTCGGCCTACGACGTAATGCTGTCCGAGTCCCAGGAACGAATGCTGATCGTGGTGCGGCCAGACACAGAGGCTTCGGCACGCGAGGTCTTCGACCATTTCGAGCTGCACGCGGATCGCATCGGGACGATTACCGGGACGGGTCGGATGCAGGTGCGCGAGCGCGGGGCCCTGGTCGCGGATGTGCCGCTAAAGGCCTTGATCGACGGCGTTCCGCTCCGTACGCCGATGGCCACCTTTGCCGAGAAGCGACTGGCGCCGGTGATGCCCGCGATCGATGAACCGGAAGCGATCCTGCTCGACTTGATCGCCAGCCCGAACCTGCGCAGCCGCCGCCCCATCTACCGCACCTACGACCACCAGGTGCAAGACAACACGGTGACAGGCCCGGGTTTCGACGCCGCGCTACTGCGCGTGCCGGGGACCAACAAGGGGTTGGCGTTGACGACCGATGGCAATCCGCGCTACGTCGCCCTCGACCCCTATGAGGGAACGCAGGCCGCCGTCGCCGAGGCTGCCCGCAACATCGTCTGCACCGGCGCGCGCCCAATCGCCGTCACAAACTGCCTGAACTTTGGGAATCCGGAACGGCCGCTGATCTTCGGCCAGCTGCAGGAAAGCGTCCGTGGCCTTGCCGACGCCTGCCGAGCCCTGGAGCTCCCCGTCGTGAGCGGCAACGTTAGCCTCTACAACGAGACCAGCGAACGGAACATCCCGCCGACGCCGGTGATCGGGATGGTGGGCCTGCTCGATGATCTCTCCCTCCGCTGCCCCGCCGGATTCCAGGACGATGGGGACATCGTCCTCCTGCTGGGCGAGACCCGCGAGGAGCTCGGCGGAAGCGAGTATTTCGGACTGCTGGGTGCCCCGCTCGAGGGCCGGCCACCCACGGTGAGCTTCGAGGCCGAGCGTCGTCTGCAAGCGGCAATGCTCGATTCCATCGGCGGCGGGGTGCTACGCTGCGCCCACGATGTTTCCGACGGAGGCCTGCTGATCGCGCTGGCGGAAAGCGCCCTGTACGGCGGCCGCGGGCTTCGTTGCCCGGGGATCGTCGGGCAGGTCAGCCGCGAGGCCGCCTATTTCGGTGAGTCGCAGGGACGCATCGTCGTCAGCGTTGCCCCTCGCCGTGTTCCGGAGCTGCAGAAGCTGATGACCAAGCATCACGTTCCGCTGCAGACGATCGGCGTGGTTGGTGGCGACGATCTCCAGGTGGGGTCCGACATCCGGATCTCGCTGGAAACGCTGCGACAGGCGTGGGAGACCTTGTTCTGATGCGCGATCCGATGGCGAACGAACGGATGCACGAAGAATGCGGCCTCTTCGGCATCGACGCGCCCGGCGAAGATGTTGCCAACCTGACCTACTTCGGGCTCTACGCGTTGCAGCATCGTGGGCAGGAGAGCGCAGGGATCGCGACCAGCGACGGACGCGTCATGCGGATGCACAAGGACATGGGGCTGGTGGCGCAGGCGTTCGACCAGGCCTCGCTCGAGGGACTCACCGGCCACCTCGCGCTCGGCCATACGCGTTACTCGACCACGGGCTCGAACCGGCTCGAAAATGCGCAGCCGATCATGGTCGAACACCCGCAGCTGGGGACGATCGCCATCGCCCATAACGGCAACCTCACCAATACCCAGGTGCTTCGCGACGACCTCGACGATCACGGCGTGCGTTTCAGGACCTCGAGCGATACCGAGGTCCTCGCGGAGCTGGTCGCACACACGAGTGGAGACGACATCGTGTCCGTCCTGCGCCGCGCCCTGCCGCGCTTGCAGGGCGCGTATTGCCTGCTCTTTCTGACGAAGGACGCGCTGGTCGGCGTTCGCGATCCCCTCGGGATCCGTCCCCTGTGCCTCGGACGCCTGCCCGATGGCGGCGCGATCATGACATCCGAGACGTGTGCGCTGGACACGGTCGGCGCCGAGTTCGTGCGTGAGATCGAGCCGGGCGAGGCGGTCGTGCTGGGGCGCGGTGAGCCGGTCGCGGTGCAGGTCATGCCATCGCCGCGCAAGGCGATGTGCATGTTCGAGTTCATCTACTTCGCGCGGCCGGACTCGCACCTGCAAGGGCAGTCGCTCTACGAGGCGCGTCGCAACATGGGACGCGAACTGGCCCGCGAGGCGCCCGCCGACGCCGACATCGTCATCTCGCTCCCGGACTCGGGTACGCCGGCGGCCGTCGGCTTCGCCGAGGCCAGCGGTATCCCCTACAGCGAAGGCCTGATCAAAAGCCGCTACATCACGCGCACCTTCATTCAGCCCAATCAGCGCTTGCGCAACGTCGGTATCAAGCTGAAGTTCAATCCGCTCCGCCAGATCCTCGAGGGAAAGCGCGTCGTGCTGGTCGACGACTCGATCGTGCGCGGCACCACCAGCCGGAAGATCGTGGAGGAATTGCGCCGGGCCGGGACGAAGTCCATCCATTTTCGCGTCAGCAGCCCGCCGATCCAGTGGCCCTGCTTCATGGGCATCGACATCGCCAGCCGTTCGGAGCTGATCGCCTCGGGTCGGAGCGTGGACGAGGTGGAACGCCTGATCGGCGCCGACTCGCTGAAGTACCTGAGCAAGGCCGGCCTCTTTCGGGCGGTGAAAAACGTCCACGGCTTCTGCATGGCCTGCTTCGACGGCGACTACCCCGTCCCGGTTCCGGTGCAACTCGAGATGGACAAGCTGGCGCTGGAGCCGGTTGCGAGATGACGACCTACCGCGATGCGGGCGTCGACATCGATGCCGGCAACCGGACGGTTGAGCTGATCAAGCCGCTGGCGGCATCGACCCAGGGTCCCGAGGTGCTCGCGGGTGTGGGCCCATTCAGCGGCCTCTTCGCGCTCGACACGCGTCGCTACCGGCAGCCCATCCTGGTGGCGAGCACCGACGGGGTGGGCACCAAGGTCCTGCTGGCGGCCGGCGCGGGGCGTCACGCGCAGATCGGCGCCGACCTGGTCAACCACTGCGTCAACGACGTGCTGACGGCGGGCGCCGAGCCGCTCTTCTTCCTGGACTACGTGGCGACCGGCATCCTGGATCCGCCGATCGTGGCCGAGGTGGTTGGCGGGATGGCGGCTGCGTGCCGGCAGGTCAACTGCGCCCTGCTCGGCGGCGAGACCGCGGAGATGCCGGGCCTCTATCAGCCCGCCACCTACGACATCGCCGGGTTCATGGTCGGGGTCTGTGAGCGCGACGCGATCATCGACGGGACGGCGATCCGTGAAGGCGATGCGCTGCTCGCGCTGCCCTCGACCGGTCTCCACACCAATGGCTACAGCCTGGCCCGTCGCGTGATTCCCAGCAGGGCGCTGACGCAGACGATCCCTGGCACCGGGGAGACCGTGCTGGATGCTCTCCTCGCCCCCCATCGCGCGTATCTCGATCCGATCCGGCGGCTGCGCGACGCGGTCGACATCAAGGGGCTGGCGCACATCACCGGCGGGGGAATCGTCGGCAACCTGCCGCGCATCCTTCCGGTCGGCCTGGGCGCCCGCATCCAAAGGGGAGCATGGCCAGAGCCGGCGATCTTCTCCTATCTTGCACCCTTCACTCCGGACGATGAGATGTGGCGAACGTTCAATATGGGGATCGGGATGATCGTCGTGGTCGACGAGGCCAGCGCGGCCACCGCATTGCGGATTCTCGAGGGCGAGGTCTTCGTAGTGGGCGACACCGTGGCGTCCGCGCAGCGGCGTGTCCAAATCCTAGAGTGAGCCGGCTCCGGGTTGGCGTCCTGGTCTCGGGCCGGGGCAGCAACCTGCAGGTACTGATCGAGGCTGCCAAGGACCCGATGTATCCCGCACGCGTCGTGATGGTGTGCGCCAATCGCGAGTGCCCGGCGCTCGACCTCGCGAAGAAAGCGGGCATCTCGCGTGAACTGTTTCGCCTGGGTCGCTTTCCGGACCGGCGGGCGCGCGACCTCGCGATGGCGAAGGCGCTCCAGCGGCACGGTGTCGAACTGGTCGTCTGCGCCGGTTACGACGCGATCCTGGAGCGCGCCTTCACGCGGCAGTTCGCCGGCCGGATCATCAATCTCCACCCGTCATTACTGCCGGAGTTCGCGGGCACCATGGATGCTGTGGCCCGGGCGCTAGAGAGCGGCGTCGGCGAAACCGGCTGCACCGTGCACGTGGTGACGGACGACGTCGATCAAGGGCCGATTCTCGCCCAACGCCGGGTCGAGGTCCGGCCGGATGACACCGTCGAGAGCCTGCGCGAGCGGATCCAGGTCGAGGAGCACAGCCTGCTGCCGGTCGTGGTGAAGCGAATCGCCGGCCAGGTTCTTCCCCTCCGCGTATGAACGCCCTGCTGAGCGTGTCAGATAAGACCGGGCTTCGTGAGTTCGCGCGCGGCCTCGACGGCCTCGGTGTGACGATCTATGCGACGGGCGGGACCGAGCGCGTGCTACGCGAGGCGAGCATCCCGGTGCACGCGCTCCAGGAGTTGACGGGATTCCCCGAGATGCTGGATGGGCGGGTGAAGACGCTGCATCCCAATGTGCACGCCGGCATCCTCGCGCGCCGCGACGAGCCGCGTCATCTGCAGGAGCTGGCCGACCGCGAACTGAAGCTGATCGATCTCGTGGTGGTGAATCTCTACCCCTTCGTGGAGACCGTGTCATCAGGAGCCGGCCACGCGGAGACGATCGAGTCGATCGACATCGGCGGCGTGACCTTACTGCGAGCCGCAGCCAAGAACCACGACCACGTGCTTCCGGTGGTACGGCCGAGCGATTACCCGGCCGTCCTTGAGGCGCTCAAGGCACCGGGTGGCATCCCCCCATCGCTGCGGCGTCACCTGGCGGCGGTGGCGTTTGCGCATACGGCCGCCTACGACGCCGCCATCGGGGAGCACCTGCGTGGGGCCCTGGCGCCGACGATACTGCCTGAGGACTTCACCCTCGGCGGCCACAAAGTGCGCGACCTTCGCTACGGCGAGAACCCGCATCAATCGGCGGCGCTCTACCGGACGGTCGGTGGCGGTGGGATCGCGGGCGCCCGACAATGGCAGGGGCTCGAGCTCTCCTACAACAACCTGCTCGATGCCCAGGCCGCCTGGTCACTCGTGGCCGATTTTCCGGATATCGCGGTCGCCATCATCAAGCACGCCAACCCCTGTGGCGTCGCCATTGGTCCAGACCCGGCTGAGGCGTTCGATCGCGCGCTCAACTGCGACCGGCGATCCGCCTTTGGCGGGATTGTCGCCTTCAACCGCCCGGTCGACGCGGCCGCGGCCTCGGCGCTCGTGGGATCGTTTTTCGAGGTCGCGGTGGCACCATCGTTCGACGAGCCGGCACTGAAGACGCTGACGTCGCGGCCCAAACTCCGTGTCCTGCAACCCGGGCCCGGGTCAGCGCACCTGGAGCTCGATGCGCGGCCCATCACCGGCGGCTTCCTGGTGCAGTCCGCTGATCAGACGGGTCGCACGCTCGGTGAGGCACGTGTCGTCACGGCGAAGGTGCCCGATGACGCGACCCTCAAGGATCTGCAGTTCGCGTGGACGGTGGTCAAGCACGTCCGCTCGAACGCCATCGTGCTCGTCCATGAAGGCGCGGCGGTCGGAATCGGGGCCGGGCAAATGAGCCGGGTCGAGGCGGTCGAGCTTGCCGTCCATCGCGCCGGACCGCGGGCGGGCGGCTCGGTGCTGGCCAGCGATGGCTTCTTTCCCTACCCGGACGGCGTCGAGGTGGCGGCCGGGGCGGGCGTGCGCGCCATCGTCCAACCGGGCGGATCGGTCAAGGACAGCGAGGCGATTGCGGCCGCCGACGACGCCGGCCTGGCGATGGTCTTCACCGGCGAGCGCCACTTCAAGCACTGAGCTTGCCGAGCGGCATACGAAGGCGCTATCGTGGCCTGACTCGGATGAGCACCGTAGCCAAGCCGCAAGCGACCCATCTGGTGTCGACCAGCCCGGACGTCTCGCTCGATGAGTTGCAACTCGGTGTCAGGAATCACTCTTTGCCGCTCGAGGCGCTCCAGTACCCGATCACCCCGATCGGGTTGCACTACCTCCTGATCCACTTCGACATTCCGAAGGTCGACCCATCCGAGTGGCAGCTCGTCATCGGCGGCCACGTTGGCAACCCGCTGACCTTGACGCTCGACGACCTCAAGCGCCGGCCGGCGGTCACCCGGGCCGTGACGCTGGAATGTGCCGGCAATGGCCGGGCCAATCTTTCGCCACGTCCCGTCAGCCAGCCATGGCTCTTCGAGGCGGTTGGAAACGCGGAGTGGACCGGCACCCCGCTGCGGCCGTTGCTGGAAGCGGCCCGACCTCTCGATGGCGCCATCGACGTCGTCTTCACCGGCATCGACCGCGGTGTCCAGGGTGGTCTCGAGCAGCAGTACGAGCGCAGCCTGACGATGGCGGACGCCAGGCGCGAAGAGGTCTTCCTTGCCTATGCGATCAACGGGCAACCGCTCCCGCCGCAACACGGGTTCCCACTGCGTCTCGTGGTGCCGGGCTGGTACGGCATGACCCACGTCAAGTGGCTGCGGTCGATTACGGTCGTGACGCAGCCGTTCCGCGGTTATCAACAGGAGCCCGCCTATCACGTCACCAGCACCTGGGACGAGCTGGGCGAGCCCGTCACGCGGATGCTGCCCCGCTCGCTGATGGTGCCGCCAGGCATCCCGCATTTCCTGCCACGCACGCGCCAGCTCGGCCTGGGGACCTCCATCCTCGAAGGTCGGGCGTGGTCAGGCCGGGGACGCATCGGTCGCGTTGAGGTCAGCACCGATGGAGGTGGATCCTGGGCGGATGCCGAGCTCGGTGGAGACGGCGGGGATTTTGGCTGGCAATCATGGCGCTATGCGTGGGGCGCCGATCGGGCTGGTGAGTACGAGCTCTGCTGCCGTGCGACCGACGCGGCGGGGAACGTTCAGCCGCTGACCGCGCCGTGGAACGCCCACGGCGTCTGCAACAACCAGGTGCAGCGCGTCAAGGTCGTGGTCGGCAAGGACCTCGTGCCGGTCCAACCTCCGGCCGACGGCATTCCCTCAACGGGTAGATGAGCCAGCCCGGGGCGCCCGGCCCTGTGGCCCCGAAATCCATTCCCGAGGTCTCAGGGGTCTTGGGTCCGCTGGTGCTGGTCGATATTTCCGGGTACACGACCTACGTCGCCGAAACCGAGCTGACGCACTCCCAAATCCTGGTTGGCGAGTTACTCGATGCCGTCCTCCAGAGCTTAGGCGCCCATTTGGAAGTTTCCAGCGTCGAAGGGGATGCGGTGTTCTTTGTTGGCGACTCGATCGGGCCGGAGCTGATGGCTTGGCTCGATGAGACCTACATAGCCTTTCATCGCCGCCTGCGAAGCGTGGTCGCCGAGCGCGCCGTTAATTGTTCATGTCAAGCGTGCGTCCGTGCGCCGATGCTGACCGTGAAGGTCATCGCCCATCATGGACACTACACTCGCTTTCGTGTCGGCCAGGTTGAGCAACTACATGGCACCGATGTCATCGTCCCGCACCGACTCGCCAAGAATCACGTTCCCTCGCACGAATACGTCCTCGCCACGGCGATGCTCCTCGACCTCCTTCCTCGGGAGCAGGCCGCGGCCTTTACCAGGGTTTACGAGGAGGTCGCGGACCTGGGTCTCATGGCGGTTGGCTACCGCGACTTCGCTCCCCTCCGAGCTCAGCTCGGATAGCGCGGCTGCTATTCTTACTTTTGGTCTTCGGGGCAGGGGTGTAACTCCCTGATCGGCGGTATAGCCCGCGAGCGTCCTACGACGCATGACCCGGTGAAGGCGTAGCGCCCACTCCGGGGCCGACCGTACAGTCGGGATGAAAGAAGGCCCTCGGCGCGCACCTACCGTGCGCCCGATTTCTGCCCCGGCGGCCAAAGGAGTATTGACGATGGCCGTCCCGACAGCGAGATCACAAGCCGCCGCACCGGCCGGACATGTTGGCCTCATCGATCGCTTCTCGGTCGTGCTCGTCGCCGTGGCCGCGACGATGTGGGGTGCTGACACCTATTTCCGCGCCCAGCTCATCGGCCATCTGAAGCCTGCGCAGATCGTGGTCATCGAGGATGCCCTGGTCAGCCTTTTCCTGCTCGCGTTTCTGCTTCGCGGCATCCCCGAGTTGCGCCGCCTGGACAAGCGCGGCTGGCTGGCGATTGGGCTGATCGCGGTTGGCCCGCAGGCGCTCGCCACGCTTCTGTTCACGACGTCGTTCTCCTACGGGCACTTCGCCGAGACGTTCGTCCTCCAGCAGACCCAGCCGTTGATCGCGATCCTGCTCGCCTGGGTGATCCTTGGTGAGCGCCGCCGGCCCTGGTTTTGGCCCACCGCATTGCTGGCGCTTGTTGGCGTCTACATGGTGGTCTTCGCCCAGGACCTCTCGGCGCCCTTCTCGGATTTGCAGCATGGCCGGCTCGAGGCCGGACTTTACG
>DATEHI010000115.1:0-23303 GCA_035279665.1 Candidatus Dormiibacterota bacterium | reverse complement strand
GCGTAGCTCCGAAGGCCGGTGACCAGGAATTCGCGGGCGATGATCACGGCCGCCATCCAACCCGGAGCCAGGTGGACCGCCGCGAGCGCGACCAGCAGGACCGCGATCAGGATCTTGTCGGCGGTCGTGTCGAGATAGATGCCGAATGGTGAGACTTGCTTCCCGCGTCGGGCGATCTCTCCGTCGAGCGTGTCGGTGAAGGACGCGAGCACGAACACCACTGCTGCCGCGAGATAGCCGTAGCGGCCGCCGGCAACGATCAGGACATAAAGGAGAGGCGCCGCGACGATCCGGGAGAAGCTGAGCAGGTTCGGAGCCGACCAGAGCGATGTCACAGCGGTCAGCGCCGGCGGACTGCGACGTGCAGCGCCACGATGCCGAACGTCATGCGCTCCACTGAAACCGTAAAGCCCAGAGCCTCTAGCTGCCGCCCCAGCTCATCCGGCTGGGGGAAGGCCTGCACCGTGTCCGCCAGGTAGCGGTACGCGGAGGCCTCGCCGCCGCTGCGCAAGCCGACGACGACCGGCATGACGCGGCTGAGATAGAAGCGGTAGGCGCGCATCAACGGCCCATCCGGCGGCGGCGCGAATTCGAGGATCACGAGGCGCCCGCCCGGGCGAAGGACCCTGTACATCTCGCGCAGTGCGGCCTCGCGATCGACCAGATTGCGCAGGCCGAACGCGATCGTGATGGCATCGACGCTACCATCGGCCTCGCTGAGGCTGGTGACGTCGCCCAGCCGAAAGTCGACGCGCGGCTCGCGCTGGCGCGCCAGCTCGAGCATGGCGGGCGAAAAGTCGATCCCGATGATCCGGCCGGATGGACCCACGTATGGGAGAAGCTGCTGGGCGAGCAGTCCCGTCCCGGTGCAGAGGTCGAGGGCCATCTGGCCTGGGCGGAGCGCCGCGCGGCGGGCGGCCCGGCGGCGCCAGTCGCGGTCGCGGTCCGCGCTGAAGAGGCGGTTGCGAGCGTCGTATCGGGCGGCCACCTGGTCGAACATCTGGCGGATTCGATCGGCCCGCGCCTGCTGCCCCACGTTCACGATTATGGCCGCCTCGGGCCGGATCCCGATTGCGACCGCTGCGGCCGTGGAGTACGGTGATCTCATGGCAGAGCTTGGCCGCCGGGTCGGGATCGGGCTGGCCGCGCGGGGCGACGTGCGTGAGGCCGCGGCATGGGCGCGGCGGGCAGAGGACCTCGGCATCGATTCCATCTGGGTCCACGACAGCTATTTCGAGCGCGATCCCATTACATACCTGAGTGCGATGGGGATGGAAACTCGCCGCCTGGGACTGGGCGCGGGGGCCCTCAACCCCTACACCCGCCATCCGGTGGTGGTGGCGATGACGATGTCGGCCCTCGATGACCTCGCGCCGCGCCGGGTGACGCTCGCCCTGGGCAGCGGCCTGCCGCTGCGGCTTTCGCAAATGGCCATCCCCTACGAGGACACCGTCGCCCGCGTCTCGGAATCGATCGACCAGATCCGTCGGCTGTGGAGCGGTCAGCCGCTCAAGCTGAATGACAAAGTTCCTCCATTGCAGCCGATGTTTCAGCCGCCCCACCGGATCCCGATCTACATCGCCGCCTATCGCACACCATTCCTGGACCTATGCGGCGAGAAGGCCGACGGCTACCTGGCGCGACCCGCCGAGTCGCTGCCGGCCTTCCAGAAGATGCGCACCCGCGTTCTCGAGGCTGCCAAAGCCCACGGACGCTCGGCCGGTGACATCGATTTCCGTGGTTACCTCCTGTGCCTCTTCGACAGCAGCCGGCAGGAAGCGCTCAACCGTGCCAAGCGCGAGCCGTTCGTTATCTACATGATCTCGGTCCTCAGCGACATCTCGATGAAGCGGGCGGGGTTCGACCCCGCCCTGCGCAGCCAGATCGCCAGCGCATGGCGAGCGGAGGATTACCACCGCGCCGGCGAGCTGATACCGGATGAGCTGCTGGATGCCTTCATCTTGTGTGGCACGGTCAAGGAGGTGGCGGCGCGCGCGGGTGCCTACCACGAGGCGGGTATGGATGTGCCGCTGCTGCAGCCCATCCTGCAGGAGACGGCTCAGGTCGACGCGGTCCTCGACGCGGCGGTCGCCTACGCCTCCCAGGCGCAGACCGGGGCCGTCGCCTCGGCTGGCCCTGGTCTCCCTTCCAATTCGGGGAGCCGGCCAGGGGCGTCGATTGGCCGTCGGTTGGCTGGGGCGTGGGAGGTTGTCCGACCGTTCAGTTTCACCGCGTCGGTGCTGCCCATCTCGGTCGGGGGCGCCATTGCACTCAGCCAGGGCCGCATGCACTGGCCGCTCTTCGTCGCCGCGCTGCTGGGTGGGCTCGGCTTGCATATCGGGACCAACGTGATCAACGAGATCTATGACGTTCGGCACGGGATCGACTCGATCACGTCGCCGCGGATGTCGATGGCGATTCTCAAGGGTCGGATCAGCGAGCGCGACGCCTTCGTGGTCGCCTGGTCGGGATTCACCCTTGCCCTCCTGATGGGCATCTTCCTCCTGCTGCAGCGGGGCTGGCCCATTGTGCTGCTCGGATTGATCGGGTTTGTTGGCGGCTACTTCTACACCGCTCCGCCGTTCCAGTACAAGTACCGGGCGCTCGGCTTGCCCCTGGTCTTCTTCTTGATGGGGCCCTTGATGGTGGCCGGCTCATATTTCGCGGTGACCGGTGCCTTCGACCCGAACGTGTTGATCGTTTCCCTGCCGGTCGGATTGCTGGTGACCGCGATCCTACACGGGAACGAGTGGCGCGACGTGGCGGAAGACACGCGGCACGGGTTTACGACGTTGTCTGCCCAGGTCGGCCGTGAGGCCGCCTTCTGGGTCTACGTGATGCTCGTGCTCGGTGCCTATGTCGCCGTCGGCCTGGCAGTGATGGTCGGCGCCCTGCCGACGCTCGCGCTCCTCACGCTCTTCAGCTTGCCGCTGATGGCCTGGATCCTGCGCGACGCCGAGCGCGGGGCTCAAGGCCACCTCCGCGCGATCGCGATGATCGACCTGATGACAGCCCGCCTGCACGGCGCCTTCGGCGTGCTGCTGCTGGTCGGGCTGGTCGCGGGATCGGCAGTCCGCTGAAGCGCGTCATCGCCGGCCTGGGCCTGGCCGCGGCCATCTGGACAGCTGCCTTCCGCGGTCCGCGGTCGCAGTTCTGGCTCCGCATGACGCTCGGGGTCGGGGGTCTGGGCGCCTACGGAATCGCCGTTGAGCCGGCTACTCGACGCGAACGGCTGCGGCTGCGGGATTTCGCGAAAGGGCTGGGATCGGCGGCCGGACTATACGCAATCTTCCTGGTCGGTGACCGGATGGCGCGGCAAATCATGCCCGCCGGCGATCGCGAGATCGGCCGGATCTACGAGCTCCGGACGACGGCCCCGCGCGCCGCGATCGCGACCGCGCTCGGTCTCGTCATTGGCCCCGGTGAGGAAGTGTTCTGGCGAGGCCTGGTTCAGCGGGGCCTGATGCGACGCTACGGACGGATGCGCGGCACGCTGATCGCGTCATCGATCTATGGCGCGGTCCACCTCGTGTCCGCCAACCTCACGCTGACCGGCGCCGCCGCGGCCGCCGGCCTGTACTGGGGGGCGCTATACGCGAATGAACAACGCCTCGCTCCGCTGATCATCAGTCATGTCTCCTGGGATATCTGGATCTTTTTGATCGCGCCGACCGAGTAAAGTGATGCCATCCTCGAGACAAAATTGAAGCTAGGACGAGAGCTGATCGGTGCCGAGGCCATCCAGCGGCGCGTCCGCGAATTGGCCGCCGACATCTCGCGCGATTATCAGGACCTCGAGCGACCCCTCATCCTGCTGTCGGTCCTCAAGGGCTCAGTCTGTTTCGCGACCGACCTCGGCCGCGCACTGACGGTTCCCATCAATTTCGATTACGTCGCCGTCAGCAGTTACGGTGCTGGGACTCAGTCATCGGGACACGTCCAACTGCTCAAGGACCTCACCATGGACGTCACTGGACGGGACGTCTTGATGGTGGAGGACATCATCGACACGGGGTTGACGACCTCGTTCTTGTTCGACCATGTCCAGCGTCATCGACCGAAATCGCTGAAACTCTGCGTCCTTCTCAACAAGGAGGAGCGCCGCATCACGCCCGTCCCGATCTCGTACAAGGGGTTTGACATCCCCAACGAGTTTGTCGTCGGTTACGGGCTTGACTTCGACGAGCTCTACCGGAACCTCACCGCAGTCCACATTCTGGAGCCGTAGCTCAAGAATCCGCGGTTAGCGTGAAGGCCGTTGTCCGACGATCCCGACGAAGACGATGACGGCCACGAAAAACAGAAGTAAGCCACCCCAGGGGTTGGCGAATCTCAACATCGCCGCGACCTGAGAGGGTAATAGCGCCGATGCCGCAAACAGGGCGGCGATCAGCAGCGTCACGCCCTGCCAGCCAAGGCGAAGCGCGCGGGGCATGTGATCGATGTAGGCGTAGTAAGGAGAAAAGACTCGCCGGCCGATACCGGCAGGATTAATCACCAGGACCACGATGACCACGAACAGGACGAGCGCGATGATCGGAATTCGCTAACGTTACTGGTTGGCGCCACCCTCGAGCGTGGTCAGGAGCTTCTTGGCGGCGTTGATCGGGATGGCGAACCCGACGCCCACATTGCCGGCCACGGGGCTCTCGATGGAATCGTTGATGCCGACCACTTGACCCAGCGAGTTGAGCAGCGCGCCGCCCGAGTTCCCCGGGTTGATTGGCGCGTCGGTCTGGATCAGGCCGGCGAGCCCGCTGCTCTGGTTGCTGCGATTGAGCCCCGAGATGACGCCCGCCGTCATCGTTTCGGCGAGCCCGAAGGGGGCGCCGATCGCATACGCGGCGTCGCCAACGCGAACCGCGTTCGAGTCCCCGAGCGCGAGCGGGTGCAGGCTCGACGCCGCCACCGAAACGTGTACGACCGCAAGGTCGGCGCTGGTGCTCGACCCGGCCACGGTGGCGGCCACCGTCTTGCCGTCGCTGAACGTGACCTGGATCTGGCTCGCCCCGGATATCACGTGCGCATTGGTCAGGATGTTGCCGGCGGTATCGAGCACGATGCCCGATCCGGTTCCCTCGCCGACCCGACCGCGGCGAGCCAGCTCGGTAGTGATCGTCACCACCCCCGGCGCCGCCTTCTGGTAGATCGCGGCGGCCGTCAACGCCTGCGCGGCGACCACGTTGCTGGCCGATGACGTTGTCGTACTCGAGCTTGCCGCTGGGGCCGAGGCCGCCGGCAGGCGGCTGATGACCGCCTCCGCGCCCAGCGCACCACCCGCCAGGCCCGCGACCAGGACCGCCACCGTCACGAGCACGGTCCGCGTTCCCGGACGGCCGGCACCTTGTGGCGACGCCGATACTGGCGGCGGGGGCGATTCTGGCTGGGGAGGGCCGAAAGGCTCCGCGATCACGTCCTCATGATGGGGGGTGCACCCTTACGAAACGATGATGGCCAGCTAAGAGGGCGCTAAGACTTTCCGCGGTCAGGACGCTCGGCGGGCGCGCGCTCGATCGGCCTGAACAGTGAACTCGCCCCGCTGGCCCAGCACATCGCTTACGGTCTTGCTCAGACGACTGGGCAATAGGTTCGCCTTCACCAGGTAGGCGACGGCGCCGAGTCGGTGCGCCTCCCTGATCAACTGCGGACTGTCGTCCTCGCTGCATACGACTACTGGGACTTCGTCGGTGGCCGTGTCCTCGCGCAAAGCGGCGAGCACCTGCAGCCCGTCGAGTTGCGGCATGTGGATGTCGAGCAGGATCAGGTCTGGAATGAGGGAGCGGGCCATGCGCAGCCCCGCGGCACCATCCGAGGCCACGGCGACGCGATACCCCTCGAGCTGGAGTTTCAGCTGATAGAGATCAGCAATGTCTGGATGATCTTCGAGCATCAGGACGCGGGGCTGGGGCGGCATACTTCCTTCCCTCAGGGGCCACCAGCGTAAAGCCGAAGCGAAGCGCGGTCAAGCCATCAGTTGAGGGGACAAATGCTCCCGAACAACACTCATTTTCTGACACGGTTTCACAGTGATGAAAACGTGTCGGCGGGCGCGTGGCCCTGGGTCTAGTGGCTGCAGCCGCGAGCCGTTCCGGCGTCACCGCCGGTGTCGAACGAGCTACCGCATGAGCAGCTCGAGACCGCGTTGGGGTTGTGCACGGTAAAGCCGCCACCCATCAGGCTGTCCACGAAATCGATTTCCGCGCCCTTGATGTACTGCGCGCTGACCGAGTCGACAAACAGCCGTACGCCACCGACATTGCTAATCGCGTCGCCGTCTTCGGGGCGATCCTCGAAGCCCATGCCATACGACATGCCGGAACAGCCGCCTGGCTGGACGAACACTCGCAGGCCCATCTCCGGGCGCCCCTGCTTGCGCAGGAGGTCACGCAACTGGGTGAGAGCGGAGTCCGTAATGCTGATCAGCTGGGTGTCTTGTTCGATCATTTCCTGAGCCATGTTGAGGTCATTATAAGGCCAACCCCCGTGAATTCGGTCAGATTCGATCTGTGACGGAGCGGTGACGCCGGCTACGGAAATTGCTGTTTGGCCAGCGGGCGAAGCGCGTGGGTGTGGCCGACCGGCCGCCAGCGGACGGCGACGATGGCGTCTCTTGTAGCCGCTAGCATCTCGCCTGCGGGAAGCGGTGAAATGACGCCAGGGCCTTCGCCGGAGCGGGCTCGCAACCTTCGAATCCCGTATACGTAGCGGCGCCGGCCTCGATAGGTGAAGAAAGGGGGCTGATCCGGGTCACCGGCACGCACCAGCCGCTCGATCTGCCCGAACGGCTGGTCCCAGTCGAGCCCGACCTGGCGGACGGGGGGCTCATAGCTCCCGCTGCCTGCCTCCGCCACGATGCCCTCGGCCCGGCCCGCCTCCAGTCGCGCCAGCGTCTCGTCGAGGGCGCCGAGGCCTTCCGCCACCAACCGTTTGCTTAGGGTGCCCGCGGTGTCCTGCTCGTAAACCTCGACCCGGCGTTGAGCCAGAATCGGCCCGGCGTCGATCCGCGGCACCGTCTGGTGGACGGTGATGCCGGCCTCCCCGTCGCCATTGACGATCGTCCAGTAGATCGGCTCCGGGCCACGGTGGCGGGGAAGCAGCGACGGGTGGACGTTTAGCCAGCCGCGGGTCGGGACGGCCAGCGTTTGCGCCGTAAGGATCTGGTCGAAGCTGGCCATGACGACGATGTCGGGCTCGTAGGCACTGAGGCAGCGGACAAACGCCTCGGAGTTGGCGTCGGCCGTCACCTCCACCGGACGGCCGAGATACCCGGCAATTCGCGCGATCAAGTCGGCCTTGGGGTGCGTGCGTTGCCAGCGTGTGCTGCAGACGACGGCCACGAGGTTGACGCGCCTTTCGACCAGGTGCAGCAGAAATGCGGTCCCGTAGTCCGACGGGATGCCGAAGAACACGACCCGAGGTCCCCGTTCGTCGAGGCGAGGACCGGCGTACGGCTGCGGTGGCACCTCGTCGAGGTCGATGGGGACCATCGAAAACTCTGGCTTCGACCATATGCGTGTGGCCAGTTGATCGAGCCACGGATCGTCGAAGACGGGCGGATGATCGAGCCTGGCCTCCCTCACGCCATCGCACGGCGGACGATCGGCGGGCGCTCCTGATCGTCGCCGTACGCCCAGCCCAGCAGATCCATGACATGAACGACGGGAATGTCGTGGCCCGCGCGCTGCAGGCCCATCCCAACCTGAAGGACGCACCCGGGGTTAGCCGATGCGATCACCTGCGCACCGCAATCGATGATGTTGCGCACCTTCCAACCGAGCGCCTCTTCGGAGATCTCCGGGTGGGTCAGGTTGTAGACGCCAGCCGAGCCGCAACACCAATCTGACTCCTTCATCTCGACGAGCTCGATGCCGGGAATCACGGTGAGGACCTGCCTCGGCTGTCGGTGCACCTTCTGGCCGTGCAGCAGGTGGCAGGGGTCCTGGTAGGCGACTTTGAGACGGATGGCGCGCGTCGGTGGTTGGAGGCCGAGCTCGATCAGGAACTCCGAGGCATCCTTCACCGTTTCGGAGAAAGCCGGCGTGGCCTCCCGGCGCCCGGCATCATTGCGGAGCTGCACTTCGTATTCCTTCATGTTCGAGCCGCAGCCCGCGGCGTTGACGACCACCGCGTCCAGGCTCAGGCCGCGAAAGGCGTCCATCGTCTGGCCGGCGAGGCGCTCGGCGGTCTTCGCCTCCCCGGCGTGCGAGGCCAGGGCGCCGCAGCACACGCGCACCGATGGCACGACCACGTCGCAGCCGTTGCGTGCGAGAGCGAGCGCGGTGCGGCGATTCGTGCCCCGAAACATCTCGTCCTGGATACAGCCGGTCAGGAGGCCGACGCGGGCGCGACGGGTGCCCTGCGCCGGAGTCAGCGCAGGTAGCGGGACCCGATACGGACTCGTATCACCCACGGGTGGGAAGGCCGCAAACTTGCCCAGCGGCAGGACCCTCCAGGCGCCGCTCCGGCGTAGGAGCGCAGGCAGCCGCAGCGCACGCGTGGCGCGGTAGAGCCAGCCGGCGATCTTCAAGCGACGCGGATGCGGCAGTAACCCATTGAGGAGCACGGCCCGCACCATCCGGTCGCGGCGATTCTGGGGTGGCGTCTTTGCACGTGCCATCTCCATCACCGTTCCGAACTGGACGCCGGACGGGCAGGCGGTTTCGCAGGCACGGCAGTTGAAGCACTGATAGATGTGGGCCTGAAAGCGCGGGTCATCGAAGGCCACCAGGCCGAGCGTCGCCTCCTTGATTTGCCACATCCGCCCGCGCGGGCTGTCGCCCTCGTGATGCAGCGTGCGGAAGGTCGGGCACTTGGGGAGGCAGAGCCCACAGTGAATGCAGTCGCGGACCAGGTCCATGTCGATGCCGGTGGCAGGGAATGGCACGCCATCCCGCTGCAGCTGCGCCTTGAAGTCGAGGGTGGCCAGTTCGGGGCTCACAACTACATCCCGCCCACGAACCGGCCCGGGCTGAGGATCCCATTCGGATCAAGGGCGTGCTTGAGAGCACGCATGATGGGAAAGCCGGGTGGAGGCGGTCCCCACACCTCAAGCCTTTGTTTGATGGCGACGGGAGCGGTAACGACCACCACTTGCCCCTCGGCGCCGGCCGCGTCGCGCAACCGTGAGAGGGTCTGCGCGGTCGATGTCGCCGGCACCCGGACGTCGACCACGCCGGACGCGGGCTGGGCCAGCACCCGAGCATCAGGCGGAACGGCCGCGATCACACGTTGGCTGGAAGTAAGAGGAACGACGGCGCGAAGCACCACCCCCTCGCCCGCAGGCGCGGACCAATCCCTGGCAGCGTCCCAGAAAGCCGTCGGGACCTCCGGCTCATGGATAACGCCGCCCGACTCGCGGATAAGCCCGACTGCCACATCTGTAGCCGCAGCGACCTCGCGGGAATAGCCTTCCAGCTTCACAGCGAGGATCCACTGGGCGGGGCCCCCACCCGGACCCTCCTCCGCAGGCGGCGGAGCGAGCAATTCGGAAAAGGTCTTCGCATCGAGGACGATGGCGGCCGCGGGTGCGAGGTAGTGGCGGGCCAGCTTGAGCCCCACCGCGAGGGCGGCTCCCGGCGCCGCGAAGTGGGCCAGCAATGTCGCTTCCCCCTCCGGTCGGGCCTGGACCTTGAAGTTCACTTCCGCGACCACGCCCAACGTGCCGAGAGCGCCGATATGCAGCTTCATCAGGTCGTAGCCCGCGACGTTCTTCACCACCTTACCGCCGGCACGCGCGACCTTGCCGGACGGGTAGGCAACCGCGATGCCGATCACCCAGTCGCGGACGGTGCCGTGACGCCCGCGGGTGAGGCCGTTGCTGTTGGCTGCCACCATCCCGCCGACCGTCGCCCGCTTCGGCTGCGGCGGATCGAGCGGCAGCCGCTGGCCCTGGGCCCGCAGCGTCGCCTGCAGGTCGCTAAGCCGCATCCCCGCCTCCACGCGGCAGGTGAGGTCGGCCGGCTCGTACTCGAGCAACCGCGTCATCCGTCCGGTCGAAAAGGCGACCTCGTACCGGCGTGGTGGAGCGCCCAACCGCATCTGTGTCCCACCACCCCAGACCACGACCGCGGCAGGCACTTCGTCGCAGTCGCGGAGGCCGCGCGCGGCATCACCGGCATCGTTGGGGCGCATCACGGTCGACGGCAACAGGCCGTCCACGCTAAAGGTTCGTTGCTCGTCGACGGTGATCTCGGGCCCGGGCCATGCGTGCTCGCGCGCCTTCACACCCACACGTCGTCTCCCGCGGGAACGGCGCTGCGCGGTTGCCGGCGTGGGGATCCATCCGGCATCGGCGCCCGGGGAAGCTCGAGGCCTCCGCCAGGAAACACCTTTCCGGGGTTCATCAGGCGTTGCGGATCGAAAACCCGGCGGACCCGATCCATCACCTCCAGGTCGTCATCGGAAAAGACGTAACGGATGTTCTCGCGCTTTTCCAGCCCGATCCCGTGTTCGCCGGTCACCGATCCGCCTGCATCGGCACAGAGTTTCAGAATCTCGTCCCCGATCCGCAGTACCGCTTCATACTCGCCAGCTTTGAACGCGTCGAAGAGCACGAGGGGGTGAAGGTTGCCGTCGCCGGCATGGAAGACATTGCAGATCTTGAAGCCGGTTCGCTCGCTGATGGCGTCGATCTTCGCGAGCGTCTCGGGCAGCTTGGTGCGCGGCACGACGCCATCCATCACGTAGAAGTCGGACGACAGGCGACCCATCGCCGAGAATGCGCCCTTGCGGCCTTTCCAGAGCGCCTGGCGTTCCGCCTCATTGCGAGCGACCCGAACCTGGGTGGCTCCGTTCTCGCGGCAGGCCATGGCCATCCGCTCGCCGAGCTCCTCGGCGACCTCCGGCGTGCCATCCACTTCGAGCAGCAAGACCGCGCCGGCGTCCAGCGGATAGCCCGCGTGCGACGCCGCTTCGATCGCCTGGATGGAAAGCTTGTCCATCATCTCGATGGCGGCCGGAAGAATCCCCGTGCGGACGATGGCGGACACGGCGTTGCTGGCGGTGGCGACGTCCGGATACACAGCCATCAGGGTCTTTTGCACCGGCGGCAGGGGTTGGATCTTGACCCAGATGCGCGTGACAACCCCCATTGTGCCCTCTGATCCGACGAGGACACCCGTCAGGTCATAACCGATGGCCTCCGCGGCGTTGCGCCCACCGACCTGCACCAGCTCGCCGCTGGCGAGAGCAACCTCGAGGCCGGTGACATGGTTGACCGTGACACCGTAGAGGAGGGTGTGCGGGCCACCGGCGTTGGTGGCGACGTTGCCTCCGATCGTGCAGGCGCCCTGGCTCGAGGGATCGGGGACGTAGTAATAGCCGTGCGGTTTGAGCGCCTGGCTCAGCGCCAGGTTGACCACGCCGGGCTGAACCACCGCTCGCAGATTGTCGATATCGATCTCGAGAATGCGGTCCATCCGGGCGAAGGTGATGATGACACCGCCCTCGACCGGGACGGTGCCACCAGCCAAACTGCTGGCGCCCGATCGTGCCGTGATCGGCGCACCGGCCTCGGCGCACATTTTGACGACCTGCGCGACCTCCTTGGCCGTCCCCGGTATCACGACGATGTCAGGTAGCGCCGTCTCCGGGCTGGCGTCGTACTGGTACAGCCGCATCTCGTACGCATCCGCGAACGCGTTGCGCTCCCCCACCACCCCACGGATACGGCCCAGCAGCTGTTCACGATCCGCGGCATCCATTTCGTAAAGGGTACCCCCGCCCCGACCCTGCCCTCCCCCGCAAGGCGGGGGAGGGACTTACGTGCCGTTAGCCGAACGTTGGGATGATCCCGGGGATCAAGTAGACCTCGATCATGGCGACCGCGCCGACGGCGGCCGTGAGGATCAGGCTGTAGCCGATGGTGCGGCGGAAGATCTCGCCCTCCGAGCCCACCCGGTTGACCCCGGCCGCGCCAACCGAAAGGTTTTGCGGGCTGATCATCTTGCCCATGACGCCGCCCGACGAGTTGGTGCCGGCCGTGAGGATGGGACTCAGGTGATGCCCGCCAATCACAATCTGCTTGGCGGTAAACGCCTGCATCGGGCCGAACAGTGTGTTGGACGCGGTGTCACTGCCCGTCAAGAAGACGCCCAGCGCACCGATAACGGCGGAGAAGAAGGGGAAGACCGCGCCGGTTTTTGCCATGAGCAGCGCAAGCGTCGACGTCATGCCCGAGAAGTTCATCACCGCGGCGATGCCAAGGATGAACGCGATCGTCATGATGGGGAGCGCCAGCTGGCGTAGCGTGCGCCCATAGGTGGTAAAGAACAGGCGCAGCGGCGCCCCTCGGATGGCCATCACGATGAAGGCCACGATCGACGCGAAGAGCACCAGGCTACCGGCTGCCGACAGGAAGTCCCAGGTGAAGGTGATCGGATAGGCCGTTTCCTTGGCCACGATCGGCGGTTCCTGGGTAATCTGGGCCTTCGGCTTGGCCGAGGTGCCTTCGTAACTGCCCGGCCATTGGAATCGCCAGAACGGGAACTTGAACGCGCCGGCATCTTTTACCGGAGTGGGGCCAAACCACGGATTGAGGCAGAGCGCGAATCCCGGCTGGCCGCACTTGAGATCGGCGGTGATATTGGCCGGCGTGTGGAGGGCATTCTTCACGTTGCCCGGTGGACTGCCGGAAAAGAACGGCAGGTTGCCCATCTGGCCGATCAGGATGACCACCACCAGGATCACGTACATCATGTAGGCGCGCACGATGCGGGCTGGGGGATCGGCAACCTGCGCCACCGCCGCGCCCACGCTTCGAAACCGCGGGCCGGCGCCCGCCACTGACGCGCGGTCGGCGGCAAAGCCCCAGAGTGTCTTCGGCTTCCACACGCGAAGCAAAAGGGCGACCGCGCCCATCGAGACCAGCGCGGCCAGCACGTCCGTCAGCTCTGGACCGATGAAGTTGGACACCAGGAACTGGATGACCGCGAAGACGGCGCCGGCGGTCAGGACGGCCGGGAGGACTTCGACCATTCGATTCCAGCCCGCGAGGACGACGATCAG
Source organism: Candidatus Dormiibacterota bacterium (assembly GCA_035279665.1). Classification (GTDB taxonomy): domain Bacteria; phylum Chloroflexota; class Dormibacteria; order CF-121; family CF-121; genus CF-13. The sequence continues at coordinate 10,298 of DATEHI010000115.1, read as the reverse complement.
GAAGCCCGGAATGATGATGGAGAAGATCGGGAGCTGCCGGCCAACCATGGCGGAGAGAGCCAGGGTAACCTGCGTCTGATCGTTCGCGCTGTGGCCGATGATGGGCGCCGTCAGCAGACCGAGGGTGACGACCGGAATGCCGATCGATCCGAAGGCGACCGGCGCCGTATTGGCGAGCAGCGCCAGCACTGCCGCGCTGATGGGCTCGAAGCCGAGGCTGGCGAGGATCGCCGCCGAGATGGCGACCGGAGCACCGAACCCCGCGATGCCTTCCATGAGGGCGCCAAAGCAAAATGCCACCAGCAGAGCCTGGACCCGCCGGTCCCCGGTCAGCCGGGTGAGCGAACGCCGGATCACGTCGAAGTCGCCGCTGGCGATCGTCAGGTTGTGGAAGAACACCGCGTTCAGGACGATCCAGCTGATCGGCCACAACCCATTCGCCATGCCCTCGGTGGTCGCTGAGATGTCGAGCCCGAGCGGCATGCCCCAGACCAGCGCCGCGAGGATCGCCGCGGCGAGCATCGCCGTGAGCGCCGACAGCCAGGCCGGCTGGCGAAGGACGGCCAGCATGACGAATAAGAGATAGAGAGGAATGCCTGCGACGATCGCCGACAGAAGAATGTTGTCGCCAAGCGGCTGATAGCTCTGGTGAAACGCGAGGATCGCGATGGCCCCACTCATAACGAGGAAACCTCCCTTCCTTTCGGCATTCGCTTGTTCGTACAGGCGCTTTCGTACACGTTACACAGCACGGCCCCAAAACGCCAGAATTGGCGGCGTGGCCGACTCGATGGTGGACCGGAAAACGCGGCCGGAAGCTCCGCTCAAGCTCGATGACTTCGAGCCGGCGGCCCGCGCGGTCCTTCCCCAGGGCATCTATGACTACATCGCCGGCGGCTCCGAGGACGAAGCGGCGCTACGCGGGAACCGCGAGGCCTTCGCCCGCTACCGGTTCCGCTTCAAAGTCCTGGCGTCCACGGACCACACCGACCTGAGCAGCGAGCTGTTGGGCCAGCCCTTCCGGATGCCGGTCCACCTGGCGCCCACCGCGATCCAGCGGATGGCTCATCCCGATGGCGAGCTGGCCGCCTACCGGGCGGCGTCGGACGCGGGGGTCGCCTATGCTCTGAGCACGCTGGCGAGTTCGACCATCGAGGAGGTCGCCGCCGCCGCAAGCGGGCCCCGCTGGTTCCAGCTCTACATGCACGCTGAGCGGGCGGTGACCACCGGCTTCGTCGAGCGCGCCGTCGATGCAGGCTACTCCGCCATCCTGCTGACCGTCGACCTCCCCAAGACCGGGCGCCGCGAGCGGGACATCCGCAACGCCTTCAGCCTCCCCGACGGGCTTCGCTATGCCAATCTCGACGCCCGGCGTCGAGCGGATGCGGCCGAAGGCTCGGATCCGTTCGCCCAGAACGTGAATGCCAACACCCATCCCGGCCTTGGCTGGGCCGACCTGGAGTGGCTCGTCGCCAGGACCTCGCTTCCGGTGATGGTCAAGGGCATCGTTCGCCCCGACGATGCCCGCCACGCGGTCGAGGCGGGCGCGCGCGGGCTGATCGTGAGCAACCACGGCGGACGTCAGCTCGACTACGCGATTGCGAGCCTCGACGCGCTACCCGAGGTGGTCGACGCGGTCGGCCGCGACGTTGCGGTGCTCATGGATGGCGGCGTCCGGCGCGGCACCGACGTCCTCAAGGCCCTTTGCCTTGGGGCCAAGGGCGTGCTGATCGGGCGGCCTTTTCTCTACGCGCTGGCGGTCGGCGGCGCGGATGCCGTGAGTCGCATGCTGGCGATGCTACGTGAGGAGATGGAGGTCTCGATGACCCTGCTCGGGGTTCGGCGACTCAGCGAGTTGAGTAACGACCTGGTAAGACGAGTCTAAGCGCCGGCAGCCAACTTCTCACTGGCGATCGTGTCGAGGAGGGGCTGGACGGTCTTTGCCCGCCATGCGGCGGCGCCATTCTGCGCGTCCGAGAAGCTGCTGGCAAGCTGGCCCCAGGCGGAGGCCAGGTTCCGGCTCGCCTGCTGAGCCTGCTGGGTTTGCCCGGCCGCCGATGCCAGGCTGAGCTGCTGAGCGCTGCTGGCCACCGCGAGCATGGCGTCGACCCATTTACCCCAGAGCGGGTCGAGCAACGCCTCGGGATCGCCGACCGACGGTTGCTGCGCCCTCAGGTCGGTCGTCAGGCCGGATGCCGTCCGGGCGGCATCGGTCCAGGCTCGAGCGTTGACGCTGCTGGCGAGGCTGCCGGCGATCGTCTGCGCATCCTGGTTGAGGTGCTGCGCGAGCGTCAGCTGGAGGGTGGCGGCATGGGTCAGCTTGATGGTGGCCTGCAGCGCTTTGTCCAGGTGCTGCAGCGCGGGCCGATCCGCGGCGATGAACGACGGGGAATGGAACTGGAAGGGCAGGCCGTCCGCCTGCGACATGTAGGTTTGCGCGGCCTGCACATGGCCGAGCGCATCATCCGCGGACTTTTCGGTGGCTTGCGCGAGAGCCAGGTCTTTGGTCAGCTGGTCAGCTGAGAGGCTGATGCCGCCTTTGGCCGAGATGTCTGTCCAGAGGCTGCCGACCGCCGTGCTCACGTCGGTCGTACCCTTGCGCGCCAGCGCGAGTTCGCCGGCTTCTGATTGCGCCAGCTGCGCCACCCGCTGGGGTAGGACCACCTCGAGAAAGGCGCCGACGGCGCCGCCCGCAAGCACGAGCACAAGGATCGCGAAGATCCACGTAGCCCATGAGACTCGGCGCGCCGGCCTGAACACGAGACGCGGGGGAGCCGGTCTTGGGAGGGCCACGAAGACGTAACGCTGGGCGCAAGCCTCGTCTTGCCACCTGCGGCGAGCGCCGCCTCACCGATCTGTGACGGTTCTGAAACCCTTTTGGAACCCTGTGCTAGAGTGAATTTTCCCTAGGAAATGGCCTACATCATCACCGAGACCTGCGTCGACCTGAAGGACAAGTCCTGCGTCGACGTCTGCCCGGTCGACTGCATCATCGATGGCGGCGCAGAGGACCGGATGCTGTACATCAACCCCGATGAGTGCATCGACTGCGGCGCCTGCGTAGATCCCTGCCCGGTGGCGGCGATCTACCCGGAGGACGAGGTCCCACCGGAACAGAAGAAGTTCATCGCCTGGAATTTCGACTATTTCAAGAGCGATGCCGACAAGGAACGCGTTCGCGCCGAGATCAACGCGGCCTACCCGGAGAAGCGAAAGACCGAAGGCTGAGCCTCAGACCGGCTCGAGAGGGGGCTGGGGCTCCCCGCTCAGTGTAGTGGCGGCACGAATCAACCGAACCGGAATTTCGATGACACGGCGTGGCGGAGCCAGCCAGCGCCGCAGGACGGCAAGGACTTGCGGCGATGGAGGCGGAGCCGGTCCTCCCTCGGTCTCGAAGAGGATGTCGGCAATCGCCTCGGCGGGGCCAGCCGCCTTTTGGGCGCGGCTCAGCTCGAGCCATCTCGCCGTGATCCACAGGTAGAGGTCTGCTTCCGTCCTCCCGGGGAAATGCGCCAGGATGTCGTACTCGCGGATCAGCTCGGCGATCGGCTTGTAGACGTTGTCGTACCAGCTGGCACTAGCCTCGCCGACACCAACCTCGCGGTACTGCTGCAGGCCCATGAAATAGCGGTGCCCGAGAATGTCCTCGAAGATCCGGTCGTAGCGTCCCAGCCGGCTGACGGCGATCGACGCCTCGGGGCGCACCCGGTCGAGCTGGCTGCGCTCCAGGAAGTCGACATACTCTTTGGCCTGGAGCAGGGCGGCCGCATCCATATCACCACCCAGTGGTGCGCGGGTTCGAACCTCGATCACCCGACCCGGGATCGTCTTCCAGCCCAGATGGCGGGCAACGGAGACGCGATGATGCCCATCCTTCACGAAGTAGACGTCACCGAGGTGATACACCTCGATGGGCGGCACCGCTTCGCCCCTCCGCATGGCGGCGTCGAGCTGCTCCCAGCGCTTTCGCATCTGGGGCTTCACCGCAAGAAACGAGGCGTCGAAGTCGTTTTGGCGTCCGACCGAGCCGCGTATGTCAGCGATCGGGATGTCCTTCAGCCCGCGGTACGACTGCCCTTCGAGCCGGGCGGCGCGGCGCACCTCGTCGAAGGAGAGCAGGGGCCTGGGGTCACCGCGGATCACGATGCCGGCGTCGCGCAGGAAGGCCTGGATGCGGGCCGTCTCGAAATCGGCCCGGGCCCTCAGTTTCATCGCGCGGCGAGCTCGATCAGCCGATGGCCGACGACGTTGATCACGCGCGTCTCACCCAGCTGCGCCTCACGCGGTATCTCGCGGCCGTAGGGATGGATGTGGCCATGGAGGAGCAGCCGTGGGCGCATCCATTCGACCGCTCGCCGCACCGCCTTCAGCCCGCGGTGGGGCGCATCGGTGGCGTCGTTGACCCCGGAAGGCGGGCCATGGGTGATCAGGATATCGAGCCGCCGTCGCCCGAGCCGGACGCGCAGTGCCAGCACCTTGGCCAGCATCTGCCCCTCGGTGTATTGGTGCGGCCCGTCGCTGTAGCGGATCGAGCCCTCGAGCCCGGCGATCAGCAGCCCCTGCTCCCTGACGACGCGTCCGTCGATCTCGGCGGCGAGCGGGTAGTCACCCTGGCGTCCTGCCAGGTCGTGATTGCCGCGCACGAAGAGCAAGGGCGCTGCGTAGACCGTAGACAGGACGTCGAGGTAGTCGGCCGGCAGGTCACCGCAGCCGATGACGAGGTCGATGTGACCCTGCGCCGCGACCGTCCGCTCGTCGACCAGTTGCGGCTCGACCTCATCGCTGACGGCAAGGAGACGAAGGTCCACCGGCAGCCCGCGGCCGCGCGCCGCTACGCCAGCTCGGCGAACAGCGGGGCGACGTCCCGCTGGTACAGGGGGAGGTCGACGAGCGGGTGATCTTTGAGTGCCGGGACCTTCATCGCCAACTGCTCGTCGTAGGTTGGCAGCTGGATGGAGTAGAAGACGCCCGTCGCCAGGCTGTCACCGGTCTCGTAGGAGGCTCGCAGTGCGAGGCCCTTTTTCTCCACGATCTCGTCGATGCTCGCAGGATCCTTCACGACCGGATCCCATTTCGGGTCGGCCTCCAGCTTCCGAATGCGGGTTCGACCGATATCCTCGCCGGCGTACCACTCCTTGGTGCGCAGGTCATTGTAGACCGGGCAGGTCTGGAAGACGTCCAGGAACGAGGTCCCTTTGTGGCTGATTGCCTGCACTACCAACGAGACCAGGTTCTTGACATCGAGGGCATAGCCCCGTCCGATCCAGGTGTATCCCGCACCGAGCGCGAGGGCGATCGGGTTGACCCCTTCCTGGATGGAAGCTTCCGGCATCGACTTCGTCTTCGACCCTTTCGCGAGCGTGGGCGAGGCCTGGCCTTTCGTCAGCCCGTAGACGCCGTTGTTGAACACGATGTAGGTCATGTCGACGTTGCGACGGCCGCTATTGACGAAGTAGCCGGCGCCGATGCCATAGCCATCGCCATCGCCGCCCACCGCTACCACCGTCAGCTGGTGGTTGGCCAGCTTGGCACCGGTCGCGACCGGGAGCGCCCGCCCGTGGAGCGTATGCAGGCCGTAGGTATCGATGTAATGCGGTGTCTTGCCGGAGCAGCCGATCCCGGAGATCATCGCGACCTTAGAGGGCGGGATCTGGAGCTGGAAGAACGCCTGCTGGATCGAGCTCAGGATGCCGAAGTCGCCACAACCTGGACACCAGTCGACATGGACCTCGGTCTTGTACTCCTGCAGCGCAAACTTCTTGGGAGCGGCGGCCGCGGCCTCAGGCATGGGACACCATGACCTCCTTCTTTTGCTCGGACAGGGCCGACCGCACACCCTCGACGATTTCGTTGCGCGAAAAGGGCCGGCCGTCGTACTTCAGCACGTGGTGGTCGAGCGTGAGACCGGTCTGCTCGGAAATCAGGGCACCGAGCTGCGCCGAGTAGTTGTTTTCGATCAGCACCGTCAGCCTGGCGTTGCGAAGGATCGCTGCCACGGCATCGGCCGGGAAGGGCCGCATCAGTCGGATTTGAAGGAAGTTCACGGAGCGGCCGTCGTTCTCGAGCTCGCTCATGGCGTCGAGGATGGCACCCTTGGTCGCACCCCAGGCCACCAGCGTCAGGTCGGCCTGCCGTGGACCGTGCAGGGTGAACTTTGATGACGCCGGAATCTCCCGGGCGGCCGTTTCGAGCTTGGCCATCCGTTTGCGCATCATGGCGATGCGGTTTTCGATGCCCTCGGTGATATGACCCTCGGGGTCGTGTTCGTCGCTGGTGGTCGAGAAGATCCCACCGGGCATTCCTGGTATGGTTCGCGGACTGATGCCGTCCGCGGTGATGGCGTGGCGGCGGTAACCATCGCCCTCAGCGTCGACCGGTTGATGGATCAGTCCGCGATCGATCTTCAGCTTGCTCATGTCGATGCCATCGTTGCTGAACATCGATGAGGCCAGGAACTTCTCGAGCAGCACCACCACCGGCATTTGATAGCGATCGGCCCAGTTGAAGCTCTCGAAGCTGTCGATGAAGGACTCATCGATGTCGCCCGGCGCCACGACCATGTGCGGGAAGTCCCCGTGTGCCGGATGCAGTGCGAATTGCAGGTCAGCCTGCTCGGTGCGGGTGGGAAGGCCAGTGCTCGGCCCGCCACGCTGCCAGAGGAAGACGACCGGGCCGGGAGCCTCCGTGATGGCGGCGAAGCCGAACCCTTCCGACATCAAGGCGAATCCCGGTCCCGCGGTGGACGTCGCGGCCCGCACGCCCATGTGCGCGGCGCCGATCGCCATGTTGATGCTGGAGATCTCGTCCTCGCACTGAACAACCGTGCATTGATAGGCGGGGCCCTTCTGCTCCAAATAGACGCTTTCGTCGGTCGCGGGGCTGATCGGGTAGTAGGTCTGCATGCCGAGGCCCGCCTTGAGCTTGGCGATGCCAACCGCCTGGAAGCCTTTGATCAACATCCGGGCTTTTCGGCTTTCGACCGGGACCGGTGACAGCCGGCGCTCCGGCTTGGTCTTGAACTGGGTGCGCGCATAGGCGGCCGCAGCCCGGACTGCCGCCACATTCATCTCCGCGGCTTCCGCCTTGCGGCCTTTGAACTCGTTGCGAATCGCTTCGAAGAGCAGCTCCTCGTCGTAACCGGAGATGCCGATCGAGGCCCCCAGGGCCACCGTGTTGCGCATAACGATGTACTTGCGCGACTGACCGCCCTTCCCCACCTCTTTGAGGGCCTCTTCCAGGACCTCGAAAAACGGGATCGGATAGAGGTTGATGTCGTCGCGACCGAACCGGTCCGGGTCGATCTTCAGGTCAGCGTCGTAGAGGACGCCGCCGCCGCGCGCCACCTGGTGGACGTGACCCGTGTGGCTGGGATAGTGCTTGCGCTCGGGGGCGTCGCCGAAGAGGGATTCCTGGTCCAGCGCCACCAGCATGTGGATCTCGTCGATGTGAGAATGGACCGGTACCGGAGCGGCCGTGACCCGGTAGTAGCTGTGCTTGCCCATGATGTTCGAGTGGAACTCGATGTTGGCGAAGACGTGGAGGCCGCCGTGGCTGAGCGCCTTGGCATAGATCTCCGCTGAGGCGTTGATGCCCCCACCCTGGGGGCCGCCGAGGACCCAGGAAAACTCCCGGCGGCTGAGTTCAGTTGGCACGACCAGCGTTGATTGTAGTGCGTGGTGCCCTAAATCGGTGCCCGCCAAACCCCGGGGATGGGCTGCCCGCAATTGAGGCAGCTTCCTCGGCCGGTGAGCCGGTCGTCGAGGATGCGGTAGCCGGTCCGGCGGATGAGGGTGGTCTGGCAGCCGGGGCAGCGGGTGTCTTCGTAGCGGCCCACCCGGCCGGGCAGGTTGCCCGCGTAGATGTACTGCAGGCCGGCGGCCTCGCCGATGCGGGCGGCCCGCATCAGCGTCTCGGCCGTGGTGTTGTCGGGGTCGCGCATCTTGTAGTCCTTGTGGAAAGCGGTGACGTGCCAGGGAATGCTGGGCGACAAGCCGCTGAGGAAGCGCGCGATATCGCCCAGCTCTTGGTCGCTGTCGTTGAAGCCTGGGATGATCAGCGTCACGATCTCCAGCCAGAAGCCCATCTCGTGCACCATCTGGATGCCGTTGACGATGTTCTCCAGCTTGCCGCCTAGCGACCGGTAGTTCTTGTCGCGGAATGACTTGAGGTCGATCTTGTAGAGGTCTGTCCACGGCCGAATGTACTCGAGCACCTCCCTGGTGGCGTTGCCGTTCGAGATGTAGGCCGTCGCAAAACCGCGCGGCCGGGCCTCCTTGAAGACCTCGACGGCCCACTCCGAGGTGATCAGCGGCTCGTTGTAAGAGGTGGCGACCACCCTGGCGCCCTGCCGTTGCGCAATGTCGACCAGCTGCCGCGGCGTGACATCCATCGGATCGGCGAGCGCCCCAGGATCGCGCAGGGCCTGCGAGGTGACCCAGTTCTGGCAGTACCCGCAGTGCAGGTCACATCCGAGCATCCCGAAGGTGAGGGCGTCCTTGCCCGGGAAAGCGTGGAAGAACGGCTTCTTCTCAATCGGGTCACATTGCAAAGCGCCCACGTACCCGCGTGGCACCATCAGCGTGCCGGCGCGGTTGTAGCGGACCTTGCAGATGCCACGCAAACCGTCCTTGATCAGGCAGCGGTGGGCGCACGCATAGCAGCGAACCTCGTTGTCGGGCTGCTTCTCGTAGAGGGTTCCAAGCGCGCCCTCGGCGACCCGCCGGTCGAGCTCCAGCGAGAACGGCGTGGCCTCTTTGGCCGGCATGACCTGAATATACGCGCCGTTTCTTGCGGACCTCTTGAGATCGGAATCAGGCGGCGTTGGGGACGACGTGCAGCCGTTTGGGCCTGACGAAGCCGCTGTCCGGGTGGGGGTCGAAAAAGCTCAGAGGCACCGGGTTGCCGGTCGACTCGAGCGTTTCCATCATCTTCGGAATTGCCCCGGTGGCGGTCAGCATCCCGGTGACCTTCCCGTTCTCGAATCCGGATTGCTTGTAGACGAAGATGTCCTGGAGGGAGATCTGGTCGCCCTCGATGCCGGTCACCTCGGAAATGTAGGTGATCTTGCGCGAGCCGTCCCGCAGGCGGTTCTGTTGAATGATGATGTTGATTGCCGAGGCGATCTGTTCCCGGATGGCGCGGGAGGGGAGTTCCATGCCGGCCATCAGCACCAGGGTCTCCAGCCGGGAGATGGTGTCTCGCGGTGTGTTCGAGTGGACCGTGGTCAAGGAGCCATCGTGTCCGGTGTTCATGGCCTGGAGCATGTCCAGCGCCTCGCCGCTACGAACCTCGCCAACGACGATCCGGTCGGGCCGCATTCGGAGGGTGTTGATGACGAGGTCGCGGATGCTGACCCCACCTTTACCTTCCACGTTGGTCGGCCGCGACTCGAGGTTGATGACGTGAATCTGGCGCAGTTGCAACTCCGCGGCATCCTCGACGGTGATGATGCGTTCGTCGCTCGGGATGAAGCCGGAAAGCACGTTGAGCGTGGTGGTCTTTCCTGAGGAACCACCGCCGGCCACGATGATGTTCATGCGCGCATTGACGCACGCCTTGAGAAAGGTCGCCATCTCCTGCGTCAGGGTGTTGTTCCTGATCAAATCCTCGATCTGGAGTGGGTCCTTTCGCATCTTGCGGATGGTCATCGACGCGCCCTTCACGGCCAGCGGGGGGATGATGACGTTGACGCGGGAACCGTCGGGAAGGCGGGCATCAACCATCGGCGAGCTTTCGTCGACGCGGCGGCCGACGCCCGTGACGATGCGCGAGATGATCTGCATCAGGTGGGCGTCGCTGTCGAACTTGATCGCCGCGCGCTGCATCTTGTTGCCGCGCTCGATGTAGACCTTGAAGGGGCCGTTCACCATGATGTCGGAGATCGTCTCGTCCGCGAGCAGGATGTCGAGGGGACCGAAGCCGAGGATATCGGCCAGCAGGGCTCCCAACAGCTGCGCCCGAGTCTGAGTGGTGAGGGTGACCCGGCGGGCGCTCAGATAGGCGTCGAGGACCTCGGTTGCCCGCTGGCTGATGGCTTCTTTGTCGAGCTCGTTGGCGCGCTCGCCCAGCTCACCGATGATCCGGTCGTGGACTGCGGCCTTGATCCGGTGGAGCCGCTCGGCCTCGGGCAGGTCGTTGAGGTTGGCGCTGGCCGGCATCGCCGCCGCCGCCTCGATTGAGCCGGTGGCGGGCTTGGCCGCGGCGACGCGCTCGGCCAGGGTGGGGGCCGGAGCCGGCGTGGGGGCGGCGACGGGGCGTTGCACCGGAGCAACCGGTCTCGGCTGAGCTGCGGGAACCGG
>DATEHI010000114.1:0-4995 GCA_035279665.1 Candidatus Dormiibacterota bacterium | reverse complement strand
GCCGGCGCACAAATCCTCGGTGGCCTGGCGGCACCCCGCATCCGGCGGCGCTTCCGCCGCCGCACCTCCGCATTGATTGCAACCGCAACCCTTGGCGTGGTCGTCCTCGCCCTGATGGGAATCATCCAGAAGTTCTGGGTGGTGATCGGACTTGTTGTGATCTGGTCACTCATCTTCGCGGCCTCATCGCCCATCCGCCAGACCTATATGAACGGCATGATCCCGTCACGACAGCGAGCAACCATCCTCTCGTTCGATTCGCTGATGGGCTCGGCGGGCGGCGTCTGGGCCCAGCCGCTCCTCGGTCGGGTTGCCGATGTGTGGGGATACGGGCCGTCATACGTGGTGGCAGCGGCCATCTCGGCGGTGGCGCTGCCAGCACTCGCGCTCTCGCGACGTCAGAACGCACCGGCGGACACGGTTCAGGCGGCTGCGGCGGAAAGCAGGCCGGCGATTTAGCGACGCCGAGCGGCGAGGTCGACCTTCGCAGAGCAGCCTGTACTGTAAAGGGACCAGTGAGCGTCCGAGGTTCATCTCCTCGAGGGAGTGAGCTCGACCGATACGGGAAATGGGTCGCGATCGCCGGAATCGCGCTCGTGGTCTTTGGTCGCCTCAGCAACAGCGGCGGGCTCCTGCTATTCGGTGTTGCTCTTGCTCTTCTTGGGATTGGGCTCGGTATCCGGGCACGCAGGGGGTACATGCAGAGATATGTCCGCGAGCTGATTCCGGGCGGGACAAACCAGCCGGATCCGTTCGCTGGCCAGGTGAGTGGCGGTCAATTGGAAGCTCCGGACGGGATCGGTCGCTACCTTGGCACGGTGGTCTGGCCTGGAGGCATCGGCAAGGGGACCCTCCTGGCGTTGTCGTCGTCGGGACTGAGCATCAACCCAACCTGGATGTCAGGGCTGCTCATGGCAAAGCGCCCGTCGTGGACGGTGCCCTGGTCGGCCGTGAGGGGCGTTGAGAGCGTGAAGATTCCCCAGACCGGGTCGGCTCCGGCGCCCGTGAAGTTCACGATTGCGCAACCGTCTACCGTCTTCCTCTTCTTTTGCCGAACGCCAACTGCCCTGCGGGAGGATGCCCTCGGACGTCAGGGCCAGCGGCACGATTCGATGCCGGGCCGATAGACGACTCCCGAACAAAGGGTGCCCGCCCTTCGTGTCAGGCAGCGGGCTCCCGCCTATCGGCGTCGCGCATACCGGCAGCGTCTCGCCAGGTCGTGCTCCGATATGGCGAGATGGTCACCGCCAACAACAGGATCACGGAGGGCGCCAATTGCAGAATCACACGGTCAACCGACTCCGAGAGGTGCTCCGTCAGGTCGATCGGGGTAAACAGGTAGACAACGAAGTAGGCGAGGAGCTGCAGCCCGAAAACAACGCTCACCGCGGCGCCGCTTCGGAACCGGTTGTATGCCAGCAGCAGCAGGCTCATGGGCAGCGCGAGCGCCATCCACACGTAGGTGTTCCACCCGATCCCCGTGGCAACCCGGGTCGACAACGCGTTCAGGGTGCGGTTAAAGGGTATCCCGGCCACATAGCGCGCGATGGTTGCGGCCCGAGAAGGCAGCTGAGGCAGTAGCGAGAGTGGATGGTGGTTCAGCATTAGCGGGGTGATCTTCCCGGACAGGCTCCAGGTAAGGTGCCAGATCACGACTGGCAGGACGCAGACCGCCGCGATCGCGAGGTTGCGAGGCGCCGGCCGTTCCTGCCAACGTCTCCACCGCCAGGCCTGCCTCACGATCAGCACCGCGAGCGTGACGAACAGGAGCGGGGTGCCTTCGTCCTTGGTCAGCGCCGCCCCCACGGCGCACGCGACCGCCATGACGTTGGCGGCACCATCGCCTGACTCGCCAGCCTGCAGGTAGATCAGCGTCAGCAGGATCCAGATGGCTTCGACATAGTCGGCATGGCCGAAGTAGCCGCCATCGATGAGGAAGCGCGACGCGGCCGGGATGGCCATCGCGACCAGCAAGAACACGAATACGATGCCGAGGCGGGATCCGACGAGGCGCCGTACCTGCGAGTACATGGTCGGAACCACCGCAATCAACGCGAGAAGGTTGATCGAGTTCGACAGTACCTCGTTTACGCGGCCGCTGACCACGAAGGTGGACGCCAGCATCAGCGGATAAAGCGGTGGATACTCCTGGTTGCGCACCACCACGAGACGTGGGATCGAGGCGAAGGCGGGGGATGCCGGATCGACGTGCTGCTCGATGAAAAAGACCTTGGCTTTGAAGTACCAGAATGCGATCGCGTCCCAACCGGCGGCGGGATGCAGAAATGCGTTCAGGCCATACACCACGATCAGGAGCGCAGCAATCGCAATCAACGCGCCGCTCAGCGGCTCGACGCCTCGCAGCCTGGCGAGCGCGGCCCACGCCGACTTGATCTGCGCCTGCAGGGTTTGGCGCAGTGGCCGCCTGAGGACGACCCAGACGGCAACCCAGGGGAGCAGCAGCGTGAACACGTTCCACGGGATGTGAGCAAACCCGAAGGCCCAGAGTTGGATCGCCAGGGCGGCGCACCCGATCAGGGCGCTGGGCGGGACCAGCCCACGGATGTTCAGCCTGACCGCCAGCAAGATCGCGGTCCCGATCACGTGGCAGATCACAAGGTAGGCGAGAAGGTCGAACGTCGCAAGGACAATTCCGGCGTCAGGCACGGGCCAGGACCGTCATCGTCGCGTTGTCGGCGAACGTGCGGGTCTGTATCGTTCGATAGCCCGGCGGATCTACGACGGGGGGATCGCCGATGTCCAGGATGTAGTCGGGGGCTCCCGCCGCCGCTTCCGTTGTGCTATCTGCCATCACGACCGGTCGGGGATACATTCGCCAGGTCGCCCAGTAGTAGGCGTAGGTCTCGTTGAAGTGGTTGATCTGCCCGCGATAGCGGTAGACGATCGCCAAGGATGCCCCCGGGTGCATGAGCTGCTCGGCAACGATGATGGCCTGTCGACTTCCGTCCGCCGGCTGTAGCTGACTGTATTCAGGCGAGGTGCGCAACATCGTCAGAGGATGCTGGTCCAACAGGTTGACGCCGGCGAGGACCAACGTGTGGATCCCCCACGCGTAGACAAGGAGTACAGCAGGAACGACCAGGAGTCGTCGATTCATCGACGACATCCCATTCTAGCGACGCGTCGCCGCCCCGTCGCATCGTCCAATTTCCTCTAACATTTCCTGACCGGTGCGCATCGGGATCGAGGCAAACGCGCTCAAGAACCAAGCCGGTACCGGCGTCCTGGCCCACCATCTGACGGCAGATCTGCTGGCGCGTGGCCACGAGGTGATCGAATTCAGCCACGGATTCTCCTCGAAGGGCGAGGGGCGGCGATCGAGCTGGCGGCGATGGATGAATGGATTGAGGCAGGTATTCTGGACGCAGGTTACCTTGCCGCTGGCGGCGGCACGCCGGCGCGTGGATGTGCTGCTCTGTCCGGCTTATGTCGGACCGCTGCTTTCCCCGGTGCCGCTGGTGCTGATGGTGCTCGACCTCACCTTTCTGATCGAGCCACAGACCGGCGACCGGCTCTACATGCGCTACCTGCAACTCCTCGTGCCGTCGCTGGTGAAACGCGCCCGACGGGTTGTGACCATCTCGCAGAGCGCGGCGGCCGAGATCGCCCGACTCCTGCCGTCGGCCGCCGGCAAGGTCGACGTTGCCTACCCGGGGCCAGGAACAACGGCCCCCGCCCTCCCCTCCCCCGCAAACGGTGGAGGGAAATACGTGCTCATGGTGGGGACACTCGAGCCACGGAAGAACTACCCGCGCGCCATTCAAGCGTTCGCGCTCTTTCGCAACCAGGGCTTTGAGGACTGGCAGCTACTGATCGCTGGTGGTTCGGGCTGGGCCTACGACGATATCGGTAAAGAGATCGATCGCCTCGGGCTTGCTGATGTCGTGAAAGTGGTGGGCCAGGTGCCCGCCCCGACGCTCTCGACGCTGTATCGCGATGCTGGCGCGCTCTTCTATCCGAGCCTCTACGAGGGCTTCGGCTTTCCCATCCTCGAGGCGATGGCCGCGGGATGCCCGGTAGTGACCTCGAACCGGTCGTCGATGGCCGAGCTGGGCGACGGCGCGGTCCAGCTGGTCGACCCGCTCGACCGGCAATCGATGGCAGCCGGGCTCAGCGCCGTCGCGGGCGATGCCGCGCGGCGCGCCGAACTGGTGGCCAGGGGCCGCCTCAGGGTGCGCGAATTTTCCTGGGAGCGGTTCGCCGGCTCCGTCGAACGCGCGCTCGAGGCAGCGGCGAAACCGGGACGCGCGTGAGGATCGCGTTCGACGCCCACATGATCGGCGAGCGGGAGACCGGCAACGAAAGCTATGCCTTGAACCTGCTCCGCGGGCTGGCCACCCTGGCCGGCGACGACAATCAGTACGCGGTCCTGACGCCGCGCCCACAGGCGCTGCGCCAGGCCATCACCCTCCCTCCCCGCTTCGAGGTCGTCCGGGTGTGGCCGGTGGCGTCCGTACTGCGCATCCCGCTGGGCATGCCGCTGGCGATCAGGTCCGCTCGCTGCGATCTGCTGCATGTCACCTACATTGCGCCGCCGCGCCCAGGCTGCCCGACCGTCGTCACCGTGCACGATCTCTCCTACCTCGCCCATCCAGAATGGCTTTCCTGGAGGGTGCGCGTTACCCTTGACCAGCTGGTGCCGCGCTCCGTTCGCGCCGCCGCACGGGTGATCGCGATCTCCGACTTCACGAGACAGGATCTCGTCCAGCGGTATGGCCTTTCTCCCGAGAAGATCGCCGTCGTACCGCTGGCCGCCGGCGCGAACTTCGCGCCACTCCCGGACGCGGCGGCGCGGCCGCTTCCTGCCGGCATTCGCGAGCCGTTCATCCTAGCGGTTGGGAATTTGGAGCCGCGGAAGAATCTCGTGACGTTGATCGACGCCTTTGCCGAGCTGGTCCGTCAGCAAACGTTTGCCGGCCCACTCGTGATTGTGGGCAAGGCCAAGTACCGCGGTGAGGAGGCCGCCGGCGCGGT
>DATEHI010000113.1:0-3590 GCA_035279665.1 Candidatus Dormiibacterota bacterium | reverse complement strand
TACCACGAGGCGCAACCGCTTCGGCGCGGGATGCCGAAGGAAGAGCTGCGCAGCCGCAGCGGGATCCCCGCCGAAATGTTTGCCACGTTGCTCACGACGCTCGCCGTCGAGCAGACGGTTGTCGACCAGGGGGGCGAGGTCGCCGCGGCCGCCCACCACCCTGCACTCACCTCCGAACAGGAGATTGCGATTGCGGCCTTTGTCGCCGAGTTGCAGGGGCAGCCCTTCAACCCGCCGCCGCTACCAGACCTTATCCGTCGGTACCAGCTGACGCCCGCGCTCCTTCAGTACCTCGTCGTCGATGGGCGGGTGGTTCGTGTCAACGATGACACGGCGTTCGCCCGCTCGGCGTACGATGACGCCGTCCGCCGGATCCGCGACCATCTCACCGAGCACCGCACACTGACGGTCGCCGCCGCTCGCGACGTGCTGGGATCGAGCCGCCGCTACGTTCTTCCCTTGCTCGAGTGGATGGACGCGCAGAAGATCACGCGCCGGGTCGGAGACGACCGGATCCTGAGGAATTGATGCTGGCCGCCGGTGCCTCGGGGTCTCGCAGCGTACTCGCTGGCTTCGCCCTCATCCTGGCGCTCGCGGCGTGCGGCCCCCAGCCGCCGGGCGCAGCGACCTTGCTCAACCAGTCGAGCCAGCACATGCTTCACTTGAACGGATTTCACTTCCAAATGCAGATCACCGGCTTCACCGGCGCCGGTGAGCCCGTACAGAGCGCGCAGGGCGATGCGCATCCGCCCGATCTTCACGCGCGGGTGAATCTCAAGGAGGGCACCATCCTGCTGGAGGTCGAGGTCGTCTTCGCCGCCGAGAAGGTTTATCTGAAGTCGTTCACCGGCGGCTGGCAGCAGCTCACCGACGCCCAGCTCGCCGCGTTTTTTGATGCCCGAACGCTGTTCGATCCGCAGGCGGGTCTGTTCGCGGCGATGCGCGATACCACGTCGCCCACGCGCGGCAACAGCGAAAAGATCGGCGACCACGCCACCTATCCCGTCGCCGGCCAGGTCGCGGCGGCTCGGATGCACCAATTGCTGACCCTGATCCGCGACCAGGGCACCTTTCAAGCCACCTACTGGATCGAAAGCCCGGGAAGTAACCTGTGGCGAGCGCGTTTGACCGGCAACCTCTTCGATGCCTCGAAGGCGGCGACCATCACGTTCGACTTCTCCAATCATGATCACTCCGTTTCGGTCACTCCGCCGCCGCTCGGCTAGCCGGTCGGTGCTGCTCGCGCTAAGCGGCGCCGGGCTCTTCCTTGCATCCCTCGACGCCTATGTCGTCGTCACGGTCCTCTTCAACTCAACCGATCCGCGGGCGTCCATCTTGACGACCTTGAACATTCCAGCCAACCATTTCGAGCGGGCGACACCGATCATCACCGGCTTTCTGCTCGGCTACCTGGCGGCGATGCCTCTCGCCGGCGGCCTCAGCGATCGCTTGGGCCGCCTCCGCGTGTTCGCCCTGTCGATGGTTCTGTTCGCCTTCGGATCCTTGCTGACCGCGACTGCGCCCAACCTCGGGCAGCTCGTGACCGGCCGTGTCCTCCAGGGGGCCGGCGGTGGCGCGCTGGTGCCGGCGGTGCTCGCGCTCGCGGCGGACCTCTATCCCGCGGGAGGCCGGAGTCCGGTGCTCGGCGCGGTCAGTGCGCTGCAGGAGATTGGTAGCGTGTTGGGCCCGCTGTGGGGCGGCTTCATCGCAGCCCTTCTCGGATGGACCTGGATCTTCTGGATCAACATTCCATTTGCGGCGCTGCTTCTGTGGGGGCTCTGGCCGGAAATCCGTAGCGGCGGCGAGCCGCGCCGACCGGCGCAGCTCGACGGGCTAGGTGTCGTCCTCGCCACCGCCGGCCTTGCCATACTCACGTTGGCGCTCTATGCCGCCAACCCCGAGCAGAGCCCGGTAGGCGAAGGCTTCTTCTGGCAGGCGCCCTTGGCGATCCTGTTCTTCGCCGCCTTTATCTGGCATGAGCGCCGAAGCTCTCACCCACTGATCAACGTCCGCCGCTTTGGGGATTCGTCCTTCACCGGGTCGGCGCTGACCAACGCGATCGCAGGTGCCGGCCTGATGGTGGCCCTTGTCTATATTCCGGTGCTCGCCAACGCCGTCTTCTCGATGAATGCCAGTGGCGCGGCGCTGCTCCTCTTCCGACTGATGCTGGGCATACCAATCGGGGCCCTGCTGGGCGGCTGGCTGGCGCAGCGGATGCGGAGCTACCGTTTTGTCGCGGCACTCGGCCTGCTCCTCGCAGCCGCTGGATTTCTCATGCTGTCGGGCTGGAACGAAGGATCGCTCAAGCCGCACCTGCTCGGCCTGCCCATCACGGTGGCCGACGCCGAGTTGTTCCTCACCGGACTTGGGCTTGGCATCGAAATCGCGCCCGTCAGCGCGGCCCTGCTGGATGCCGTCGGTGAGTCGGAACGCGGCGCCGGGGCATCCTTCCTGATCATCATGCGATTGGTTGGCATGCTGGTCGGCTTCTCTCTGGTGGCCGGCTTTGGGCTGTGGGAATTTCACCGGGCGACCGCGCATTTGCTGCCGCCGCTGCCCGGGTTGAACCCGAACTTCGCGACGCAATTCGCGATCTACACCTTCAAGGTGAAGGCTGCGATCTTTGACGAATACCACCTGATCTTTCGCGCCACGGCCGTTGCGCTTTTCCTTGGCGCACTGCTGGCCGCGGCGACCTTGCGGCCGCTGCCCCGTCCTCGCTGGCGATAGCGGGACTATTCTGAGCCGCGACAACCCATGTCCTACGTCGGTATCGATCTCGGGGGCACGCAGCTGCGCGTCGCAGTGGCGGATGATCGAGGCCGCCTCCGCACGGTCGTACGGTATCCGACCGAGGCCGCACGTGGCCGTCAGCACGTCGTCAACCGGATCATTGCCGCGGTTGCGGAAGCGCTCGAAGCGGACGGTACATCGGCCGGTAGGGTCCACGCGTTGGGTATCGGGCTGCCTGGACCGGTGGATCCGGCGGCCGGCCTCGTCATCAGTCCGGCCAACCTGCCAGGCTTCAGAAACGTGCCGCTCAACCGCATCCTGACGCGCGCGACCGGCATTCCGAGCTTTCTCCATCATGACGCGCACCTGGCCGCACTCGGCGAGCATCGACGCGGCGCCGCCCGTGGCGCCAGCGAGCTGATCTATGTCACGGTGTCCACCGGGATCGGGGCCGGCATCCTGCTGCGCGGCGAGCTCTACGCCGGAGCCCATGGCATCGCTGGCGAGGTCGGCCACATCGTGGTGCAGCGCGATGGGCCGTTGTGCACCTGCGGCAATCGGGGCTGCCTCGAGGCGATCGCCAGCGGCACCGGGATTGCCCGCGCGGCGCGCGAGTCGGCGCCGCAGAGACCCGGCAGCCCGCTCCACGGGTTACTCGAACCGCATGCGCAGGACGTGGTCCGCGCCGCCCGGGCCGGCGACGAGCTGGCGACGGCGATCCTGGAGAACGCCGGCAGCTACCTCGGGCTGGCGATCGGCACTCTGGTCAATCTCTTCAACCCGCAATTGATCGTGCTCGGGGGAAGCGTCATCAAGGCCGGGCACTTCCTGCTTGGCCCCATGCGCCGCTCGATGAA
>DATEHI010000112.1:0-43534 GCA_035279665.1 Candidatus Dormiibacterota bacterium | reverse complement strand
GAGCACGCCATCGACCCGCACCATGCCGTCCTGCGGCTCGCTGATGTGGAAGTACCGGCGCTGGTACGCGTGGTTCGCTTCGGCGAGGGCCCCCGCCGCGTCGACGCGGTGCTCGAAATTCTTGGCAACCGTAGTGAACTGCCCAGGGTCCATGGTCCTGGCTGCCTGCAGCAAATTGGCTTCTTCTTTGCGTACCGCGGCCACCCCGACATGCTCGGCGCTGCGCGCCAAAACGGCGACATGCTGGAAGCCGAGGTCGCCGTTCGCGAATGCCGCCTCGGTCTTGGGCAGCTTCTCCAGCTGGCGCGCGATTTCCACCCGCTCAGCGGCGGCGCCGCCCGAGAGCTTGCACTTCCAGCGCAGCCACGCCGTCAGCGAGAGCGCGCCATCGGCTTTGTAGTCGCCCGACTTGTCGAAGCGGCGCACGCCAATGGCGAAGACCGCCTCGAGCGGGTCGATGCCGGCTTCCCGGATCTGGATGAGCCCCTCACCCAGCGCGTCGCCCTCCGCGGCGCGAATCCAGGCCGCCATCTTGTCGATAGCCGCCTTGAGGGGCGCAACCGGAGGCCCTGAGCGATCGCCTGACGCGGCCATGCTTACATCGTGATCCACCGTTGCGACAGCTGTCTGTCGCATTGTTTGGGGTGTTTAGGACTGAACTGGACTACCTACAATTGAGGCATGCCCAACTTCGTGTTCACGGCTGGTTTTTCGCCCGCAGGCGGCCAGCCGGAGGCGATCAAGAAGCTTGCCGAAGGGATCGACAAGCGCCAAAAACACCAGGTCCTGATGGGGGTCACCGGCTCCGGCAAGACGATGGTCGTGGCCCAGATGATCCAGGAGATCCAGCGGCCGACGCTTGTCATGTCGCCCAACAAGACACTGGCGGCTCAGCTCTGCAGCGAGTTTCGCTCGTTCTTTCCCAGCAACGCCGTCGAGTACTTCGTCAGCTACTACGACTACTACCAGCCGGAAGCCTACATTCCCCGGAGCGATACCTACATCGAGAAAGACTCGTCTCGCAACGATGAGATCGACCGGCTGCGGCAGTCGGCCACCCGGGCGCTGCTGACCCGCCGCGACGTCATCGTCGTGGCGAGTGTGTCATGCATCTACGGCGTTGGTTCGCCCGAGGACTACCTGGGCGAGTCCGTCGAAATCCATGCTGGCGAGGGCTTCCGGCGCGATATCTTCCTTCGCAAGCTGACGAACCTGCAATACCAGCGCAACGACGTCGACTTTGGCCGGTCGCGCTTTCGGGTGCGGGGAGACACCGTCGACGTGCAGCCGTCGTACGACCAGATTGCCACTCGGGTCCAGTTCAACGGCGACGAGGTGGAACGGATCGTCCAGATCGACCCGCTGACCGGCGAGGTCATCGGCGACGTCGAATCGTTCCAGGTTTTCCCCGCCACCCACTACGTGACGCCTCGGCAGAAGTTGCTGCGAGCGCTCGACGGCATTAGCGAAGAACTCGAGGAGCGGGTCGCCTGGTTCGAGAGCCAGGGAAAGCTGCTGGAAGCGCAGCGCCTGCGTCAGCGGACGATGTTCGACATGGAGATGATGCGGGAGACCGGCAGTTGCGCCGGGATCGAGAACTACTCCCGGCACCTCACCGGCCGCCGTCCCGGCCAGGAGCCGTATACGTTGATGGACTTCCTACCGGAGGACACGCTGATTGTGGTCGACGAGTCGCACGTCGGTGTTCCCCAGATCGGTGGTATGTACGGTGGTGACCGGTCGCGGAAGATCCCCCTGGTCGATTACGGCTTCCGGCTGCCCTCGGCACTCGACAACAGGCCGCTGACGTTTGCGGAATGGGAGCGCAAGGTACAACAAGTGGTCTACGTCTCCGCTACCCCAGGACCGTACGAGGAACAGCGCTCCCAGCAGACCATCGAGGTGATCATCCGGCCCACCGGCCTGGTCGATCCCACAGTCGAGGTGCGCCCGACCAAGGGCCAGATCGACGACCTGATCGGGGAGATCCATAAGCGAGTCGATAAGAAGCAGCGAACGCTGATCACCGTGCTGACGAAAAAGATGGCGGAAGACATGACCGATTACCTGCGTGAGATGGGCATCAAGGTGAACTACCTGCACTCGGACGTCGATACCCTGGATCGCGTCGAGATTCTGCGCGACCTGCGCCTCGGCGTTTTCGACGTGCTCGTCGGGATCAACCTCCTCCGAGAAGGACTCGACCTGCCCGAGGTCGCCCTGATCGCCATCCTCGACGCCGACAAGGAGAGTTACATGCGCGACGCGCGCTCGCTCATCCAGACGACCGGACGGGCGGCCCGCAACGTGGAAGGCCACGTCATCATGTACGCGGATTCGGTGAGCGGCTCGATGCAACGGGCGATCGACGAGACCGACCGCCGTCGCAATATCCAGATCGCCTACAACGAGGAGCACGGCATCACGCCCGCCAGCATCATCAAGGCCGTCTATAACCTCGAGAAGCACCAGGAGAAAGCGATCGAAGAAACGATCGCGACGCTGGCGTCCGGGTTGCCACCGGACGAGATCGAGCGCCTGATCAAGGATCTCGAACGCCAGATGAAGAAGGCGGCCCGCGACCTGCAGTTCGAGCGGGCCGCGGAACTCCGCGATCGGCTGGTGGCGCTGCGCCGCGATGCCATGGCGTATCGAGACGCCCTGACGCCGGCGGCCGCCGCCGAGTCGGGGATATGGCGCAAGCCAAAGACCAGCCGGATGAGGGCTCGCGTCGGTGGCTGACAAGAAGGGCAAGGTGGGGCAGCACACCGAGATCGTCATCAAGGGCGCACGGGAGCACAACCTGAAGGACATCGACCTGACCATCCCGCGGGACAAGCTCGTCGTCTTCACCGGGCTGTCGGGTTCGGGGAAGTCGTCGCTCGCTTTCGACACGATCTACGCCGAGGGGCAGCGCCGCTACGTCGAGTCGCTGTCGTCCTACGCTCGCCAGTTCCTCGGCCAGATGGACAAGCCGGACGTCGACCAGATCGACGGATTGTCACCGGCGATCTCGATCGACCAGAAGGGGACCAGTCACAACCCGCGATCGACCGTCGGGACCGTGACGGAGATCTACGACTACATGCGCCTCATGTGGGCACGGATCGGCCATCCGCACTGTCCGATCAGCGGACACGAGATCACGCGCCAAACCACCGAGCAAATCGCGGACAAGGTCATGGAGCTGCCGCAGGGGAGCCGGGTGATGATCCTGGCGCCGGTGGTTCGCGACCGGAAGGGCGAGCATCATGATGTGCTCGCTGAGGCCAAAAAGGCCGGGTTCGTGCGGGCGCGGGTGGACGGCAATCTCTACGAGCTGAACGAGCGCGTCGCGCTGGACAAGAACAAGAAGCACAGCATCGAGATCGTCGTCGACCGGCTGGTGATCGACCGGGAAGGTATCAGCCGGCTGCGCGAGTCGGTCGAGACCGCGGCAAAGATGGCCGGTGGACTGGTGCTGGTGGCGAGGGTGGATGCCAGGGGAGAGGAGTTGCTCTTCAGCCAGAATTTTGCCTGCCCCTACGACGGCTTCTCGATGGAGGAGCTGGCCCCGCGGAACTTCTCGTTCAACAATCCGCACGGCGCATGTCCCGCGTGCACCGGGTTGGGGAGCAAGCTCGAGATCGATCCGGACCTCGTCATCCCGGACAAGAGCCGGCCACTCGCCGACGGAGCGATCCGCACCCTGGGGCGCTCGTCCTACTTCTATAACGATCTCGTCGAGGCCGTCGCGCAGCGCTACAAGATCCCCATGGATAAGCCGTTCTCGAAGCTCACGCTCAAAGAACGGCAGATCATCCTCTATGGCAACAACGGCGATCCCCTGCGCGTGAAGTACTTGAACAGCGAGGGGCAGCGCCGCTGGTACGAGACGTCGTACGAAGGCATCATTCCCAATCTCGAGCGGCGCCACCGGGAAACCGAGTCCGAGTTCATCCGCGCGGAGATCGAGCGGCTGATGACGCCGCGGCCATGCCCGGTCTGCAAAGGCAAGCGGCTCAAGCCGGAGTACTTGGCGGTGACGGTGGGCGATCGATCGATCATGGACGTCTGCGACCTATCGATTACGGCCGGACAGGACTGGTTTGCGAAGGTGAAGTTGACGGAGCGGGAGACGCTGATCGCCCGCGCCATCTTGAAAGAGATCCGCGAACGGCTCCAGTTCCTCGTTGACGTTGGTCTCGATTACCTGAGCCTGGCCCGGGCGGCCGACTCGCTGTCGGGTGGGGAGGCGCAGCGAATCCGGCTCGCCACCCAGATCGGCTCCAAGCTGATGGGCGTGCTCTACATTCTCGACGAGCCATCGATCGGACTGCACCAGCGCGACAATCGCAAGCTGATCAATACACTGCTGGCGCTGCGCGACATCGGCAACACAGTGGTCGTCATCGAGCATGATGAGGAAACGATGCGGACGGCCGACTTCATCGTCGACATCGGACCCGGAGCGGGGGAACACGGCGGACGGATCGTCGCCACCGGCAGCTTCGACGACATCCTGAAATCGCCCGAGTCGATCACCGGGGCGTTCCTCCGCGGCGAGCGATCGATCCCGCTGCCCACGCGACGCCGCCGGGGCAATGGCCAGATGATCGTCGTCCGGGGGGCGACGGAAAACAACCTGAAGAACATCGACGTCTATTTCCCGTTGGGCA
Organism: Candidatus Dormiibacterota bacterium; assembly: GCA_035279665.1. GTDB lineage: Bacteria > Chloroflexota > Dormibacteria > CF-121 > CF-121 > CF-13. The sequence goes on along the minus strand of DATEHI010000112.1, from coordinate 38,876 downwards.
AATTGATCTGCATTTCCGGCGTCAGCGGGTCCGGCAAGAGCACGCTCGTCAGCGACATCTTGTACAGGCGCATGGCGCAGCACTTTTACCGGGCGAAGGACCGGCCGGGTGCCGCCCGCGAGGTCTCCGGGTTGACGTTCATCGATAAAGTCATCAACGTCGACCAGTCGCCGATCGGCCGCACGCCGCGATCCAATCCGGCGACCTACACCGGTGTCTTCACCTACATCCGGGAGCTGTTCGCCGAGATGCCGGAAGCGCGCGTGCGCGGCTACAAGCCCGGCCGCTTCAGCTTCAACGTGAAGGGCGGCCGGTGCGAGAACTGCGAGGGGGACGGCATCATCAAGATCGAGATGCACTTCCTACCCGATGTCTACGTCCCCTGCGAGGTCTGCAAAGGCAAGCGCTACAACAAAGAAGCGCTCGAAGTCACCTATCGCGGCAAAACAATCGCCGATGTCCTCGATATGAGCGTCGAGGAGGCGACCGAGTTCTTCGATCGCATCCCGCGAATCGGGCGCAAGCTGCAGACGCTCTGCGAAGTCGGCCTGGGCTACATCAGGCTGGGCCAGCCCGCCACCCAACTGTCGGGCGGCGAGGCGCAGCGCGTCAAGCTGACGGAAGAACTCAGCCGGCGTGATACCGGCAAGACCTTTTACATCCTTGATGAGCCCACGACCGGCCTGCACTTCGCGGACATCGAGCGGCTGCTGAACGTCCTGCATCGGCTTGTCGATGCCGGCAACACGGTCGTCGTCATCGAGCACAACCTCGACGTCCTAAAGACGGCCGATCACATCATCGATCTCGGGCCCGAAGGCGGCGACAAGGGGGGCGAAGTGGTCGCGGCCGGCACCCCGGAGGAGATCGTCCGAAATCCCCGCTCGTATACCGGCCAGTACCTCAAGCGTGTGCTCGACCAGGAACTCGCGATAGCCTAAGCACGTGGCCACGGCGACCAAGAAGGCGGCTCCCCTGACGGAGCGGCCGGACTACCTCCGCGAACGGCTCAAGGCGCTGCCCGAGACGCCGGGTGTCTATCTGATGCGCGACATCCAGGCGCGCGTCATCTACGTGGGCAAGGCGTTGAGCCTGCGCAACCGTGTCCCGAACTACTTTCAGGCCTCGAGCGTGTTACCCGAGCACATCGCCGCCATGGTCGCTCGCGTCTACGAATTCGAAGTCATCACGACGGCGACGGAAAAAGAGGCGCTGGTCCTCGAGCAAACGATGATCAAGCGGCATCGTCCTCGCTTCAACATCCGGCTGCGCGACGACAAGAATTATCTGTACATCAAACTGCCCCTGAACGAGGATTTTCCGCGCATCACCTTGGTCCGCCGGCCCGCCAACGATGGGGCCCGCTACTGGGGACCCTACACGCATGCGATCGCGCTACGCACCACATTGAAAACCGTGCGGCGCGTCATCCCGTATCGGAGCTGCAAGGACACGGAGTTCGCGCTCGGGCGACCCTGCTTTTACTATCACTTGAACCTTTGTTCTGCGCCATGCGCGGGGTTCATCAACCGCGAGGATTACCACGAGCAGCTCAACCAGGTCGCGAGCTTCCTCGATGGCCGCTCCGAGCACGTGGCAAAGCGCCTCAAGCAGCAGATGCAGGAGGCGGCGGACCAGCTCGAATACGAGGCCGCCGCCCGCTACCGGGACCGCCTCGACGCGATGCAACGGATGGCGGAGCGCCAGAAAGTGCTGGCGATGGGCCGCTACGATCAGGATCTCTTTGGCCTGGCGCGAGCAGACGGCCAGGGATCCGTGCGCGTCTTCAGCGTTCGCGAGGGCAGGCTCTCCGGCTCGGAGAACTTCGATCTCGTCGGCCTCGGCAAGGACCAGTCGAATGCCGACATCCTCAACGCATTTGTCAGTCAGTACTACGCGAACGCCACGCACATCCCTAAGGAGGTCTTCGTCCCCGAGGCCCTGCCGGACCGCGAGCTCATCGAGCAATGGCTGACCGAGCGACGCGGCAGCATCGTGACGGTCCGGGTGCCGCAGCGAGGGAAGCAGCGCGAACTGCTCGAGCAGGCCGCCGCCAACGCCGCCGAGACGATGCGGCAGATGCGGATCAGGCTCGACTACGACGCCGAGCGGACGGCCTCGCTGCTGAACGATCTTCAGGCGCGGCTCGAGCTGGCCGCGCTGCCTGTGCGGATCGAGTGCTATGACATCTCGAACATCCAGGGCAAGTACCCGGTCGGCTCGATGGTCGTCTTCGAAGAGGGCCGCCCCAAGCCGGCCCACTATCGGCACTTTCGAATCAAGACGGTGCAGGGTGCCAACGATTTCGCCATGCTGCAGGAGGTGCTGCGGCGACGCTTCAGCCGGCACGCTCGTTCCGAGGAAGGCACCCCCGAGGAACCCAGCTTCAGCCGGCTGCCCGACCTGGTCTTGATCGACGGGGGCAAAGGCCAGCTGTCGGCCGCGAGGGAGGTCATGGAGTCGATGGGACTCGCCTCGGTGGCGACCTTCGGCCTGGCCAAGGAGCAGGAGGAGCTGTTCCGGCCGGGTGACAGCGAACCGATCCGGCTGCCGCTGGACTCCGAGGCGCTCTTCCTGGTTCAGCGTGTCCGCGACGAGGCGCACCGCTTCGCGATCACCTTTCATCGGGTCGTTCGCAAGAAGGACGCCTTCGCGTCGGTGCTCGACGGGATCAGCGGGCTGGGACCGGTGCGCCGGCGGGCGCTGGTCCGCCAGTTCGGCAGTGTCGACAATATCCGCAGCGCCACCGTTGAGGAGTTGATGGCGGTCAAGGGGATCACCCGGACGGTCGCCGTCGCAATCAAGGAAATGCTCTGAGATAATGGCGATCGTGGACCGCGCGGTGCGCCGCTGCTCGTTTTGTCGCAAGAAGCAGGGGGAAGTCCGCCTCGTGGCCGGCCCGTCCGACGTCTACATCTGCCACCTCTGCGTCGCGCTCTGCAATGAGATCCTCGCCCAGGAGGCAAGCGGGGACCGGCCGCCGGACCCGCCCGGCCAGCCCCGCAACCGGGGTCCGCTGGTACGGGCCGAGGTCATTTCCTCCTAACCAGGCCAGCGGCCTGAAGGGCCGCTCGAACTGAGGCGCCAGCCCCGGCGCCACCCGTCGTTATAGGGGCGTGCCGGACTCGCCCGAGCTGTCCAGCGCGCTTGGCGAGGCCGTTTCCGAGGGGCGGCAGTTCCTCGCGCGCGTCGAAGCGATGGCCGAGACGCTCACTGCTGAGCTCGCCCGCCATGGGGAGGCCGCCCGGGAGTGGTCCGCCGAACGCCAGGCGATCAAGGACGAAGAGGCCCGGCTCCGCGCGACGCTTCGGACCGTCAATGAAACCATCGCCAGTGAGCGCAAGCGGCTGGCGCAGCTCGAGCGCGAGCTGGAGGCGGCCCGGCAAGAGCGTGAGCAGATCGCGGCCGATCGTGACGCAGCGGGGGCCGACCGCGACCGGGCCCGGGAGGCGGCTGAGGCGGCCGAGCGGGAGGCGAGCGCGGTTCGAGCCCAAATGGCGACCGGCGCGGCGGAGGCGGCCCGGCTGCGTGATCAGCTCGGGTTGGTCACCAGCGATCGGGATGCGCTTCAGGCCGACCAGATCCAGTGGGGCCTCGACCGCGAGCGACTGCTTGCCGAGCTCAACCGGCTGAAGGAACATGCCGGGGGCCTCGAGCGGAACCTCAGCAGCGAGCGCGAGCAGCACCTGGCGCTGCAGGGTCGCCACGCCGAGCTCACCGAGCAGTCAGACAAGCTGGCATCCGACTGGGTGTCGCGCCGGCAGGCCCTCACCGCCGAGATCCAGGCCCAGAACGACGAGATGCAGCAGATCCGGAAAGCCCTCGAAGAGACCAGGTCGCGGGAGGGGCCCGGGGTCGGCACCGGAGCGGTGATTCCTCCGAGCGCCGGTCTGAGCCCCGAGCAAAGCCACCTGATCAACTCGCGGCTCAACTCGCTCATCGGCTTTTCCAGCGTGCTCCTGGACGACCATGCCCACGGTCTGACGGTCGAGGAGCGTCGCGAGTATCTCAAGTATCTGCATGACAGCGCCGTCGCCCTCGGCGAGGCGGTGCGGTCGCTGACCGGCAGCCGCGCCGGCAGCGCCGACCCACCGGTGATGGATCGTGAGGGTCGACCGCCGGATATCCTGGTGGCCGACAACGACATGGTGTCGCGTCAGCGGATCGAGCCGTTCCTCAAGCGGGCCGGTTACGAGGTAGTGTACGTCGACAACGGTCCCCGCGCCCTGGAGAAGGCGACGCGCCTCCAGCCACTCGCCATCCTGATCGACGCCCACCTGCCGCTCAGCGGCGCTCCGGCGCTGATCAAGGAACTGCGCAAGGATCCGCGCACAAAGGACATCCCGCTGGTGGTGATGTCGGCCGCCGATGGTCCGCCGGTTACGGTGGCGGACAGCGAAGTCTTGACCAAGCCCGTCGACCGCCAGCAACTCGTCCAGTTGATGGTCCGCTTCGACCTGATGGCGGATGGCAAGCGCGCCAAGAAGATGCCGGCGAACGTCCTGGTCATCGATGACGATCTGCAGGCGGTCAGCCTGGTCAAGGCGGTCCTCAAACCCTTCAACGTTCGTGTGAGTGCCGTCGACAATGCTCGGACCGGCATCGAGCAGGCCCTCCGCAACAAGCCGGACCTGGTGATTCTCGACCTCGTCATGCCGGGGGTCGATGGATTCGATGTCATCGCGGCGCTGCGCCGCGACAAGGACATCGGCCGCATTCCAATCCTCGTTCACACCGCCAGGGTGCTGACCGCCGAGGATCGGCAGCGTCTCGATGGCAAGGTCGAGTCGATCGTCGAGAAGGCGGAATTCCAGCCCGAGCGCTTCCTCGAGTTGCTGCTCAAGCGCGGCGAACGCCGCAAGCGCGCGGCCTAGGTCGCGACTTCGCCCGCAGTCGACGGCGTTTCCGCCGGCCTGGTGTCTGCTGGGCGTGCGAGGCGTTCCTTGCGAAGCAGGTAGGCGATCACCGGCAGGGTCAAGGCGATGACCACCAGGGATGTGACTTGCGCCTGCTTCAGCCCGCCCAGGATCACGACGTTATCGCGCACAAAGAAGATAAAGAACTGGCTGATCGAGTAGAGCACGATATAGAGCATCGCGAGCATCCCCTCCGGGTGAATCCGCTTGCGGAAGTTCCAGAGGAGCAGGAAGAGCGCCAGGCTGATCAGCAGCTCGTACAAGCTCGCCGGCTGGACGGGGACGTTGAGCGGCCCGAACGTCTGGGGGTTCGTGTACTCGAAGCCCCAGCCGTTGGTCTTGTAGCCGACGATGTCCCCGTTGATGATGTTGCCGATGCGGCCGATCGCCTGGCCGATCGTCATGCCGAGTGCGCCGACGTCGAGCAGGCTCCAAAATGGGATCTTCCAGCGCCAGGAGGAGATGGCGACCGCGATCGCCCCGCCGAAGATCGCGCCGAAGAACGCCATACCACCCTGCCAGACGGCGATGATCTGGGCCGGATGGTGCAGGAAGTAGGAGGGGTCGTTCTGGACGACGTAGTAGAGGCGGCCGCCGGCGATCCCGAGGACTGCGGCCAGGAGGGCGACGTTCATCAGCTGCTCCCCGCTGATGCCCCGGCGGGCTGAGTCGCGAAGCGCGACCTGGATCCCGACGTACAGGCCGATCGCGATCATGATCCCGTACCAATGGATCTTGAGCCCGCCGATGGTTACCAGGACGGGATCGATGGGGATTTTGACTAGCACTGACCAAGTTTAATCTGTGACCATGACCGTTAAGGCCTCCTTCACCGACGAGGTCAAAGCTGAGCTGGCCAACGTCCAGCCGGCAAAACCGTGCTGCCAGGAGGCGGAGCTAACGGCGATGGTCGAGGCGCTGGTGGGTCCCATCGAGGGGGCGCGGTTGACGCTGCGCATCCCGCGTAATGCGGTGGCGCGGAAAGTCGTTCACCTCGCCAAGGTCGCCGGGGGCCGGGTGGAGACCGTGCGCAAGGGCGCCACGGAAAAACGGCCCACCTACCGGCTTCGGCTCAGCCTACCGGCCGGGCGGGGCTCGGCGGACGGCTGCTGTGCCCGGGCAACGCTTCGCGGGGTCTTCCTGGCACGCGGCGTGCTGGGCAACCCGGCGGACGCCTACCACCTGGAGATGGCCGTGCCCATGGGCGCCGCCAGCCGGGTGACCAACGGAGCGGCGCGGGCGGGCGTCGCACTGAAACACACGACGCGCCGTGGCCGGAGGGTCTACTACTTGAAAGGCGCTGAGCCGATCTCGCGGCTGCTCGGGTTGATGGGCGCCAACCGCGCCGTAATGCGCTTCGAGAACGACCGCATCCTGCGCGACATGCGCAGCCAGGCGAACCGCCGCGCCAACAGCGAGACCGCGAACATCGACAAGCGACTGCGGGCCGCGCTGCAGCAGCGAGAGGCGATTCGCCGGCTGAAAGCGCGTGACAGCCGGCTGCAGTTGCTGCCACCCGCGCTGCGCGAGGTGGCCGAACTCCGCCTGGCCCACCCGCGTGCGGGCCTGCGCGAGCTCGCCGAACTCGCCCAGGTCAGCAAGTCGGCGGTCGCCAATCGGCTTCGCCGGTTGGTCGTGTACGCGAATCGAAATGGTCTAATAGATCACGCGCGGGACATCCCGCAGCCCTGACGAGGGAATGCCCCGAGAGCGAGGAGAGGCGTCATGCCGGTTAAGGTTGGCATCAATGGATTTGGCCGCATCGGCCGCAACGTCTTCCGCGCCGCACGCGGCCGGCGCGAGTTGGAGATCGTGGCGGTCAATGACATCACGGATCCGCGGACGCTGGCGCATCTCCTGAAGTACGACTCCATCCTTGGCAACTACGCCGGTGACGTCAGCGCGGATGGCGATGCGCTGACGGTGGACGGCGCCCGCGTCAAGGTCTTCGCCGAGCGGGACCCCGGCAATCTGCCCTGGAAAGACCTGGGGATCGACATCGTCATCGAATCGACGGGCCTCTTCACCGATGCCACCAAGGCGAAAGTCCATATCGACAAAGGCGGCGCCAGGAAGGTGATCATCTCGGCGCCGGCGAAGAACGAGGACATCACGATCGTGCTCGGCGTCAACGGCGAACGATACGATCCCCGGCAACACCACGTCGTCAGCAATGCCTCCTGCACCACGAACTGCCTGGCCCCGGTGGCGAAAGTCCTTCACGACAGCTTCGGCATCGAAGCCGGCCTCATGACGACCGTCCATTCGTACACCGGCGACCAGCGGTTGCTCGACGCGCCCCATAGCGACCTGCGGCGGGCGCGGGCCGCGGCCCTGTCGGTAATCCCAACGACGACCGGCGCGGCCAAGGCGATGGCGCTCGTCATGCCGGAGTTGAAGGGAAAGTTCCACGGCATCTCACTGCGGGTGCCCACGCCGAACGTCTCGCTCGTCGACCTCACCGTGATGACCCGCGATCCCGTTTCGGTGGAGACGATCAACGAGGCGTTACGAGAAGCGGCCGCCAGCGATTTCAAGGGAATCCTGTCGGTCACAGAGGACGAACTCGTGTCCAGCGACTTCAAGGGCAACCCCTATTCATCCATCGTCGATGCGCCGCTCACGATGGTGGTCGGCGATCGTCACGGGAAGGTCTTTTCGTGGTACGACAACGAGTGGGGATACTCCTGTCGGGTCGTTGACCTCGCCGTGTTCATGGGTGACCGGCTGAACTGACTACCGACGTCAGCCAGGCCGGCGCCCTCCAAAAAGCCACGATTCGCGACGTCGACGTCGCCGGAAAACGGGTGCTCATACGAGTCGATTTCAACGTCCCGATGGAGGCCGGAAGGATCGTCGACGATACCCGGATCCGTGAGGCGATCCCGACCATTCAGAACCTGGTCGAACGTAGTGCGCGCGTGATCTTGATTACCCACCTCGGCCGGCCGGACGGCCAGGTCGATGAGGCGTACCGGACCACGCCGCTGGCGCAACGGCTCGGTGAGCTGATGGTCCGTCCGGTGCGCCACCTCGACGATTGCGTTGGCCCGGCGGTGGAAGCCGCCGTGACGGCGATGCAGGACCGCGAGATCGTGATGCTGGAGAACGTTCGCTTCCACGCGGGGGAGACGAACAACGACCCGGCCTTCGCCAAGCAACTGGCGGCCCTCGGCGAGCTCTACGTCAATGATGCCTTCGGCGCGGCGCACCGCGCGCACGCCTCGACCGTGGGTGTCGCGCAATACCTGCCGGCCGTGGCGGGACTGCTGATGGAGCGCGAGATCAAGACACTGGGGCGGATCATGACCGACCCGCCCCATCCGCTCGTCGCCATCATCGGCGGCTCCAAGATCTCGACGAAGATCGGTGTCGTCCGGAGCCTGCTGCGACGCGTCGATCGGCTCTGCATCGGTGGCGCCATGGCTTGTACCTTTCTAAAAGCGAAGGGTCTGGAGATGGGCCGCTCGCTGGTCGAGGACGACCAGCTCGACGTCGCGCGCTCGCTCCTGGCATCGGGCGCGACGCTCGTGCTGCCGCTCGACGCCGTGGTTGCCCCCGAGGCACAACCCGGCGGACCGGTGACCACCGTGCCGATCGACGCCGTCCCCGCCGACATGAAGGTGCTCGACGTCGGACCGATGACGGTCGAGCGCTTCCTGCAGACCTGCGACGGTGCGGCTGCCGTCGTCTGGAACGGTCCGCTCGGCGTCTATGAAATCCCGCCGTTCGATCACGGCACCGATGCCCTGGCGCATGGGCTCGCCGGCAGTGATGCGCAGACCATCGTCGGCGGCGGTGACCTGGTCGCGGCGTTGCAGAAACAGCACCTGGCGGAGCGGATGTCATTCGTCTCGACGGGGGGCGGCGCCACCCTCGAGTTCCTCGAAGGCAAAATTCTGCCCGGGATCGCCGTGCTGCTGGACCGGAGTGCCGTGTGAGTCGATGCGCAAGCCACTGATCGCCGGCAACTGGAAAATGCATTTCACCGTCCCCGAAGGCCTGGAGTACGCGCTCCGTCTTCGGCATGCGCTCGAGCCGTTCGCGAACCGCGAGGACGTCGTGGTCCTGCCGCCGGCGCTGATGCTCTGGGAGATCGCGAACCTGCTTCGCGGTTGCCCGATCGAGGTCGGCGCACAGAACGCCTCCTGGGAGGACCAGGGACCCTTCACCGGTGAGATTTCGCCGAAGATGCTCACGGGATGGTGCCACTACCTGCTGATCGGGCACTCCGAGCGGCGCCAGCTGTTCAATGAAACGGACGAACAGCTCAATAGAAAAGTGCAGGCGGCGTTGCGCAACAAGCTGAAGGTCATCCTGGCCGTGGGCGAGACCCTCGAGGAGCACGAGCTGGGGCGGACCCGTGAGGTCATCACGCGTCAGCTGAGCGCCGCGCTCTACGGCATCAAGGTCCAGCGCGCCACCGACCTGACGATTGCCTATGAGCCGGTGTGGGCAATCGGCACCGGGAAGGCAGCCACACCCGAATACGCGAACGAGACCATGGGCTTGATTCGCACCATGCTTGCCGACACGTTCCCGCCGCTCGCGGCAGCGATGCGCGTCCTCTATGGGGGCAGTGTGACGTCCGCCAATGCGCGGACCCTGATGGAACAGGCCGAGATCGACGGTGCCCTGGTCGGCGGCGCCAGCCTGAAGGAGGCCGATTTCACGGAGATCGTGCGCGCCGCCGCTGAGGTAGTGCCGTCGGCGTGAGTGCCGACGGAGCGCCGGGACGCGCGCTCGTGCTCGTCATCATCGATGGCTGGGGATACCGCACCGATCCGTTCGGGAATGCGATTGCCGCGGCGAAAAAGCCTAACTGGGATGCGCTCTGGACGCGATGGCCGCATACCACGCTGGCGGCGGCCGGCGAACCGGTCGGACTGCCGGAGGGCCAACAGGGCAACTCCGAGGTGGGCCATCTGAACATCGGCGCCGGCCGCATCGTCTACCAGGACCTGACCCGGATCAACCGCGCGATCCAGGACGGCAGCTTCGCCAGCAACCCCGTGCTGCGCGCCGCGATGCAGTCCGCAGCGGCCGGTCGGGCGCTGCACCTGATGGGACTTGTCTCTCCCGGCGGCGTTCACAGCTCAATCCGACACCTCCATGCGCTGCTCGAGATGGCGCAATCACTGCGTGTGCCCCGCGTGTTCGTCCACGCCTTTACCGACGGTCGCGACGAGCCGCCGACCAGCGCCGCCGGTTACATGGCGGAGCTGGTCGAGCGCATGCGGGCGATCGGCACCGGCGCGATTGCATCCGTCGGCGGGCGTTACTACGCGATGGACCGCGACAAGCGGTGGGACCGGACCGAGCGCGCCTATCGAGTCGTGGTGGAGGCGACCGGACCGACGGCGCCTGACCCGGTGACCTTTATCCGCCAGAGTTACGACGCCGGCATCACAGACGAATTCCTCGTGCCGACGCGCATAGTGGCACCCGGCCAGGCCCCGCCTCCGCCGATGGCCGACGGCGACAGCGTGATCTTTTTCAATTTCCGGCCCGACCGGGCACGCCAGCTGAGCCACGCCATCCTCGATGAGCAGTGGCCGCATTTCGAGCGCAACCGTCGACCCAGGCTCGCGCACCTGGTGACGTTCACCGAGTACGAGGCCGGCCTCCCTGCGGAGGTGGCGTTTCCCGACGAGCCGCTCCGCCAGGTCGTGGCCGAGGTCGTTTCTCAAGCGGGATGGCGCCAATTTCACATCGCCGAGACCGAGAAGTACGCCCACGTGACCTACTTCCTGAACGGCGGACGTGAGGTTGCGTTTTCGGGCGAGGACCGGCTGCTGGTCCCGTCGCCGAGGGTAGCAACCTACGACCTGCAGCCGGAGATGAGTGCGGTTGCGGTCACCGACGAGCTCTTGCGCCGGCTCGATAAAGGCGACTACCGATTCCTGGTCGTCAACTTTGCCAATCCGGACATGGTCGGCCACACTGGGGTCTTCCCAGCGACTGTGAAGGCGGTCGAGGTCGTCGATGCCATGCTCGGTCGGATTGTCGGCCCCGTGCTGGGCAGCGGCGGCCTCCTGGCCATCACGGCGGACCACGGAAACGCCGAATTGAAGATCGATCGCGCAACGGGCGAGCCCCTGACCGCCCATACTACGAGTCCCGTGCCGTTCGTTCTGGCCGGCGCGCCAGGAGTGCCGGGGCTCCGCGGCGGCAAGCTGGGCGACGTCGCGCCCACGCTGTTGCCGCTGGTCGGGCTCGACGTCCCCCGTGAGATGTCTGGTGACGACCTCAGGGTTGCTGGGACTCCGCCCAGTCCTGTTCGAGCCGGCTGAGAAAGGTCCGCGCCAGCGTCGGCTCGCTGAGCAGGAGGTCGAGCTCATGGTTGCGCGTGAACCCAGAGCGTGACCAGTTGCAGCTACCGAAGAGCACCACCCCACCGTCGAAGATCCCGAGCTTGGCGTGCAGCAGCTCATCGCCCGCCTGCCGGTAGAAGCGGACCATGGCGCCGACCGGCTTCAATTGCGCGAAGACGGCGGCATTTTGCGGCTGGGTCGGGTCCAGCAGGACGCGGAGGTGGACGCCGCGACGCGCTGCCGCCACCAGCGCCTCCAGGATCAGGCGATCGCTCAGCACGAACATCTCGATATCGATCGACTGAAGGGCGGCGTCGATCGCGGCGAGCGCGGCGGCCCTTATCCCGTCGCCGGGTCGGGTCGTCAACACCTGGACTGCCCGGTCGGCGGCGGGCGGTGGGATGATGGCCCGCTCACCTGCCAGCGCGAGGTCCTGTGTGAAGACGCGCTCGAGATTGTCCACGACGGGGCCGGTTGCCAGCACGTCGAAGTCGTGGTTCGTCGACGAGTGCGTGCCCCAGTTGATGCCCCCGACGATGGCACGGGTCCTGTCGACGATCAGCAGCTTTACGTGGTCGATCGTGAGGCGCTCCAGGGGGAAGGCCACGACCTTGACGCCACCTTGTTCGAGCTGGGCCCAGATGGTTCGACTGCTCCGCTCCGATGGGTCCTTGATGGCGGTCACTGTCACGCCACGGTCGCGGGCGTCAAGCAGCATCAGGGCGAGATCCGGTCGCTGGAACTCGTAGAGCTCGAGATCGATCGAGCGCCGCGCGTTGCGCAGCGCCTCGACGATCGCGGCAAAGGCGGCGGCGCCGTCGGGCAGCGGAACCAGCTGGTCGGCCCCGCTGCTGATCGGCGCCACGGGGACCGGTGGGAGGGCAAGGGCGGAACCCGTGGGAGGGGCGGTACGGCCCGGCGCACAGGAGGCAGCCAGCAGCGCCAGGAGGAGGAGGGGCAACCGAAGGCAACGGGTCGGGCCGTACACATCCGGCATGCTACTACAGATTTGTGTATATGTCAACGCCAAGCCACTCGACCAGGCTGGCGGAGAATTGGCGGTATAATTCAGCGGCTTCGGCCTCAATGAAATCCTTCCTCGGTATCGTCGAAGTCGTGCTGGCCCTCCTTGTCATGCTGGGTGTGTTGCTCCAGACGCCCAAGGCGAGCGGGCTGGGCGGTACCATCGGTGGCGGCGGAGATTCGGGCGGTGGCTACCGCACGAAGCGCGGACTGGAAAAGAACCTGTTCTATGCCACGATCGGGCTGGTCGTCCTCTTCGTGGTGGTCTCCGTCGTCTACATCCGAGTCGGTTGATCCGGCGCGGACTGCTCGCCCTCGGGGTGGGCGTGCCGCTCAGCGCGTTGCTGACAATTCTGGTCCTGGTTTTTCGGGGCGTCATCCTGTCACCCGAGACGCCCCGACCCGGCGGCACATATGTCGAAGGGGTGGTCGGCCAGGTCGGGTCGCTGAACCCCCTCTTTGGCGAGGCCACGGCCGGGCCCAACGACCTCGATGCGCTGCTCTTCGAGCCGCTCGTCCGCGTCTTACCAACCGGCACGGTCCAGGGACGGCTTGCCTCACATTGGGAGGTCAGCCCTGACGGGCGCAGCTATACCTTCACTTTGCGCCCGGATGCGCGCTGGTCGGACGGCACCCCCCTCACCGCCGATGACGTCGTCTTCACGGTTCGCACCGTCCAGGATCCGCAATTCCCAGGCGCGCTCCTCAACCAGAGCTGGAAGGACATCATCGCCACGGCGGTTGACGCGGGCCACGTTCGCTTCGCGCTTCCCGGCCATAACGCGGGATTTCTGGCAAACCTCGAGCTGCTCGACATCGTGCCCGCGCACCTGCTGGCGGGCAAGGCGATGGCCGAGCTCGCTTCGGCGTCTCCCAATCTGAACCCGGTCGGCACCGGGCCTTTTCGGATGGTGTCAACGCAGGGAGACCGGATCCAGTTGGAACGCAATCCGTTTGCCTGGCGCCGGCCCTGGCTCGAATCAGTTACCATCCGCAGCTTCCCGTCCCAGGCGGCGGCGTTGGATGCGCTCGACCGCGGCCAGATCGATGGTCTGGCCAATCTGACGCCGTCAGGCGCCGCCCAGGAGAAGGCGAACACGCAGGTCAAGGTTCTCGTGAGCTCGACCTATCAATATGCGGAGCTGATCTTGAATCTGAAGACCGACGAGCCCTACTTCCAGGACGTCGGGGTCAGGCAGGCGATCGCGAAGGCGATCGACCGAACCGCGATCATCCGCGATGTCCTCGGCGGCCAGGCCGTGCCCGACGACGCACCGATCCCGCGTTCGATCACGTGGGCCTACGACGGCGCGGCCCAGCAGCCCGCCTACGATCCGGTCGCCGCCGCGAAGCTGCTCGACAACGCAGGGTGGACCCTGGTCAACGGCATCCGCACCAAGGGCACCACCAGCCTCAGCTTCGGCTTGACGGTGTCAAGTGACGTCCCGCCCTACGAACACGTGGCCGACAAGGTGGCGAGCCAGCTGTCGCAAGTGGGGATCGTCGCCGAGGTGCGTCCGGTCACCACCGCCTCCCTGATTCACGACTACCTCAACCCGCGGACCTTCGACATGACGCTCACGGCCTTCGACAATGGACCTGATCCCGACGTCTACTCCTTCTGGCACTCCTCCCAAGCCCACCCGGGGGGCTTCAACTTCGCGGGAATGAAGAAGAACGTGTTCATCGACGGCGACCTCGAGGACGGCCGTAACACGCTCGACCTGACGGCCCGGGCCAAGGCTTACGCCACGTTCCAGGAGGATTTTGCCAAGGAGATTCCGGCGGTCTTTCTTTACAGCCCGCGGTACGTGATGGCCGTCAACCGCCGCATCCGTGGGGTTCGGCTTGATTCGGCCATCGAGCCGGAGGACCGGTACGCGTACGTCAGCGACTGGTACCGAGAGGTGGGCCGATAAGTGCGCGCCGGTGTGGAAAGGCGCGCGCATCAGCGCGCCCCGGCGTGGAAAGGCTCGCGCATCAGCGCGCCCCGGCGTGGAAAGGCGCGCGCGAACGATGAGTGGAATGCGGCTGAAAGGACTTGAACCTTCAAGGGCTTGCGCCCACCAGGCCCTGAACCTGGCGTGTTTACCGATTTCACCACAGCCGCGTCGAACTACAGATTCTGCCATAGCCGCCCCGCGAGCGAAAGCCAGCCGTCCCAATCATGCCCCGCCCCCTCGCTGAGCTGACGGCGAAGGAGCTGGCGACCTTCCGCCGGCGCCTCGACACACCCTCGAAGATCCAGGCCTTCCTCGACGAGATCCCGTACAACACGGAAGACGACGGGGAGACCTTTCGGTCCCCGCGGCGCGTGCTGCGCGATCAGACGGCCAACTGCATCGAGGGCGCGGTAATGGCGGCCGCCGCTCTGCGAGTCCAGGGTGCCCCGCCGCTGATCATGGATCTCACGGCGGTGCACGACGAGGACCACGTGATTGCGGTCTACCGGTGGCGCCGGCTCTGGGGCGCGATCGGCACCAGCAAGTTCAGCGGCCTGCGCAACCGGGAACCGGTCTACCGAACCCTGCGCGAGCTGGCCATGTCGTATTTCGAGCACTACTTCAATCTGGATGGCGAGCGGACCCTTCGCGGCTACGGACGTCCGGTCAACCTCACCCGCTTCGACCGGCTCCATTGGATGACGGCAGAGGCCGACCTCTGGGCAATCGCGGATCACCTCGAACGGATCCCCCACCTGGCGTTGCTCCCGTCCGTGGTCATCAGGCGACTGACACCCGTCACTCGCGGAGTCAAATCTGCCGGCCTATTGGGACATCCCGCCGCAGGGAAGTCGCCCCAGCCCTAGAGGAGGTCAGATTCCCTGAACTCCAACACCCCAGACTTAGGTGGTTGACATTATCGCTATCACTTGTTAAATTATCGAAACCATCATTCAAATGGGACGGCACGGCGGCCGTGGTGGCGGCGTTCGATCGGAGGAAGGGATGAGAAAGGGCGCAACGGAACCGGATATCCCCCTGGAGGCCGTCCAGTCACTCTTGACTCGGGTGATCTGGCAGGCGGTCGCGGACCTCAGCGTGGAGACCTATCGCTGCGAATCGGAGCGATTCTTTGCCGGGGAGACCTTCGTCGAATACTGCGACATCCTGGGCTGGAACGTGCGCCGGGCCCGCGCCAGTCTCGGACGCTTCGTCGACAGCGGCTCCCGGATCTCGGGTAACCACCTGCTGACGGCCGCCGAGCTGGCCGCGCAGCGCGTCCCCACCGTCTCCTCGGTCGCGGTTTAAGCTCGCGCTCGGCGGGGGGTTTGGCGGTCGCCTATATCGGGCTGGCGACCCGCTACACTGGGACACATCCCCATGAACCTCCTCCTCGTCGAGGACGAGCGGAAGCTCTCGACGCTGCTCAAGCAGCTCCTGGAGGACGAGCGGTACGCGGTCGACATCGCCGCCGACGGTGAACGGGCCCAGGAACTGGCGGAAACCGCGCGTTACGACGCCATCATCCTCGATCTCATGATCCCCAAGAAGGACGGCATCGAGGTGTGCCGCTGGCTGCGCCAGAACCGCATTCAAACGCCGGTCATCATGCTGACGGCGCGCAGCCAGATCCATGACCGCGTCGCCGGCCTTGACGCCGGTGCGGACGATTACCTGCCCAAGCCCTTCGCGTTCGAAGAACTCCTTGCCAGGCTGCGGGCCCTCATGCGGAGGGAGCAAAAGAATGGCCACGCCAATCGGTTGCAGGTGGCCGATCTGGCGCTCGATCTGAAGACGCACCAGGTCCGGCGGGGGGACACGCCCATCGAGTTGACGGCACGCGAGTTCGCCCTGCTCGAGTTCTTGATGCGCCATCCCAACCAGGTGCTGACTCAGGCGCAGATCGCGGAGCGCGTCTGGGACTACAACTTCGAAGGCACGACCAACCGCGTCGCGGTCTACATCTCATACCTGCGCGACAAGATCGATGAGGGCCGCTCCCCGAAGCTCATCCAGACGGTGTATGGGGTCGGGTACCGGCTGTCGGGATGATGTTCCGGGGCGCGCTGGCGCGCCTCGCCGCACAATACTTCGTGCTGCTCATTCTGATCCTTGGATGCTTCGATCTGATCGTCTACGTCACAGTGTCAGAGGCCCTGCAGGCCAAAGCCGACAAAGACCTCCGGTCGGCCGTCACGCAGGCGCTGAGCAACGTGACCGTCACCGGGGACACGGTGAGCGTGACCGCCCAGGCGCTCCTCAGCCCCAGCGTCGCCGAGGTCTTCGTGCGAGTGCTCGACCCCAAGGGCCAGGAAGTCAGCCAACCCCGCGCCGAGCTGAAGAAGCTCTTCAACAACCCGAGCCTTACGGCGCCCATCGCTGCGGCCAACGCGGGCCAACCGAGTGAGACGCAGGTCTCCAGCGGCAGCGAGCTCTACATGGTCGACACCCGTCCCATCCTGGCGAAGTCCAAGAAGGTCGTCGGCGTCTTGCAGGTGGCGCAACCGAACTCGTGGGTTGGTGACGCGCTCTCTCGACTGGTGCGGCAGCTCGTGCTGGCGTCGGCGATCGGGATCGTGCTTGGCGCGCTTGCCTCGCTGCTGATGGCGACTCGCTCTCTCCGCCCGATCGGCCGTGCCTTCCAGCGCCAGCGAGAGTTCGTCGCGGATGCATCGCACGAGCTGCGTACGCCGCTCACCCTGATCCGGACCAACGTCGAGGCCTGGTTGCGGCGCTCCAATGGGTCATCCCGCGTGTATGCGAAGAGCATCGTCGAGGAGGTCGAACAGCTCAACCGGATCGTGGGCGATCTCACCACGCTGGCGCTCGCCGACGCCAGACAGCTGCGGCTCGACCCCCGGCCGATGGAGCTCAACGAGGTCGTCAAGGGGCTGATCGTCCAGGCGACACCGCTGGCGGAGGAGCGCGGCGTCCAGCTTCGCCCGGATCTGAACGGCGGCGTTCGCGTGGACGCCGACCTGGTGCGGGTTCGTCAGCTTTTGCTGATCCTGATCGACAATGCTCTGACCCACACGCCCTCCGGTGGGGAGGTGTTGGTCGGGGTGGTGCGCCAGAACGGCCGGGCGCATGTGACTGTGACCGACACCGGCGAGGGCATCCCCAGTGGAGACCTGCCCCATATCTTCGAGCGCTTCTACCGGGCGGATAAGGCGCGTACGCGTGAGAGCGGCGGCACCGGTCTCGGCCTCGCGATCGCCAAATGGATCGTCGATGCGCACAAGGGTGAGATCGACGTGAAGAGCGCCGAAGGCAAGGGCACCGAGGTCGACGTCAGCCTCCCGGCCCTCGACTGACCTCTACTCGACGCACGATTTGCTACGGTAGCGGGCGGATGGCTCGTTCCAAGATCACGGTGGTCGGCGCCGGGAACGTAGGCGCGACCCTGGCGCAGCGCCTCGCCGAGCGCGGCTATGCCGACATCGTCCTGGTCGACATCGTGGAAGGCCTGCCGCAGGGAAAGGCGCTCGACATGCTGGAGGCCGGTCCCATCGTTGGCTACGACGCCAGGATCGTCGGCACCAACGGCTACGAGGAGACGGCAGGCTCGAGCGTCTGCGTGATTACCTCCGGTGTCCCCCGCAAGCCGGGCATGTCTCGGGACGATCTGGTCAAGACCAACCAGAACATCGTCCGAAGCGTGACGCAGGAGTTGGTGCGCCGATCACCTGAGGCCATCCTGATCGTCGTCAGCAACCCGCTCGATGCGATGGCACAGCTGGCCTACGAGGTCAGCAAATTCCCGCGCGCGCGGGTCATCGGGATGGCGGGCGTCCTCGACACGGCGCGGTTTCGCAGCTTCATCGCGCAGGAGCTCAAGGTGTCGGTGCGGGACGTGCAAGCCTACGTCCTGGGTGGCCATGGAGACACCATGGTGCCCCTGGCGCGGATGTGCACGGTCGCGGGCATCCCGATCGGCAAACTGATCAAGCCGGAACGCATCGAGGCCATCGTCAAGCGCACTCGCGACGGCGGAGCGGAGATCGTCAACCTGCTGAAGTCGGGCAGTGCCTACTACGCGCCCTCGGCGGCGGTCGCCGAGATGGTTGACGCGATCATGCTCGACCGCAAGCAGATCCTCCCCTGCGCCGTGCGCCTCGAAGGGGAATACGGCATTCGGGACCTCTTCGTCGGCGTTCCGGTCAAGCTCGGGGCGGGCGGCGCGGAAGAGGTCGTCCAGCTCGACCTCACCGAAGATGAGCGTGGCGCACTGCAGCGATCCGCCGACTCGGTGAAGGAGCTCGTCGGCATCATGGGCCTCTAGGTCGGCGCGGCCTTTCCCGGTATCCTGTTAGTCAGTGACCATCGAGATCCACAGCGGGTATATCCCTGAGTCCAAGCGTCTGATCGACAACCCGACCGGCGAAGAGTTGCGCGCGTTGACCGCGAAGATGCCGAACGCACGGCACACCATTTACGACAACTACAACGTCCATGCTCGCGTCGACTCCCGCAGTACCAAGAGCACGTACATCGTCACCGACCGCCCCCAGGAGCACACGGCGCAAACCGTGACGCCCGATGAGGGGCGCAAATGGGCCAAGATCCAGGACGACTACATCCGCAGCCAGGAGATGGTCGTCGTCGACGGCTACATCGGCAACGAGCCAAAATTCACGACGCCGGCGCGGCTCATCATTGAGGCTCGCAACGCGAATGTCGCCGGGATGCAGCGTCACCTCTACTACCCGCGGAATGGGCATCGCGTTCAGCCCGAGATCACGATCATCGACACGCCGAACCTGACGGCGCCGGGCTATCCGAACGATCGTGCGATCTTCGTCGACCTCGAGGCCGGCATCACCCGGGTGATCAACTCCGACTATTTCGGGGAGTCGAAGAAAGGCGGTCTTCGTATGTGGAACAAAAAGGTCTACGAGGCCGGCGGGCTCGCCCTCCATGCCGGCTGCAAAGTGGTCCCGGTCGGCAACCAGCAGCGCGTGTTTCTCATCGTCGGCCTGAGTGGCACCGGCAAGACGACCACGACGTTTACGAGACAAAACAATTCCAAGCCGGTCCAGGACGACTTCGTTGCCCTGATGCCCCAGGGGAAGATCTATGGCACGGAGAACGGTTGCTTTGCCAAGACCTTCGGTCTCGACCCGAGACACGAACCGACCATCTATGGCGCCGTGACCAAGCGGGATGCGTACCTGGAAAATGTGTCGCAGAAGGAGGGCGGGGAGGCCGTCGACTTTTTCGACACGAGCTACACACAGAATGGCCGCGCGACGTTTGAGCTGTCCGCGCTCGGTTGGGTTGAAGATGCGCGCAACATCGGCCCGGTCGACGTCCTGCTGATCCTCAATCGCAACGACAACGTCATTCCGGGCGTGGCCAGGCTCGACTCGGAGCATGCGGCCGCCTACTTCATGCTCGGTGAGACGCAGGGAACCTCAGCCGGCGGTAAGGACGAGATGGGAAAGGCGCTGCGGGTCCCGGGGACCAATCCGTTCTTTCCGCTTCGTCACGAGCAGCAGGGCAACCGCTTCCTCGAGCTGCACCGCTCGCGCCCGTTCGAGGTCTACCTGATGAACACGGGCAGCGTCGGTGGCCCGGAAGGGAGTCCGAACAGCAAGAAGGTCACCATCCAAGCGTCGAGCGCGATCGTCAAGGCGATCGCCGAAGGCACCATCCGCTGGACGCCGGATGCGGACTTCGGCTACGAGGTCGCCGAGGGCGTGCCTGGCATCGACGACATCGAGTTGCTGCAGCCGAAGCGGCTTTACCAGCGGAGCGGCCGCGCGGACGAGTACCGCCGCTGGGTGGAACGTCTCCGGCAGGAGCGTGCCGCGGAGTTCCAGAAGTATCCCGGCCTGGACAGAGCGGTCGTCTCCGCCGTCCGTTAGCGGGTCTCGGCCTCCCCGATGCGCCGTCCGTAGTAGTAGGCCACCACGATCGCGAGCAGCACAAGGACCGCGATCGGGATGGTGAACGGACCGAGGGCTGTCGCGACCCGCTCGTAGTTCTGACCCAGCTTGAAGCCGGCGTAGGCCAGGGCGAGATTCCACGGGATCGCGCCGAGCACGGTCGCCAGGGTGAAGGGCACGACCGTGATGCGCGAGAGCCCCGCCGGAAACGAGATGTAGGTGCGGATGACCGGGAGCAGGCGCCCGACAAAGACGGCTGGCAGGCCCCACCGCTCGAAGAACTGGTTCGCCAGACGAAGGTGCCCCGCGGTGAGGCCGACGCGCCGGCCCGGCCCGAGAATCAACGTTTCGCCGTAGCGCCGGACCAGTAAGTAGGCGACTAGCGACCCCAGCAGGTTGCCGGCGCTGGCGGCGATGACGACCCCGATGAACGAGAGCTTGCCCTGCGAGGCCAGCGCGCCGCCAAGGGGGACGACGATCTCGCTGGAAATCGGGATTCCCGCACTTTCCGCGGCCATGGTCAGGAAAATCGCGAGCAGGCCGCCGGCGCTGATGATCTGGATGAGCTGATGCGACATTCGGCGAAGCCTAGCAGTTAGCCTTTACCGGAAATGCCGTCACGAAGCCCGCGCGATGCGGCCGACGAGGCGCTGGGCCGCCTGGTCGAGCGGCTAACCACCTCACATCACCGGCGACGCCTGGCGCGCGTGAGCTGGACCACCGCCAGCGACCCTTCGGCGGGTGGATGGGCTGCGGGAGAGCCCCCGCCGCGATCCGGGAACGCCCTGACGGTGCTGATCGATGGAGCGGACGCACTTCAGGCGATGGCCGTGGCGATCGCCGAAGCTCGATCGCATGTCCACGTCACTGGCTGGTATCTCACGCCGACCTTCGCCATCACCCGCGGCGAGCGGCCGGTCGTCTTGAAGCAACTGCTCGCCGAAATAGCGGCGCGCATCCCCGTCCGGGTTCTGATCTGGGCAGGCGTCCCGCTCCCGGTGATGAAGCCATGGCGTGGCGACGTGCGCAAGGTCCGCGAGCAGCTGACGGCCGGGACGAGAATCCAGTGCGCACTGGATGCCCGCGAGCGGCCGATGCACTGCCACCACGAGAAGACGATCCTGATCGACGACCGGATCGCCTTCGTTGGTGGCATCGACCTGACCGACTTCAATGGCGACCGCTGGGATACGCCGGACCACCGCGCGCGTGGCGCCGTTGGGTGGCACGATGTCGCGGCGCGCATCGATGGCCCCGCGGTGCAGGACGTGGCGAAGAACTTTGCGATGCGCTGGGAGGCCACCACGGGCGAGAAGCTGCCGGCGGTTGCGACACCGCGGCCTGCCGGCGACCTCGATCTGCAAATCGTGCGTACCGTCCCGGACGGCATGTATTCGCAGCTTCGCCGAGGGGAATTCCGCATCCTCGAGTCGTACCTGCGCGGCCTGCGAGCCGCGCAACGCTTCATCTACCTGGAGAACCAGTTCCTCTGGTCGCCCGAGATCCTCGCGGTTCTGCGCGAGAAGCTGGCGCGGCCGCCGACGCCCGACTTTCGCCTGGTGCTCGTGCTACCCGCCAGGCCCGACAGCGGCGGCGACGACACCCGGGGCCAGCTCGGAACGCTGTTGCAAGCCGACGGTGATGGCGGCCGCCTGCTCGCCTGCACGCTCTACGCGATCGGGGGGGAGAAGGACTGGCCAGTCTATATCCACGCCAAGGTGGGCATCGTCGACGATGCCTGGATGACGATCGGTTCGGCGAACCTGAACGAGCACTCGCTGTTCAACGACACCGAGATGAACGTTGTCACGCACGACGCCGGCCTGACTCGTCAGACGCGGCTCCGGTTATGGGCTGAGCACCTGCAGCGGCCAGCCGATGAGGTCGCGGCTGACCCCATCGCCGTCATCGATGGTGTCTGGAAACCGATCGCGAGCGAGCAGTCGGAGCGCCGGAAGCGCGGAGAACGGTCGACCCACCGCCTGACCCTCTTGCCGGGGATTTCCCGGCGATCACGCCTCCTGCTCGGCCCCCTGCAGGGACTTGTCGTCGACGCTTAGCGGTTCCGCTCGTTGTCTCGCTCAGCTCTCCCACTGCGAGACGGCCAGAAAGTACGGGCGGATGGTGCACCGCCAGCCGATCAAGGGGTGAACGCCCAACCGCCCCGGTGGGTCCTCATCGAGATAGGGCTGGCGCACCTCCTGCCAATTGGGCTGGCCGTTGCAGTGTGGGCATCGCACCGGCGGACGGAGGGCTTCCATACATGAGCTATGGTACCGACAGGAGGTGCGCGATGAAGTTGTTGGGATTTCAGATTCCGAATTACACGTTCCCGGGTGTGAGCAATGACAAGCTGTTCGACCATGTCGCGATGCTCGCCAATAGCGCGGAGCGCGCCGGCTTCGACTCCGTATGGGTGATGGATCACTTCTACCAGCTCCCCAGCATCGGGCCCCGGACCGATCCCATGCTCGAGGGTTACACGGTTCTGTCGGGGATTGCGGCCAGAACCAAAAAAATCCGCCTCGGCACCCTGGTCACAGGCGTGACCTACCGCAACCCCGCCTTCCTCGCAAAAGCCGTAACGACGCTCGACATCGTCTCGTCGGGACGGGCGATCCTTGGACTAGGCGCGGCCTGGAACGAGGATGAGCATCGAGGCTATGGCTATGAGTTCCCGCCGGTTGGGGAACGCATCAGCCGCCTCGAGGAGGCGCTCCAAATTTGCCGCGCGATGTTTCGCGAGGAGGCGCCAACCTTCGAGGGCCGCTACTACCGCATCGGAGGCGCGCTCAACTTTCCTCGACCGATCCAGCCCAACGGTCCGCCGATCATGATCGGCGGGGGCGGTGAGCAACGAACTCTCAAACTGGTCGCGCAGTACGCCGACATGTGCAACATCTTTGGCGACGTCGCGACGGTGCGGCACAAGATGGGCGTGCTAGAGCGGCATTGCGAGACGGTTGGTC
Organism: Candidatus Dormiibacterota bacterium; assembly: GCA_035279665.1. GTDB lineage: Bacteria > Chloroflexota > Dormibacteria > CF-121 > CF-121 > CF-13. Next base: position 15,823 of record DATEHI010000112.1, on the reverse strand, counting down.
GTGATCCCGGCACGATCGTCAAGACCCGGCTCGGAACCCTTGTCATTCGCTCCACCGAACGGGAAGCCGAGCGCCTCCTCGCTCACCTCCTCAACCGGCCGGGGATCGATCAGGACCGGGTCCGCAGCATGCTCATGGTCGGCGGCCCCGACCGCGTCGCCGAGCAAGCCCAGAAACTCCTCGATGCGGGACTGGACGGCCTGATCTTTAACGTGCCGCACATGGAGGATCCCGAGGCGATCGAACTCGCGGGAAAGACGCTCGCTGGTTTGCGGCAGCCTGCCGGCGCTCGATAGTCCTTCGGGCAATGGCGGAGGAGCGCCTCTACTCGATCACCGAGGCCGCGGCCAAACTCGGCGTGTCACCGGCAACGATTGCGACCTGGATCCGCCTTGGCATCGCCACGGCGAGCCGCCAGGACGAGTTGGGGCGCTTCCGGTACACGGACGCCGACCTCGTCGAGATGGAGCGCCGCTTCCGGGAGCGACAGGCACGGAAACGCGTTTGACTTGAAACGAAGCCGCCGCCCCTCTTAGACTTACCGGGTCTTAACCGCTTCGCGCATGTTCTTGGGGAGGTTGGAATGAAGCGATTGCTGATGGTCTCGATGGCTGCCCTCGCATTGGCACTGGTGCCGATGGCGGCTGCAGCCGATGAGGGCGAAGGGGGCCAGCATTTCGGACCGTTCGCCGGCGCGTCCGGGGATTCGGGGACGTGCGGCCCGGATTGGGCGCTGGATACGTTTACCCGCAACTTTGCGGTGCACGAGAACTCGGATGGCACGTTCAGGCTGGTCGAAACCTTTAGCAACGGACACTTTGTCACCATTGCCGGCCCGAGCCCGAATTCGTGCAACAGCGGCACGTACAACGGGTCACTCGTGGCTGCTGGGGTCAAGGGACAGTTCGGCGGCTTCCTCAACGGAACGGTGACTGGCGGGACCTACAATCCCAACGGTTGTCGCGCCACACCAGGTGCTTGCGACACGACCAGCGGATTTGTGCTGGCGGTCTTCGGACCATCCGCCAAGTACACGTGCGTCGATGGCGGCGGGTCATGCTCCTTCTTCTTCGGCTATTTCGCCCCCCGCCAGGGCCTCAAATCGCACATCTGGATCAACGCCTCGCCGGACCTGGGCGGGAATCGCGGGGACATCGCCTCCACCACCGTCTGACGACTGGGAACGCGGGGCGTGAGTGAGCCGGCGGACGTGCGCCGGCTCCTCCCGTAGAATACGGTGCGGTTTGGGGAGGGCACAGGAGGATACATGCAGGCTCGGCTGCTGAACACTGTCCCTGATAAGGCAGAGGCGGACGCGCTCATCCTGCCGATCTTTGAAGGGCAGTCGCAGGTGCCCCCCGAGGCTGTCGCCCTCGACAAGAAGCTCAAGGGCGCCATCGCGCAGCTGCTCACGGACCGAGAGTTCCGGGGCAAGTTCATGGAGCTCGTACCCATTCACAACCTCGGCAACGCGCCCAGCAAGTGGACCGTCCTTGTCGGATTGGGCAAGCCGGAGGAGCTTGACCTGGTGCGGCTCCGCAACGCGCTGCAGTCCGCCGGTCGTGTCCTCCGCAAGCGTGGGCATCGCCGCGTCGTCGTCATTCTGCCCAGCACCGTCGCGACGACCGCCGGCCCTGCTGACCTGGCCAGAGCCGCCACGGAGGGCATCGGACTTAGTAACTTCGACTCCGGCGCTCTGAAGACGCGGCAGGAGCAGGCGGTCACCCAGATCGACGCGCTCAGCCTCATCGGCCTCGACGGGGAAAAGAGCGCGGTGGCGGCGGTCAAGGACGGGCTGGTCCTCGCCGAGGCGACGAACCGGATTCGTGGGTGGGTCAACGCGCCCGCCAATGCATTCACCCCAACCGTCTTTGTCGAAAAGGTCAAGGAGGCCGTCAAGGGCACGGGCCTCGATCTCAAGGTGCTCGAGGCCGATGACATGCGACGGCTCAAGATGGGCGCCCTGCTGGCGGTGGCGCGTGGCTCGGACGAGCCGGCCAAGATGATGGTGCTCCGCCACAATGCCGGCCGGAAAGGCGGGCCCATGCTCGCGCTGGTTGGCAAGGGGATCACCTTCGACAGCGGCGGCATCTCGATTAAGCCGGCCCAGAACATGGAGATGATGAAATCGGACATGGGTGGCGGCGCGGCGGTGGTCGGGGCCATGCTGGCGATCGCCGAGCTGAAGCCAAAGATCAACGTGATCGGCATCGTGCCGACAACCGAGAACATGCCATCAGGCAAAGCGATCAAGCCGGGCGACGTGGTGACCGGCTCGGGCGGCAAGACGATCGAAATCATCAACACCGATGCCGAAGGACGCCTCATTCTTTCTGATGGCATCACCTACGCCGTCAACGAGGGGGCGACCCACATCGTCGACATTGCCACGCTGACCGGGTCGATCGCCCGCACCCTGGGTCCGCTGGCCATCGGCGCCTTCGGCAACAATCGAGCCTTGATGGACCTCGTGCGCCGAGCGGGTGACCTTGCTGGCGAGCGCCTGTGGGAGCTGCCCACCTGGGCGGATTACGACGGACTGATCGACAGCGAAATCGCCGACATCAAGAACTCAACCGTGCCCTGGGCCGGGGCGACCACGGCGGCCCTCTTCCTTCGAGAGTTCGTCGACGGCCGCCCGTGGGTGCACCTCGATATCGCCGGAAGCGCCTGGCAGAATGCGTCGGAGTTGAAGACCGTGCCAAGGGGACCGACCGGTTCTGGCGTGCGGGTGATGGCTCACCTCGCGCAGTTGCTCGCCCATCAATAAATCCGACTCGGTCTCCGCTGTTGACCGGCTGGCGAGTCGTTACGTCGATGAGTCGTCCGCGCTGGACCCGATCCTCGCCACATCGCGCGGCGTGACGGGTTACGACGCCGAAATGACCGACTTCTCGCCGGACGGCCAGGCGGCCCGCACCGCGCTCGACCGAGCGACGCTTCACCAACTGTCGGGACTTCGCCCCGCCGCAGGGCACGACCGGATCGCGTCGGAGGGCATGCGCGAGCGGTTGCAGGTCGCCATCGACCAGGCCGACGCGGGCGAGCGCCTCCGAGATCTGCGGATCATCGGCAGTCCGTTTCAGAGCATCCGCCAGGTCTTCGATCTGATGGCTGGCGCGACCGAGGCGGACTGGCAACTCATCGCGACTCGCATGGAGCGGGTGCCTCAGGCGCTGGCCAGCTTCGAGGCCGCCCTGCGCGAGGGCCAAAGCCGCAAGATCGTGGCCGCACGACGCCAGGCGCTCGCCTGCGCCGATCAGGGCGCAACCTGGAGTGGACAGAAGAAAACGGCGCCATTCTTTCAGACGCTGGCCTCCAAGTACGACGGCGTCGGCGCGCCAAACTCGTCGCTCCAGCGCCGGCTGAGCATGGCCGCACGTCGCGCCTCGGACGCGTACGCGCGCGCCACGCGCTTTCTGCTCGAGGAGTACGCGCCGCGAGCGGCCGAGCGCGATGCCGTCGGGTCGGAACGCTACCAGCTCTGGGCGCGGGCGTTTCTGGGAACCGCCATCGACCTGGAAGAGACATATCGCTGGGGTTGGGAGGAGCTTCATCGGATCGAGGAGCGGATGGCCGCCGTGGCGGGCCGGATCCTGCCCGGCGAACCGTTGCATGCGGTGGTCCACCTGTTGGAGACCGACCCGGCGCGGTCCATCGACGGCGTCGACACATTCCGCACCTGGCTGCAGGGGCTGATGGATCGCACGATCGCCGAGCTGGATGCCACCCACTTCGATATCGCGGAGCCTGTCAAGCGCGTCGAGGCCATGATCGCGCCGCCCGGCGGCGCGGCGGCCATGTATTACACGCGGCCGTCAGAAGACTTCAAGCGGCCGGGTAGGACCTGGTATCCCACCATGGGAAAGACGCGGTTCCCCCTGTGGGGCGAAGTCTCGACCGCCTACCACGAGGGCGTCCCGGGCCACCATCTTCAGCTGGCGCAGCTGGTCTACATGGCCGGATCGCTCAACCGTTTCCAGCGCCTTGCGGCATTCGTTCCTGGCTACTCCGAGGGCTGGGCCCTGTACGCCGAGCGCTTGATGGGAGAGTTGGGCTACCTGCAGAACCCGGACTACGAGTTGGGGATGCTGCGCGCACAGGCCTTTCGGGCCATGCGTGTCATCGTGGACATCGGGGTGCACGTCGGACTCCAGATCCCTTCGAACGAGGGCTACCACCCGGCTGAAACGTGGGCGCCGGAGCTGATGCTGCCATTCGCCATCGAGCATGCTCATGAGTCGGCCGACTTCCTGCGCAGCGAGGTCGATCGCTACCTGGGCTGGCCGGGACAGGCGATTTGTTACAAGGTGGGGGAGCGAGCCTGGCTCGCCGTTCGAGAGCGGGCACGCCGGCGCGCGGGCCAGAGTTTTGACCTGAAGACCTTCCATACGCGAGCGCTCAACCTCGGACCAATGGGCCTGGCCCAGCTGGAACGAGAAATGAACGCCAACGGCGATCCGACTTTCGATTCGAAAGCCTGATTCGCCCCGTTACGCAATTAAGATGAGTGGCCATGGAACGGGCGCTTTGCCCCGTCCTCGTAGGTCGCGAGCGCGAGTTGGAGCTCCTCGAGGATGCCCTCATCGCGTCGAACCGAGGCCGAGGGCAATTGGTGATGATCGCCGGCGAGGCGGGTGTCGGTAAGACACGCCTCGTCAATGCCCTGCGGGTTAGGGCAGCTCGCGCAGGCACCATGGTCGTGAGCGGGTCGTGCTCCGAAGCCGATCTGACGCTGCCCTATTTGCCATTCGTCGAGGGAATCGGCAATTATCTGGCAAGCCCTGATGGCGAGCGCATCAAGACTCGACTCGGTCCCGCGACCCGCCGCCAGTTGGGGCACCTCTTTCCCCAGCTCGAACCCTCCTGGCCGGTCGAAATCGGAGACCCCGGGCAGGCGCGAATGCGGCTCTATGAGGCCCTCCTCACCCTGCTGCAAATTGCGGCCGAGCAGCGCGGGCTCCTGCTGATCCTGGAAGACCTCCATTGGGCCGACGCTTCCACCCGCGAACTGCTTGACTACCTCGCCCGACGCGTTCGCCGCTCGCGAATCCTCATCCTCGGGACCTATCGCAGTGACGAACTCCATCGGCGCCACCCGCTTCAGCAGCTTGTTCAGGCGTGGCAGCGTGCGGGCACCATCGAGATCGTCCCTCTGCCGCCGCTCGATCGGGCCGGGGTTGCCAGGATGACGAGCGCGATCTTTGACGCAGCACCGGTTGAAGAAGAGCTCCGCGATTTCCTCTTTGCCCGCACCGAAGGCAACCCGTTCGTCCTCGAAGAGTTCCTGAAGGCGGCCCTCGACCAGGGTGACATCTTCAAGACGGCACAGGGGTGGGACCGGAAGGCGATCGGCCACCTCAAGCTACCGGCGACCGTCAAAGAGACGATCCTCCTTCGGGTCGAACGGCTCGAGGAGCAGCAGGCCAGCATTCTTCGGGCCGCCGCCGTATTGGGGCGTTGCTTCGACTACCGGATGCTCGTCGGCATCTCTGGAGAGTCCGAGGCCACCGTGCGAGCCGCACTGCGCGCCTTTGTCGAGCAGCAGCTCGCGCTTGAGGAGCCGGATGGCGGTTACTACTTCCGCCATGCCTTGACTCGTGAGGCCATTCTCGATGACATGATCGCGCCCGAGCGCGAGCGGCTACACGCACGGGCCGCTGATCAGCTACGCGAGGAACCTGGCGCCAACGCCATGGAACTGGCCGCCCACCTGATGGCCTCGGCGCGCTGGCAGGAGGCGATCCCGGTGGCCCTGCGAGCGGCGACCGACGCGGAAGGGCGGAAAGGTTACCGCGAGGCGGTTCACCTCTACGAGCGGCTGCTCGACCACACGAGCGACCGCTGCCTGCGGGGCGAGCTCTTGAGCCGTCTGGGGAAGGTGCAGTTCTTCTCGGGTGAGACCCGTCAAGCCCAGGGCTATTTGGCTGAAGGGATCGCGATTCTCGATCAATGCGGCGACGCCCGTGCGGCTGCGGGCTACCGCATCTGGCTCGGGCGCTGTCATTGGATGCGCTCGCGACCAGACCTCGCTCGGCAGGAGTTCGAGGCCGCACGTGCCGCGCTCGAGCCGCACGGTCCGAGTGAAGACCTAGCCTATGCGTATGTTCGCCTGGCCAGCCTCCATACCTTCGACAAGGAACACGAGATCGCACTGCACCTGTCGAGAGAAGCGGTTCGGATCGCAACCGCCGTCGGGGCCGATGCACCCAGGATTCATGCGTACAACTATATTGGGACGAACCTTCAACCCATGGGTCAGGCGGATGAAGGTCTGCGCTGGCTCGACCAGAGCTACCGCGAGGCCGTCGCCGCCGGCTACGACTGGATCGCCGCTGTGGCGCTCTACAACGCGATCGGCGATCAGCTTCACCACGCGCGAGGGCACCAGGCGCTCGAGCGACTGGGCTGGTTGCAGGAGATGTTGGGCCCGCTGCGGTCGCGTGATACCGGACTCCTCGAGGCCGAAGGGTTCCTGGCCATGCGAGCACGCGGTGAACCGGCCCGGGCCCGCCGTTTGCTCGAGGCCGCTGTGCCTCGCGCTGAGGAGGTCGAGGAGACGCTGTTCGCGCACCGGATGCGGCTTGTCCTCGCCCACGCGCTCGCCGCCCTCGACCAGCTCGACGAAGCCTGGCGGGTGCTTCCGGCGAAGCCCGCCACCGCTGAAACGCAGGAAGTGATGGGATTCATCTACGAGAGCATGTGGCTTCATCTGGTCGGGGGAAATGTCGCGGCCGCCCAGGAGCTGGCGCAACAGGTGGTGCGCATGGTTGAGGCGGACCCGGTTCGAAACACCGAAATCTATCTGCTCGGTCACGCTGTCGACGCCCTTCTGCGCGCCGACGACGTCCCCGCGGCACGACGGCTGCTCGCCATCGCCCACACTGACGTCTTCGGCCGGCACCCCCTGCTGTTGCGCGCCCGCGGACGTCTAGCGCTGGCGGAGGGAGATCTTGCTGGTGCGCGCGAAAATCTTGGTGAGGCCGTTGCGGCGCTCGATGGCGCGGAGTTTGCCGATGAGGAGTGGCCGACGCGACGGGCGTTTGCCGCGGCGTTGGTCGCGTCAGGCGATCGCGAGGGTGCGGAACGCGAGTTACGCATCGTCTTACTGGCGGCCCGCGAACGGGGTCATCTGCTAGAGGCTCGCCTCGCCGCGCACGGGCTGGCTCAGCTCGGGGTGGCGGTTCCACACCTGGTACCCAGTCCGCCCACCGAGGCCCCGGCCGCCGAGGTCGACGGTGAAGGACGCCAACCGACGGAGCGACTGGTGACCGTCATGTCGATCGACATTCGCGGATTCACGGCGATTACGGTCCAGGAGCCGCCGCACGAGCTTGCCGACCGGATCGCGACCTTCTACCGATGGGCCGAGCAGGAGATCCACCGGCACCAGGGGTTGGTGGATCGATATGCCGGCGATGCGGTGCTGGCCATCTTCAACGTCACCGGGGCCAAGCTCGACCACTGCATCCAGGCGGTGGATGCCGCGCTGGCCATCCGCGACAAGGCGGGCTTCATCGGCCTGCCGGTCGGCGTCGGCGTCGCCGTCGGGCCGGCCGTGGTGGGACAGCTCAGTGAGGGATCGCCGTTAACCGCCGTGGGTGAAACGATCAACCTCGCCGCGCGACTGCAGTCTCAGGCCGAACCGGGAGAGGTCATTCTCAGCGAGGAGGCGTATCGTCGAGCGCGGCACTGGCTCGAAGAGCAGATGGTCAGCACGATTCAAGACTCTCTGACCCTGAAGGGGTTCCCGCAGCCCCATGTCGCGTACCGGCTAGCGGTGCCGATCGCGGACGGGGTCTAGCGCTTCGCCCAGCCCGGATCCGGGTAGCGAGGTCGGGCACTGGCGACATCGGGCGGCCAGACGAGGACGGCGAAGCCGGACTGAACCTGCTGAACGTAAATCGGCTTGACGGCATTCGCCCCGCGGTCGTCGAACTTGATTTGGCCGAAAAAGGTATTGAGGTCCGTGGCGGCGAGCGCGTCGCGAACCTTTGCCGGATCGGTCGAGGCGGCGCGCTCGATCGCGACTTCGAGCGTCAGGCAGGCGGCCGTCGCCGCGCCAGCATGCTCGTCGGGCATGTGCCCGAACTGCAGTGCGAACGCCAGGGCGTAGTGGAAGCTGTCAAGGAAATAGCTGATCGGGTTGCGCGCGGCCGGTGCCCATTGCGTCGCGCCGACGGCGAAATTCGCCGCCTTGTGGAGATCGGCAATGAAGCGTCCCGTGCCGGGTCCATCGCTGAACCCCAGTAGCTTGGGCTGGATATTCATCGACTGGGCCTGCTGGACGGTGCGCACGCTCTCGCCCGGGTGGCCGACCTCGAGGATGAGCTCGGCGCCGGCCCCGTTGGCCGCCCCCAGTTGCGCGCTGACATCGTTGACCCCCGAGGGATAGGGGGCGCCATACACGACCGCGAGGCCCTTCGCCGTCGCGTATGCGGCGGTGGCGGCCGCGACCTCGGCCGAGAGGCTATCGCTGGCGTACAGAATGGCCACCGTTTGCGGTTTCGGATCCTGCGCCAGCGCCATATCGACCACGCCCTGCAGCTGCCGGCTGTCCGGCGCCAGCACACTGAATAGATAGTGGTAGTGGTTGTTGAAGACCCCGTCCGAGGAGGCGCCGCTGCTGACCATCGGTACCTGGTGCTGTTCGGCGACGGGCGCTGCGCGGCTGGTGGTGGCGTCATTCGAGGGCCCGAGCAGCATGGTTTCGTGGTTATCCGAGATCAGGTGCTCCGTGGTCGCCGCTGCGATCGAGGGCCGGCTCTGATCGTCGGCGATGTCGAGGCTCAGCCGGTGGCCGACCCCCTTGAGGCTGACGCCGCCTTTGTTGTTGATCCAGTCCTGGCAATAGAGGTAGCCCTCTTTCGCCATCTGGCCGCTGCTCGCCTGGCTGCCGGTGAGCGAGAGGACCGCCCCGACGGTGATGGTGCTCCCCAACGGCGGGCTGATCACGCCGGGGCTGGGTGCGCAGGCGGCCGCCAGTGAGCTGATCGCGATCAGGGGCGCGAGGGGAAGCCAGGACCTCCGCACGTCGGGTGATTATCTGCCCGCCGAGCCAGTGAGCCCGGCCGATCGGGTGACAAATTTGTTGATAGCCGGACGGGCAGGGGCTGGCGAACTAAACTATGCGATTGGCTGCGGCGACGGCGAGTTAGCCAAGTGGTAAGGCAGAGGTCTGCAAAACCTCCACCGCGGGTTCGAATCCCGCACTCGCCTCCAGCATTTTGAATACGATTCGACCGTTGCTTCCGCCATCACCTGCCTGATTGACGGCAACCCTGACGGCAACCCCGCTGGACTCTGGCGAACTACGGTTGACTCGAGCCAACGGGTCAGTTCGTCAGCGAGCTTGACAGGCAGCTGTCAACTCAGCGCGGCATAATCTCGTGGCCGGACTGACGAAATGAGTCTTATGCCGCGTCCTCTACTTCGAGTATTTCCTTCAACCGCCCCAACTCACCTTCTTTCGTTTTGCGCATGAGCTTCTGCAGGCTCCATTTGTTGAGCCGTGCCCCCATGAGAGCCGCACTGAAGGATCCGGTCGTGTGAAATGTCACGCTGACCGTCACTCCACCATCCGACCTGGTGATCGATGTACGCTCCGTCAGAACCTCCGAGACTCCCCGCAGTTGTAGCGCAAATGTCGATGGCCGCTGATACTCGATGACAACCTCACGACCATCGAGCGATTGCCCGCCGACGAACGCCGTTGACGCGATGATCGAGCCCACCTTCATGGGTCCGGCGTCGAGTTGCTGCGCCACGAGGGTGCGCGTAAAGCGGGACCACTTCGAGGGATCAGTCATGAAGTCGAAGACCTCCTCAGGCGGGCGGCGGATCGTAATGCTGGCGCGGTATCTGAGGCCACGCATAAATGGTATGGACCAGAGCGCCACCCAGCCACCTGCGGCCAGCAGCACGAAGGGGCCAAGACCGGGATGGAGGGTTTCATACGCGATCCAGAGGAGAATCACGGTCGGGACCCACGACAATATCGCCAGCCAGGTGATGACCTGGACGACCCGCGGGCGAAGGATGCTGCCGCGCATTGCGCGCATGCGAAGAGGAAACGCCACGAGGCTGAGAACGAGATTGACTGTCATCAATGGGACGAAATAGTCCAAGGGTTACCTCCGAAACAGCAGAGCTGGAATGACGACGAGAAGGGCGGTGAACACCACCACGGGCAACCATTGGGCGCGAGCATGAGGTAATGAAGCGGTAAGCCCGAAGAACAGGAAGTAAATCATCACCAGGGCGGCGCTGAACTGAAAGAAGACGACCAGGCCTCGCCACGTCGGCGTCAGCGACCACCTGGCCTGGTACCATCGGCGCTGCGCAGGTTCGGGGTGATCCCAATCCGGCGTCACGATCTGCCGACTGGAGGGCACGCCCTGGTCGATCATTCTGGCGAGACCGGTCCAGTCGCGCCAGTCTTCGGCATGAAGGAACAAGAACGTGCTGTCGGCGCCATAGAGGACTCGGTCTTTTGGAGACGGAACCACCATGGCGACGCATTCGTCGAACGGTATCGTGAGAACGCGTTCCGCGTCCGTGACGGCCATCACGCCTTCTGCGCTGGCGTAGACCTGCTGCGCCCCCAGTCGCTGCGAAGTCGCGCGTACAAATCGCCGACCATGTAGACGGCGCTCAGACCAGATCGGAAGCGCGCGCAGCGTCATGGTGTCACAGGCTGGCTTCGTCGCGTCCGGCGTGAAGAGAATCGCCGTGCGCGACCACTCGGAGGAAACGGCGGCGATCCGTTCCACCGTGATGGCGTCGATCTCCTGCATCTGCGTCTGGTCCGAAACGGCTGGCACTTCCGTCAAATGGTCCAGCGCACGTTGGGCCAGCCGAGCCGGCGCCTGATCGGCATCGGCAATGCTACGACGCCGAGCCTCCTTGACCGCATCGAGTAAGGCGGCGTCGGGCCCCTCCGCGAGGAGACGGAGGAGCGTATCGGTGAAGCTGGTCAGGCCTTCCTCCGAATCCTCAGTTGCGGTGGAGGTCCAGAGTGCCACGTGGGCGAGACTGCCATAGAGTGGCTCAATGACGGCCTTGACCGCGTAGGCCATACCCTGATCGCGTCGCAGGCGGTCGGAAAGGCTGCGCTGCGCGCAAGCCAGAGCAACGAAAGCCTCGGTGGATCGCGGCCCGATGGCTGTGACCGCGATCGCGCCCTCACCGATCGCCTTCCAGCCTGGGAGTCGCAATTTTCGCCCACTCGACGGTACCGAGGCGGGCGAATCTCCCTCGGGGAGTTCGAGACTCAACTCACCTGGCATCTCGCCCACGAATGCCAGTGCGCAATTGCGCCGTACGAACCAGCGTCGCGACCATTCCCTGACCGCGTTGCCATCGACGGCGCCCAAACCGAGCTCTGGATACGCGCGTAAGCCGTAGGTGATGGCACCAAAGCGAACGGCAAGCATACGATCGACGAGGGGCGCCGAATCTGCCCGCTCCGCCTGGAGCACGCGTACCTCGTCGGGCAACCGTTCGAGCGGCAGATCCTGGAGCGCCGTGCACACTCGGCTGAGATAGTCGCCGACCTCGTCCGGGGTGCCACGAGCCCAGAACGCCGTGCTGAGCTGCTCGACGGCGGCGTTGTAGGAAAATGCCGTTGGCTGCGACGCCATCCGATAGAGGGCAAGGTGCTCCACGAGGTGCGTGATGCCCGCGTGCGAAAGCTGCTCGTCGGCCGACCCGACGCGAAAGATGAGCATGCCAAGGGTAGGCCCCGGCGAGGGCACTTGGAACGTCGGCATACCGGCCAGCTCAGTGTTCTGGATCGGCTCCGGCGGCGTCACTGGAGAAGCCACGGGAAGAACAACCGCCCCCGGAAAGAAAACTGCTGGCGCGGCAACGGGCACCGTCTGAGATCAGCCGCCGTCCCTCTCTGGTGAACGATAGGCAGAGGCCTGCAAACCTCATCGCGGGTTCGAATCCCGCAGTCGCCTCCATTCTCAGTTTACGGTTAGACTCCCGCCTCGCCATTCGTCTCCAATGGCTACGCCGCGCCCGCTTCGGCCTCCTCCGCTTCGCCCAGCTCGATCGGATTGTTGGCGGGATCCTTGCTCCATTCGAGCCAGCCACCGTCGTAAACCGCGATCCGGGGCCAACCCATGAGGTCGGCGTAGAACCAGGTTTCACTGGCACGCCAACCGGTACCGCAATAGAAGGCGATCCGCTTACTCTGATTTATGCCCGCCGCGCGCCAGCCGGCGGCGATCTCGGGGTACGGTCGCATGGTGTTGTCGACGGTGCGGTAATGCTGCATGTGGTACGCATCCGACCCGCAATTGCCCCACACGTCACCAGCGATCCGACCGGCGGGGACGATGTAGTTGTAGCCGCTCACCAGGCCGATGTGCTCCTTCCAGCTGCGGACACTCACGAGGGCGGCATTGTCGGCGTCCGAGAGGATCTCCTTCGCCTCTTCAATGTCGACCATCACTTCGGGATGCCGCGGGATGGAGACGCCGAATGAGGCGACGGGAGTGGGCTTGCGCCCGATGGTTTCGACTGGATTCCCGCCGCGGACCCAGGCGTCATAACCACCATCGAGGACGCGGACATCAGACACCCCGGCATAGCGGAGGAGCAAGGCGGCACGGCAAGCGGCGATTTGTCCGGCGCGTCGTCCCGGCCACTTTTCGTTAGCGTTTCCCTCCGTATCACGGCCGTAGAGAATCACCGTCGTGTCATGCGTGATCCCGAGGCCGCGCAGGGCGGCGTCGATCTGCTCCACCGGGCGGCGATTCCAGTCGAGAGCACGTTCGAGCAGGTTGGTGTCGAGATACAGCGCTCCCGGAAGATGATCCTCCTCGTACTCCTCGGGGACGCTGAAGTTCACGTGGAAGAGCAAGAACCGTTGTCGGGGAGCGGCCTCCGGTCGATCGCCGGCGAGCAGCCGGCGGAGCCATTGCGGGTGGACCAGACGCTCGAAGTTGGCAAGCCGCCCGACCGGCAAGGCCGTGTCGGCCGCCCACGCTGTCCAGCCATCCCGGTAGACCCGTACGGTCGCACCCGGTCCAATGAGCTCGCGGTTGAACGCCTGGACGTCGTTCGACGCATAGCCGTAGAGGACCACGTCGCGAGGCGGCACGATGCCTTTTGCGTGCAGCAACCGCGCGAGTTCGGCGCTCTCCACCGTCCGAAACCAATCAACCGGAAACGCAACCGCGCCCGGGATGTGACCGCCGCGCGCCTCGCCCTGGAGTCGCCATCCGTTGTAGGCCGCCAGCGGGCGCACATCGACAATCGTCAGATCGGGATCGGACAGGCGCTCGCGCAACTCGTCGGTGGAAATGTCCGCGGACGGTGGCAGCCAGTCAGCAGTGGCGACGGTTCGGTGTGGGGTAGCGACCTGGTCGAAACGGGACATGGAAATGCTCCTTTACTTGCTCCACACAGGGGTGACAGATTGATCGGGAAAGTGGCTCGCGACCAGAGGGTGGCCCGCCGGCTAGCGCCGGTCGAGCCTAGTTACAGGAGCAGGGCGGACGCTGAAGTCCACGCGCGAGCATTGGCGGCGATTATCCAGCATTCGAATCGCGAAAGTCAAGCGTACAAGTCAACAAAGTCAACAATCACGTCGACCCCGGGGCCGAGCCCTAAAGCCCGGCCCCGCTTCCGGCGCTTTACGAATCTTGGTGGTCGCCGCCCTCGTCGAGGTTTCGCACGTCGAACGGACGCAGGAACTGCGAGGGGCGGAAGTTCACGAACGCTGCGGGCAGCGGGTTGAACGCCGCCCCGAGGCCGGTGGCGATGGCGTTCAGTCCGGCGGGGGACGTCGAATCGCCCCAATGCCCGGTCTTGAGCCTTCCGATCAGGGTCCGGAAGGCGGCGACCGTCTCGCCCGGCGTGAAGGCGCAGTGCCCCGCGCGGCTCACGAAGACCTGGCGGAGGAGGGACTGGTCCCCATCCGAGCGGACGACGCTGGCGTAGGCCTGCTCATCCTGCGGCAGGACCAGGCCGTCGCCGATGGTGTGCATCGTCAGGACCGGCATGTCGAGGTCACCGTTGTAGACGATGTACTTTTCGAGGTAGCGGAGCGCGGTCGGCCTGGCGGCCACCCTTGGAGTCGCGGCGAGGGTGTCGAGGTCGGCGTCCAGGCTAAGGCCGGCCTGCTGATAGAGGGCCCGCACCTCGTCTTTGTTGATCGAATGGTCGAGGAGCTTCTCGTAGTCGACGCCGGTGTTCCAGGAGGGGTTGCCCCCGGCCCGGCTCTCGAGCTCGGCGCGGAGCGCGAAGGAGAAGGGGAAGGTGACCTGCTGGTCCCAGAGGAACTGGTTCTTCTCGCGGCTCGCGAAGTCGCTTTGCGCCGGCTGCGGCGAGCCGGTCGTGAACCAGCCGGGAGTGTCGGCGACCGCGGCCACCAGCGCCAGCCTCGCCCGCCCGGCCGCCGTGCCCTGGGCGCCCGCAAGGATGCCCTCGGCAAGTTGGAAGTTGCTGCCTGGACCGAAGCCCTGGTTGGTGATGTTCACGAGCTGCAGCGCTGAGGTCGGTGCCAGCAACGTCTTGAAAACGAATTCAGCGTCGAGGCCCGAGTTCCAGACCCCAGGCCCCCCGGCCACCACCCCGCACATCGGAATGGCACCCACGAATCGTTGGGGGAAGAGCTGGACCAGGCCGGCCGTGATCATCCCGCCAAGGGAGTGCCCCCAGGCGATGGTGCGCTTGAGGGCCGGATGCTCGGACCTGAAGTGGTCGAGCAGCGCGATCTGATCGTGGAACGCCTGCTGGAGAGCCCACCCGTTCTGGCTATAGGAGGACCCGGCTATCGCGTACCCGTTGGCGAGCAGCCAGCCCCCCGTTGCTGGATCGCCGGCGTCCCGCGCGACGAGTGGGCTGCCAGGGGTCACATAGCCGTGGCTGTAGAGCACGAGTGTCCCGTTCCAGGGCACGCTCGGCATCTCGATGATGAAGTTGGCGCCGTCGATGGCGCCCGTCTCAGGGCCGCCGGAGGCGCCGGCCTGCACGGCGCTCGCGATCATGGCACCCACGAGGGCGAGCATCGCCAGCAAGGTAACGCGGGTACGTCTCAACTGTTCCCTCCTTGAACCCCCTCTCCGCCCGGCGCTCCGCCGGGCGTGCACGTGATCGACGACGGCATCGACTTCCGTTTTGCCCATGATCCCCTCCTTTGTCAATGAGCCTCGTCACTGTGAGCATAGGAGTGTCGATGCCGCCGTGGGGACCGCGGCGCAGGCCGGGAACGAACTGCTGACGCGGGCGACCCGAAGCGCTTCTTAGGTCAGGGTCTGAAATCGAGTCGCGGTCCGGTAAGTTTTTCGCAATAGGCGGTCGGCGGCGGCTACGTTCGCCCAGCTCTAGACCGGTGCGTAGAACACCTTGACGGAATCGGGAAGCGATGCGACTAGCTCATCGGGAAGCAAGGGGACTGATCGCGAGCGGCTCCAGGTCTCGGAGACAAATTCGTCGACCCACTGTCGACCCAGTTGCATAACCGCCGCAAGCGGCATCCCGGCTAATTGAAGAAGGTCCTGGCGCTCGCTCAGGAAGGCCTCGAATTCCTGAAGGTAGCGCCGTCCGCGCTCTCGCATGAGGGTCAGAATCTCCGTCGCGTCACCGTTTGATCGGGAGGCCTCCGCGTGGCGACCTTTGAGAGAGGCCAGATCGTCGACCAAGCCCTGCGCCAGCGGCATGATCTCCGCGCGTAGCTTCTGGATGTGGCGAATCCGCTCAGGACCGATCCTCTGGACCCATTCCTGGCGACCCTTCGCGTCGCCAAGCTGACATGCGCCGTAGTAGTGGCCGCTCTCTCCCGGGATCTGCTTCGTCTCCAGGTGCCGGC
>DATEHI010000111.1:0-5254 GCA_035279665.1 Candidatus Dormiibacterota bacterium | reverse complement strand
GCGACGTAGAGTTGGCGACCATTCCATTCCGTGGCGTCCATGAATCGCCCGACGTCGACCCGATCGCCCATCCACTCGATATACAGACCGGGCACGGTCGGGTAAACCGCAAAGTAGAAGATGGCCGTCCAGGCGAGGCTGATCCCCCAGACGGCCGCGGCCGCCAGCGCCGCCCGCCGGGGCCACGCCCTGTGGAGAACCGCGTCCAGGCCAACCGCCGCAAGCAGGTAGGCCGCCGGAACCAGCCCGCTGCCGCGCAGCATGTGCGGGGTGCGATCCGATAACCCGACCACCAGGGTGAACACGCCCAGCCAGAGCAGCAGCAGCGCGTAGCGGCTCTCTCGCCATCGCTTGACGGCCACCACGATACCGGCCAGGAAGGCGACGCCCACCAGGGGGTCGAAGAGCGGCAGATGCGGGACGTTGTACTGGCGTTCGGGGTCGCCCCAGAGGTTGAAGACAGCGAGTGTTCGCCACGCGTGATCGGCAAGCCGCAAGGGTAAGCCCAGGATCGGCCCACCGCCCAGGACGGAGACGCCGGCGGCTCGATTGAGCACATCGGGATGCAGCAGCGTGGCGATCCCAAGCGGGGCCACCACCAGCGCAGCGGCAACGACGTAGACGGCCCACGATGACCGCCTCCCAGGCAGCGGGCGACCGGCCCGGATCCGCATGACGATCAATCCGGCGAGCACGAGCACCACCAGCCGATAGCCCGTGTAGGTGTAGAACCCGAGGCTGATCACTGCGCCGGCCAGGCCCCAGCGCCAGTTCCCACCACGCCGGACGGCCCAGAGGAGAGCCAGGAATGAGAGGTCGAGGAAGAGGGGGACGAGGACGGTTCGGTAACCCAGCCGGCTGTAGTGGACGGCCCAGAAGGACACGGCCAGGAGCGCGGTGCTGATGAGCCCGATGCGGCGCCCGAAGAGGCGGCTTCCCAGCAGGTAATGGATGGGGAGCGTGACCAGGCCGATCACGACCGTTGTCAGGTAGAGGGCGATCGGTTTGCCCCCCACCAGGGCAACGCTCACCCCGTCGAGCCAGGAGATCATGCCCTCGATGCCGTTGCCGGTCCCCCGGGGGTAGATGACCTGCAGGCCGTGCTTTGGCACACCCAGCGCGTCCAGCCCGTTGGCCGCGACATCCGCGTACAAACCCGGGGGGAAGGTGTCCAGCCGAAACGTCCGCAAGATGGCGGCGACGACGAGGATGGCCAGCACACCGATCGATGCCTGGTAATGCCAGGCAGCGGCCCTGAGCCGGGCTACGCCGTCCCCTCCGAGACCTTCTCCGTGACCTGATACTCGAGATACATGCCAAGCATCAGACGGGTCTGCGCCTCCAGAGCGGGCAGGACGCTGAACAACAGCCCGACGATGGGATAGAGGCCAAGCTGCACGTAAGCCCAGATCTGATGCGGCACCCCCCAGGTGCGCGGCATCGGCGGATTGATGCGCCGTTCCACGAGGATCAGCGCGGCGATGTTCAGGAACGCGATGTTGATCAGGATAAAGGCGTAAAGGCCGAGCTGGTCGGCGGCGAGGGTCAGGTTCCAGTCCTCCGACAGGAGGCGCGGCAGGGCGGCGCCAAACAGCAAGAGCAGCGGCAGCGTCGCCCAGGTCAGGTGGTTGAAGATCATGTAGCCGTAGCGCCGCGCGCGCAGCCAGAGGGGGATCTCAGGGTGGCGCAGCAGCCGGACCGTCGCATAGGGAACGTCACTGACGCCCCAGGCCCAGCGCTTGATCTGGTTGTACTGGTTGGCGTGCGTCTTGACCCGCTCCCACGGCATGCCTCGGTCGGAGGCCTCGGGCGCGTCGCCATAGATCGGGAGGAAGACCGGGACCATCTTCAAGCGGCCGTGGGTCGCAAAGAAGGACTTCCAGTAGAAGCGGGAATCCTCCGGGATGACGTCGTCGTCCCAGTAGTCGGCCGTGATGACCAGCTCGAGCGACATCGAGTAGCTGCTGAAAGCGACCAGCCGGTCGGGCCGCGAGGAGAGGAACATCTGCCACTGGGTGCAGGCGCTTGCCATGATGCGCACCGCAAAGGGCACGCGCCAGAGGTTGTTGTGGAACATCGGGATGGGCTGGAACAGGCACTCGAGCCGCCTCGGGTCCTGGACGTAGTTATAGGTCACGTAGGCGAAGTACTGACGGTGGACGCGGAAGTCCGAATCCAGGTCGGTGACGATCACGTCTTTCGGGGCGAGGCCCATCGCCTCCAGCTCGCGGCGCAGCACCGGGCCCCCATAAGCCATCGCGGCCGACTTGCCGACCACGATGCCCGGCAGCAGCGGGTCTTTGATATGGATGAAGGCGCGCAGGCGGCCGCCAAACTCCTGTTGGAGCCGGTGGACGTTCTCCCAACCCGGGCGGTCGCTCTCCCGGGTGATGATCGCCAGCACCTTGTTTTCCGCCGGGTAATCGGCCTCGGCGATCGCCCTGACCGTCTCGCGAAGGATGGGGTAGGGCTCGGTGTAGGTCGGAATCAGGACGGCGTGCACGATCCGATGCGGATCCACCGTGGTCGGGGAGACCGTCAGCGCCAGGCAGCGCTGCCACCAATCCTCCAGCATCACCCGCTTCATCTTTCGGTAGGTGCCGCGAATGCCGATCACGACCGTCGCGGTCCGGATGAACCAGTAGACGTCGACCAGGAAGATGGCCACGGCGATGTAGGGGGCGAACAGGAAGGATGCCGCCACCGGGGCGATCAAGATGGTCCAGGTGAGCGCACCCGGTGCCACTTCCAGGGCGCGCTGCACGCGCCGCTCACCCTTGCTCAGGGATGCCCTTTTTGCCACCTGTTCTAACCCTAGTGCAAAAGCTTGTCTACGGCGGCCGGGTGGCGAACGCCCCAGTTTGGCGTTATACTGGTGGCCGGGTTAGACAGGCTGACGCTCACGCCTGTCCGACGCTCTGCCGAAGGGGTGGCTAGCCGTCGGCCCACCTGTGAAAGCCAGGCCCAATCTTATGCGCCACAAGGAGCGCCATTGACCTTACGGTTACCGCCTGTTGTCGCGGGGTCCCCGTTCGCCCATCGGGCACCTGACATCACCGCGGTCCGCCTGCTCGTCTGCGCCGCGCCGCAGAGCCAGGCCGAGACCCTGCTCGCCCACCTCGGCCAGGAGGCCCTCATGGGTCTGCTGACGGAAGCCACCGAGGGTGACGGCTACGTCGATATCAAGCACGCCCCGGTGCGCTTCACGCTCAACCTGCAGAAGCGGACCGAAACCACCATCGAGCGCTTTGGCCTGACCGGCCAGCTCTTCGGGCTGCCCGGCCGTGACGTCGCCTTCGTCGTGGAGCGGGTTCAGCCCGATCCGGACCCGTCCAAGGATGCCGGCGATGTCCTGACGCTAGAAGTCGCCGAAGCGGTGGCTGAGGCCGCTTCTTACGTGCCGGAGGAGGACTGGGTCCGCCGGCAACTGACCGCGCTCGAAGAGGCAGCCCAGCTACCGCTGGTCCTGGCCGGCCAGGCCTTTGCCAACCACGAGCGGCAATGGCTCGCCTGGCAGGCCGAGCAGGATGCCCGCCCCTACGAGGTCGAGACCGAGGGCGTCGTCTGCAGCAAGTGCGAGAGCCTGCAGGTGGCCGGTGCCAAATGCAGTGTCTGCGGCGCCGCCAACGGCGACCGTAGCGCCGGGGCGATGCTCGTCCTCAGCCGTCGGGGCGGGTTCAAGGAAGGCGACCGCGTCATCATTCGCACTGGCCACGGAGCGGACCGTGAAGGCACGCTGCTGCGTGGCGAAGGCGGCGGACGGCGCTGGTTGGTCAAGCTCCGCGAGGAAGGCGTGCTCGGCCCGGGCACCGTCCGGCCGCAGCCGATCACCGCCGTCGTCGAGGTCCAGCAGCGAACCTTAAATGGCTTTCCGGCGGGCGATATCAGCTTGCGCCGGGTCGCGGCGCTCCTGATAGCCCCTGATGAGGTGCTTCCCCCGGCCACGGGCGACCTGCAACCGTTCGATGAGCGCCTCAACCCGAGCCAGCAGCAGGCGGTGCGCAGCGCCGTCAACCTCTTCCCGGGGAGCATGCAGCTGGTGCAGGGCCCGCCCGGGACCGGCAAGACAACCTCGATCGTCGAGACGGTTCGCCAGCTGGTGGCGCGGGACCCCAGCGTTCGGATCCTGATGACGTCGCACGCAAACACGGCCGTCGACAACGCGCAGGAGCGTCTGCAGGGCCTGGACTCGCTGCGCATGGTCCGCATCGCCGAGCCCGAGAAGGTCGATCCGAAGTTCCGCGCGAGCATCGTCGAGACCGACGATCCGCGGGTGCGCAACGCCCATGTGGTCTTCGGCACGGTGAACCGGATCGCGCTCGCCTGCAAGGAAGCCGAGATGTTCGACTGGCTGATCCTGGACGAGGCGAACAAGGTCCGCTTCACCGAAACGCTGCCGCTGCTGCGGCTGGCTCCGCGCTGGCTGCTGGTCGGCGACCACCGCCAGCTGCCGCCGGTACTGGACGAAAGTGCCGCGGCGTTCCCGGTCGAGGACGACGAGGCGAGGTCGATGGTACGCGATGCGAGCTTTTTCGAATTGAGCTGGGTCGTCCTCCCCGAGACCAACCTCGTCATGCTGGATGAGCAGTACCGAATGGCGGCACCGATCGGCAGCTACGTGTCGGTGGCGTCGTACGACGGGCGGCTGCGGAACTCGCCGGAGATGGCCGCGCTGCGTTCGCCGCTGCCGTGGCCCTTCAACCGCAACCTCACCTGGCTGACGATCCGCGGCCGGGAAAAGAAGGGCGGCTCGGGAAGCATTTCGAACCGCGCCGAGATCGAGGCGGTCGGTCGGGTGGTTCGCCACCTGCAGCGGCTCGGGCTCGAGCAACTGCGCGTCGCCGTCATCGCCATGTACCAGGACCAGGTGACCCAGTTGCGGCGCGAACTGCGGATGGTGGCGCTGCCGGGGCTGGCGGTCGATACGGTCGATGCCTTCGAAGGTGAGGAGGCTGATGTCGTCATCCTCAGCCTGGTGCGCAGCAACGAGGCGGAGCGAATCGGCTTCTTGAAAAAGGCGCAGCGGCTGAACGTCGCGATCTCGCGGGCGAAGCAGTTGCTGGTCGTGGTCGGCGATATCGAGACGATGACCGGCCGCGAGGGACAGGATCTCTACCGGCCGTTGCTGGAGCACATCGAGCGCGAGGGCCGCGTCGCCGGCATCGGCGCCCTGCATGCTATGGATGCGGCGGTCGGTGGGCGCCAGCGAGGCGACCGTCGACGGCAGCGGGTCGGCGCCGCCCCGGCCGCGGGA
>DATEHI010000110.1:0-7517 GCA_035279665.1 Candidatus Dormiibacterota bacterium | reverse complement strand
ATCACCAGATCGAAGAGACCGTTGCCGAAGACCTGGTATGCGATGTGGTACCTGCCACTTTTCGCGTACAGAGTCTCAGGTGTCGACATGCTCGACTGGCTCCCTGCGATCGACTAAGGGTAAGCGAATCAGGCTGATTTCGCCGATGGCTCGGCTCGAGTGGTGAGCCACCAGACTGATCGCCCCTCACTAGACCAAGGCCATCGGCAAGCACAGCCGTTCGCTTGTTGTTACACAACTGGATTGACCTTAGACGCGAGAGGGTATACGCTCGCCCTGCGGTCAAAAATCGGCGGGGCTGGCTGGGGGGCATCCGGCAGGGGGTTGCGATTGGTCATCGGCAACTTCTACCAAACATTCGGTTGGGTGTTCTCCTGCAACGACGGGTAAGGGGGGTGATACGGTGAAAGCTCGCCTGCGTAGGCTCCGTCTGCCAAGGCTGCTGATTGTGTTGCTGGCCTATATCGTCCTGGCGGCGGCGTGTAATGTCGGCTTGTTCGAACACTCCTCGCTCTCGACACATACAGTGAGCACCCCATAAGGAGATTCCGTTGAAGAAGTTTGCCATCGCCCTACTCGCATCGAGCGGCCTATGGCTTACCCATCTTTCCCCGGCATCGGCAGCCCCGGCAGGAGCGCGGGCGTCCTGTCACGATCCGAGCTGACGCCTACGAGACGTTCGAGAGAATGCACTATGTCTGCTTCCACTACGAATTCGAGCATGATCCCTACGACCCCGATGAGGAATGTGCAGCAGGTGGTTGCCCTTCTCGGACCGTGCGCCCCCGCCCAGACCGCCGGCCGTCTACCGAACCCTAGCTGAATATGCGGGAGACAAGCCTTAACCGCGCCTTCTGCGGCGGCGTAGGAGGACGCTGACTGAGGCGATCACCAGAATCGCGGCGGCAGCGCCGACGACCGCGAGGATCACAGGCACCCTTGCCAAGACTGACGAAGCGCCCCCGGACGACGGCGCTCCCGATATGGTTCCGTCCGTGTGTGGCGCCTGAACAGCCGTTGGCGTATAGATATCCGTGAGACGCAGCGGAGCAAAGAACGACCCGCCCGTTACCAGGACCCGCCCATCACTCAAGAGGGTGGCAGCCGACCCCGCGCGGGCGACGGCCAGCGAACCTGTCGTCGTCCAGGAATCGGCGGTCGGGTCATAGAGCTCCGCGCTGCCCGTCACGAAGCCGCTGGCAAAACCGCCAGCGACCAGGACCAATCCATTTGGCAGTAGCGTCGCAGTGTGGTCGCGGCGATTGACGCTCATCCGGGCGGCAGGGAACCACGTGTTCTTTTTCGGGTCGTAAAGGTACGGCGCGTCTTCGACACTCGGCGCATGGCTGGCGTCGACACCCCCGGCGACGAGAGCATTCCCGTCGGGCAGCGCGGTGAGGGTAAAACCGTCGCGGATCTCTGGCATGGATCCAGCCGGAGACATGGTCAGATCCCGTGGATCGAAGATCTCCGCATCGACCGGCGCGCCATATCGTCCAACCACGAGCACGCGCCCATTCTTCAGCAGCGCGGCTTGATGGTTGGACCGCGGCGCATGCATTGCCGGGCCAATCGCCCAGGCGTTTGTGGTCGGGTTATAGATCTCGGTGGACGATAGCTGTTGGTTGTTCTGCACACCGCCTGTGACCAGCACGCGACCGTCACTCAGCAGGGTCGCAGTGTGGTAATTGCGGCTCCAATTCATGGTCCCCGCCTTCGACCAACGATTCAGGGACGCGTCGTAGAGTTCGGCGTCGTCGCCGATGACCAGCACTTTCCCATTCCGCAACAGGGTCGCGCTCATCCGGTTTGACGTCATGTGGGTGAGGGGCGTGGCGGCCGCTGACCAGCGATCAGCCTTCGGGTCGTACAGTTCCGGAGTCACGCCCGACGTGATATCGACGCCCCAGGAGAGAGCCAGCACCCGGCCGTCGATGAGCCGCACTGCAGTGTGACCCGAACGGGGCAGCGACATACTTGCCGCGCCCGACCAATGGCCGGGTCCGATTGCAGGCGTCGGCAGAGCTGGCGCCGCGCCGGCCGTCCGCGGATCGTACCGTTCGGCCTCGCTGGGCGACCATGCCCCGTCCGGCCAGTTCACCACGAGAACTGCCCCGCTGCGCAGGAGGATGGCGCTTTTGCTGGCGGTAGCGGACTTCAGGTTGGTCGCAAGCAATGTCCAGGTGCGAGTGCTGGGATGGTAGATTTCCGCGTCTGCGAGCGGTCGTCCGCCCAAGCCGCTGCCGCCCACCACCAGGGCCGTTCCGTCCGCCAGCAGGACGGCATTGCCACCGGCGCGGGGCTCTGTCATCGGGCTCGTCGGCGACCAGGATCGCGTCGCGGGGTCGAATATTTCGGCACTGGCCGTCGGCAAACCATCGTCGGCTCCGCCCGCCCGGAGCACCGTGCCGTCACCGAGCGGCAACAGTGCATACAGACCGGAGGACCGATCGGTCATCGTCAGGATCCCGGCGAGCGACCAGCTGTTGGTGGTCGGGTCATACAGCTCTGAGGTTCGTCGGACTAGCGGCCCATACCCGGTCGCGGAGTCGGCCCGCCCACCTACCACCAGGATCCGGCCGTCGGCAAGAAGGACCGCTTGGTGGTCGGAACGAGGCTCCGCCGTCCTGGCTGCCGGCGTCCAGGTGTTACGCGCCGAGTCGTAGACCTCCGCCGATCGCTCGCTCGGTAGCTCGCCCTCAGACCCCGGGCCAGTGCACCCTCCTCCAACGGCCAGGACCTTCCCGGTACGCAACGCAGTCGCCGTGAACCCGCACCGGTTCATGTCGAGCATGTTCGCGGCCGTCGATGTCGTGTTACTCAGGGGGTCGTAGAGCTGGTTGGTTGACGTGCCGCAGACAATGCCAGTCAGCAGAACTTTGCCGTTGGGGAGAAGAGTCGCTTCCTGTCCGCCCATACCCGGGATTGCGGCAGGGGACCACGCTCCTGAAGCCGGATCGTAGATCTGGGCATGGAAGGTGTAGTCGCTGTAGGTGGAGCCAACCAGAACCAGCACCCTGCCGTCCGGGAGCAGCGTGAGAGAGTGGCCGCCCGGAGGTTGGCAGCCGGCCCGCGCGGGGGTGACGCCGGCCGCCAGATTGATAAGGGCTATTCCAAGGACGGCGATTGCCAGGCGGGCGGGTCTCGTCACCGCCGAGGAAACGCCGAAAACGGGCGAAAGGTTTCCAGGCTCCCGCGCC
Source organism: Candidatus Dormiibacterota bacterium (assembly GCA_035279665.1). Classification (GTDB taxonomy): domain Bacteria; phylum Chloroflexota; class Dormibacteria; order CF-121; family CF-121; genus CF-13. The sequence continues at coordinate 4,317 of DATEHI010000110.1, read as the reverse complement.
TTAGGGCCTCGACGTCGTGCCCGCGGCGGTGAACTCGGTGAGTTTCGGGAGGACCTCCGCGGCAAATTGCTCCAATGGCGCGGTAAGGGTCGACCCGCCCCCGTACCCGGTAAGGATCAGCAAGTCTGTGCCCGCCTCGACGTAACCCCGCGTGAGGTCGAGCCAGCGCCCTGCGTTGGGAGCCAGGGGCATGGCGGCAGCGACCGGCCCGGAGCCACCCGCCCCGCGCAGGCGAGAGACATAGTCCCGCACGCCGGCTGGTTCGACAAACCAGAGCATCAGCCCGCATCCATGTTTGGCGGCGATCTCCACCACCGTCTGGCTCTGCCCACCGATCCAGATAGGAAGCCGATCGCCCTGAACCGGTCTCGGATTGACACCGACTTCGGGAAAACTCCAAAACCGTCCCTGGTAGGAAAAAGTCTCGTGGCTCCAGGCCAGGCGCAGGATTTCGATGGTCTCTTCCAGCCTGCCCAGGCGGTGGTCAGTGGGCCGGCCCAGTGCGTGCGCCTCTTCAACCAGCCAGCCCGCGCCGATTCCGAGCTCCAGCCGCCTATTGGAATAGACGTCCAGTGTGGCTGCCTGCTTGGCCAGCGTCAGCGGGTCGGTGATGATCAGTGGGACCAGCGAGGGGCCCAGACGTACGCGCTGACTTACGGCAGCCGCGAATGTCAGGCTGATAAAAGCATCGCCCCAGGGCGTCGTCGCATTCCATTTCGGACGCCCCGTCGGGCTGTAGGGATAGCGGCTCTCGAAGTGAACCGGAATTGCCGTATGGCTCGGGGTCCACACCGAGTCGTAACCGAGCTCCTCGGCAACCCGGACGACTGCCAGCAGATTCGCACTCGAGGGCTCACCTGAGTTGGGGAGTATGGGCCCGACCCGCACGATCTGACGCTAGCAGGTAACGTGCAGCGCCTAAGTTCCCTTGACAGCGAGCGAGATCCACTATAGCCTCGCGACGTGGCTCTCCAGGACCGGATAAAGAAGGCAGCGACTCCGCTATTGGAGCCGGGGGAAGTCATCGAGGTCGCGACGGTAGCAGCAGTCGGCAAGGTGTCCGCCAAGCGGCAGATCGCGACCGCGGCCATAACGGCCATCGTCACGGCCGGAACCGTGACGGCCGTGACGTACGCGCCGAAGCGCCCGATGGTCCTGACCAATCGCCGCTTGCTCTTCCTCGACGCAAACGAGCTGACCGGCCGACCCCAAGAAAAGCTCGTCGGCGAGCTCAACCGCGAGGGATTGCGGGCGCAACGACAGCGAGCTCTGCTGTGGCTAAAGTATGACTTGATTGACAACAGCGGTGCGCCCGTTGTCCGGCTGAGTTTTCCAGTGCCGAATCGAAAGGCTGGTCATCAGATCGCCGGGGCACTCGGCCTTCTGGGGACTGCCTAACCTCTAGGGCAGCCAGCCGAGTTCGTCGCCGCAGTCGCATAGAGGTTCTCGAGAAACTGGTGCGGGTTAACCGTCCCAGCATGGGCCAGCAGTGGATGGGGCGACTCGATCACTTCGAAGTGGACGTTGGCCATGTCGCTGAAACCGGCGCCTGGATCGTCCGGGTCGCCGCCGCTCTTCGCGATCAGCGCGCCCGCCTCGACGTGCTGGCCATCCTGGACATCGAATTCTCGGACGTGGCCGTAGAGGAAGGCGATAGCGTCCCCCTGGTCATCCTTGAGCACGTCAGACACCAGGACCAGCGCCCAACCCTGCGGTCCACCCGGGATAGTCCAGTTGGTCATCCGGTAGGACGTCCCCGACGTCACCGCGTAGAGCGGCGTTCCGCTGTCGAGCACGATGTCGATCGCATTGTGCCCGAATAATTCGCGCAATGTTCCCGTCGTGACATCGTGCACCGGAAGCTGCTCGCGGACCGCCACGCCGTCATAGGCGCCGTAATCCTCGACCATGTGTCGTTCGGGGTCGCCTGGGTGTCCCCAGGGAAGATGCAGATGGAGGGCCGCCGTATCGGTCACATTGGTCGTGAACGCGATCGCGAGCGTGATGGGCGGGCAGGACGGGCTCGCCGTCGGCGTTGCGACGGGGGCCGAGACCGCAACCGATGAATGCCCTCCTCCGGTGCCGGCAGCGTTCGCCGAGTGGAATTGAAAGGCCGCGCTGGCGAGGCCGCCGACCGCAATTCCTCCCGTGATCGCCGCGACCTTCAGGATTTTCATCGTCGCCCGCACAACGCACTGACCCTACGAATTGATACGCATGCGGGCGATTTCTCAGGTGTGCATAACTAATTGGACAGACCGAGCGTTTAGGGCGCTCTCGTTCGAAGGATCGCCTCAATGCCTCAGGCGCAAAGAAAGTTGGCAGCGCCACCAGACGCTGGTAGAATTTCTCTCAACGCTGCGTGACCGCAGCGTCCAAGGTTCAGAAGGGCAGGCATAACATGCAACACATTGACGATATTGGCTGCCTTACGCAGCGCTCCCAGCTCGACCGACTGCAAGAGTTCGCTGACCGGATTGTGCGCGAGCGCCTAAAGGCGCTCCAACCCACGGACCTCCTGGCGACCACCGTCTTCGTCATCGGCCCCAGCGGCACGGAATCGACGTGGGACCTCGACCATCTGGCATTGGCACGGTCATCACCAGCTGCGGCCGTCCAGCTCTTACTCGACCCTGAGGCGGTGCTCGATAACCTTGTCCCAACCCAGGCAATCATGCGCATTCTTCGCGATACGGGAGCCTCGGCCGTCGCCCTCATCGCGCCGATGAGCGCATCGGGGGCCGCACTCCAACTGGCCGACGTCGATCACGAGCAGAGCCTTACAGCGCGGATCGTGCATCAGCCCGATAGCGAACCCAGCCTCAGCCAATGGGACTTCGGCAAGGTGGCATGGACGGTGCGACTCCGTCACGTTCTTCGCGCCGCGCGCGGCGCCGCTGTCGAGGAGGCAGCAGGGCCGGCAGCCCGCCCGGCGACGACACCAGCCCGGCCCGCCGAGCCGGCGGTCGGACGGCGCAGCCTCCGGCGCGAGATGCGCGAGCAGCTGCACCGCACACCAGCGGCCGCGCCCTCCTGGCTGCAGTAAGGGCCTAGGCGAGCACTTTCTTGCCGCTGCCGCGCGGCGCCGCCAGCGCGATGCCAGCAGCGCATTGTGGACATGCGTCCGGCGCGTAGGACGGGAAATCGACGGTCAGGCAGGCAAAGAAGGGAACATCGGTCGCGGCCCCGCCAGCCGTTCGGTCGGCAAGGACTCCAATGCCGATGACCACGCCGCCAGCACTGGTAATGCAGGCGTGCGTTTCTGCGAGCGATCCACCGGTCGTCACGACATCGTCCACTACCAGGACCCGGGCGCCGGGCGAGATCTCGAAGCCGCGACGCAAGACTCGGCCGCCGGACTCGCCGCGTTCGACATAAACCGCGTTGACGCCAAGCTGCCGGGCAACCTCATAGGCGAGGATGATGCCGCCCGTTGTCGGGCCGGCCACCAGCTCGGGTCGCCCTGGCATGAATTGTTGCGCGATCATGCCGGCGAGCTCGGTGGTCGCCTTCGGATCTTCCAGGATTCGGAACTTCTCCAGGTAATCAGCGCCATGCCGTCCGCTGGTGTAGACAAAGTGTCCCCGCAGGAAGGCGCCGGCAGAATCGAAGGCCCGACGGGCATCGGGCTGTCCCAGGTTGCGGTCAGGCATGGGTCAGCACGCTCGCGGACCGGATCGGCAAGGCGCGCAAATCTCCGAATCCATGCTCCTCGAGATATCCAGTGATACCGTCATGGACTTCGCGGGCCGCCTGAGACCGGACGTAGTTGACGGTGCCCAGTTGCACCGCCGCCGCGCCGGCCAGCAGGAACTCAAGGGCGTCGACGGCCGTCGTGATCCCACCGATGCCAATCACCGGTATGCCCACGGCCGAAGCGACCTGCCAGACCGCGTGCAGCGCCAGCGGCTTGATCGCCGGCCCGCTCAAGCCGCCACTGCCCCGCGACAGCACCGGCCGGCGCCGTCGAACGTCGATCGCCATCCCAACATAGGTATTGATCGCAGAGACCGCGTCAGCCCCCGCATCCTGGACCGCGCGAGCGACCGCGACGATATCGGTGACGTTCGGGGTCAGCTTGACCATCAATGGAAGCCGGGTCACGGCCCGAACGGCCGAAGTAAGCTCGGCTGCCAGGTCGGGATCGACGCCGAACTGTAGACCATTGGCCACGTTTGGGCAGGAGATGTTCAGCTCGAGGCCGGCAATGCCGGGCACGGCCTCGAGGCGGCGGGCGACCGCGACGTACTCGGCAACGGAGTCGCCGGCGACGTTGACGATCACCGGGACGTCCCACGATGCCCAGACCGGTGCATA
>DATEHI010000109.1:0-2378 GCA_035279665.1 Candidatus Dormiibacterota bacterium | reverse complement strand
GTGTCACACAGCGACCCCGCCACCCGACGGTCTCCCTTGACGCGGATCACGCTCACGCTCGTGAAGTCGGGGAAGATCCGCAGCGTGCCGGGAGTGAGCCGGAGGACGTCGCAGAGGTAGTTCAGGATCGCGATCCCGTGCGAGACCATCAGGACCCGCCCTCCGGGGTGCGCGGCGACCGCCGCGTCGACGGCGGCTCGCATCCGCTCGATCAAGGCATCAGGACTTTCCTTTAGCTCGACCTTGCCGTCGGGGTAGCTGGCGCGGGCCTCCGTCAATCGCGGATCGGTCTCGACCCGCTCGCGCAGCGCCGCCGCGGTCTGCAAGGCGCGCCGTAGTGGACTGGAGTAGACGGCGTCGACGCTGACCGATTTCAGGCGTTGGGCCAAGCGTTTCACCTGCTTGCGCCCCAGCGGGCTCAACGGTGGATCTGAGACCACCTCGCGCTGATCGTAGACATCCGCGTGCCGCACGAGCCAGACTTCCGTGACACCTTCGACCCCGATCAAGTAGGCGTGCTGGAGCGAGCGAATCGCTCCGACGACATCGTCAGTACTTGCCAAGCTCGAGCCGGCCGAGCTGGTTGAGATGAACCTCGTCCGGGCCGTCGACGATCCTGACCGTGCGCGCGTAGGCATACGCGTGAGCCAGCGGGAAATCATCGGACACGCCGGCCGCGCCGTGCGCCTGGATCGCCCAATCCAGAACGGTGCAGAGCATGTTGGGCGCTGCCACTTTGATCATGGCGATCTCTGCCCGCGCCGCTTTGTTACCGGCCGTGTCCATCCTGTAGGCCGCGTTCATGGTCAGCAGGCGGGCCTCGTCGATCAAGATGCGCGCCTGCGCGATCCGCTCGAGCCAGACCGACTGCTGGGCGAGCGGCTTGCCAAAGGCGACCCGGCTTAAGACCCGTTTACACATGAGCTCGAGGGCGACTTCCGCCACCCCGATCAGCCGCATGCAGTGGTGGATTCGACCGGGGCCCAGGCGAGCCTGGGCGATCTCGAAGCCGCGTCCTTCGCCAAGCAGGATGTTGGAGGCCGGCACCCGGACGTCGACGAAGTCCACCTCGGCGTGGCCGTGCGGAGCGTCATCGAAACCAAACACGGGTAGCGACCGCACCATCTTGACGCCTGGGGTGTCGCGGGGCACCAGCACCATCGATTGCTGGCGATGACGATCTGGATTATCCGGATCTGTCTTCCCCATGAAGATGAAGAGCTGGCAGCGTGGGTCCATCGCGCCAGACGTCCACCACTTGCGGCCATTGATCACGAGGTCGTCGCCCTCGCGAACGATGCGGCTCTTAATGTTTGTGGCATCCGAGGAGGCGACATCAGGCTCGGTCATCGCGAAACCGGAGCGAATTTCTCCATTCAGAAGCGGGCGCAACCATCGATCCTTCTGCTCGGCAGTGCCGAAGCGGTCGAGGATCTCCATGTTCCCGGTGTCCGGTGCCGAGCAGTTGAAGACCTCCGAGGCCCATGGGACCCTGCCCATGATTTCGCAGAGTGGTGCGTACTCGAGGTTGGTGAGCCCGGCACCGAGGTCGGACTCGGGCAGGAAGAGGTTCCACAGCCCTGCGGACCGGGCCCTGGCCTTCAGCTCGTCGATGATCGGGGCCGGTCGCCAGCGATCGTCGGTCCTCGCCTGGGCTGCGTAGACTTTCTCGTTTGGATAGATGAATTCGGCCATGAAGTCGCCGAGTTTTTTCTGCAGCGCTTTCACCCTCGGCGAGTGGTCGAAGTCCATCTCAACGGATAGTATCTGGCAATGCCGGATTTCGACCTCACCGATCGCGTGGCGATCGTGACCGGCGGAAGCCGCGGCATCGGCGAAGCGACGGCCGCTGCGCTGGCCGAGCAGGGGGCCAGGGTCGTCATTTCCAGCCGGAAACTCGAGGGCCTCCAGGCGGCCGCGGATCGGATCAACGCGGGCCATGCCGGCGCGGTTATGCCGATCGTCGCTCACGTGGGCCGGCCCGAGGATTCGCAGCGCCTGGTCAGCCAGGTGATGGAGCGCTTCGGGCGCTTGGACATCCTGGTGAACAACGCCGGGACCAATCCGCATTTTGGCCCGATCCTCGACGTCGAGCTCAGCGCCTGGGATAAGACCTTCGAGGTCAACCTGCGCGGACCGTTGGTGCTCACCAAATTGGTCGTCGACGCCTGGATGCGGGCGCACGGCGGCGCCATCGTCAACGTGGCCAGCATCGCCGGATTGCGGCCCGAGTTTGGGCTTGGTCCTTACGGGGTGACCAAGGCTGCGCTCATCATGTTGAGCCGGCAGCTCGCCACCGAGCTCGGACCCCACGGCATCCGCGTCAACGCCGTTGCGCCGAGCATCGTCAAGACCGAATTCGCCGCTGCTCTCTGGGG
>DATEHI010000108.1:0-23724 GCA_035279665.1 Candidatus Dormiibacterota bacterium | reverse complement strand
GGTTGGGAATTTGGAGCCGCGGAAGAATCTCGTGACGTTGATCGACGCCTTTGCCGAGCTGGTCCGTCAGCAAACGTTTGCCGGCCCACTCGTGATTGTGGGCAAGGCCAAGTACCGCGGTGAGGAGGCCGCCGGCGCGGTAGCGAGGCACGGGCTCGGAGGCCGCGTCATCTTCACCGGCTTCATCGACGACGCGACGCTGCGATTGCTCTACAACCGGGCGATCCTCTTCGCCTATCCCTCACTGTACGAAGGCTTCGGCCTGACACTGCTGGAGGCCATGGCGTGCGGTTGCCCGGTGGTGGCGAGCAAGGCGACCGCGATCCCGCAAACGGCCGGCGACGCCGCGATCCTGGTTGACCCCACGTCTGTCGCGGCGCTCACGGCGGCGATGGCCCGCGTGATCGGCGACCCGGAGCTGGCGCGGCGCATGTCCGCCGAGGCCAGGGCCCAGGCCGCTCGATTCTCCTGGACGCGAACCGCGGAGTTGACGCGTCGCGTTTACCAGGAGGCACTCTCGTGAGGATCGCCATGCTCGGCACCCGCGGCGTGCCCGCCGCCTACAGCGGTTTCGAAACGTGTGTTGAGCAGGTCGGCAAGCGCCTGGTGGCGCGCGGCCACGAGGTGGTCGTCTACTGCCGGAGCGGCTACCGCCCCCACCCCAACCCTCCGTCGCAAGCGGGGGAAGGGAAAATGCGCGAGTACCTGGGGATGCGATTGGTGACGCTGCCGAGCATTCGGACGAAGGGGCTCGACACGCTCAGTCACACGGCGTTGTCGACGTTGTGGGCGTTGCGCCGAGACCGGCCCGACGCCGCGCTCATCTTCGGCGTCGGCAACGCGGTCTTCTGTCGATTTTTCCGCCGCTCGCGCGTGGGCGTCGCCATCAACGTCGACGGCGCCGACTGGGCGCGGCTCAAGTGGGGCCCAATAGGGCGGCGCTACCTTCGCTGGTCGGAGCGGGTCGCGGTGAACACCGCCGGCGCGGTGATCGCCGACTCTCGCGCGGTCGCGGCCTACTACAAGGAGCACTACCACGCCGACACGACGTTCATACCCTATGGGGCTGAGGTCCCCTTGGAGTCTGGCACGGAAACGTTGCGGCGATTCAACCTCGAGCCGCGCCGTTACCTGCTGGCAGTCGGGCGGATGGTGCCGGAGAACGGCTTTCACGACTTGATCGGGGCCTATGCGGCGGTGCAACCGGCGATGCCCTTGGTGATCGTCGGTGACGCCCCCTACAGCGAGGACTACCAGCGCCGGCTGCGCGAGATGGCGCCCGCGTCGGTGATCTTCACCGGCTATCAGTTCGGCACGGCCTACCAGGAATTGAGCGCGCACGCGTACGCCTTCCTGTTTGGCGCGCAAGTGGGCGGCACGCATCCCGTGCTCGTCGAGCAGCTGGCGTATGGAAACGCTGTGCTGGCACGCTGGACGGAAAGCAACGCGGAGGTGGCGCAGGACGCGGCGATCTACTTTCATGACCTGCCGGAGCTCGAGTACGGCCTCGCTGCTGTGACGACGGATCCCGCTCTCGTCGATGCGAGACGGGAGCAGGCGAAAGAGCGCGCCCGTGCTTTTTCCTGGGATGAGGTCACCGACTCCTATGAGGCGCTGTTGGTGAGCGTGCGGTCGTCTTTCGGAAGAGGAGCGAACAGCTGAGGGTCGCCCTCGTCCTCCCGGCCTACGCCGCCGATGGCATCAACCTGCTGGGTGGTGGCGAACGATACGCCTATCAGCTCGCCCGGGCGCTCCGCCGCCACGCGGACGTCACGCTGATCACCTTCGGTCCGCGCTTTCAGCAGCGCGATCAGGACGGCCTTCGCCATGTGATCCTCCCGGCGTGGGCGCCGTCGACCGAGAACCCGATTCCGGTGACGAGCTTCTTCTGGCGCGAGCGCTTCGATTTGATCCATGCCTTTCAGCTGCGCTCGGCGTCGACCAGCCTGCTGGCGCTGTGGTGCCGGGCCCGTCGCACGCCGCTGGTTGTCACCGATGTCGGCGGCGGAGGCCGCGCCCTGATGTTCCGCCTCAAGCTGTACCGGCTGATCCCAACGTTTCTTTGCATCTCCGATTTTTCGCGACACCTGATTCCCGCGGAGGTCCGTTCGCGCGCCACCGTCGTGCTCGGCGGCATCGACCTCGACCGTTACGGGTATCATCCGGGCCCGCGGCGCCGACAGGCCTTGCTGGTGGCCCGCATCATGCCGCACAAGGGAGTCGACAATCTGATCGCGGCGGCCGGCACGGATATCGAAGTGGTCGTGGCCGGCCAGGTCGCCGATGCGCGCTACATGCGGGACTTGCAGGCAATGGCCGACGGTACCAAGGTGCGGTTTCTCATTGGACCGGACGACGATGTTCTGCTGCAGCAGTATCGCGAGTCGGCCGTAACGGTCTCGGCGTCGGTGTACCGCGACATGTACGGTCGCACCTGGCCGCAGTCCGAACTGCTTGGCCTGACGCTGCTGGAGTCGATGGCGGTGGGGACGCCGGTGATCTGCACCGGCGTGGGCGGCATGCCGGAGTACGTCGTCGATGGTGTCACCGGATTTGTCGTACCGCCGAACGACCCGGCCGCGATTCGCGACCGTCTGCTGCGGCTGCTGGACGACGCCGCGCTCACCCGGCAGATGGGCGTCGCCGGTCGGCGGCACGTCGAGCCGTTCTCCTGGGGCGCCGTGGCGGACGCGGTGTTCGCGACCTACCGCGCGAGCATCGACCGGTAGAGCTCGAGGGTCTGCGCATGGCAGCTGCGGATGTTGAATCCGGCGATGACGCGCTCCCTGGCCTGGCGGCCCACGCGGGCGCGGAGCTCAGGGTCCAGCAGCAGCCGCCGAATCGCGGCAGCCAGCGCATCTGGCTGGCGGGCCTCGACCAGCGTCCCGAACGCGGTGTCGGCGACCAGTTCCTCGCTGCCGCCAACACGAGTGGCGACCACGGCGCAGCCGGCAGCCATCGCCTCCATCAGGGCGGTCGGCGGGCCGCCTTCGAAGTGGCTGGCCAGGACGAACAGATCCGCCACCTCCAGCCAGCGCGCGACATCGGGCGGCGGCAAGTTGCCGATGAGCCGCACGATCCCGTCGAGTCCGAAACGCTTTACCTCGTTTGACAGCGCCGACCTCGATTCGCCCTCGCCAATCACGACATACCGTGCCGATGGCAGGTCGTCTCTCAGCTGCTGCGCGGCCGCGACGAGATCCTGCAGACCCTTCTGGGGACTGAGCCGCGCCACCGAACAGACGAGACTCACCTCGCGCGAGAGCCTGGGGAGAAGACGACCGAAAAGCTGGTCGCGCCGTTGAGACCGCTCCACCGCGCCGGCGGGAGCGAAGCGGCCCGGGTCCGTCCCCACATAGATGATGGACACGCGTTGCGGGTCGACACCGTAGATGTTCGCCAGGGTGCGCTTGGCATAGGCCGAGATGGCGATGTGCCGGTTGATGACGCGCAACATCAGCCGAACGGTAGTGAACCAGACCTGGCGCCGCCGCTCGCCGAGCGCCAGCTCGCGGATGTCCAGCGCCAGGTGATGGGTGGCGACGATGCGCCGGCCGGTGAGCCGGGCCGTGAGCGCCGCCACCCATTGATACTTACCGACCGGATGCGCGAGATGCAGGTGCACCAGGCGGGCGCCAGCGAGAATGCGGACCATGCGCCCGACGTCTCTGGGCCGTGTCAGCCCCAGCCGGTGCACGACGACACCCGCCGCGGCGAGCCGCGCCACCCACGCGTCCAGCACGGGATCCGGCCGGCAAATGAGCTCGAGCTGATAGGCGGGCGCGAGCTGCTCCACCAGGTAACCGACCAGGCGTTCCACGTGCAGTTCGGCGCCACCCACCTCGCGGGAGTGGGAGACGAGGACGATGCGGCCCCCAGCCCGACCCTCCCCCCGAGGGGGAGGGAGATTATTGGCCGGCACGAGGTCGAGGGAGAACCTGCGAGATTCTCGCCAGGTCATCGCGCGTGATGGCGGAGAACAGGAAGGCCACGCCGAGGTAGACGATCGGCAAGAATGCCAGCGCGAGAATCAACGTGAGACGGTTGTGGATCAGAGGCCGGGCCGCCAGATAGGCAAGCGCGGCCGTCATCGTTGCGGCGGCGAGCGGTCGAACGAGCGTCGTTCGTAGGAGTTCGCCAAGGCCTACATGGAACAGCGTGCGGCTCGCATAAATAATGAAGACGACGGTTTGCGTCGCGCTGTTGAGGAAGAGCGCGATGGCCGCGCCCGTGATTCCGAAACGCGGCACGAGCAGTAGAACCAATGGGATATGAATCAGCGCCGACGCCACCGCGAAACTGTTGTTGATCTCCGGTTTGCCCATCGCCTCGCAGAAGGTGACCGGAATTATGGCCACGGACTGGATCAGGAGCGCGGCGAGCAGCCAGCGGAACGCCGGTGCGCTCGCCTGCGCGACTTGTTGCCCCTGCGCGCCCCCGATCCAGAATCGCAGGGTCGGCTCGGCCAGCACGAAGAGCAAGAGCAACATCGGCGTGGCCGCCAGGGCGAGCAGCCGGCTGCCGTCAAAGAAGAGCGTGCGAAGTCGCGCATCGTCGCCGCGCAGCGTGCTGGCCCGCGGAAAGAACGGCGAGGCGAGCTCACCCAGGAGGGCGAGCAGCCTCTGGCCGGCCGTCGAGGGAATCGCGTAGAGCCCTGCCGCGCCGACGCCGAGGATGGCGCCCACCGCGAACTGGTCGAAGCGGAAGGTGAAGATGCCGCCGACCGTCCCGGCGAACTTGAACCCCGCAAAGCGCGCCAGCCGGCGAAACGAGTCCCGGTCGAAGCGGGGCGTGAAATGAACGCCCGGAAGCAGCGCCCGGCTCACGAGATAGAAAATCAAGAGCCCAACCAGGGCGCCGGCGACGTTGATCAGGACGAAGCCTTCGAGCACGCCGCCGAGTAGCGCATAGACGATCAGAGCGAGGGTGGTGAGCAATGAGAGGCCGACGATCCGGATCGCGACCAGATCGTAGCGCTGCAGCGCGTAGGGGACGGCATTGAAGACGGCGAGCCACATGTTGAAGGCAAAGCCGGCGGTGCTGAGCCAAAGCGCCGTGCGCGCCGAAGCCTGTAACGCGACCGGCACGTGCAGCAGGTCCCGCACCGCCCAGGGGACGAGCAGCGCAAACAGCACGCCGCCCGTGAGGCCGATGGCGAGGTAGAGCGTCAGCGCCGTGCCGACCAGTCGCCGTGACTCATCCAGCCGTTCCTGGTGCCAGGCGCGGCTGAGCAAGGTGATCAGGGCCGGCGTGAGACCGAAGTCGAGCAGCGCGAGCAGGCCGCCAATGGTAATCGCCAGAATGTAGACGCCAAAGGCCGCCGTCCCCAGGCGGTGCAGCACCACCGGCGTGCTGATGATGGTCAGCAGGATCAGGACGCCCCGAGCGCCGACGTTGAACGCCACGTTCCCCAGCAGAGGCAAGGGCCGGCCCCGCGCCAGTGTGGTCACGCGCTACTGGCGGATCGCGCGCAGATAAAAGGAGGCTCCGATCGTCCCGGGATTCTCTTGGTCCCGGAGCGCGCGCTCGTAGGGCGCAACCAGGTACGGCATGAACAGCTTGTACCAGAATCCAGGCGGAATCACGCGTCGTAGCTTGCGCGACCCGATCAAGGAGTAGAGCGGGCGGCCGAGGATGCGGGCATTCAGCCGGGTGTCCCAGCGATCCCAGAATGCGGCAGCGGCCGGCGGCAGGTAGTAGGAGTGCTCGACCGTCGTCAGGCCCGCCCCGGCCAGCAGCTGGATCCATTCGTCAACGGGCCGGTAGTGCTTGTGGATGATGCGCCGGTCCGTTGCGCGCATGTAGCGTTGCGCCCCGGCCTCGTCGCCGCGCCGGCGTGCACGGATCACGCCGTCCAGCAGGTCGTGGAAATAGATGCTCGGCGTCGTAAAGAGCAGCACGCCACCCGGCTTGAGCACGCGCCCAAACTCGCGAACCACCCGGGTCTCGTCATCAACGTGCTCGATCACGCTGTTGCAAACAATCGTCTGGAATGAGGCGGGTTCGAAGGGCAGCGCCTGGGCATCGCCGGTTGTCAGCGTCCGATAGGCGCGCCGGGTGTCGGCGGTCGGCAGCGGCTCGAGATCGACGCCGACGTCGATCGGCGGCCGATCACCAAGCCAGGTCGCCGCAAAGGCGCCGTCGTGCCCGCCGACGTCCAGGCTGGGGCCCGGCAGTGGACCGTCGCCGAGAGCACGGGCCTCGATGGCTCGCCAGAAAGCGAGCGGTGGGGCATAGTAGAACCGCTTGAGAAACGCCTGCAGCCAGCGGCGCTCGGACGCGCGTCCCGAGCGGCCCTTGGTCACGCTGCCATGCTAACGGTCACCCGTCGCGGCCCCGCGGGGAACCGTGCGCTCGAGCGCACCCGGGGCTGGTCCGCCTGGGCGGTGACCGCGATCGTGGTCGGCTTTTACGGACTGTGGACCGTGGCCAACCTGCGGCACGGGCCCGACGGTTTCATCCGCCTGGGCCGGATCTTTGTGTCGAAGAGCCAGGCATCACCCGCGATCAGCAGTCGCGCCGCCGCCTACCACTACGACGGCGAGATCGGGTTCGACGGACAGTTTGCCTACTTCATCGCGGTCGATCCGGGGAACGCGCGCTACTACATGGACAGCCCGGCCTATCGCTACACGCGGATCGTCTATCCCTTGACCGCGAGAGCCCTTGCGCTCGGCCGCGCCGACCTTGTGCCCTACACCCTGGTGCTGGTCAACTTCGTGATGATCGGGGTGGGCACGCTGGCGGTGGCGGCCTGGTTACGCCGCAAGGCCGTATCCGCCTGGTATGCCGCCATCTATGGTTTCTACCCCGGCGTCCTGATCGCGCTCCAGCGTGATGTGACCGAGGTGATGGCCTATGGGTTGGTCGCCGTGGCCGTCTATCTCTTCGACTTTGCCAGACGTCCACTACTCTGGGCGAGCGTCGTCTTTGCGATCGCGATTCTCACGCGCGAGACCGCCGCGATCTTCGCGTTGGGTTATGGCCTCAGCCTCTTGTTCGACGGTGAGGGCGACTGGTTGGGACGTGCGCGCCGCAACCTATGGCGCGCGGCGGTCTTTCTCGCGGGGTGCCTGGGCCCGATCGTCCTGTACAAGATCTTCTTGCTCGCCTGGCTCGGGTCGCTGGGGTTCGACGCGCAGATCGAGCATGTGCCGTTTGGCGGGATCCTCGCCTGGTACCCCTGGCAGCCCGCGCAGGTGGCCGAACTGGAAATCGTGGTCATCCCCGCGATCATCTGCGGCCTCGCGGCCATCTGGGCGCTGGTGTGGGGCGTGCGCCGCGTCGAGACCTGGATGCTGCTGGCCAATGTCCTGATCCTGGTCGTCTTCCTGCAACGGCCCGCTTATAACCACATCTCATCCTCGGGGCGGATCTCGACCGGCGTCGCCCTGGCGGCGGTTCTCGCCCTCCCCTATTTCGCCCGATGGTTTCGCGCCTGGTTCTGGGCAGCCGCCACGCTGTGGTTGTGGCCGATGCTCTCCTTGTTCTTTCTGCCGTTGGCCCACGGCGCGCTCGGGGCGCTGCGGCGGCGATTCTAGACCAGTCTCAGGACGCCAGGAACGACGTGGGAGCGCGCTGCGTGAACCAGAATTGCTGTTCCTTGACGGCCTCCACTTCCAGGACCCCACCGGTGTCGCCCGCCGGTGCGGTGACGGTGACGGTGAGCGCGAGCGTCTGCCCCGCAGCGAGGTCCGACGGCAGCGTGAACCGTTGATCGGTCAGCCAGACCGTGTATGGCTGGCCGGCGCTGCCGGCGAAGTGCACGCCCAGCCGAACGGGATTCGAACTGGCGGCGGGCCAGGCCAGGTTCCCGGTGTTCAGCAGTGTCACGGTGAAGGTCTGCGTCTGGCCGGGCGTCCAGGTGCGGGGCGCCTGGGCGAGGTCGTATCCCGCCCTCCAGGCGGGCGCGACATCCGCGATGGCCGCCGGGCCGCGCCCCACGAACCAGAATTGCTGCTCTTTCACCATCTGCGCCTCGAGGGTGACCGTGTTGGCTGTCCACGGCCCGGTCAGCACCGCGGACAGCGTGGCCGATTGGCCGGGCTGAAGGTCCGCGGGAAGCGAGACCCGCTGATCACTGAGCCACGCCGTGTACGGCACCCCGGCTGCGCTGGCGAAATGCAGCCCCAGGTGGACCGGGTTGCTGCCCCCGGCGGGCCAGGCCTGGTTGCCGGTATTCGTCACCGTGATCGCGATCGACTGAGGCTGACCGGCTACCCAGTTTCGCGGGATTCCCCCCAGGTCGTAGCCGGCGAGCCAGCTGATCCCGTGGGTCTCGATCGACGCGGCGCCCGCGGTGACGAACCAGAACTGTTGCTCCTTGACCATCTGGGCCTCCAGCACGCTGGCCCCCGCGGCAGGCGACGTGATCGAGACATTGATGGTCACGCTCTGGCCGGGCGGCAGGTCGGCGGGAAGGGACACCCGCTGGTCAGTGAGCCAGCGCGCCCATGGTTGTCCCGGTCCGGAGGCGAAATGCAACCCAACGTGGACCGGATTGTTGCCGCCCGAAGGCCAGGTCTGGTTGCCGGTGTTGGTCACGCCGACCGCGATCGTCTGCGCCTGGCCGGGTGCCCATTGGTGGGGGACCTGGCTCAGGTCATAGGTGGCGGCCCACCCCGGCATCGCATTGGCGACCGACATGGGCCCGGTCTGATCGAACCAGAACTGCTGCTCCTTGACCATCTCCGCTTCCAGGACCGTGGCGGAGGGTCCCGACGGCGCCGTCGCGCTGACCGAGATGGTCGCGGACCGACCTGGAGCCAGATCGCCCGGCAGCGCGAATCGTTGGTCGGTCAGCCATGCCGCCCAGCCCGCCCGGTCGGTCGGCGCGAAATGGAGACCGAGACGCACGGGGTTTGCGCCGCCGGCCGGCCACGCCTGGTTGCCGGTGTTGGTCACGGCGACGGTGAAGCTCTGCGTCTGTCCGTATGTCCAGGTCCGCGGGATGGCGCTGGCGTCGTAGCTCGCCATCCAGGTGGCGCCCCGCATGGTGAGCGGGACGGTAGCCAATTGCTTGAACCAGAGTTGCTGCTCCTTGACCAGCTGCGCTTGCAGCACGACGGCCCTGGTGGTGGCCGGGGCGGTAACGCTCACGTTGAGGGTCACGCTCTGGCCGGGTGCGACGTCGGCCGGCAGCCCGAGGCGTTGGTCTGTCAACCAGCTGCTCCAGTCGGCCGGCATGAAGTGCAGACTCACGCGCACGGGGTTGCTGCCGCCCGCGGGCCACGTGGAGTTGCCCACGTTCGTGAGCCCGATCGTAAAGCTGCGGGTCTGGTTGACGGCCCAGTCGTGCGGCACGCTGGTGGTGTCGAAGGTGGCGGCCCAGGACGCTCGCAGCTTGCCGTTGAGTGCCTGCCAGAGGTCGGGACTGGTCCCGTCATAACCGAGGGCCCACATCCCGGTGCCCTGGAGATTGCTGTTGTTGACAAGGTCGTACTTGGCCATCAGCGAGGTAGCGTCGTCGTAGTAGAGCTCGCGCGAGCTATTGTGGTTTCCGCCGCAGGGGTCGCCGCTGGCCGGACTCCACCAGGAGGCCCAGGGCGAGCTTGCGGTCGTGTCCCAACTGCGGCTGAGCTGGAGGGCACACGAGAAGTCGTCCTTGATCCCCGAGTAGGTGTCGGCCACCGCCCCACTGGTCGTCGTGGCATAGGGTTGGGTGCTGGTAGTGGAGTACTTATAACCGTAGTAAGGGACGCCCAGGATGACCTTCGCCGCGGTGGCCTTGGCGATGTACTGCCGCACCGAGGTCGTGTCGTTGTACGTCCAGCCGGTGAGCGGCGCGTTCGGCGCCGCCTGTCCCGGCAGGTTGCCGAAACCCATGTCGTAGGCCATCACGAACAGGCTGTCGACCGACGGGGCGAGCGCCGTGATGTTCATGAAGCCGCCGTCCCAGCTCGCCGATCCCGAGTAGGTGTCGACCGAGACGACGGATCCGGGGATGGCGGCGTGCACCTGGTTGCTCAGGTTGGCGACGAAGGCGCTGAACTGCGTCTGCAGATTCGGGTAGCTGCTGTTCGTCGACCCCTCGAAGTCGATGTTGACCCCGTCCATGTTTCTCGAGCGGATCGACTGGATCGTCCAGTTGATCGCGTTCTGCGTCGCGGTCGGGTTGCTGACGATGGCGTTGATGGTGCCCTCGTCGAACGCCTTGATCACGAGCACGACGCGGTCGCTGTTCGCGTGGGCCTTGGTGATGACGTTGGCCAGGTCCTGGCTCATCCACCCCCTGAAGCCGTTGTTGGTTGAACTGGTGTTGAACGATCCGTCACGCTCGACGTCGAGCCCGAAATACGCGATCGTGCTGAGCAACGAGTAGTCCCAGTTGCCGTTGCCGCTGAGCGCCCAGTAGGGCGCGAAGCCGAACACCTCCCGCGCGAGCTTCGGATTGCTCGGGTAAAGCGCACGATTCGCCAGCGGCTGTGCGGCAGCAGCCTTTAGATTCCCTCCTCCTCTGCTTGCGCTCATCATCAGCGGAGGCGGGGTGGTCGTCGCGGGGGCGAGTCGGAGCGACTGGCCCGCGTGGCGCGCCTCATCCCGGGCGTGCGGCCCTGTTCCTGGATCGCCGGCAACCGCTTTGAGATTCCCTGCCCCTCCGGTGGAGGGCGGGGTGGGGGCCGCGTTGGCACTGCCGGCAGAGATCCCGTTCAGGGCGAGGGCTGCCAGGAGCGCCAGGGCGGCGCCTGCTATACCGGAGTGCTTCCTTGCTCGTGCCATGGGAGATGGTCCGACGGGGTCTCACCATGCAACGGCTGGAGTAATGAAACAAGCATCGCCGCTAACACGTTTACCGGGCTGGTCTATCGCGAGACCGGGACGCGATGATGCCGGCCCACGCGATCGCAAGCAGCACCCAGAACTCGAAGCTGAGATCGTTCTTGAAGTAGGGGACATCGACGAGGCCGTGCACGACCACCGCCACCAGCGCCAGCAGCACGCCAAGCTCAAACGGGCGCCAGTCGACGTCCCCACGTATCCATCCTCGCCACGCGATCCGAAATCCCTGGATCAGCAGCACCACGAAGGCCAGGACGCCGAGGACACCCGTCGCTACCCAGAAGTTCAAGATCAGATTGTGCGGATAGATCAGCTGAACCAGGCCCGCGGGCCAGGGGGACATGAAATGGGCGTAGCCGGAGAGGCCGGTGCCGAAAAGGAGGTGACCGCGCATCATGGACAGCGTCGCCTGCCAGAGATGAATCCGCCCGGCCAGCGTGTTGCTGGGGTCGGTCGCGCTGAACTCGTGCCCCAGCCGGCTGGCGATGATCGGCACCCGAATGGCGGCCGCGACCACCACCCCCAACCCGCCGAGCAACCACCAGCGTCGCCGGTGGGACAACGCCAGGCCGATGGCGACGGCGACGCTCGCGAGATAGCCGCCCCGCGAGAAGCTCAGCACCACGGCAGACCCGGCGATGGCGATGAAGATCCCGGCTAGCTGGCGCTGACGATTGGAGCGGCTGTGCAGCAGCACGCTGCCGGCCACGGCGATGATGGGCACCAGGAAGAGCGCCACCGCGTTCGACGTCTGGTAGACGGCGACCGGCGTGTTCTGTCCGGTGTCAACCGCGTGGTGGCGCAGCGCGTCGAGGACAGTCACGATGTTGAGCAGGGCCACGACGATGCCCCCCAGTCCAAGTCCGGCGACGACCATGAATGCCTGGCGGCTGGTGCGGACTGCGTTGATCAGGACCACGAAGAAGAGCACCGGTTCGATGAAGTAGGCGCGGAACAGCCCGAGCGCCGCGCGGCGATCGGGCGCGACGATGACGGACAGGGCCCCGGCAATGACGAGCAGGGCGGTCGCCACAAGAAACGTCCGGGCCCCGAACGTCTCCCTCCCGAGCAGGATTGGCATGCGGCGTTGTTGATAGCTCTCCCAGGCGAACACCACCACCGTGAGCAGGATCCCGATCTCGAGCAAATTGGGATAGAAGCCGATGTGCCAGCCGACCGTGTAGGCCGGAGCCAGGGCGCAGGCCAGCACGGCGAGCGGAAGGGTCAGCCGATAGGCGCCGGTCCCACCGAGCTCGCTATTTTGCGTCTTGCGCCCGCGTCGGCGTGGGCTTCGCCGAGGTCGAGAGGCTGGGCTGACTCTTGTTGGGCTCGGGAATCTGGAATGGCGTGGCGCTGCGGACGCGGACTTTCTTGATTCGCGTGCCTTGCACCGCCTCGACACGCAACTCGGCATTGCCAAGCTTCAGCGTCGCGCCCACTTTGGGGGCCGCGCCGAGCTGGTTCAGGACGTAACCGCCGATCGTGTCGTAGTCATCGGCCGCGATATTGAGCTTGAGCAGCTCGTTGACGTCGTCGACGCTGACGCGGCCGTCGAGGATCACTTCGTTGGGACTGATGAATTGAATCTCATCTTCTTCGCCGATGTCGTACTCGTCCTGGATCGGCCCCACGATCTCTTCGAGAATGTCTTCGATCGTCACGGCGCCCGCCGTGCCGCCGTACTCGTCGACGACGATCGCCATGTGAACGCGATTCTTCCGTAAATCGCGCAGCACGTCCTGGACCTTGTTCGATTCCGGCGTGAAGTAGGGCTTGCGGGCGATCTCGCGCAGGGTCTTTTGCTCGCCGCGCACGACGGCGCGGAGCAGGTCTTTCGCGTACAGCACGCCGACGATGTGGTCCAGGCTGCCCTCGTACACGGGGATCCTGGTATGGCCGTGCTTGGTGACAAGGTCGACCGCCTTCTCCACGGGTTCGTTGACTTCGATCGCCACCAGGTCGGTTCGCGGCACCATGACTTCACGCACCCGCATATCGCCCATCTCGAAGATCCCGTGGATCATCTCTCGTTCTTCTTCTTCGAGCACGCCTTCTTCCTCGCCCACAGAGACGAGCATCTTGAGCTCCTCTTCCGTCACGAACGGGCCGCGTACCTGGGCCCTCGCACCCATCATGCGCAGGATCAAACGCGTGACGGCCGTGAGCACCCAGACGATGGGCCGCATGACGAGGGTGGCCCAGGCGACCAGCCGCGCCATGCGGAGCGCGACCTTTTCGGCGCGCTGCAGCGCCAGCGTCTTGGGCGTGATCTCGCAGGCGACGAGCACGACCAGCGACAGCACCAGGCTGACCAGCCACTCGGCCCCCCGCTCGTTATAGAGATGAAGGGAGAGCAACGTCGCGGTCGACGAGGCGACGATGATCGCCACGGTGTTGACGATCAGGATCGTCGAGAGATAGGCGTTTGGATCGCGATGCAGCCGTTCGATCACGATCGCCTGCGGGACTCTCTGCTCAACCAGCTGCCGCAGCCGCACGCGGGAAATCGACGTCAGCGATGTCTCCGCCGAGGCCGCCAACGCTGCCAGGACGAGGGCGATCACGATGATCACAAGTTCGGCCCAAACGGTTGTGTCCACGGCTGAGCCGGCTACTTGAAGAGCTCGCTAACGGAACGATCCTCGTGCACGCGAAGGATCGCCTCAGCAAGCAATGGCGCGACAGACAGGATTTTGATTTTCGGATGCTGCTTCGCCGGTGGCAACGGCACGGAGTCGGTGATCACGATCTCTTCGATTGGTGAGTCGACGAGCTTCTTAACGGCGTCGCCTGCCAGGACGCCGTGGGTGGCGAGGACGCGAACGCTGGTCGCGCCCTCGGCGCGCAGTGCGTGCGACACGCCGACCAGCGTCCCACCGGTGGAGATCAAGTCATCGACGACGACCGCGTCCATGCCGTCGACATCGCCGACGACGCGCTGTTCACTCACGACGTCGTCTTTTGGACGCCTCTTGTAAACGAAGGCGATCGGCAAATCCAGCAGCCGCGCGACGTCGCCGACGCGCTTGGCCCCACCCACGTCGGGCGAGACGATCACGGCATTGGGCAGGCGCAGCTTCTTGATGTATTCGACCAGGAGTTTTTCGGCCGTCAGGTGATCGACCGGGATGTCGAAGAAGCCCTGGATGGCGTCGGCATGCAGGTCGAGGGCAATGACGCGGTTCGCACCGGCAAGAGTGATGATGTCGGCCATCAATTTCGCGGAGATCGGATCGCGCGCCTGGGTCTTTTTCTCTTTTCGGGCATATCCGTAGTAGGAGATAACGGCCGTGATCCGGCCAGCCGACGCGCGCCGCAGCGCGTCGAGAATGATGAAGAGCTGCATGTAGTTCTCGGAGACCGGCTCGCAGGTCGGCTGGATGAGGAAAACATCCGCGCCACGGACGCTCTGGGCGATCTTGACGTCGATCTCGCCGTCGGCGAAGCGCGTGATTCGCATATCGCCCAGCGGCTCGTGCAGCGCATCGGCGATCTTCCTGGCCAGATCCGGGTTGGCGCCGCCGGCGAGCAGCTTGAGCGCGCCCGGCTGGCGCGGCGCACCCTCGGGCGCCTGCGGCCGCATATCGACTCGCTCGCCGACCCTGGGCTGCGCTATGTCGAAACCTCCCGCTGGCGGCGCGCCCGGCGCCGTTCTGTCCAGCCCGGAACGATCTTCTGTTCTGACCGCTCGATCGCCAGCGTACCCGCCGGCACGTCGCTCGTGATCACCGATCCCGCCGCCGTGTAGGCATCATCGCCAACGCGGACGGGGGCTACCAGAATCGTATCGCTCCCGACCTGAGCCCGGTCGCCGATCTCGGTCCGGTGCTTCTCGACGCCATCAAAATTTGCGGTGACGGTCCCGGCGCCGATGTTGGCATTGGCGCCGACGTTGCTGTCTAGCACCGCGCTGAAATGCGAGATCGCCGTGCCCGCGCCGATGTGCGAGTTCTTGATCTCGGCGTGGGTCCCGACCCGCACGCCCTCATCGAGGAGGCTTCCCGGCCGAAGCCGGCTGAATGGTCCGACCTGCACGTTCGTTGCCAGCGTCGCCTTCTCCAGATGGGCTCGCTCGATCTTGCACCCGTCGCCAATAATCGAGTCATGGATCTGCGCAAAGGGTCCGATGACGCAGTCCTCGCCGATGGTCGATTCCCCGGTAATAAGACTGAACGGCAGCACGACCGTGTCGCGCCCGATGCGCACCTCGGCGTCGATGAAGGTGGTGTCCGCGTCGGTGATCGTGACGCCATCGATCATCAAGCTGTCCAGGATTCGCTGACGCATCACGCGCTCCGCCTGGGCTAGCTGCCGGCGGTCGTTGATGCCCAGGATTTCGTCGGCATCCTGCACGGCAACGGTCGCCACCTTGCCTTTGATCAGGCGCACGATGTCGGTGAGGTAATACTCCCCGGCCCGGTTCTTGTTTTCCAGCTTGAGCAGCGCCGGCCAGAGCTCGCGGCCGCTGAAGACATAGACCCCCGAGTTGACCTCGGTGATCTGACGCTGCTCGTCCGTCGCGTCTTTTTCTTCGACGATGTCTCGAAAGGCGCCGTTGCGCGCCCGCACGATCCGGCCGTAGCCACGCGGGTCGTCGAGCGTGGCGGTGAGCAGCGTTACGACCGCTCCTGCCCTTTTGTGCTGGGCGATGAGGTCTTTCAACGTCTCACCGCGGAGCAGCGGCGCGTCGGCGTAGAGCACGACAACCGGACCTGGTGTCCGATGTGCGGCCGTCACCTGTGCCAGCGCGTGGCCGGTACCGAGCTGTTTGGCTTGCGAGACGGTCTGCCCTTCACCGTTGAGCGCCGCCTGGACGCCGCCCTGCGCGGGGTTCGTCACGACCAGCGTCCGCGCCGGGTCGAGTGCGCGGGCCGCGGCCATCGACCACAGCAGCATCGGCCGCCCTGCTACCGGGTGGAGGACCTTGGGAATCCGTGAGTTCATTCGGACGCCCTTGCCGGCGGCCAGCACGACGACCGTCACGCTCCCACGCGGCTCCGGCGACGTGGGCCGCGTGGACCCCGCGGATGCGTTGGCGGGCATGGGAGGAATTGAGGCCGATTATACCGGGCATACTCTGCTGGTGTCGCCGGGCCGGCTGGCCGCAATAGAACGTTGGTTTCTTGCCGCAGGGGCCTTCCTGCTGCCGCTGACATATTGGTGGGGCACCTACGACCGCTACGTGCTGCCCAAACTGCTGGTGGCGCGCCTTCTCGTCATTGGGCTGCTGATCCTGTTCGTCATCCGAACCGTGGTGACGGGGTCTCTGACCATTCGGCGAACGCCCCTCGACCTGCCACTGCTGGCGTTCGTCGCCTCCGCGCTACTCTCCGCCGCTTTCGCTTACAACCGGAACGTCGCGCTCGTCGGGACCTACGCCCGCTACGACGGTGTGTTCACGATTCTTCTCTACGCCGCGCTCTTCTGGCTGTCGGTACAGGCCCTCGGAAATGCAGTTCCCTCCCCCGCTCGCGGGGGAGGGTCGGAGTGGGGGCCGCCCGACACTGCCCGCCTGCTGCTGCGGATCCTGCTCGCCAGTGGCTACCTGGTTGCGGCGGTAGCGATCATCCAGTCGATGCTCGATTCGATGGCCCAGGGATCGGTCGCGCCGGCGTTCGGGACCCTTGGCCAGCAGAATGTCCTCGGCGCCTTTCTGGCTCTGCTATGTCCGCTTGCGTACCGCGAGCTCGTCGAGGCCACTTCGTGGAGCGCGAGGATCGTCGCCCTGAACGTGCTCGCCATCATGGGCATCGCCCTGATCCTGACACTCAGCCGTAGCGCGTGGCTGGGGACGGTTGTCGCCGGCGCCATCCTCATCGTGGGCCGCCACCGGGCCATCCTGCGGCCACGCGTCGTGGCAGCCGCGATCGTCCTCGTGGGGCTCGCGCTCGCCGGCTTCACCGTCGGCGGTGCGCTCGGCCACGCGATCGAATCCCGCGCGGCCACCGTCTTCGACCTCAACGCGTGGGGCCCACGCCCCGCGATCTGGCGCGACAGCGTCGAGCTGATCGCGAGCCGCCCCCTTGTCGGTTACGGTCCGGACAACTTCGGACTCGTCTACCCGCGCTTCCAGGCCGGCTACCTCGGCACGCAGCCGGTCGACAAGGCGCACGCCGAGTCATTGCAGGTGGCGGCCACCCAGGGATTGATCGGCCTGGCCGCCTACCTGCTCGTGCTGGCGGCCTTCGTCCGCGCCTTCTGGCGGGGCCGTCACCGCGCGGGAGCGATCGCAATACTCGCGGGCTGGGCCGCGTACCAGGTCACGCTGCAGCTCAATTTCTCGACCCTCGCGGCCTCGCTGCCATTCTGGATCTTTGCCGCGGCCGCGATGGAGTCGTGGGACGCGACCCGATCACGCGTGAACACATCCGCTTCAGCGCCTGCCGGGCCCGTCGGCCCACGGGAGCGGCGCTTTAGTGCCAAGCGAGCGTTTGAGACGTTCGTGAAGGGCAGGATGGGGGTAGCTTCTTGGCCCCGCGAAATCATCGTCGGGGCGCTGGCAGCCCTCGCAATCGTCAATACCGCCGTTCCCTTTCTGGCCGACACGCGCCTGCAGGCGGCGGTGCAGGCCGATGTCGCCGGGCACAGCGACCCCGCCCGCATCGCGGCCGGCCTGGCGCGGGAGCTCGTGCCGCAGGAAAGCGTCTATGCGGTCGAGGTTGGCAACATCGCCTTTGAACGGTCGGACTGGGCGAGCGCCGCAGACGCCTACGACGCCGCGTCGCGACTCGGTACCTACAATCCGCTCGTGTACCGCAACCTCGCCCTCGCGGAGATCAATCTCGGGCGCTTCGCTGATGCGCGCGCGGCCGCCGCCAAGGCAGTGGAGTTGGACCGTTTCGATCCCGCCAACCGCGCCCTGCTGGCCGGGCTGCAGGCCGGTCCGTAACCGAACTCCGATGAAAAGCGATCTAGCGGCATGAGGCAACGCGGCGGGGGGCGGTGGATGGAACGGATCCGCTCCATCCGCACCAGGCCTCTGTTGGCCGTTTCGATCAGCGTCCTGTCGCTGGCCGTGATCGGGGGCGCGGCCCTCTTGACCACTCCGCTGCGATGCGGGCCGGGTCGAGCGCTCGGCCTCGGCAATGGCTGCACTACCGTTGGAGCCATTGCCGGCAAACCAGGCCCGACCCGCAGCCCCGCCTCGGGCCCCTTTCCGACCTATAGCTATCCGGCCTCCGGACCGTACCCCAATCCCGCTTCCGGGCCCTATGAGAATCCCGCGTCCGGCCCATTCCCACCCACCGCCTATCCGGCCAGCGGCTCCTACTCGCCCTTCTACCCACCGGCTACCAACGCCGCCGGTGGGAATGCGTCGACCCGGTCTCTCGATTGCCGCCTGCCTGTGTATGCCGGCCCACCCGGGAGCGGCGGCTTCATCGTGTTCCCTGGAGGGTCGTTCATCGCCGATCCCACGAGCAGCGTCACGACGCCGTCGCCGACCCCTACGCCCGTACCGCAGCAGGGACCCGGCTACGGTTACTCGAACCCTGGGCTGAGCTACGATCGCGCATTCTCGCGCTGGCTCCCGGTACCCGCCAGCTCGGTTTCACCAGACGGCAGCCGCTACGCCTACACCGCGGCTGACGGAGTCTACGTGGTGAACGTCGCCAGCGGCACGCAGACCGAGTTGGGCGAAGGGCATGCCTGGTACATCGTCACCGTTCAGAACCAGGGCGTCTACGCCGCCAACCCCGGCGTGGCCGGTCTCTGGCTCCTCCCCTTTTCCGGCACGCCGCGGCAGATCACCACGGCCGGCTTCTGGCAGGCGGCCACGTCATCGGCGGCATATGGCACCGTCACCTCGGCCGTCCCCTCGGGTGCGTCCAACAGCATCATCCGGCTCGACCTCAAGACCGGTGCCACGTCGGACTGGTTCGCACGTCCGGGGACGATCAGCCAGGTCACGGGCTTCGACGGCAAGGGCAATCCCATCCTGGCGGTGAGCTACATCAACGGTTCCGGAAACGAGATCTGGATCACGACCAGCCCAACCGCCGCTACGCCGATCGCGGGCATCCAGTTCACTCCTTATAACAGCGGGGGGTTCAACGCGAACGGCACCCCGATCGCCGACAGCCACGGCATCTGGTTCGCCGGCAACTTCAACAGCGCCTACGGCGGTCCCTCGGCGACCGGCGTCGCCCTGTACGTTCCCGGTTCCGGGTTTTACTGGATGTCGAACATCGGTGGTCAGCTGGCCGGAGCCTGCTCTTAGGCCGCCAGGTCGTCGGTCTTCGGCCGCCGCTCGTCGACCGCGGTCTCCGGCGCAAAGCGCCCCCTGAGCTTGGGACTCATGCGGTCGAGGCGGCGCCCGAACCGGTAGCCATATCGCTGCACGACAGCTTCGACGGCCAGGTAAGGCAACAGTCCCCACGCGAAACCCCTTACGAGATACCACGACGCCCGCTTCGCAAAATGGCGCGAATCCGGCCAGAGCGTGCCACCCTCGTCGCCGTAGTGCTCGTCGGTGAAACCCGTCAGCATTGCCCGCCGATATTCGGCCTTCAGACTGGCGCGCTCGTCGATGGCGACGATGGCGTTCGGCGCGTAGGCGACCGTGCAACTGGCCAGCACGACCTGGCGCGCCCAGACCCGATCCGCGCCCACCGGCAGGTGCTCGTTGAAGTGAATACCGCGCCAGACCGAGCGCCGGACGGCCGCATTCTCGATGAAAAACGGAAGCGATTTGTAGGCGATCGCGTCGCCGACCCGGATCCGGCGCGTATGGGGCTCGTGACAGAACCGCTGGGCAAGCCTGAACCCCGCAACAGGATCGCCGCCGACCGGTGTCTCCTGCCGGCCATAGACGCCGCCGACCGAGAGGTCGCTGAATGGCTCGGTGAGGTTGCTCAGCCAGTCGCCGTCTGACGGCAGCGCATCCTGGGCCAGAAAGACGACGACGTCGCCACGAGCGTCCTCCATCGCCATGTTCCACTTGCGCGGGCCGGCTGGCCCGCCGACCTCGGCAAAGCGGGCGAGCGGGAACTGGCTGACGATGTGCCGGGTGGCGTCCGTCGATCCCGAGTCGGCGCAGACGATCTCGAGGGGGGTGCGACCCTGGCCCATGATCCGGTGCAGGACGGTTCCGAAGGCTCGGCCCGCGTTGAGGGTGGGGATCACGATCGAGATCGAAAAGGGGGCGCCGGCCATCAACGATGTAACGGCATCTCCCTCCCCCGCCTGCGGGTAGCATGACGCAATGCACGCCGTCCCTGGGCTGGCCTGCCCGGCCTGCCGGGGCGACCTTCGACCGGACGGCGCAGCGATGCTCACCTGCAAGGGATGCGGCGCCGGCTATCCGATCCTGGACGGCATCCCCTCCTTCGTCCCGGGTGCGGCGCTCGGTCGCTCCTCGACCGTCGACTTAACGGTGCTGATCGTGAGCGCCAACCAGCCGGGCAACCTCGACGGGCTTCTCCCAGCGGTGCGGCAGGCGCTACGTTCGCTCGAGATCACGCACGAGCTGGTGGTCATCGACCAGAGCTCGGCCGGCGGCTATGGCACCGCGTTGCGGGCGGGGTTCGATCGGGCGCAAGGGGAGTACATCCTGACGCTCGATGCCGACGGCTCGCACGATCCGAGCTTTCTTAGGGCGATCTGGGCGGCGCGCACCGACGTCGAGGTCGTGATCGCCTCCCGTTACGTCGCGGGTGGCCGCGCCGAGATGCCGCGCACGCGCCGGGCGCTCAGCCGGGGGCTGAGTCTCGCGCTGCGCCGGGGGCTCTCACTCCCTTATTCGGATCTCTCGAGCGGCTTCCGGCTCTACCGGCGCGTGGCAATCTCATCCCTGTCACTTCAAGCCACCGGTTTCGACATCCTCCAGGAAATCCTGATCCGCATGGTCGCCGCGGGATATGCGATCCGCGAAGTGCCGCTCCACTACCGCGCGCTGGGCACCCGCCGTGCCTGGCTGGCGCGCTTCGCGCTCTCCCATCTCAAGACCTTCGGTGCCATGTGGAAGCTGCGCAACTCGATCGCCTCGGCAGACTACGACGCCCGCGCCCACGACAGCGTCGTGCCGCTACAGCGCTACTGGCAGCGGCGACGCTACCAGGTGATCACCACGAAATCGGCCGGCGCGCGCCGCGTGCTCGACGTCGGTTGCGGCTCGAGCCGCATCATCGGATCCGGCCGGATGGTCGGGCTCGACATCGTCCTCGCCAAGCTGCGCTATGCGAGGCGCTACGGCAATCCACTGGTTCATGGCTCGATCTTCGAGCTGCCCTTCAAGGACTCGGCCTTCGACTGCGTGATCTGCTCCGAAGTCATCGAGCACGTCCCGGCTGACGAGCGCGTCTTCAGCGAGCTCGAGCGAGTGCTCGAGCCGGGCGGGCGCCTGATCCTGGGCACGCCGGACTACGACCGCTGGCGCTGGCGGGCGATGGAGTGGATGTACGGCCGGCTGGCGCCCGGCGGTTACGCCGATGAGCACATCACCCACTACAGCCGGTCCAACCTGGCGGCCTACCTCGAAGCGCGTGGATTCAGAATCGACGCGCTCGAGTACGTGGGCGGTTCCGAAATGATCTTCAGTCTTCGAAAGGCGACCGGTTCGCCAGCGGTTAAGCCGCTCCCGGTTGCAGCCGGGCTGCGATCGCGCTAGGCAAACCTGATCGAGATGAAGTAGTAATTCGTGGGCGTCGTCCCGTCGCGTGGGCTGACCCCGAACACTTTGATCTGGCCCTTCTGCCCCGAGACGCCGCCGCTGAAGGTGACGGTCACGTCGTAGTGACCAAAGTCAGGCTTCACGGCGGCGGCTGTCGTGGTCGCGCGACCCAGCTCGTTGCCTGCGGCATCCAGCACAACCGCGACGACCGTCCCTTTGTCGACGCTCGCGGTCCCGGACACCTGGACCGGCGAGCTGATCGTGGTGCTGGCGTCCGGGCTGTCGATGATGATCTTCAGGTTGTCGGGGATGGGCGTCGCGGCCGTGGCGGGAAGCGTCGAGCCCGTGGGTGTGGCGCCGGCCTGGGCCGAGGCGGTCGCGCCGGCTTTGGCGCTGGCCGTCGGCGAGCCACTCTCCAGCACGAAGGTGGTCGTGCTGTCCCCGCCGCATCCGGCCAAGACCAGGCACGCCAATCCAAAAGAAAGCGCTGCGCCGAATCCCTTCATGACCCCTCTCAACGACAAGCGACCCCAGCCGGTTACGGCGGCTGGCAGGCTAGGCGCATTATAGGTCGCGCTCGCCATGGGTGAAATTGATCGCCGGTCGATTCGTATCGAACCCTACCTCGTGGCGGGCCTCGCGCTCGTGTACCTCGTGCTCTACAGCGTCCTGTCGGTCCTGCGCCACGTGACCTACCACTCCTACGGGCCGGACCTGGGGATCTTCGACCAGGTCTTCTGGAATACGACGCAGGGCCGCTTTATGGAGTCGACGATGAGCCTGGTGCAGGCGCAGCCGCACTCGTACCTCGCGGATCACTTTTCCCCCATCTACCTGCTGCTGATGCCGGCCTACCTGCTGATTCCCCGCCCCGAAACGCTGCTGGTGATCCAGACGCTGTTCCTCGCGCTCGGCGTCTGGCCGATCTACCTGCTGACGCGGCTGAAGCTCGAGCCGGGCTTTCAGCGACTCGCCTGGGTGTTGGTGTACTTCCTCTTCCTGCCGGTCGCCTTTATCAACCTGTTCGATTTCCATGAGCTCGCCCTCGCGGTCCTGCCCCTCGGGTTTGCGCTCTATTTCCTGGAAAAAGGCCGGTCCGGATGGTTTCTCATCTGCCTGGCATCGACCTTTCTCATCAAGGAGGAGCTGCCGCTCGTCGGCGTGGGGTTCGGCGCCTACATCCTGCTCGCCAGGCGCGACTGGAGGCTGGGCCTGGGCGTCCTTGGCGGCAGCCTGGCGGCCTTCCTGGCCATCGTTCGCGTCATCATCCCGGCGTTCGGCGGCGGCTCCTACGAATACTTCGCGCGCCGCCTGAACTACCGCTACGCGGAGCTCGGCACCACGCCGCAGGAGATCGTGACCAACGCCTTTACCCATCCGGGGCGGCTCGCGCACCTGCTGTTCCAGGCGCAGAAGCTGAAATTCCTGGTGGGTATCTTCGGGCCGGTGCTCGGACTCACCGCGATATCTGGATTCGCCGCGATCCTCGTCCTGCCGACGCTGGCCATCCTGCTGCTCTCCAACTACGCTCCCCAGTACGCGTTCACCAGCCATTACTCGGCCCCACTGATTCCGCTGGTCATCGGCACCTCCATCCTGGGCTTGGCCCGGCTCCGGCCGTCCTTGCGGGGGCCCGGTGCGGCCGCCGTGCTCGCCAGCTCGCTGGTGTTTTCGATTGTGTTGGGCGACCTGCCGTTCTCGCGGCACTTCGATCCCCGCATGTTCGAGTCGGAGGGACGCTACGCCGCGTTTGCCGGCAACCTGGACAGGATCCCCCCCGACGCCAGCGTCGCCGCCGAGAACAATCTGACGCCCCACCTGTCGCACCGGCGATTGATTTACAACCTCGAGTTCGAAGGCACCCAGAACGCGGAATACCTGGCGCTCGACGACGCCGCGCTGGGTCACAACGCCGCGGCGTTGCAGGAGCAGATCGCCTCGTTCGAGGCCCAGGGCTATCGAACGATTGCCACTGGCGACGGCCTGGCCTTGATGCAGCGACCCTGAGCTCGCATAGCGCTCTCGCAGCTGTCCGCATTCCTCGCCAGCCAACCCGTGCGCCCCAGACGTCGGGCCTCGTCTAAACTTTCCGGATCAACGTCTTTGCCTATCAGCACGGGATCTATCCGCGGTCGGAGCAGGTGGTTGCGGCGACCCGAGGGATCGACCGCGGCCGCGTCGGCTCCGACGCGGTAGAGCGCGCCTTTGCCGATGACCTGGCCGCCTTCGTTCGCACCCAGAAGGACGCCGGGATGGACTTCTTTTCCGATGGCCTCCTCAAATGGCAGGACATCTTCCGGCCGCTGACCGAGGCGCTCGGCGTAAAGCCCCACACA
>DATEHI010000107.1:0-51347 GCA_035279665.1 Candidatus Dormiibacterota bacterium | reverse complement strand
CGGAAGATCCCCCAGGGCTCGCAGTTGACGGCCAACGGGACGACCCTCAAATACGAGCCCATCGACGCGACGACCGACGGTCACATCACCCTCAACGGCCACGCGTCGGGCTTCTACACGCCGATCTTCCTCGAACCCGCGATCCGCTCGCATCTGAAGGGGATGAGCCCGAGCAAGGGGCGCGCCTTCCTCCAGTCGCTACCGAATGTGGTGGACGCCCGGGTAACCCAGTCGCCGTTTGGCCTTCCGTGGCTGCCGCTCTTCAGCTCCCGCATCACGCTCAAGATCGAGGAGGTCTCCAGCAACAGCGCGAGCCCGTGAGGATCCTCGCGATCGACCCGGGTACGGTCCGGCTCGGTCTCGCGCTCAGCGATCCATCCGGGACGATTGCCCAGCCACTGAGCGTGCTGGCGCGCCGCTCGGAGGCCGAGGATCTCAAGGCACTCAACGATCTGGTCGAGCGCCACGAAGTTGGACTGATTGTCATTGGGCTGCCGCGCTTGATGAACGGCCGCATCGACGCCGCTGCCCAGCAAGCCCAACTATTCGGCGCCCACGTAGCCAAGGCTACGGGCCGGCCGGTAGCATACTGGGACGAACGGCTCACGAGCGTGGCGGCCGAACGCTACCTGATCGAACAGGGCAAACGGCGCGGCAAAAGGCGCCAGGAGATCGATCGAGTCGCCGCCACGTTATTGTTGCAGGGATATCTCGACTATCGGGCTGGTCGGGCACCAGGAGGCTGAATGCCAGAGATTCCGGAAGCGAACGGGGAAGTACAGACCATCGAGCTGGTCAATGAGAAAACCGGCGAAGAGGAAAGCTACGTGGTCCACGACGTCGTCGAGATCGAAGGCGAAACCTACTACGTCCTGCAGGCGGAGGCCGACGAGGACCGCGTGCTCATCCTTCGCCGCGAAGGCGAGTCGTTGGTGACGCTGGACGACGACGAGCATGACCGCGTGGTCGAGCAGCTCGAGGAATTCGAAGAGGAAGACGAGCTCGATGATGACGGTGGTCCTGAACGCTGACTGATCCGAAGCGGTCTCCGCTGCGGGCAACTACCCCGCGCAAGCGCAGCCGTGCCCTCGGCTGCGTGCAATGGTTCGTCGTCATCCTGTTCCTCCTGCCGGCGGCCCTGGGCATCCCGGCCGTGATCGGATACAGCTGGGTGGACCATCAGCTGAACCAGCCGGCCAACCCGGGCAACTCCAAGGTGCGCTTCGTCGTGCCCCCCGGGGCGACATTTCATGAGGTCGCAGACACGCTGCACCGGACTGGCCTGATCGACTCGGTGACCGTCTTCGATCTGTATGCACGCTACAAGCATCTGGACCGCAACGTTCAAGCGGGCGCCTACGAACTGAGCCGGAACCTGAACATGATCCAGATCCTGGGCGCGCTGCAGACCGCGATCCCAGAAGAAATCTTCGTGACGATTCCCGAGGGATACAACATCAAGAAGACGGCGGCTGCCCTCGACACTGGCGGCGGCCCCGTCAAGGGAGGCGATTACATTGCGCTCGCCGTCCAGGGGCAGTTCAACTACGACTTTCTCAAGGACCTGCCGCCCGGCGCGTCGCTGGAGGGCTTCCTCTTCCCCGATACCTACCTGGTGCCCCGGAACGGGACCGCAAAGGACCTGATCACTCTGCAGCTCGAGAACTTCAAGAAGCACTGGGATGACACGCGAAAGAGCCAGGCGGCCCAGCGCAAGCTCAATCCCCTGCAGCTCGTCACGATCGCGTCCATGATCGAACGGGAGGCTCGCTACCAGGACGACCGGCCGCTGGTAAGCAGCGTGATCTACAACCGGCTGGCGGCCGGCTGGCCACTCCAGATCGACGCCACCGTCCTCTACGCGCTGGGCCGCTGGCAGGCCTCAGTGACGAAGGAGGACCGCATGGTTCAGTCGCCCTACAACACCTATCTACATACGGGACTCCCACCTGGACCTATCGCGAACCCAGGCATCAAAGCCATCGATGCCGCGCTCCAACCCGCGAACACCGGGTATTTCTTCTACCTCTCCGACCCCCAGGGTCACAACCACTACGCCAAGACCAACGAAGAGTTCGCCCGCCTCCTCAAGCAGTACGGCCTCCAGTAAGGCCCCCCGCCCCGCCGTGGAACGTCGCGGCAATGGGCACCCGACCCGACTGGTGCTGCTCGGCGGAGACGGCGACGGGGAGCCCGCCGCCAGCCTCTTCAACGCCGGCTTCGAGGCGGCCGGGATCGAGGCCAGCTGCGAGGTCCGGATGGTGGGTCCGGACGAGCTTCCCCAGGCGATCGCACGCATCCGCGCCGACGGGGGCGTCCTGGGAGCGGCCGTGACCATGCCTCATACGGTCGCCGCCAGCCGGTTGCTCGACGGACTCGGTCCGGAAGCGCAGGTCATCAAGGCCGTCAATACCATCAGCCATCGGGCCGGTGCCCTGATCGGCTGGAATACCGATCGCTCGGGCTTTGCGCAGGCCCTCGACGACGCCGGCTTCCAGGCGAAGGGACGCTCGGTGCTGGTGATCGGGGCGGGCGGCGCCGCTCGTGCCTCCGTCGACGCAGTGCGCGAGGCGGCCACCAAGATCTGGGTCACGAGCCGCGACCTCGATAAGGCCAGGGCCGTCTGCCGCGACCTCGAGGTCGCGAGCGGCGGGCCGGCTCCCCTGGGGTCCCTCTCGCTGCTGGTTGCGAAGGCCGAGCTCATCGTCAATGCCACACCGGTTGGGACTGACGGCGAGTCGGTGCTCTTCCCGGTCGACTGGATCAAGCCGAGCCAGTTTGTTTTCGACCTGGTCTACCAGCCCCCGGTGACGCCCTTGCTTCGCGGGGCTCGGGAGCAGGGCGCCCGGGCGATGAACGGGTTGACGATGCTGCTCTTCCAGGGGCTGGCGGCTTTCGAGATCTGGACGGGCCAGCCACCGCCCGAAGCCGCCATGCGAGCGGCTCTCGAACGCGCCGTGGTGGGGCGCCTCAACTCGTGAACCACCTCCTGTTCGCGCTCGGCTGGGCGCTTGTCGGCGCCGGGGTGGGCGTCGGGCTGAATTACCTGTCCGGCTGGTTGGCCCGAGTCGAGGACATCGAGTTCCAGCAGTCCGTCCGCGAGTCCGTGCTGATGCCCGCGCTGGCGGCGGCGCTCTTCTTCCTGTTCGCGCTCCAGCTGGGTGTCAAGCCACTGCTGTTCATCGACTCCGTCTACGTCGCCGTGCTCGTGCAGGTGCTCGGGTTCGACCTGAAAACCCGCTACATTCTCGACCTCGTGATGTTCCCCAGCTGGGCGATTGCTTTTGCGCTCGCCTTCGTCACGCCCTGGACGCCTGCCCTGACCTGGCCATGGCCCGACTGGCGAACCGCCCCGGTAGCCGCGCTGATCGCGGGCGGCGTCTTCCTGCTGCTCTTCTTCGGCGGCCAGCTGGCCTTTGGGGCCGAGGCATTCGGCTTCGGTGATGTCAAGCTCGCGGTCTTCATTGGGATGGCGACCGGGCTCTCCAACCTTCGCATGCCCCATGCTCTCCTCGACGGGGTCCTCCTGGGCGGGTTTGTCGCGATAATTCTCCTCATCACCCGCATCCGGAGCTTCAAGGACGCCGTCCCCTACGGACCGTTCCTCGTACTGGGAACGCTGTTCGTCCTCTACAGTCAGGCCCCATGAACGCCCGCGACCTGCTTCCCGGCGAACGGATCCTGGCGAGCTCGTCTCGACACTGGGTCGTCCTCCTGCGCCCGATCGCCACCACGATCCTGGCGGTGGCCATCGCGCTGGTGATCCTGGCGCTGCTGCCGATCTCGGGCGAGCTCCGCTTGCTGCTGATGCTCGGCGCGATCCTGGTTGGGTTAGGCGTCCTCAACCTCTATTACTGGGGCTGGCGGGCCCACGAGTACGTCCTCACCGACCAGCGCGTCATCCTCAACGAGGGCATCGTGTCCACGGTCTCCCGCTCGATCGCGATCGACCGGATCCAGGATCTGACCACCTTCCAGGGCCTATGGGGCCGAACCTGGGGCTTCGGCGATATCGAGCTCGAGTCCGCCGGGCGGGAGGGCGCCGAACTGCTGAGCACGGTGCCGCGCCCGCAACAGCTTCGCAACGCCATCTTCAGTCAGATCGAGGCTCGCCGCCGTCAGGGGGGTTCAGCGAACCCTTAGGGGGTACAATCGCAAGCCGGTATGGTCAACCCCAGTGATTTCCGAAACGGCATGACGATCGAGTGGGAGGGCGAACTCTGGACCGTGATCGAATTCCAGCAGGGCCAGAACGCCCGCGGCGACACTTTTTTTCGCACCAAGCTGCGCAATGTCCGCAGCGGATCGATCATCGATCAGAAGTTCCGTGACAAGGATCGCTTCGCCCGGGCGAGGATCGAAAAGGTGGCCATGCAGTACCTTTACAGCGACGGTGACCGCCACTTTTTCATGGACCTGGCGAGCTACGATCAGCTCCCGCTTGGCGATGACCAGCTGGGCGATGCCTTGAAGTACTTGAAGGAGAGTTCCTCAATCGATGTCCTGATGTACGACGGCCGGCCGCTGGGCATCGAGCTCCCCACCACGGTCGATCTCAAGGTGACGGACACCTCGCCTGGATTCAAGGGCGATACCGCGGCCGGGGGTGGCAAGCCGGCGACGGTGGAGACCGGGCTGATCCTGAACGTTCCCTTCTTTGTCAACGAGGGCGACGTCATCCGGGTCGACACCCGCACCGGCGCCTACGTGGAGCGGGTCTGAAGATGCCGGACCGTCCGCTCGGCTCCGTCAAAGTCGCCAACGAGGTCATCGCCCACATTGCCTCGCTCACCGCCAGCCAGGTGCAGGGCATTGTCGGTATGTACCAGGCCAAAGCACGAGACGGTCATCGCGTCCTGCCGGCTGGCAGCTCGCACAAGGGCGTTCGGGTCGATATGGGCAACGACGCACTGAATCTCGAGCTGTTCGTGATCGTCGATCACTCTGCCCACGTCCCGACGGTGGCGGCGGAGGTGCAACGGCAGGTGGCGGATGCGATCGACAAGATGCTCGGCCTCGAAGTCCGCCAGGTCAACGTCTTCGTCGGGGACGTGAGGTTCCCTGAAGACGCCTAGGCGGCCTTTCGTGCAGTCCTAGTGGGACGGCGCCACCTGGCCCGCGAGCTCGCGCTCAAGGTTCTGTTCGAGCTCGAGAGCGACGGCGGCGATGCGGAACGGTCGCTTCAGTACCATGTTGCGGAGTCGCGCGCTGATGCCGAGGTGGCGGATTTTGCCCGAACCCTTATCCAGGGCGTGCGGGACCATCAGACCGAGATCGATGCCCAGCTGGAGGAGGCCTCGAGTAACTGGGGCCTCGACCAGATGGCAAAGGTGGAGCGAACCTTGTTGCGAATCGCCAGCTTCGAGATTCTCTATCTCCCAAGTGTTCCGCTCAAGGCAGCCATCAACGAGTCGATCGAGCTGGCCAAGACCTTCGGCGGACCCGACTCCGGCAAGTTCGTCAACGGCATCCTCGGCCGGATCGCCGCCGACGCCGAGATCCGCAAGCATCCCGCCGACACCAAGTCCCAGGGGGCTCAGTGATCTCCAACGAAGACGTCGGTCGGATGGATTACGAGACGGCCGCGGCCGAGTTGGAGCGAACGGTTCAGCAGCTGGGGAAGGAGCAGGAGGATCTCGCGGAGTCCGTGCGCAACTTCGAGCGCGGGCTGGCGCTGGCGCGGCGCTGCGCCCGGCTGCTCGATGATGCCGAGCGGCGACTGAAAGAGCTGGCGCCCACCGGCGAGCGTCAGCCGGCTCCGTGACGCTGCTCCGAAACCCGTATTTCGTCGTTCCCCTAATCGCGTGGGGAATCGCCCAGGTGGCTAAGGTCATCTTCGACTCCGTCCTGCTGCACCGGTTCAGCGTTCGGCGTTTGGCCACCGCGGGCGGGATGCCCAGTTCCCACAGCGCGCTGGTCGTCTCTCTGACGACGATCGTCGGCCGGCTCGAGGGGGTGCAATCGGCGATCTTTGCCGTCTGCTTGATCTTCGCCAGCGTTGTTATGTACGATGCCACCGGCGTGCGGCGGGCGGCCGGCCAGCAGGCGATGATCCTCAATCGGCTCATCGACGACCTGTTCGTGGCGCACCAGGGCATCCGCCAGGAACGGCTCCGTGAGCTGCTCGGGCACACGCCCATCGAGGTGATCGCCGGGGCCCTCCTCGGGATTATTGTCGGGCTGGGAATATGGCGCTGATGGTTGACGGCCGCGTCCGCCTGGACCAGGCGCTCGTCGCGCAGGGGCTTGTGGCGTCGAGGCAGCGCGCCCAGGCGATGGTGCGTGCCGGCCTGGTGCGGGTGGCGGGAGCAGTGGTCGACCGGCCCGACCAGATGGTCGACCCCAGTGTCCCTCTAGGGTTGGACCACGCCAAAGCCTATGTCAGTCGGGGAGGCGAGAAGCTGGCGGCCGCACTCGATGCCTTTGGCATCGACCCGGCGGGCCGAGTCTGTCTCGACGTCGGCGCCTCAACCGGCGGCTTTACGGACATCCTGCTACAACGGGGCGCTGCGCGCGTGATGGCAGTCGACGTCGGCTACGGGCAGCTGGCCTGGAGCCTTCGCCAGGACCCACGGGTAACCGTCTTGGAACGGGTCAACATCCGGCACCTCGAGCACTTGCCTTTTCCAGCGGACCTGGCCGTGATCGACGTCTCCTTCATCTCCTTACGGTTGGTGCTGCCGCGCGTGCGCGACCTGCTCAGCCCGCCCGCCGAGGTGGTGGCCCTGGTCAAGCCGCAGTTCGAGGTGGGGAAGGGCGCGGTGGGAAAGGGCGGCATCGTGCGCGATCCCGAGCAGCATCGCCGAGTCCTGAGTGAGCTGCGACAATTTGCGAAGGAGAGCGGGTACGAGCGTGCCGCAGAGATTCCCTCGCCGATCCTCGGGGCGAAGGGCAACCGCGAGTTCCTGCTGCACTTGAGGCGAAATGGCTGACGCGGTTGGCATTGTCTGCCATCCACGCATCGACATTGGCGGTGCCCCGGTGACGGAGGCGCGACTGCGGCTCGAAGCGGGCGGCTTTCGTGTCTGGACCTATTGCGCCACCGCGGAGGAGCGCCCGGGCGCGCTGGAGGGCGAGCTCGACGGCACCCGCTTGATCGTCAGCATCGGGGGTGATGGCACCTTGCTCTGGACAGCCCAGCAGGCGGCCGTTGCCCATATTCCCGTGCTGGGGATCAACGCCGGCCGCCTGGGCTTCCTGACGCAGGTCCAGCTTGGCGAGGAGGGGAAGGCGCTCGATCGCTGGAGGGCCGGCGACTTTACGTTGCAGCGCCGAGCTCTTCTCGAGGCGCGGGTCGACGGCCGCGTCTTTCTCGCCCTCAACGATGTGACCGTGCACAAAGGGATCGAGATCAACCTCATCCGGATCGAGGCCTTCGTCGACGGCCAGCCGGCTGGCCGGTTCGACGCTGACGGCGTGATCGTTTCGACGCCGACCGGCTCAACCGGTTATGCACTATCGCTGGGTGGGCCGATCGTCCATCCCGACGTGCGGGCGATCGTGTTCATGCCACTGAACCCCCACAGCCTGTTCAACCGGCCGATCGTGTTACCGGAAAGCGCACAGATCGCCATCCGGCTGCCATCCGCCTCCGCGATCCTCACCTGCGACGGCCAGCAAACGGTAGCGCTCCGGCCCGGGGCCGAGGTCCGAATCGCGGCGCCCGGTTTGCAGGTGGAACTTGTCCAGTTCAGCGGTGGGCGAAACTTCTTCGAGTTGCTGCGTCGAAAACTGCGGTGGGGCCTGCCGCTCACCGATGGCGACGAGTGACCAGCTCCCCGATGCATCGAGTTGGCCAGTTCTGGCGTCATGCATCCGCCCGCGTCACACCGGAGGAGAGGGCGATCGCGGAGCGAGTCCTCGGCCCGCTCGCGATCCTGTTTTTCCAGCTCCCGGTCAATGATCAGCGCCATGGCCTCGATGTGCTGCAGACTGTGACGCAGCTCGAGGGTCAGCCCAGCCAACTGTTGCAGCAGGCGGCCCTGCTCCATGACCTGGGGAAGAGCGAGGCACACTTCTCAGTAATCGAGCGGAGCCTGACCGTCTTCCTACGGGCCGTCTCGCCGAAGGTGTTGAAGGCGCTACTCGGGTCCCGGCCGGCCTTCGCGCGCCGCTATGGGATCTACGCCGATCACGCGCGCATCGGCGCGCAGCGACTGCGCAACGCGGGCGCCGCCGAGCTCGCGGATATCGTGGCCGAGCATCACGCAAAGGCGCCACATTCCGACATGACCCGCCGTTTGCAGCGAGCGGACGGACGCAATTGAGTCGCGAGATCACGGCCGAGCTCGAGCGCGATCCCGTCTATGTCGTGCGCACGCCCGCCTTCGATGGGCCGATCGAGCTGTTGCTCACCCTCGCGCAACGAGCCGAGGTCGACCTCAAGGCCGTCCCGCTCGCCAGTCTCACGGATGATTACCTCCGCGCCATCGAGCGAGAGCATCCACCGCTCGACCGCCTGGCCGCGTTTCTGGTTATCGGTGCTCGGCTGGTTCAACTGAAGGCCGCCGGCCTGATGCCGGATGCGACGGTGGGGGCGGAGGAAGATCTCCAGGCCTGGGAGGAGGCGATCAAGGGACGCCTCGAAGAGTACAAGCGCTTCAAGGAACTTGCTGAGTCGCTCATGCGGCGCCACGCAAGCGGGCGCTTCACCTTCGCCGGCTTGCTCGAGCCTGACGTCATCCCGCAGGCGCGCGTGCAGGTCAGTCTCGACGCGCTCGCCAATGCCTTCCGGCAGGTGCTCGACCGCTTGCCACCCCCGGGCCAGGTCACCGTAGAAATGGAGCACGTCTCGCTAGGGGAAAAGCTCGAGGAACTGCGCCAGATGCTCGCACGTCAGTCGCAACTCAACTTCAGCGCCATCTTCCGCCACGCCCGCACCCGGCTGGAAGCTGTGGTCACCTTTCTCGCGCTCCTCGAGCTGATTAGAATCGGTGAGGCCCGCGTGGCCCAGCCCTCGGCCTTCGCCGAGATCACCGTCCACGGACAGGAGAGGAAGGAAGCAGAGTGAGCTCGACGATCGATGGTGCGACGCAGGTGCGGGATACCACGGGATTGGCCGCGGCCCTCGAGGCAGTGCTCTTCACCCTCAACCGGGCCGTCACGATGCTGGAGCTCCAGGACATCCTGCAGTCGCCGCTGCCCGACATCGAAGCGGCCGCGGCGTCGCTGACGGAGACGCTGGCGGGTCGAGGCCTCTTTCTGCAGCGTCATCAGGACCAGCTCCAGCTGGTGACCGACCCGGCACAGGCCGACGTAGTACGCCGTGTCTTGCGCCCCGAGTACCCATCACGACTCTCGCCCGCTGCGTACGAGACGCTGGCGATCATCGCCTACCGGCAGCCGCTCACGCGCGCGCGAATCGAGGAAATTCGCGGCGTCAACTGCGAGGCTGTGCTGGAAAGCCTCGAGGAAAAAGGACTCATCGAGGAGACCGGTCGGCTGGAGGCGCCGGGCACGCCTCGTCTCTTCGGCACGACCATGCGGTTCCTCCAGATCCTGGGATTGAGCAGCCTGAACGAGCTGCCACCGTTACCCCAATCCGGCTCAACCAGTTCCTAGCGCGCGCCGGCGTGGCGGCCCGGCGGAAGGCCGACCAGCTGATTGCGTCGGGACAGGTACGGGTGAATGGCGCGCCGGCGATCCCGGGTCAGCAGGTCACGCCGGGGGTCGACCAGGTCACCGTCGATGGCCGGGCGGTCGAACCGGTTTCGGCGTCGACCTACCTGATGATGAACAAACCACTCGGCGTCTTGACCAGCGTCGGCGATGACCGCGGCCGGCCGACCGTGGTGGACCGCCTGTCAGCCGGAGGGGCGCGTGTCTTCCCGGTTGGGCGCCTCGATCTCGCCAGCCGAGGCCTGGTGTTGCTGACCGATGACGGCGAGCTGGCGGGACGCCTGATGCACCCCCGTTACCATGTCGAAAAGGAATACCGGGTCGTGGTCAAGGGCCGGCCGGGTGAAGAAGCATTCCGGCGGCTCTCGGAGGGGATGGTCGTGAGAGGGGAGCGGTTCGAGCCGGCCCGGGTGAGGGTGCTCGACGGCGACGGCGCCGACGTCCGGCTGTCGATGGTCCTGCGCGAGGGCCGCAAGCGCGAAGTGCGCCGCCTCTGGCAGGCGCTGGGCCATCCCGTGCTCGACCTGCAGCGTGTGCGTATCGATGGGCTCGAGCTTGGCGACCTTGCCGAGGGCACCGTGCGCCCCCTTCGCTCCGACGAGGTGGCGCGCCTGAAGACGGCGGCGGGACTCTAGCGTGATCATCGCGATCGACGGTCCAGCAGGGTCCGGAAAAACCACCATCGGTCGAATGGTGGCTGAGACCTTGGGATTCGCGCTCGTCGACACCGGCCTCTTCTATCGCGCCGTCACCGTCGAAGCGCGCCGCCGCGGTATTGCCGCCGGCGACGTCGCTGCGCTGGTCACGATGCTGGGTGAGCTGCGCATCGAGATCAACACCTCGCCATCTGCGGGCCGCACCGGCGCGCTGCTCTCGGTCGATGGACGGGATATCAGCCGCGAAGCGCACGATCCGGCAATTGCCGGCGAGCTCTCGCGCATTTCCGGCATCCCCGACGTGCGCCGGATGTTGATCGAGCCGCAGCGGCACGCTGCCCAGAGGAACGCGGTGATCCTGGGCCGTGACATCGGGACCGTCATCTTTCCCGGCGCGGACGCGAAATTCTTTTTCACCGCGCCGGCCGCGGAGCGGGTCGCGCGG
Organism: Candidatus Dormiibacterota bacterium; assembly: GCA_035279665.1. Classification (GTDB taxonomy): domain Bacteria; phylum Chloroflexota; class Dormibacteria; order CF-121; family CF-121; genus CF-13. Next base: position 40,628 of record DATEHI010000107.1, on the reverse strand, counting down.
CGCCGGCGTGAGCTGGATCAAGCACGCGGCAGTGCGACGCCGGACGCGCTGCTCGAGCAGGAAATCGAAGGCCGGGACCGCGCCGATCAGGAACGCGAAGTTGCGCCGCTGCGCCCGGCAACCGATGCTATAATCGTCGCGACTGAGGGCAAGTCGGTCGGTCAGGTGTTTGACGAAGTGATGGCCCGGCTGCCGAAGCACTGATCTTGAGCTATCCCTTCCTTACTGGTCTTGCACGGCTCCTAACCCGAATCCTTCTCGGATCAAAATTCCACCTCAGCGGTACGGCCAACGTACCGCGCTCCGGCCCGCTCTTGATGGTGTCGAACCATGTGGCCGCCGTCGATCCGGCCATCATCGGCGGCTGGACGCCCCGCCCGGTTTGGTTCATGGCGAAGGCCGAGCTGTTCAAAGGCAGTTGGGCCTGGTTGATGCGCGCCTACCACGCCTTTCCGGTCGTGCGGCATTCGCCTGACCGCACGGCGCTGCGGCGAGCCTTCGGTCTGTTGAAAGGAGGATCGGCCGTTGTGCTCTTCCCCGAGGGCCACCGCTCCGAGGATGCCCGGCTGCTGCGCGCTGAGCCCGGCGCCGGTTTCGTGGCGCGCCGCTCGGGCGCGCCGCTGGTGCCGATCGCGATTACCGGCACCCAGAACGTTCTGCGCCGGCACTCGGCGATGCTGCGGCGGGCAGATGTCGCCATGACGTTCGGCCCACCCTTCCAGTTGCCGGAGCGGAATCGAGATGGGAGCCCGATGGATCATCAGCAGACCGCGGACTACCTGATGACAAAGATCGCGGAGCTGCTGCCGTTGGAATACCAGGGGGAGTACGCGAGCTCGTCCGCGCCGCGACCGGCCCGCCGGCCGACGCGAGTGGCGCCGGAGGTGCCAGACGAGCGTTTGAGGCGTAATCAGGCATGAAGAAGATCTACGTTCTGGATACGAACGTTCTGCTGCACGATCCGAACGCGATCTACTCCTTCGAAGACAACGAGATCGTCATCCCGTTGACCGTCATCGAGGAGGTCGACGGCCAGAAGCGCCGGCAGGACGAGGTTGGGCGGCACGCCCGCCTGATCGCCCACTACTTCGACGAGCTTCGCGCCAAGGGAAAGCTCTCCGAGGGGGTCGCACTCAAGTACGGCGGAACGCTACGGGTCGTGTTGACCCACGAGAGCACGGCCCACCTGCCGGAGGACCTCGACCCAAAGAAGGCCGACAACCAGGTCATCGCGCTGACCCTGCAGCTTAAGGCCGAGAGCAACGGCACGCCCGTCATCCTGGTCAGCAAAGACATCAACGTCCGGGTGAAGGCCGACGCCCTCAACCTCCAGGCGCAGGATTATGAGACCGACAAGATGGTGCTCAGGGAGGAGGATCTCTACGATGGCATGACGACGCTGACCGTGGCGCCGGAAGACATCGAGACCTTCACCAAGACGAGTGTCTACCAGCCGTCCAACGGTCAGCTGTACTTCAACCAGTTCGTTCACTTCAAGTCGGTGAACGGCACGAAGTCGAGCGCGCTGGGCCGGTATGACGCGGCGGCCGGCCACGTGGTGGGACTCGCCACGATCAAGAAGGAAATCTGGGGCATTCAGCCCAAGAACCTCGGTCAGCGCTTTGCCTTCGACATCCTGCTCGACGACCGGGTCCCGTTGGTCACCATGACCGGCCAGGCCGGCACCGGGAAGACGCTGCTCGCCCTGGCGGCCGGGTTGAACAAGGTGCTCGACCAGCACAAGTACCGGCGCCTGCTGGTCACCCGGCCAGTGATCCCCATGGGCAAGGATGTCGGCTACCTTCCCGGTGACAAGGACGAGAAACTGCGGCCCTGGATGCAGCCGATCTACGACAACCTCGAGTACCTGATGGGCTGCATCTACAAGGAACAGATGGCCGCGGACATGATCCGGCACATCCAGGACAAGGGCCTCTTCGAAGCCGAGGCGCTCACCTACATCCGTGGGCGGAGCATCCCGCAGCAATTCATCATCGTCGACGAGGCGCAAAATCTCACGCCGCACGAGGTCAAGACGATCGTGTCGCGAGCTGGCGAGGGGACCAAAATCGTCCTCACCGGCGATCCCAACCAAATCGACCACCCCTACCTGGACTTCCGGAGCAACGGGCTTTGCTACGCGATCGAGAAATTCAAGAACAACCCACTGGCCGGCCACGTGACCCTGACCAAGGGCCAAAGGTCAGAACTCGCGGAGCTTGCTGCGAAATTGCTGTAAGCCGTGGCCTGATTTGAGAGCATTGCGGTAGTGGATCGCACGTTCGTTGCTCTCGATCTCGAGACCACGGGCCTCAGTCCCAGGCTCGATCGGATCATCGAAGTCGGCGCCGTTCGGTTCCAGGGCGACGAGGTGCTTGCCACCTTCCAGTCGCTTGTCCGCCCCGAGGTCGGCATCCCGCGCGCCGTGCAGGAACTGACCGGGATCCATGATGCCGATGTGGCTGCGGCGCCCCAACCGGAGCAGGTGCTGGCGCAACTGATCGACTTCGTCGGGACCAGCGGGGTTGTGGCGCACAGCGGTAACTTCGACCTGTCGTTCCTGGTCGGCGGCGACGCGCAGCCCGCGTATGTGCTGTTTGACACCCTTGACCTGTCACGGATCATGCTGCCGGCCGTGCCCAGCCACAGCCTGCCGCACCTTTCGCGCCAGCTCGGCCTCAGTCACCCACATCCCCATCGCGCCCTGTCGGACGCGGACGCGGCGCGGCAACTCTTTCGCTATCTCTGGCAGTTTGCGCGTGGCTTCCCGGACGACCTACTGGACCGGATGGTGGAGCTGGCCGACGGCTGGCCGCATCCGATCCACTATTTCCTCAAGGAAGCGCGGGGCGCCGGTGCTAGCGGCGTCGAGAGCCTACCGCTTGCCGCCGCGTCACCCGTCAGTGTCGTCCGCCCCGACACGCCCTCCACCGATCCGCAGGCGATCCGAGCCCTGCTCGGCCCCGATGGCCCGATGGCGGGGTTGCTCGGCGACTACGAGCTGCGCGAATCACAGCTGCAGATGACGCTCGCCATCGCCCAGCTGTACGCCCGCGGCGGTCGCCTCCTTGTCGAAGCCGGCCCGGGAACCGGCAAGTCACTTGCCTACCTCGTGCCTGCGGTTCACCATGCGGTCGCCAGCGGTGAGCGCGTCGTGGTGGCGACCAACACGATCACGCTGCAGGAGCAGCTCTTCTCGAAAGACATTCCGTTCATGCGCAGCTGGCTCCCATTCGACTTCAAGGCCGCGCTCCTGAAAGGGCGCGCGAACTACGTCAGTTTGCGGCGCTGGAATCGCTACCTCAATGCGCCCAGCCGGCGTGCCGATGGCAGCTGGTTCCACGACGAGGTGAAGTTCAAGTTGCGCATGCTGGTCTGGCTGGCGCAGACGCGTCATGGTGATCGGTCCGAGATCAAGCTCAACGGATTCGACGAGCTGTTCTGGCTGCGCGCGGCGTCGACCGCCGACGATTGCCTCGCCGCCCATTGCGAAAACTACAAGGCGCAGCGCTGCTTCTATTGGAATAGCCGCCGGGGGGCACAGGACGCCGACCTGGTCGTGACCAACCATGCGCTCCTGCTGGCCGACGCGCTCAACGGCGGCTCCGTCCTCCCGCCGCACACGCACCTCGTAGTGGACGAGGCGCACCAGTTGGAAGAAACCGCGGTCGACGCGCTCACCCAGCGGGTGGGGGAGGAGGAGGTAGTCGAAAGCATCGACGGCGTGCTCACCTGGTTCCGCGCCGCGATTGGCCCGCCTGGCGACGCCGTCCGCACGTCGGCCGCCGAGGCCAAGCAGGCCGTCACGGATTTCTTTCAGGAGGCCCGGACCATCGTCAAGCAGCGACAGCCGGAAATCCCCCTGCGACCATCGCGAGAGGAGCCCGTCGTCCTCGATCCGCCGCTTCGGGCATCGTCGGAGATCGTGCCACTCGCCGGGCTGGCGGCCAGGCTCGCCGATCAGGCGATACGGCTTCGTCGCGCCCTGGACGAGGCCGCCAACCAGATGCCGCTGGAGAGTAACCCGTACGCCCAGCGGGAACTGGATCTTTTTCTGACACAGCTCCAGGGGCGAGTGGACCTGATCGGCCACGCACTGCTTCATCCAAAGCCCGACCGCCTCTACTGGATCCGTAGCGAACGCCGTTCGGGCCGTCCGCTGGTGCAGGCGGCCCCCACGATGGCCGGCCGAGAACTGCAGACACGAGCCTTCGCCGGCAAGGACACGGTGGTGTTCACCTCCGCCACGCTGGCGGTGGCCGATTCCTTCGAGTACTTCAAGCGCGGTGTCGGGCTCGAAGCACTCAGTACGCATGAGATGGTGCTGGCCTCACCCTTCGATTACCTATCGCAAGCGCTGCTATGTCTGCCCACCGACCTCAAGGATCTCAGCGACGTCGCCTTCCTAGACCAGGTAGCGGGCCTCGTGGGCGATATCGCCCAAGCGATCGGTGGCCGAACCCTGGTGTTGTTCACGTCCCATCAACAGCTGCGCGATGTTGCGGACCGGCTGCGGGTTCGCACCTCGCGCGGCGATCTGACGGTGCTGGCGCAGAACCTGGACGGCACCCGTCGCCAGTTGCTGGCGCAATTCCAGGAAGATCCACGCAGCATTCTGTTAGGAAGTAGCAGCTTTTGGGAAGGGATCGACGTCCCTGGCGATGCGCTCTCCTGCGTGGTGATCGTCCGGCTCCCCTTCAGAGTTCCCAGTGATCCGCTACAGCTGGCACGAAGCGCGACGCTCGCCGATCCGTTCGGGCAACTGGCGCTGCCGGAGGCGGTGCTTCGCCTCAAGCAAGGCTTCGGTCGCCTGATCCGGCGTCAAAGCGATCGTGGCGCGGTCGTGCTGATGGATCACCGGATCGCGAACCGGACCTACGGGACCGCGTTTCTCGATGCCCTCCCGCGCGCCGCGGTACACCTGGGGCACTGCGATGAGATGGCGCCCGCCATCGCGCAGTGGCTCGTCCGCGGCCGAGACGTCACGCGGCCGCGCAATCCTGACCGCACGAGTCGGGTCGGGACGTGAGCGGCGACGGCCGGCTCGCGGTCGGGCTGGTTCAGATGGACCCGGCCCTCGGCGACCGCGCTCGCAACCTCGAGCGCCATCACCACTGGGTGCGGCAAGCGGGTGAGGCCGGCGTCGAATTGCTGGTCTTCCCGGAGCTCAGCCTGACCGGCTATTTCCTCAAGGACCTGGTCCCGGACAGCGCGATCCCCTTGGAAGGCGCCGTGATGGATGAACTGGGCGGCCTGTCCGCCAACCTGGACGTCGTGCTCGGAGCGGTTGTCGAAGAGCCCGACCATCGCTACTTCAACGCCAGTCTCTACTTCAGTCGCGGTGAACTCGTCCACGTGCACCGCAAGGTGTACCTCCCCACCTATGGCATGTTCGACGAACATCGCTATTTCGCGGCCGGTGATCGATTCCGCAGTTTCAAGACCGGATTTGGACGGGCCGGGATCCTCGTCTGCGAGGACATCTGGCACCTCTCCAGCGCATACATCCTGAGCCTGGAAGGGGTGGACATGATCATCTGTCCGTCCTCGAGCCCCGGCCGTGGGATCACGACCGACGAGCGCCTCGGAACGGCGGAGTCGTACCGCCTCCTCTGCCGCACCTATGCCCAGTTCCTCACGACCTTCTTTCTCTACTGCAACCGCGTGGGCTACGAGGATGGCGCAAATTTCTGGGGCGGCTCCATGGTGATCGGGCCGAACGGCGACATCATCGCGCAAGAGGAAGACGCTGATGAGGCGCTCGTCCTGGCCAACATCGATCTGGGGGATGTCCGCCGCGAGCGGCTCGCCAACCCCTTGCTGCGCGACGAGCGGATCGAGCTGACCATCAACGAGTTGCGCCGAGCCTGGCATGAGCGCACCCACAAGCCTTTCTGAACCCGTCTTTCCGCCACTGCGGATCAATGCCGAACTCGTCCGCGGGATTCTCGTCGGCTTCATCCGCAACGAGGTGCGCAAGGTTGGCTTCGAACGGGTCGTCCTTGGCCTGAGCGGCGGGGTCGATTCGAGCCTGGTGGCAACGCTCGCCACCGAGGCGCTCGGGCCCAAGAACGTGGTGGCTTTCATCATGCCCTACAGGCTGAGCGACCCCAAGAGCAAGAGCGACGCATTGCAGGTCGTCCAGCAGCTGGGCATCCATCACCTGGAGATCGACATCAGCCGGCAGATCGATGCCTATTTCGAGAATTTTCCCGAAGCCGACCCAAAGCAGCGGGGGAACAAGATGGCGCGCGAGCGGATGTCGATCCTCTATGACCAGTCTTGGGCGTGGCGCGCGCTGGTCATCGGGACCAGCAACAAGACCGAGCTGCTGCTGGGCTATGGCACGATCTACGGCGATATGGCCAGCGCAATCAATCCGATCGGCGACCTCTACAAAACCCAGATCTGGCAGTTGGCCGATGCCCTCGGTGTGCCCACAGCCATCGTGCAGAAGGCGCCCTCGGCCGATCTCTGGGCGGGACAGTCGGACGAGACCGAGCTGGGCTTCCAGTACCGGATGATCGACCAGCTGCTCTACTACCTGGTGGAACGGCGCTATTCGGTGGAAGAGGTGAGGAAGCTGGGCTTCGATGCGCGGTTCGTCGAGGACATCGTCCGCCGCGTCCGCGAGAATCAGTACAAACGCCGCCTGCCGGTCATCGCCAAGCTGTCGTCGCGCACCATTGACCGCGACTTCCGCTACCCGCGCGATTGGGGACACTGATGTCGGCCGGCGACTGAATTGGGGACGCTTTACCTGGTCGCCACCCCCATCGGCAACCTCGACGACATCACCCTTCGGGCCCTGCAGGTGCTCGAGTCGGTGCCGCTGATTGCCGCCGAGGACACCCGCCACACGATGAAACTGCTGACCCACTTCGGCCTGCGGCGGCCGCTGGTCAGCTTGCACGCGAAGAACGAAGCCCGCCAGCTGCAATCGATCCTCGCTCGCCTCGAGCAGCACGACATCGCCCTGGTCTCCGACGCCGGCACGCCGGCGCTCTCCGACCCGGGTGTGCGGCTGGTGAGCGCGGCGGTCGCCGCCGGCTACCCGGTAGTGCCTATCCCGGGCCCGTCCGCGGTGCTGGCGGCACTCGTGAGCTCCGGCCTACCGACCAACCAGTTCACCTTTCTCGGCTTTCTGCCGCGCAAACGGGGCGAGCTGGAGCGGCTGATCCGCGAGACCGCGCTCGCCAAACGGAGTTTTGTCTTCTTCGAATCGCCTCATCGGATCCAGCGCACATTGGATATAATGGCGTCCGCCCTCGGCCCCCGCTCGCTGGTGGTGGCGCGGGAGATCACCAAGCTCCACGAAGAGTTCTTACGTGGGACGCCGGCGACACTCCTGGAGCACTTCGCGAAATCTCCACCCCGAGGCGAGCTGACGGTCGTGGTAGCCGGCAGCGATTGGAAGGCCTCAAATGAGTAAGTTCTACGTCACCACCGCGATCGTATATCCGAACGCCGCGCCCCACCTTGGCTTCATCTATGAACTGGTGGGCACGGATGCGCTGGCACGCTACCACCGCCTCATCGGGGACGACACCTTCTTTCTTACCGGTACCGACGAGCACTCGCAAAACGTGCGACGCAAGGCGGAGGAGGAAGGCGTTTCGACCGCGGACTTCACCGTTCGGATGGCGCAGCTCTACCGGGACATCGAAGCCCGATTTGGAATTTCCTACGACCGCTTCATCCGGACGGAGGATCCCGACCATGTCCTCGGTGTGCAAGCGTTCATCGCGAAGATGCAGGCGAAGGGTGACATCTACAAGGGCTCTTACGAGGGTTGGTATTGCGTCTCCTGTGAGGCGTTCAAGCAAGACGCCGACCTCAAGGATGGGTACTGCCTGATCCACCCCACACTCAAAGCCCAGTGGCTGAAGGAGGAGAACTACTTCTTCAAGCTCTCCGCCTACCAGGACCGCCTGCAGCAGCACATCGACAAGCATCCCGAGTTCATCCAGCCGGAGTCACGCCGCAACGAAGTCCTCGGATGGCTCCGCACCGGCCTGCAAGACTTCAGCATCTCGCGCTCGACCATCAAGTGGGGCATCCCCTTCCCGGGCGATGAGAAGCACGTCGTCTATGTGTGGGGAGATGCCCTGGTCAACTACGCCACCGGTGTTGGCTACGGGACCGATGAGGCGATGTTCAAGCGCTGGTGGCCGGCCGATCTCCACGTCATCGGGAAGGACATCACGCGCTTCCATTGCCTCTACTGGCCGGCGATGCTGATGTCGGCCGGGGTGGCGGTGCCGAAGCGGGTCTATGCGCATGGGTTCCTCACCGTCCGTGGCGAAAAGATGAGCAAGAGTGCGGGGAACTACATCGATCCGCTAGAAGCTGCCCAGCGCTTCGGCGCCGAAGCCGTCCGCTATCTCCTCTTGCGTGAGCTGCCGTTCGACCGGGACGGGGAGATCAGCTGGGAAACGATGACGGATCGATTCAATGCGGATCTGGCCAATGACCTGGGGAACTTTGTCTACCGAACACTCTCGATGCTGCAGCGGTACTTCGATGGCAAGGTGCCGGCCCCCGACGGGGACGCCACCGGGTTGGACAAACACCTCCAGACGGCCTTCGAGAAGGCCGTGCGCGGGCAGGACAAGCATCTGAAGGCGCTGGACTTCACGGGCGCTCTCGATCTCATCTGGGAAGCGGTCAACCGCGGGAACAAGTACATCGAGGAAAGCGCGCCCTGGGTGCTGGCCAAACAATCGGATCAGCGTAAGCGGCTGCAGACCGTCATGTACAACCTGGTCGAGGCGATCCGGCTGACGAGTTACTTGATCTCGCCCTTCCTGCCGGAGACGGCCGCCAAGGTGGCGGCGCAGATCAAGGTGGACCTGAAAGCGCCCTGGGCGGCTGCGCGGGAGTGGGGGAGACTGGCGCCGCGCACCCAGACGGCGCTGGGCGGGGTTCTCTTTCCCCGAATCGAGAAGCCGGAGCCGCTCGCCTGATCGATTCGCACGCCCACCTCCTGCACCTGCGCGACCGGCTCACGCCGGAGCAGGCGCTGGAAGAGGCGCGGGCGGCGGGGGTGGACGCCGTGCTGAACATCGGCGACGATGCCTCGGACAACCGCCCGGGGGTGGAACTCGCAGAGCGCATCGCCGGCCTGAAAACGACAATCGGGCGGCATCCACACTCGGCCGGTGATCCCATCGGTGCCTCCGAGCGGCGAGAGTTGCGCCAGCTCGCCAGCCACTCGAGTGTAGTCGCGGTGGGCGAGATCGGTCTCGATTACCACTTCACGGACTACCATCGCGTTCCGGCGCGCGACCAACAGCAGGTCTTTCGCCAGATGCTGGGCCTGGCACAGGAGCTGGACAAGCCCGTCGTGCTCCACACTCGCGACGCCTTCCCAGATTTGCTCGCCATCCTCGACGAGTTTCCCGGACTCAACGGCGTCTTTCACTGCTTCAACGGCAACTCGGCGTTCGCCGCGGAGGCGCTGGCCCGTGGCTTCTACCTCTCATTCGCCGCAACCGTGACCTATCCGACCGCCCATGGGGTGATCGGCGCCGCCAGTATCATCCCGCTGGACCACATGCTGGTGGAAACGGATTCGCCCTTTCTTCCCCCCCAGAGCCGGCGCGGGCAGCCCAATGCCCCGCGCTACATCGTGGAAACGGTGGAACGGATCGCGATGCTCCGCGGCTCGACGGCGGAGGAAATCGGCCAGACGACCGGCCAGAACGCCATCGACCTTTTTCGGTTGCATTACGCCGGCTAACAAGCGACCGCTCGACCTTGCCGATCCCTCGGTGATCCGTGGGGTCGCTCGCCGCTTCGGGGTCCGCTATCTGCGGCGTTGGGGACAGAACTTTCTCGCCGACCGATCGCAACTGGACCGCATCGTCGAGGCGCTCGAGATCGCGCCGACAGACCGGATCGTCGAGGTGGGTCCCGGTCTCGGAGCTTTGACCGTCGAATTGGCGAGCCGCGCACGAGCCGTGGCGGGAGTAGAGATCGACCCCGCCTGCGTGCGGGCGTTGGGTCTGGCGCTTCGAGATCGCTCCAACGTCCGTATCATCGAGGCCGACATTTTGCGCCTGGCGGTCAGCGAGCTACTGCCCTCGCCGTACCGGGTCGCCGGCAACATTCCGTACAACCTGACGGGCGCGCTCTTCGTCCATCTGCTCGAGCAACCACTGCCACCGGCCCGCATCGATCTCCTGGTGCAGAAGGAGGTGGCCGAGCGCCTGGTGGCCCCACCGGGCGACTGGAGCCTCGCCACCCTGGGTGTTCGCGTCTACGGTCGGCCTGAGCTCACGGCCAGGGTTCCGCGCAGCGCGTTCTTGCCGCTCCCGCGGGTTGATTCGGCCCTGGTCCGCATCACCCCCGACCCCGAGCCTGCGATTCCACGCGCCGACCTCGCCACCTTCTTCCAATTCGTCACACCCTTCTTCCAGGCTCGTCGCAAGCAGCTGACGTTTGTGCTGAGTCGCCGGCGGGACGTCAGCGGCACGGAGGCTCGGGCCCGGCTGGGCGTTATAGGCATCGACCCAGCGCGGCGCGCGGAGACGTTGACGCTCGAGGAATGGAGGCGACTTTTCGAGAATGAGCGCGATCGGTGACAAGTAGCTACGATTTAGGCGCCTTGAAGGAGCCAGACGAGGTAGGCGCGGGTGGGGACCCGCGCGACATCATCCTTCCTCGGCCGGGCTTTGGGACGGTGCTTGCCAATCGCGACTTCCGGTTGATCTGGTCGGCGCAGGTCGCCTCGCAGTTGGCCGACAAGTTCTTGATGTTCGCCCTACTCATCCTGACCTACAGCATCAGCCGGGCGAGCACTCACGGCGCGGCGCTCTTCCTCTCGTACACGTTTCCGTCGGTCTTTCTCAGCCCGCTCGCCGGGGTGTACGCCGACCGGCACGACAAGAAGCGGTTGATGTTCTTCACCAACGCGATTCGCGGCGGCTTGATTCTGCTCATTCCACTCAGCCAGGTCACTCCCTACTTCGAACACGTCACCTGGCACCTCTTCGTCATCATCTTTCTGTTTGCCGCGGTCGGCCAGATCTTCGCCCCGGCCGAGGCGGCGTCCATTCCCTTCATCGTCGGGACCGAGGAGCTGATGACCGCCACCTCGATGTTCACCAGCACGGTGATCGTCTCCCTGCTGATCGCCGTGCCGCTTTCGACGCTCGCCGTCCGTTTTCTCGGGACCAACTCGCCCTACTGGATCGCCGCCGCCCTCTTCCTGCTGGCGGCCTGGCTGATCTACCTGGTCAAGACGGATCTGCACGCCCGTCCCCACGAGACACCCGCGGAGAAGACCGACATCCTTTATGAGCTGCGGGAAGGTATCGCCTACATCGCGGCACGACCCCTGGTGCGCTTCGCCGTGCTGCAGCTGAGCCTGACGATTGCGGTGATCTTCTCGATCTTCGTGCTGGCGCCCAGCTATATGAGCACGGTGCTCCATTTGCAGGTCACCGATGTCTACCTCTTCCTGGCGCCGGCCGTGATCGGGATGCTCGCGGCGGCGTTCTACCTGGGCCAGTACGGGCGCCACTTCCGGCGCAGCCGCCTCCTGATCGGCGGGTTACTTTCCGCAGGCGCGACGCTGATGCTGATGGCCTCAGTGCCATTCCTGTTGGAGCAGCTGGGCGTCAAGTGGCTGCTCGTTTCCTTCCCCGTGGTCTTCGGGTTCATCGGTGGCCTGGAGTTCGGCATGCTCTTCATCCCGGCATTCACGGTCCTGCAGGAAAAGACCGAAGCGGAATTGCGCGGACGGATCTTCGGCGCGATGTTCACCGTGGTCAACGCCGCCGTAGCCATTCCCATCTTGCTGGCGGGCGGCCTCGCCGACCTGTTCGGCGTCACGTGGGTCATCTTCGGCATGGGCTGTCTGCTGGTAGGCAGCGGCCTGATCTCGGCGTTGGCCGGCCGCCGCAGTCCACTGGTGCCGCCAACGCTCTCGACGAACGGGAAGGCCCCGGTTTAGAGGAAGTCGCATGGCGCAACCTGACCCAACTGCTCCCCTGTGTGTGACCTTTCGGCTCACGGCCACCGATTACCGTTCCGGAGTCTTCCGACTCTCATGGGGCCTGTGGCCGTTCAAGGTATTTGTCGGAGCAGCGTTCGTGGGCGTGATCGGCGGCGTCATCGCCGCGTTGTTGACCTATTGGCCTCTTGCGATCGGGCTCTTGCTGGTAGGCCTTGGGTACGCGGCCACGCTTGCGTGGGTTTTGTTCATCCGGCCCGGGCAGCAGTATCATCGGCTGGCCGACGCTCAGGGCGAACAGACCTACTGCTTTTCCGAGAGTGACATTTCCTGGACCTTCCTGAGCGGCGCTTCGAAGGTGAAGTGGTCATACTTCGTCGACCTGCTGGAGACGAGGGACCTCTTCGTGCTGCGGCACCCTCTCAAGCGGCTAGGTTCGATCGTTCCCCGACGATCCTTTGTGGCTCCCGATGCGGAAGCGCGATTCCGGCAATTGGCCCAGCAGATCGGCAGGAAACCGGCCCGAAGCCAAACGTAATGGGCTAAACTGCCGCGCAGGGCGCATAGCTCAGTTGGTACGAGCGCTTCCATGACAAGGAAGAGGTCACAGGTTCGACTCCTGTTGCGCCCACCAGCCCCTGGCCGCGAGTTGGTGCCAACTCGTGGGGATTTCAGCGTTATAGAGGTGTGGCTTCCCGTGCGACTCGGTTTCGGCTTTGGCTGGCGCAGCTGCTCGACTACGTTCTGCTGCACGGTCCCCGGTTGCCCTAAACCCGCTACCGTCTAGCGCATGGCGGTCGAAGCCGAGCTCCTCTCCCTGGCGGATATCCGAGCTGCCGCCGACCGGATTCAGCTCCATGTCGTCAAGACGCCGACCTTGTCTGGTGAGGGGGTGGCGGGTGCCGGCGTCTGGCTCAAGGCCGAGAACCTGCAACGAACCGGCTCCTTCAAGGTGAGGGGTGCCGTCAACGCCGTCCTGCAGCTGAGTCCAGAGCAGCGTGACCGGGGCGTCATCACACTGTCCGCCGGAAACCACGGTCTGGCACTCGCCTACGCGGCGCAGGTGGTCGGGACCCGATGCGTGGTCGTCGTCCGGGACGACGCGCCGATCAGCAAGCTGGAGGCAATCCGCCGCTACGGCGCCGAGATCGTCCTCACGCCGCTCGCGCGATGGCAGGAACGCCTGGAGGCCGAGCAGCGCGCCCGCGATCTCCACCTGGTACACCCGTTCGACGACCCGGCGGTCGCAGCCGGTCAGGGCACCGTCGGTCTCGAGATCCTGGAAGCGGTACCCGACGTTCGCACGGTGGTCGTCCCAATCGGCGGGGGTGGCCTGATCTCGGGCATGGCGGTCGCCGTCAAGCAGCAGCGCCCGACGACCCGGATGATCGGCGTCGAGCCCGAGCAGGCCCCCGGCGTGACCGAGAGCCTGGCCGCTGGTCATCCGGTCGTGCCATCGCGGCTCGACACCATCGCCGATGGCCTGGCGACGCCCTACACTCGGCCATTTACCCTGGCACTGATTCAGCGCTACGTCGACGAGGTACGCACCATCACCGACGCAGCGATCGTCGAGGCGCTCAAGCTCATCGCTTTCCGCGGCAAGCTTGTGGTGGAGCCCGCCGGGGCCGCCGCCGTGGCCGCGTTGCTGGCCGATCCCGCCATCGAGCGGCCGGTCGTGGCGATCCTCAGCGGTGCCAACCTCGACGGCCAGCGACTCGCGGCATGGCTCGCGAGCTAAAGAAAATCCCCGGGCGCTGTACCCGGGGATTTTGAGCGAAGGGCGGTTTGACTGTCTTAACGCAGGCCGGCCCAATCTCTTACGGGCAAGGCGCATGCAATAATTTCGCTCGACGATGAGCATCGCCCCGGACTCAAGCGCGGCCGGCCTCCTCATCTTTGAGAACGATCCACGCCAGGCCATCGCCTATCAAGAGCTGTTCGCCGATAGCGGCTACGAGGCGCAGACCGCGCTTCCCGACCAGGACGTGCAGCAGTTGTGCGAACGCGTCAAGCCGGTGACCGTCCTCTTCGACATGGCTATCTGGGAAGCCGACACGGCATACGTATTCGGCGTACTGAATGGGGCACAGGGCTTCGAGCGGCCGCTGATCATCGCGCTCTGCATTCTTCCTCACCAGGTGCGGCGTGCCAAGAAATTCGGTGCCGACGGCATCTGGGTCCGTGGCGTCGACGATGCGGCGGCGCTCCCCCGGCTCGCCGGTGACCTGCTCCAGCAGCGCCGAGAGGGGAAGCTCAAGCCGCGTGTTCCCTCGACCCCGTTGTAGCGAGCGCACAACCAAGCGCCAAAGATTGGCAAACCTTTTCTTTACACGTCTTCGTCTTCCGTTGATGCGCGGCTGACCTTATCCCCAGCTATTCCTCTCCCGGGCTTTGCCATGTGGATAAGCACGGCCGACACTTGACACGCAAGAAGAGGCGCGCATAATCAATAACGCGTCAGGGGAGACGGTCTCGGCAGGGACCGCAAGAGAAGTGGAGGGAAACGTTTGATCGCTCACGGTTTGAAGCAAACCGCTTCGCTCAAGATCTGCGCCCGTCCGGGATGTGAGGCCTCCGTCAAGAAGGCAACCGCCAAGTACTGCAGCATTCGGTGCTGCGCCGTGGACCCGAGCCGGCAAGAGCGCCTTCGACGCCAGGCCCGTCGGGCGCCGATCATTCCCCTGGCGCATCAACTCCCTCTCATGTTCCAGGTCCATCGGGACATCGAGGCGTTGCTCGATGACCGGACCTTCGGCCGGGAAGACATCCCGGCCGGTCTGCAGCGACTCCGCGCCGTCTAAACCGGTCCGGTCCGCTCCGACTCGCTCCGTATAATCGGCTCCACCCGTGAGGGGTGAGCCATGAGTCAAGATCTGGAGACCCTGCGCCATTCGACTGCGCACGTGATGGCGGCCGCAGTCCTGGAGCTCTTTCCGGGCACCGAAATCGGCATCGGTCCGGCCACCGACGAGGGTTTCTATTACGACTTCGCCTTCAAGGACCGGCTGCTGCCCGAGGCGCTGCCACGGATCGAGGCGAAGATGCGGGAGATCATCACGCAGGCTCCCGCATTCGTGAAGGAGGAGATCCCTCGGGCGGAGGCGGTCGCCCTCTTCGAGCGGTTGCACCAACCGCTCAAGGTCGAGCTTATCGCCGACAAGGTTACCGATGCCACGGCGCGCGTCTATCGGACCGGCGACTTCGTGGACCTCTGTCTGGGTCCGCACGTTGCCAGCGCCGGCCAGCTTGGCGCCTTCCGTCTACTCTCCATCGCAGGCGCGTACTGGAAGGGCAGCGAGAAGAACCAACAGCTCACCCGCATCTACGGCACCGCGTTCCCGACGGAGGCGGAGCTCGAGAAGCACCTGAAGATGCTCGAGGAAGCCGCCAAGCGCGACCACCGCAAACTGGGCAAGGACCTCGACCTGTTCCTGATCGACGAAATGGTCGGTCGTGGGCTGCCCCTTTTGACCCCCAGGGGCACGGCCATCCGCCGCCAGATGGAGGAATTCATTCTGCGGCTGGAACGACGCCAGGGTTACCAGCACGTCAAGACACCGGACATCGCCCGTCTGGAGATCTACAAGATCAGCGGGCACTTCGAACGCTACCGGGAGTCCATGTACGCCCCGTCCGAGATGGAGGACGAGGAGTGGCAGCTGCGGCCGATGAACTGTCCCCATCACATCCGCGTGTTCCAGCGGAAGGCCTACAGCTTCCGGGACCTGCCGGTTCGCCTCGCCGAGCTGGGGACGGTGTACCGCTATGAGAAGTCTGGTGAGGTCTCCGGCCTGATCCGGGTACGCGCCTTCACCATCAACGACGCCCACATCTTCTGCCGGCCCGATCAGCTCAACGAAGAGTTCGAGCGGGTGATCGAGCTGATCCTGCAGGTGTACCGGGCGTTCGGCATCAAGGACTTTCATTTTCGGCTCTCCCTTCGCGACGACCTCAGCAACAAGTGGATGGGGGACCCCGCCGTGTGGGAGCGCGCCCAGGACGCCGCCCGCCAGGCCCTGCGCGCCTCCGGCCATCCGTTCGTCGAAGCGCCGGGGGAGGCCGCCTTCTACGGGCCGAAGCTGGATGTCCAGATCAAGGACGCGATCGGTCGCGAATTCTCGCTCTCGACCAATCAGATCGACTTCCTGATGCCGGAACGCTTCGGCCTGGAGTATGTGACCACCGAGCAGTCCATGGCGCGACCGGTGATGATCCACCGAGCCCCGATCGGCTCGATGGAGCGCTTCATGGCCTACCTGATCGAGACCTACGCGGGCGCCTTCCCCGTCTGGCTGGCTCCGCTCCAGCTCGTCTTCATCCCGATTGCCGACCGGCACCTGGAGGCCGTCGGCAAGCTCGCCGATCGCTTCCGGCAGCGCGACCTGCGAGTCGAGGTGGACGGGCGGAGCGAACGGATGCAAGCAAAGATCCGCGACGCCCAGCTGCAAAAGACCCCGTACATGGCCGTCGTCGGCGACAAGGAGCTGGAGGCGGGCACCCTCAACATCCGGCGGCGTGAGGGCGGCGACCAGGAGTCGGTCGGGACCGAGGAATTCCTGGCGCGGCTCGAGCGGGAGGCGCAGCTTCCGCTGGAGTGATATACTCGCGCCTGCCAAGAGAGGCTGTCCGAACTCTCACCTCCAGGCCGGCGCCGAAGAGGTCAAGCGGACGAAGATAGCCTCAGGGCTATCTTTTTTGTTTTCGAAGGAGGCTTGATCCACGGCATTTAGGGAACTTCGGATCAACGACCAGATCCGCGCCGCCGAAGTCCGCGTCATCGACGATCGGAACGAACAATTGGGTGTCCTGCCGATCGACCGCGCCAAAGCGCTGGCCATCGAGCGGGAGATGGACCTGGTGGAGGTCGCTCCGCAGGCACAGCCACCGGTGGCTCGGATCATGGATTACGGCAAATTCAAATTCGAGAGCATCAAGAAAGAGAAAGATGGGCGCCGCAAGCACAACGTCATCAAGGTCAAAGAAATGAAACTCCGTCCCAAGATCGGCGAGCATGACTTCCAGACGAAGTTCCATGCCGTCAAGTCCTTCCTCGAAGAGGGGGACAAGGTCAAGTTGACGATCATGTTCCGCGGCCGCGAGATGGTGCACCAGGACATCGGCAAGAAGCTGCTCGACCGGATGGCGCTCGAACTGAAGACCATCAGCACGGTCGAGCGGATGCCGTTGCTCGAAGGGCGAAACATGATCATGATCCTGGCTCCGGCTGGCGCAGCAGCGGCCGCGCAAGCGCCGCCCCCGCCTCAAGCTCAGGCACGGACGAATTAAAGGAGCCATCGATGCCTAAACTTCGCACTCATCGCGCGTCGGCCAAGCGGTTTCGCATGACCAAGACCGGCAAGATCGTGCGGCCGCACGCCCAAAAGAGCCATTTGCTCGGTCACAAGAGCCCGCGCCGGAAGCGGCAGTACAGCAAGCTGCTGGTGTTGACCGGCAAGGATGCTCGACGCCTGCGCCGCGCGGCCCCCTACATGAAGGACCAGACCTGAGATGCCTCGCGTAAAGCGCAGCGTCCCGGCCCGCCGGCGTCACAAAAAGATCCTCAGCCTCGCCAAGGGCTTCCGCATGACGCACCGGACGCTCTTCCGGCCGGCCAACGAGGCGGTGCTGCATGCGCTCGAGTACGCGTATCGCGACCGGCGCGCGCGGAAGCGCGACATGCGCAAGCTCTGGATCGCCAGGATCAACGCGGCGTCGCGCAGCCAGGGCATGCCGTACAACCAGTTCATGCACGGCCTGAAACTCGCCGGCGTCAACATCAATCGCAAGATGCTCGCGGATCTGGCGGTTCGGGATACGGCGTCCTTCAGCGAACTGGTCTCCGTCGCCCGTGGCGGCCCGAAGGCGTGAACTAGCGCCCATTCAGGTGAACGCCCCCAGCGCTCGGTTGAATTGACGCAGGGTGTTGCGGGCGAACTCCAGCAGCTCAGGGCGAGCGCGCGCGACCGCATCGAGGCGGCGACCGACCACAAGGCGCTAGAAGACCTTCGCGTCGGCTTGCTCGGGAAGAAGGGTGAGCTGACCACGATCCTCAGGCAGCTCGGAAGCCTACCCGCTGCCGACCGGGCCGCCGCCGGGTCCGAGGCGAATCAGCTCAAGGAAGACATCTTTCAATGGATCAACGAGCGAATGGGCGGACTCGAGGCGAAACGCCACACCGCTCTGGGCGATTCCGAGTGGGTGGACCTGTCGTTTGTGCCGAACCCGGTGCGCCGCGGACACCTGCATCCCCTGACGCTGATCCTGCGCGAGGTGAAGGCGATCTTCTCCCGACTCGGCTACGAGGTCGCGCTGGGCCCCCAGGTGGAGGACGAGTTCTACAACTTCGAGGCACTCAACATTCCCGAGGAACATCCCGCACGAGACACGATGGATAGCTTCTACGTCGAGGCCGACAAGCTGCTGCTCCGTACCCACACCTCACCGGTGCAGATCCGCTACATGCAGAGCCACCAGCCGCCCATCCGGATCATCGCCCCCGGCGCCGTCTACCGCCGTGACGCGACGGATCCCTCGCACGGCGCGCAGTTCTATCAATTCGAGGGTCTCGTCGTGGATCACGATATCCGGCTCTCCGACCTAAAGGGGACAATCGAGTATTTCGCACGCTCGCTCTTCGGTCCCGACCGGCGCATTCGAATCGTGGGCGATCACTTTCCTTTCACCGAGCCGAGCATCGGGGCGGCTGTTTCCTGCGGAATCTGCGGCGGCACCGGCTGTCGAAGCTGCAAGGGCGGCTGGCTGGAGATCCTGGGCGCCGGGATGGTGCATCCCCAGGTGCTTCGCAACGGTGGCATCGACCCGGAGCATTACTCCGGCTTCGCGTTTGGCGCCGGGTTGGACCGGCTGGCGATGCTCAAGTACAACGTGAGCGACCTTCGCCTGTTCCTCGAGAACGACGTGCGTTTTCTGCGGCAATTCTGACGTCATGCTGATTTCACTGAACTGGCTCAAGGAATTCGTGGACATCCCGGTCGATGTCGAGACGCTAGCCGAGCGACTGACCCTCGCCGGAAACGAGGTGGCAGGGATCGCTCAGCAAGAGGTCGAATTCGAGGGCGTCATCGTCGCCGAGGTCAGGAACCTGCGGCCGCTTCCTGGATCGACGAAGAACCAGATCGCGGGCGTGACCACCGGCGCCGCGGTGGTGGAGGTGGTCACCGGCGCGTGGAACATCGGCGTCGGCGACCGGGTGCCGTATGCGACGCCTGGGTCGCGCCTTGGCGACCGGCGCATCGAAACCAGGACCTTCCTCGGCTTCCCGTCGGCCGGCATGCTCTGCTCCGCCATCGAGCTCGGCCTGGGTGAGGATGCGGCAGGGATCATGGTCCTCGACCCCGGAGCTGTGCCCGGCCAAGATCTCCACGAGCTATACCCGCGCGACACCATTCTCGAGCTCGAGATCAAGTCGAACCGCCCCGACCTTCTCTGCCATCTGGGCATCGCCGTAGAGGTTGGAGCGGTCTTCAATCTCCCGGTGCGCGACCCGAAGATCGTAAAGGCGCGCACCAGCCAGGCGCCTGAGCTGGTCCACATCGACGCCGCCGACGGTTGCCGCAGGTTCGTCGGCCGACTGATCAGCGGAGTGACGGTTGCGCCCTCGCCCCCCTGGATGCAGGCGCGGCTCCGGGCCGCCGGCGTCCGGCCGATCAGCAGCATCGTCGACATCACGAATTACGTGATGCTCGAAACCGGTCAGCCGATGCACGCCTTCGATTACCAGCGTCTCAAGGGTGGGCGGATCGTGGTCCGGCGGGCTCGCGACGGCGAGGAACTGGCCTGCCTCGATGGGAAAACGCGGCGGCTGACGTCCCGCGACATGGTCGTGGCCGATACCGAGCGGGCGCAGGGGATCGCCGGCATCATCGGTGGCGCCCCCAGCGCGGTCCAGCCGGGGACGACCGACATCTTCCTCGAGGCCGCCACCTGGGAGCCGCGGTCGATTCGGCGGACGGCACGCATGCTCGGCCTGCGCACCGAGGCCTCGTCACGCTTCGAAAAGGGAGTGAGCCCGGCGCTCAGCCTCCCCGCGATCGAGCGGGCGGCGACGCTGGTCATGGAACTGGCTGGTGGAACGCCGACAAAGTCGACCGACGTGTATCCCGACCCGCTCACGCCAGTCACGATCGAGGTAGGCGCCGAGCGGATCGAGCGTGTCCTCGGCGTGCGTATCGAACTCGGGGAGGCCGCCAGTATCCTGCAGCGCCTTCGCTTCAAGGTGGAGAAGACGAACCTCGTGTTGAACGCGCAGCCACCGGAGTTCCGCCTCGACTGCGCGATTCCCGAGGACCTGGTCGAAGAGGTTGGCCGCATCTTCGGCTACGACCGGGTCCCGAGCACCCTACCCGGAGCTCGCACCGCCGTCCGCGATCTGTACGAGCGTCGGGACGCCGACGAGACCGCGCGCGAGGTGCTTGCCGGTCGCGAGCTCGATGAGGCCGTGACCAGCAGCATGGTCAGCGCCGAGGGGACGCTCGAGATCGCGATGCCCATGGCAGCGCCTGCCCTGGTGAAGGTCAAGAACCCGATGGCCGAGAACCGCGACGCGCTCCGTCGCAGCCTGCTGCCCGGCCTGCTCGAAGCGCTGGCCTTCAACGCTCGCCAGGACCAGGCGGGCGCACGCCTCTTCGAGCTCGGCGCCGTCTTCTGGAAGAACACGTCGAGCGCGGTCGACGAGCCGCAGGTGCTGGCCCTCGCGGCCCACGTTCCGGCCGGGGGGGCCGACGCCGCGGTGGCCGAACTACGCGCCATGGAGGCGACGCTTGCGACCATGCGAGACCGTTTCGCGATGCCGTCGACCGACTTCAAACACGCCGAGTTCGCCGGCTCGGATCCGGGGAGGTTTGCCGGTTTCCACCCGGGTCGCACCGGTGAAGTCCTCGAGGACAGCGAGCCCATCGGGGTCGTGGGGGAGGTCCACCCGCAGGTCCTGGCCCGGCTTGGCCTCACCGGCCGAGCGGTGGTGGCAGAGGTCCTCTTCGACCGATTTTCAGCCGGTGGGCGGCAGACGCCGCAAGCCCTGCCGTTGCCGCGTTTTCCGGGGGTCCGGCGGGACCTAACGGTCGTGATTGGGGGCAGGATTGCGGCCAGCGCGGTGCTGCAAGTTATCCGGGAGGTGGGCGGTTACACGTTGCGGGACATCTCTATGGTGAGCGAATACCAGGGGCCCCAGCTGGAGGCTGGTGCCCGCAGCCTCTCATTCCGCCTGCATTACCAGGCCGACGACCGGACCCTCACGAACGAGGAGGTCGCCGCGGCCCAGCAGCGCATCGTCGACGGCCTCAGATCGCGCTTTGGGGCCGAAGTGAGGTCCTGATGGACTTCCTGGACCTGATCATCGTCTGCATCCTGTTTGTGAACATCTCGCTCGGCTGGGTGTTCGGGCTGGTGCGGCGGATCGTCGCCTTTGCCGGACTCTTCGCCGGCGTGGGCGCGGCCACCCTCACGAGCGCGAACACGTCCACCTACATCGCGACCACGTTCGGCATCACCTCGGCCCTCTGGGCCCACGTCATCACCTACACCGTGATCGTGACCCTCGCGATCGTCCTCTTCGAGGTGCTCGGCGCGGTCTATCAGCGCTACCTCGATGCCATGATGGCACCGGCCTTCGACCGGGTCACCGGGCTGCTGGCAGGCGCGGTCGTGGGCGCGTTCGAGGTGACCGTCATGCTGATCGTCGGGATCGGCCTGGTCAACGCCAAGCTGCCGGGCGGCTACGCCTACCCGCCGGCGTTCCTGACGGCCCAGGACTGGTTCAACGGTTCACTGCTGGCTCCGCACTTCTACGCCTTCGAACCCCTGACGCGGACGATCTTCTCGCTCGTGCTGCCCAGCAGCATCAGCAGCTACTTCACCCAGCTTCTGAGCCACTAGCGGCGACAACGGGCCCTGGCCAATCTGCTAAGTAAGCCAACGTGGCCCTGACGACCCCGCGCCTGCCGCGCCGATTCTTTGCCCGCGACCCGGTGGTGCTGGCTCGGGACTTGCTCGGGCGCGTGTTGTTCTACCGGGCACCGGAGGGGCTGCTGGCCGGCCGCATCGTCGAGACCGAGGCGTACACGGGCGACGCCGATGCCGCATCGCACGCGTTCCGCGGTCGTACCCCTCGTAATGCCGTGATGTTCGGCCCGCCCGGCTATGCCTACGTCTACTTCACATATGGGATGCATTACTGCCTCAACGTCACGGCGGAGCTGCCCGGCACCGCCGGCGCCGTGCTCCTGCGGGCCCTCGAGCCCCTTGCCGGAGTCGAGATCATGCGAGCCCGCGGTAATCGGGGGCCGGAAGCGCGGCTCCTCAGCGGCCCGGGAAAGATCGGCCGCGCTTTCGGCCTGACCCTTAAGGACAACGGCCGCGACTTCACCCGCGGGCCGCTTGGAATCGCTGCCGGTACACCCGCGCCCGATCGCGACGTGGCCCGATCGCGGCGGATCGGCATTTCGCGAGCCATCGATCTGCCCTACCGCTTCCGAGTGGTCGGCAGCCGCTCCGTGTCGGGCCCTAAGGGAGGGTCACGGTGAGCGTCTGCACCGCCGGACCGTTGGCCGGGTTGTAGTCGTAGGCCTGCACGCGCAGCGTGTGGGTGCTGCCCGAGGAGCCCCTGATCGCAAAGGTGTAGGGGGCCTGCGTCAACCGGATCGGTTTGCTGGCCCCATCGAGGAAGAAATCGACTTCCTTGACCGCTTCGTCATCGGTCGCGGTGGCGGTGACCAGCACGCTGCCGTCGGACTGAGGCGCCTGTGCCAGCGTCAGCGTGGGGGGCGTGGTCTCCGTGAAGAGCTGGCAGTTCTGCGTGGGCGCCTGCGGGCTGTTCTTGTCCTTCATCTCCTCCGGGTATCCAGGCGGATAGACGATGAAGCTCTTTACCGTCGTCAGGTTGGTCGGAATGTCGGCGGTGGCGAGCAGGCCGTCCGTGGTGCAGACCCGCAGCGGCTGCCACCAGTCGTCGTAGCGGGTGGGCGCGGTGCCCGCAATGAACCAGTCGGCGAGGGTCGTCGGGCAGCTCACGGTGGCCAGCAACCCACTGGGCAGGCAGATGTTGACACGCTTGAGCCCGTCCGGCACGGCGAAGTCCCTGACCGGTTTGTTGGCCTCATACGCGTTGAAGATGTCCTTGAAGATCAGCCCGGCGCCCTGCACGCCCCAAACCACGTTGAGGTTGGCGTTGACGTTGGCCGGGCAGCCCCCCGCACACGTGTGGCCCATCCAGGCGCCGACGACGACGTCCGGGCTATACCCAATCAGCCATGAGTCGCGCCAGTTTTCGGTCGTGCCGGTCTTGGAGGCGAACGGCCGCTTGATGTTCAGCGCCGCGCCAACCGGACGCAGGATGTCGCTGATCATATAGGCGACCTGCGCCGGGAGCACGCGAACGCCCGCGTCCGGCTTCCACTCCTGCAGCACCTGGCCCTGGCTGTCGACCACCTTGAGGATCACCGTTGGATCGTGGTAAATACCGCCCGACGCCAGCACGCCATAGGCGTTGAAGTGCTGCATCGGCACGACCTCGGTGGCACCGATGGCCTGCGCGAGGCCGCGCTCCGGCGTCAGGTTCGAGTTCGTCAGGCCCATCATGCGCGCTGTCTGGAAGACACGGTCGTAACCCAGCTGGTTCAGCAACTCGATCGCCGGGATGTTGCGCGACTCCACCAGCGCCCGCCGGATCGTGATGACGCCCTCGTCGCGATGGTCCCAGTCAACGAAGGGGTGGCCGTTGATCTTGCCTTGCTTGTCAAGGATCAGCGTCGAGGGCGCATAGCCGTTGGCCAGCGCTGTCGCGTAAACGTAGATCTTGAAGGAGGAGCCTGGTTGCCGCCCCTGCCCGTCCGTGATGACGTTGTACTGGCCGCCGATCGCCTGGTCGTAATAGTTCGCGCTGCCGACCATGGCGAGCACCTGGCCGGTGTTGGGATCGATCACCTCGGCTGCCCCGTTGTTGACGTTGCGCGCCTTCAGGTCAGGGCGGTTCACATTGTTGTAGACCGCCTGCTCGGCGATCCGCTGCAAGTTGTAGTCGAGCGTGGTCGTGACCCGCAGACCGCCGCCCGCGACGACGGCGTCCCCATATTTCTGGCTCAGCTGGCGCAGCACATAGTCGACGAACCAGGGCGCCTTCAGGTCACGCTGGATGCTCCCGTCCTGAAACGTGAGCGTCTCTTTGACCGCCTTGTCGTACTCCGTCTGGCTGATGTAGTGGTCGCGGAGCATGGCGCGCAACGCCACATCCTGGCGACTCATCGCCTGGGCGGCGGTCGCTGGATTGTATGGGTCGAAGCTCGAGGGCGCGTTCGGAATACCGGCAAGCATGGCGGCCTGGGCGATGTCGAGATCTTTTGCCGGCTTGGCGAAGTAGGTCTGGGCCGCGGCCTCGATGCCGTAGGCCTCGTGCCCGTAGAAGATCTGGTTCAGGTAGAGGGTCAGGATCTCGTTCTTGGTGAAGCGACGCTCGATCTCGAGCGCCAGGGTCGCTTCGCGAACCTTGCGTTCGATGGAGTTCGCGCTCCCCACGAACATGCGCTTGACGAGCTGTTGGGTGATGGTGCTCGCGCCCTGTTCCACGCGCTGATGGGTGAGGTCGGCGATCGCCGCCGCGACGATGCGGGGAAAGTCGATCCCTTGATGGGTGTAGAACTGCCGGTCTTCCAGCGCGATGGTGGCGTCGATCAGGTGTGGGGAGATCGCGGACAGCGGGATCACCGTGCGGATCACCCCGTCGGTGTGCTTGACATAGAGCAGCACGCCGTTGCGGTCGTAGATATTGGTCGCCTGCGCGAGTTCCTTCGGGTTCAGTGAGCTGGGGTTCGGCAGGTCGCGGGTATAGGTCTGGTACTTGTCGACTGCCTCGGCACCGCCACCGAGGCTGAGCAGGCCAAGGAGCGTAATCGCTCCGATGAGAATCTTGGGCCCGCGGCCGCGCCGCCGCCGCTTGATCCGGCTGATGGTGAGCACACGGATAGCGGCGAGCCGGGCAAACCGGTGCTTCTCTGGCGACACCGCGTGTACAACGGTTGAGATCGTTAAAAAAGCACAGGCAATTCCGTCATCCGCGTATATACTCGGCGTCTAGAACGCGTGACGAAACGATGAAGATGCGACAAAACCCTGATCACGGGGCCTATGACGCGGTCAGCGCGGGCGCCGTCGACCTCATCGACCGCGCGCATTTGAAGGACCGCATTGAGCGCGGCGACCGCTTGCGGGTAAAGCTCGGACTCGATCCAACCCGGCCCGACATCCACCTCGGCCACACCGTCGTGCTGCGGGCGCTAGGTCGCTACCAGAAGCACGGCCACCAGGCGGTTTTGATCATTGGCGACTGGACGGCTCGGATTGGTGACCCGTCCGGCCAGAACGTGACGCGGCCGCAGTTGACGAAAGCAGAAGTCACGGCGGCGGCGAGGACCTACCTCGACCAGGCCTGGAAGATCCTCGACAAGGGTGGGACGGAGGTCCGCTATCAATCGGAGTGGTTCGACAAGATGCGGCTCGAAGACGTCGTCCAACTGATGAGCCGATACACCGTCGCCCGCATGCTGGCACGGGATGACTTCGCCAAGCGGACCAAGGAGGGCCGGCCGGTCGGCATGCACGAGTTGCTCTACCCGCTGCTGCAGGCCTACGACTCGGTGGCGGTCAAATCGGACCTCGAACTGGGTGGCACCGATCAGACCTTCAATCTGCTCGTCGGTCGGGACATCCAGGAGGCCTATGGCCAGCCTCCGCAGGACATCCAGACCATGCCGCTGCTCGAAGGGCTTGACGGTGTGCAGAAGATGAGCAAGAGCCTGAATAACTACATCGGGATCGACGAACCCCCGGAAGTCATGTACCGCAAAGCGATGGCGGTACCGGACAATCTAATCCTCCGCTACCTGCAGCTGACAACCGATGCGAGCCCGGCCGAGATCGCGAATGAAGCGCGCGTCCTTCGCGAGGGCGAGAATCCGCGCGACGTCAAACAGCGGCTGGCCGAGCGCCTCGTCCACCAGTTCCATCCGGATGCGTCGCCGGATGCCTACCGCCACGAGGGCGGCGCGATTCGCAGCGCGGAGCCGGAGGAGGTGTCCGTGGTGCCGGGTGAGCGCACCGTCGCACAGCTCTTTGTCGATGCCGGGCTCGCCAGTAGCAAGAGCGAAGCCCGCCGGCTCGCCGGCCAGCACGGTCTCACGATCAACGATCAGCCGGTGGGCTCGGCGGAAGAGAAAGTCACGCCCCAGGACGGCTGGGTCTTGCGGCGTGGATCGCACCGAGTGGTGCGGCTGAAGCTGCGTTAGACTCTCGACGGGGAGAAATGTCAGGACATTCCAAGTGGTCGTCGATCAAGCACAAGAAGGCCCTCACCGACGCCAAGAAGGGCCAGCAGTTCACCAAGATGGCGCGAGAGATCAGCCTCGCCGCCCGCGAGGGCGGGGGGAATCCCGATGGCAACTATCGCCTCCGGCTGGCGATGGAGAAAGCTCGCGACGTCAACATGCCGCAAGACAATGTCGTGCGCGCCATCAAACGGGGCACGGGTGAGCTGGGCGGCGCTACGCTCGAGGAACTGCGCTTCGAGGGCTATGGCCCGCATGGCGTGGCGATCATGGTCGACACCCTGACCGACAACCGCAACCGCACCAGCGGTGAAATCCGCAACCTCTTCAGCCGGGCCGGCGGCAACCTGGGCGCCACCGGCAGCGTTGCCTGGATGTTCACCCGGCAGGGCCAGATCGTCATCGACGCCAACGGCCGCGACCCGGACGAGATCGGTCTCGAGGCGATCGACATGGGCGCCAGCGACGCGCGCGTCGACGGCAAGGCCGTCGACGTCGTCACCGATCCGGCCAGGCTCGAGCCGGTTCAGCAGGGACTGAAGAAGAAGGGCTACAAGATCGACTCGGCTGAAGTCACCATGAACGCCTCGCAGCTGGTTTTGCTGAATGAGGCGACGGCGCCCTCCATCCTCAAGCTGCTGGACGCGCTCGAAGAGCACGACGATGTGCAGTCGGTTTACTCGAACATGGATGTTCCGGCTGACGTCCTGGAACGCATCAGCGAACGTGTCTAGGTGGTAACCACGAGCGACGGACTCCTGGTCGTTGGCATCGATCCGGGCCTGGCGGATACCGGCTACGGCGCGGTGCGCCGGCAGAACGGCCGCCTTTTCCTCATTACCTGCGGGACCGTCAAAACGCCCGCGAACATCTCGGAGCCGAAGCGGCTGGGCATTCTCGCCGCGCAGCTTCGTGCGCTGATGGCGGAGCTGCGCCCCCAGGCGGCTGCCTTCGAGGAACTGTTCTTCAGCAAGAACGTCCGGACCGCGATGGCGGTCGGCCAGGCGCGCGGCGTCGCGCTGCTCTCCGCCGTGGAGGCCGGCGCCGATGTCCACGAGTACACGCCCAACCAGGTCAAGCTCTCGGTCACCGGCTACGGGGGCGCCACCAAGGGCCAGATGCTGAAGATGGTCCAGTCGCTGCTCGCCACGCGCGAGCTTCCCCGCTCGGACGATGCGATCGATGCCCTGGCGGTCGCCATCTGCCACCACCACAGCGGCCGCCTCCGGATGGTCCTCAGCCGTGCTCCCGCTGGGGTGCGCGTTTGATCGCAACCCTCGAGGGCGTCCTGGCCCAGCGAGGTTCCGACTCGGTGATCGTCGACGTCCACGGCGTCGGCTACCTGGTGACCGTGGGCACCCGCACCCTTGCCGAGTTGCCCCGCGCTGGTGAGCGTGTCCGTCTCCACACCTATACGTATGTGCGCGAAGACGCGCTCGGCCTCTTCGGCTTTCTCACCCAGGAGGAGCTGACCTTCTTCAAACTGCTCCTCTCGGTCAAGGGGATCGGACCCAAGGCGGGGCTCGGGATCCTCAGCCGGGCCGAACTGCGCGTGCTCAAGCGGGCGGTGCTGCAGGAGGATGCGGCCCTGCTGGCCACGGTGCCAGGCATTGGCCCGAAGACCGCCGCCCGGGTCGTCCTCGAGCTCAAGGGGAAACTCAAGGATGAGTTGTATGGCGAGGAAACGCGGGTGCCGGCCGGCTCCGGCGGCGATGCCGTCGCCAAGGCCCTCGAGGTGCTGACCGGCCTGGGCTACACGCCCGCTGAGGCAAAGGAGGCGGTCCGGCAGGCGACCGTCGGCAACGGTGGCAGCCACTCGGTCGAGCAGCTCGTGACCGTTGCCCTGAAAGGACTGGATCGCGGATGAGCGACCGCATCATCACCGGCGAGGAACGCACCGAGGACCAGGAGTTCGATCGCAGCCTTCGCCCCCGCCAGTTGAGCGAGTTCATCGGGCAGGACGCGGTCAAGGCGAACCTGCAAATTCTGATCGCGGCAGCCAAAGGCCGAGACGAGCCGATCGAACACATCATGATCGCCGGGCCACCGGGCCTGGGCAAAACGACGCTGGCGAACATCATGGCGAACGAGATGGGGGTCAGTATCCGGACTACGTCGGGTCCGGCGATCGAGCACCAGGGGGCGCTCGCCTCCATGCTGACCAACCTGGAGGACCGCGACATCTTCTTCATCGATGAGATCCACCGGCTCGCCAGACCGGTCGAGGAGTCGCTCTACCCGGCGATGGAGGACTTCAAGTTCGACTTCGTCAGCGGCAAGGGCGCCGGCGCCCAGTCGATTCGCCTGCAGCTGCCGCGCTTCACCGTGATCGGGGCGACCACCCGGCAGGGCATGCTCTCGGCCCCCCTGCGGGACCGCTTCGGCGCCACCTACGCGCTCTACTTCTATGGGGCCGGCGAGCTGTTTGCGATCGTGATCCGATCCGCCGCCCTGCTGAAGGTCGCGATCGACGATCCAGGCGCCCGCGTCATCGCCAGCCGGGCTCGCGGGACGCCGCGAGTCGCGAACCGGCTGCTGCGGCGCGTTCGCGACTTTGCCCAGGTACGGGCCCAGGGGCGGATCGACGAGCGCATCGCCCTCGACGCCCTGGCCATGCTCGAAGTCGACGAGCTCGGTCTCGACACCATCGACCGGCGGATCCTTCGCACCATCGTCGAGAAGTACGAGGGGGGGCCGGTCGGGCTCGACACCATCGCGGTGTCGGTGTCCGAGGATCCCGAAACGGTCGAGGACGTTTACGAGCCTTTCCTGATGCAGCTCGGCTTCCTCGCCCGAACGCCCCGCGGCCGGGTGGCGACCAAGCTCGCCTACGACCATCTCGGCCTGGTCAAGGCGAGCAGCAGCGAGCAGCCTCGACTCTTCTAGTCTCAGTCCCGAGGTGAGGACTGCTGACTTCGACTACGAGCTGCCAGCGGAGCTGATCGCGCAGCATCCGCCGGCCGAGAGGGACGAGGCACGCATGCTTGTTCTCGATCCGTCGGGCGGACTCACGCATCGCACCATTCGCGATCTACCGGAGTACGTCGGGGCCGGCGATGTCTTGGTGCTCAATGACAGTCGCGTGCTGCCCGCGCGGCTGATCGGGCGGCGGCGCGACGGGGGAGAGGCAGAGGTGCTGCTCTTGCGGCCGCTGGACGAAGGTCCGCACCGCTGGGAAGCGCTGATCCGTCCCGCCCGCCGTCTCGACGCCGGCTCGCAGGTGCGGTTCGAGAGCTCGGCGCTGGCCGTCTCGGTCGAAGTGCGGGACGGGGAGACCGCCACGGTGCGGCTCAATGGCGTCGCCGATCCGCTTGCCGAAGTCCGACGGATCGGCCAGATGCCGACGCCGCCGTATATCAAGGAGCAGCTCCGCGACCGCGCGCGCTACCAGACGGTGTACGCGCGCACCGAAGGGTCGGCGGCGGCGCCGACGGCGGGCCTGCACTTCACACCCAACCTGCTGTCGGCGCTCCGCGACCGCGGCGTGGCGATCGCGTTCGTGACCCTGCACGTCGGCCTCGACACCTTCCGGCCGGTGCGGGTCGAAAACCCGGCTGAGCACAAAATCCATCGGGAGTGGTACCGCATCGACGAGGACTCGGCCCGCGCCATCAACAGCGCCCGCGGGCTGGGCAAGCGGGTGCTTGCGGTCGGCACCACCTCCGTCCGCCTGCTCGAGAGTGCCGCCACCGACGACGGCGTCGCAGCGGGGGAGGGCTGGACGGGACTGTTTATCCTGCCCGGCTACCGGTTCCGGGTCGTCGACGCGATGCTCACCAACTTTCATCTGCCGAAGAGCACGCTGCTGATGCTGGTGAGTGCCTTCGCGGGAGGCGACCGCATCAAGGCGGCGTACGCGCAAGCGATCGAGCAGCGCTACCGCTTTTACAGCTTCGGTGACTGCATGTTGATCAACGGCCCCCACCCTGCCCTCCCCCGCACGCGGGGGAGGGTGTAGACGTGTTCGAGCTGCTGGCGGAAGAAGGGGGTGCCCGGCGCGGGCGCTTACACACCTCCCACGGCGTGGTCGACACGCCGGCGTTCATGCCGGTCGGCACCCAGGCAACGGTCAAAGCGCTCACGCCGGACGAGGTGCGCGAGCTTGGAGCACAGGTGCTGCTGGGCAACACCTACCACCTCGCGCTCCGCCCGGGCGCGGATCGGATTGCCCGGCTCGGCGGCCTGCATCGATTCATGGGCTGGGAGGGCGCCATCCTGACCGACAGCGGCGGGTTCCAGGTATTCAGCCTCGATCACCTCGTCAAGGTCAGCGACGACGGCGCCACTTTCCGCTCGCACCTCGACGGGAGCGAGCAGCGCTTTACGCCCGAGTCGGCCATGGCCATCCAGTGCCAACTCGGATCGGACATCGCGATGGCGTTCGACCAGCCGGTCTCCTGGCCGGCAACGAACGCGACGGCCCGGGTGGCCATGGAACGAACGCACCAATGGGCGGAGCGCTGCCTGACGACCGAGGCGGCTCCCGGTCAGCTGCGCTTCGGGATCGTCCAGGGTGGGTTCGACGCCGAGCTTCGCCGGGAGAGCGCCGCCGTCCTCGGAGCGCTGACGTTCGACGGCTTCGGCGTCGGCGGGCTCAGTCTGGGGGAACCGAAGACCGTCACCTACCGGTTGCTCTCGCTGCAGACGGCGATCCTGCCGCGCGATCGCCCGCGCTACCTGATGGGTGTGGGCACGCCCGCCGACCTGGTGGAGGCGATCGCTCGTGGCATCGACATGTTCGACTGTGTGCTGCCCACACGGATCGCCCGCAACGGATCGATCCTGACGCGTGGCGGCCGGATCAACCTCCGCAACCGCCGCTTCATCGAGGACCCCGGCCCGCCGGACGACGATTGTGACTGCTACACCTGCCAGCGCTTTTCGCGGGCCTACCTCCGTCACCTCTTCATGGCCGGCGAAATCCTCGGCCACCGGTTGGCCTCCATCCACAACCTGAGGCTGCTGGTCCGACTGGTGGCGCAAATCCGCGAAAGGATTGGCACCGGAGGACTCGAGCACGCGATGACGTCTCTGCGTGACCACTGGGCGCTCGCGCCGCTACCGTGAGACCTTAAAAGTTTCTCATCGGCCCTCACCTATACTTTCCCTCGCATGCGCGTCGATCGTCGACTCCTGGCACTGATTGCCGTCGTTGCCGTGATTGCCCTCTTCATCGACGGGTTCGCCTACGTCTACCGCCTGGCCACCAACCAGCCGTTGACCGGGCCCATCCGCGGCACTCCGACGCTGTCCATCCCATTCCTGGGCTTCGAGCAGCAGATCTACGTCCACAAAGGACTCGATCTCCAGGGCGGCACACATCTCGAGCTCGAGATCACCAACGTGCGTTCCGGGATCACTCCCCAGGCCGCCCGCGACATCGCGGTCGCGATCATCGAGCGCCGCGTCAACAGCAGCGGTTACGCGGAGTCGGTCGTACGGCCGGAGGGCCAGAACCGGATCATCGTCGAGCTGCCGGGCGTGAACCTGGAGCAGGCCAAACAGATCCTGGGCAAGACCTCCTACCTCACGATCTGGAAATGGGAGCCCGGGACGCCCGACGCGACGACCCTCCAGCAACTGAATCCAACGGATGCCCAGAAATATCCGGGGTACAAACCAGTGTTCATAAAAATCGACGGGAGCATGATCACCAACGCGAGCCGCTCAACCGACCCGAACACGAATCTGCCGGACGTGACGATCTCCTTCAACCAGCCGGGGAGCGACCTCTTCTGCGCCTTCACGCGCGACCGCGTCACCCATCCGCAGGGTGACCCGCAGAACAAGCTCGCCATCTTCATCGACAAGGACCTGGTGGAAGACGCGAACGTCATCAGCGAGATCTGTGGCGGCAGCGCCATCATCACCGGCGGCTTCACCGCCGCCAGTGCGCAGGCGCTCGCCATCCAGCTGAACTCGGGCGCCCTGCCAGGCACCGTCTCGCTCGCCTCGGCAACCGAGGTCGGCGCCACCCTGGGCGCCTCGACCGTCAAGCTGAGCCTGCTCGCCGGCGCCTTCGGGCTGGCCATCGTCATCCTCTTCATGCTCCTCTACTACCGGCTCCCGGGCGTGGTGGCGAGCATCGCGCTGCTGCTCTATGCGGCGATTGCGCTGGCGATCTTCAAGTTTTTCGGCGTCACGCTGACGCTGGCCGGTCTGACCGGGTTCATCCTCTCGGTTGGTATGGCGGTCGATGCCAACGTGCTGATCTTCGAGCGCGTCAAGGAAGAGCTACGGGCGGGCCGGACGCTGGGGGCCGCGATGGAGGCAGGGGTGCATCGCGCCTGGCCGGCGATCCGCGACTCCAATATCTCGACGCTGATCACCTGCTTCGTCCTCTACTTCTTCGGCGCTCCCCTTATCAAGGGATTTGCCATCACGCTGGCGATCGGTGTCGCGGTCAGCATGTTCTCCGCCGTCGTCACCACGCAGCAGTTCCTGCAGATCCTCGCCGGACTCCGGCCGGCTCGACGGCTGGCCTTTTATGGCGTTTCGGCGCCCAAGGCCGCGTAACGGTGAGCCCCTAGATGGACATCGTCGGCCGCCGCAACTGGTACTTCCTCCTGTCGCTGGGGATCATCCTGCCCGGGATCATCTCGATGGCGTTCTTTGGCTTCCGGTTGGGAATCGACTTCGCCGGCGGTGATCAGTACAACCTGGCCTTCACCCGGCCGGTTCAGGCCTCGGTCGTTCAGAAAGAGATGGACACCTTCAATGTCGAGGCGACGGTGCAGCAGGCCGGCCCCAACGGCGTCCTGATCACGACCAAACCACTCTCCTCGGCGCAGGAGACGACCATCCGCGCCGACCTCGCCCAGAAATTCCCGCTCGACCCATCCAGGTCGAGCTACGCGCAGGTCGGTCCGACCATCGCCCGAGAGCTGGTCGTGGGCGCGGGTGGCCTGATCGCGATCGCCTCCATCCTGATCGTCATCTACCTGAGCTTTCGCTTCAACTACAAGTTCGCGGTCTGTGCCATCCTCGCGCTGCTCCATGACGTCTTCGTCTTGACGGGCATCTACTCGATCCTCGGCAAGGTCTTCAACCTGCCGCTCGGCGAAATCAATACGCTGTTCGTGACGGCCGTCCTCACGGTGATCGGTTTCTCGGTCCATGACACGATCGTCATCTTCGACCGGATCCGCGAAAACCTGCGGCAGGCGAGCCGGCTGACCTTCGAGCAGAACGTCAACCTGAGCATCATCCAGTCGCTCGCCCGGTCGTTGAACACCTCGATGACGGTTGTCTTCGTCCTGGTCGCGCTCTTCCTGATCTCGCCGCAGAACATCAAGGGCTTCACGCTGGCGCTGCTGATCGGCATTGTCAGCGGCACCTACTCGTCGATCTTCAACGCGAGTCCGCTGCTCGTGGTCTGGAGGCGGCTCGACCCACGGTAAATGAGCGGCCCCGGTCTGGAAAGGCCGCGAGAATGAGCGGCCCCGGTGTGGAAAGGCCGCGAGAATGAGCGGCCCCGGTGTGGAAAGGCCGCGAGACGGAGTCCTATACTCAGGGCCAAGTGAATACGAACTTTGCAAAGCGGGGCCGTCGGCCCTTTTTCTTTTCCTGGTGACCCCGCCAACAACGAATCAGCTCGATCAGATCCGGGAACTGATCATGCCGACCCTCAGCTTCCTCGGATACGAGCTGTACGACCTCACAGTCGCCGGCAGCGGCGCCTCCACGACGCTGCGAGTCCGCATCGACCGGCCCGAAGGCGTGACGCTCGCTGATTGCGAGCGGGTGAGCAAGTCGGTCAGCGCCTTGCTCGACCAGGCCGATCCGTTCCCCACCCGCTATGAGCTCGAAGTGTCCTCGCCCGGCGCCGAGCGCCCGTTGCGCAACCTCGACGAGTACCGACGCTTCGTCGGCCGGCGCGCGAACGTCCGTTATCGCCTGGGCGACAGCGAGCAGGTGGCCGAAGGACGGCTCACCGCCGTGTCGGACGACATGATCGAGCTGCAGTTGGGAGAGGGCAAGCATCTAAGAACGGTCGCAATCCCGCTGGTGGATATCGTCTCCGCCCGCTTGGCGATCGACCTGTCGCGGCGCTGATGCTGAAGTCAGACTTCCTCAAGGCGCTCGACCAGGTTCAGGAGGAGAAGGGGATCTCCAAGCAATCACTCCTGAGCCTGATGGAGACCGCACTGGCCACCGCCTACCGGCGCGCCTTCAATCCGCCGGAGAACATCCGCGTGCATGTCGACCCCGACACGGCCCAGATCGCCATCTTCGGCCGGCGCCGGGTGGTGGAGACGGCGACCGATCCCGCAACGGAGATCAGTCTCGAGGACGCGATCAAGCTCGGCCCGGCATCGCTCGGCGACCTGATCGACGTCCCACTGCCGACCGAGGATTTCGCACGCCTGGCGGCGCAAATCAGCAAGCAGGTGGTCTTCCAGCGTCTCCGAGACGCGGAGAAGGACCAGGTGCTCAAGGATGTCCTCGAGCACAAGGGCGAAATGGTGAGCGGCATCGTCGAGCGGGTCGTGGAGCGACCCGACGGGCGCACGATTTATATCGAGTTGGGCAAGGCCGAGGGCGTGCTGCCACCCGAGGAGCAGATTCCCGACGAAACGATTCGGGTCGGCCAGCACCTGAAGGTCCTCTTACTCGAGGAGCGGAAGCGAAGCCGCGGGGCGCAGGTCCTGGTGTCGCGGGCGCACAAGGCGTTGGTTCGGCGCCTGCTGGAATTCGAAATTCCGGAACTGACGTCGGGTGCGGTCGTCATCCGCGCTCTGGCGCGGGAGCCCGGCGTCCGAAGCAAAGTCGCGGTCTCGGCCAACCAGGATGGCATCGATCCAGTGGGCGCCTGCGTCGGCCCGCGTGGCGTGCGCATCCGCAGCGTGGTTGGCGAACTGGGGTCGGAGCGGGTCGACATCATCCCCTGGGCGGACGACCCAGGCCAGCTGGTGGCGAACGCGCTCAGTCCGGCGCAGGTCCTCAACGTGGAGATCGACCGGGACTCGCGGACCGCCACCGCCCACGTGCCGGAGAACCAGCTCTCGCTGGCGATCGGCAAGGATGGCCAAAACGCCCGGCTGGCGGCCAAGCTGACCGGGTGGAGGATCGACATCAAGCCGACGGTGGAAGGGGCGAGCCCCCATCCCGACCCTCCCGCGCAATCGGGAGAGGGGGACACAGCGACCAGGGAGGCTGGCAGCGGCGCGTCCTGAACCGCTTCGCAGCTGCGTCGGCTGCCGCCAGGTCAAGCCCCGCTCGGCCCTGCATCGGGTGGCGGTAATCGACGGGACGCTCGCGGTCGATCCGCGGCGGGTCGCCGGCCGGAGCGCCTACCTTTGCCGCGAGCGGGCCTGCTGGGAGGTGGCGCAGAAGCGACGCGCGCTCGACCGGGCACTCGGCTGCGCGGTCACGGCGCAAGATTGGGAGCGGCTCCGTCAGGGAATAATGACGTGAGTCCACCGCCTGGCAGGCGGACTCAGGCTATTATTGCCAGTTGAATTGCAAAGGATAGGTCACCCATAGCTACAACGACTCGCGGTATCAAGGTTCAGCAGCTCGCCCGCGACCTCGGCGTCGAGGCCCGGGATATCCTCGACTTCCTGCGCCCGACCCGCCACGCACCACGCCACGCCATGGCGGTGCTGACGCCGGAACAGGAGTCGTCCGTGCGCACCCAGTTCGCCGCCGGCCAGGCCGCCGAGGCTAAGAAGGCGGTAGCCGAAGGCAAGGTGCAACTGCCGCCGACGCTCTCCGTCAAAGAGCTAGCGGAATACCTGGACGTCAAGACGGTCGACATCATCAAAGAGCTGATGAAGAACGGTGTGATGGCCAACATCAACCAGCAGATCGATTTCGACACGGCTGCCATCGTCGCCGACAGCTTCGGGGTCCAGGCCAGCCCGATGGCCATGGACTCGGCGATCGCCGAGGAAGTCGTTGGCGAAGGTGAGGCCACCCAGGTCAAGCTGACCACGCGTTCGGAACTGTTCAGCACCGACGGCGAAGCGGCCGAGAACCTGAAGGTCCGGCCGCCAGTGGTCACGGTCATGGGTCATGTTGACCATGGCAAGACCTCGTTGCTGGACGCCGTACGCGAGACCAAGGTGGCCGCCGGCGAAGCCGGTGGGATCACCCAGAGCATCGGCGCCTATGTTGTCGAGGAGAAAGGGCGGCGCATCGTCTTCCTCGACACCCCCGGTCACGAAGCCTTCACCGCCATGCGCGCCCGCGGCGCGCAGGTTACGGACGTTGCCGTGCTCGTGGTTGCTGCCGATGACGGCGTCATGCCACAGACGATCGAGGCGATCTCGCATATCAAGGCGGCCCAGGTGCCGATCGTGGTGGCGATCAACAAGATCGACAAGGAGGGCGCCAACCCCGACCGGGTCAAGCAAGCCCTCTCCGAGCAAGGGCTCGTCCCCGAAGAGTGGGGTGGGCAAACCGTCATGGTGCCCGTCTCCGCCAAGCAGAAGACCGGCCTCTCGGAGCTGCTCGAGATGATCCTTCTCGTTGCCGATCTTCAGGACCTAAAGGCCAACCCGGCCAAACTGGCCGCCGGCACCGTGATCGACGCCCACCTGGAGAAGGGCCGCGGCCCGGTCGCGACCGTGCTCGTGCAGAGCGGCACGCTTCGGATCGGCGACAACCTCGTGGTCGGACACATCTTCGGCAAGGTGCGCGCGCTGCTCGACGATCGAAACAAGAAGATGAAGGAAGCCGGGCCGGCGACGCCGGCCGTTGTCACCGGCCTGCCTGACGTGCCCACCGCAGGCGATATCTTCCAGGTGGTCTCGAGCGAGAAGGTCGCGCGGACCATTGCGGGTCAACGAGCGGAGCAATACCGTGTCGCGACCCTGGCGCAGACGCGCCGGGTCACGCTGGCCGACCTGTCGGCGCAGATCGGGAAGGGGGCCGTCAAGGACCTGAACCTCGTCATCAAGGGCGACAGCAATGGCTCGGTCGAGGCGCTCAAGGGCTCGTTGCTGAAGATTCAGGACCCCCAGGTGCAGATCAAGATCGTCTTCGAGGGTGTCGGCACCGTGACGGAGTCGGACATCCTGCTGGCGGCCGTCTCCAACGCGCTCGTCATCGCCTTCAACGTCAAGGCCGACGCGCTCGCGCAGAAGGCCGCCGAGCGGGAGAAGGTCGACATTCGCAGTTACGACGTCGTCTACAACGTCACCAACGACATCGAACGGGCCATCAAGGGCCTGTACGAGCCCACCTTTGTTCAGGTCTGGGAAGGCCGCGCCGAAGTGCTCACGCCCATCAAGATCCCGAAGCTGGGCATCATCGCCGGCTCCCGGGTGCTCGATGGCAAGATCACGAGCGGGTCTCTCGCCAAGATCCTGAGGGACAACAAGTCGATACACGAAGGCCAGGTCGCTGGCCTCAAGCGCTTCAAGGACGACGTCCACGAAGTGCTCTCCGGACTGGAGTGCGGCATCCGAGTCGACGGCTACCAGGAATTCCAGCAAGGCGACGTCATCGAGTCTTACCAGGTCAAACAGGCGTAATCCGACGCGCCCGCTCAAGGTCGGCTTCCAGCTGCCAGAGGTGGAGCGCGAAGTCCGCTGGCCGGAGATGGTCGCCATGGCTCGCCTGGGCGAACAGCTTGGTTTCGATTCGGTATGGGTCGGCGACCATCTCCTCTATCGTGACGAGGCCCGAGGCGCCCGAGGGCCCTGGGAGGCCTGGACGACGCTGGCGGGGGTCGCCGTCGCGACCAGCCGGATCGCGATCGGGCCGTTGGTCGCCTGCACCAGCTTTCATAATCCGGCGATGCTAGCCAAGCTGGCTGCGACCGTGGATGAGATGAGCGGTGGACGTCTCATCCTCGGGCTCGGTGCGGGGTGGAACGAGACGGAATATCGCGCGTTCGGCTTTCCCTTCGATCGACGCGTGGCGCGATTTGCCGAAGCCTTCACTATCATTCGCTCGCTGCTGCGCGATGGCCGCGTCGACTTCGAGGGAGAGTTCTATTCGGCCCGCGACTGTGAGCTCCTACCGCGACCGCGTCCTGGCGGACCACCGCTGATGGTCGGATCCATTGGTGAGCGGATGCTGGAACTCACGGTGCCGTATGTGGACAGCTGGAATGCGTGGTACAGCTGGACCGGCAATCGACCCGCTGGCGTCGCGCAGCTGAGAGCGAAGGTCGACGCCGCCTGCGTCGTTGCCGGACGCAAGCCGACCGACGTCGAACGCACGGTCGCCGTTCTGGTTCGGTTGCCCGGCGCGGCCAACCAGCAACGTGATGCTGATGCCTCGGAGCATGTGACACCGCTCGAAGGGAGCGCCGACCATATTGCAGACGCCCTACGCGGCTATGCCCGCGAAGGGATCGGGCACGTGCAGCTGGTCATCGATCCGATCAGCGAGGCATCTCTTGAGGCCCTCGGGCCGGTCCTGCAGAACCTCGACCACCAAAGGTGATCGCAGAGGCTCAATACAATGGGGGTATGGGCACTCATCGAGTTGAACGCGTCGCCGCACAGCTCCGCGAGGAAATCAGTCAGATCATCATCCGCGACCTCAAAGATCCGCGGATCGGGATGGCTACGATCAGCGAGGTGAAGCTGAGTCCTGACCTTCGCAATGCCACTGTCAAAGTGAGCGTCGTTGGCGAGGACGACGCGCGCAAGGCCGCGATTGACGGCCTGGATCACGCAAAAGGATTCATCCGGCGGGAGCTGGGCTCCCGTCTCTCGAACCTGCGCTTCGCTCCGGATCTGCACTTTCAGCTGGACGAGGGAGTCGCCTACAGCGTCCGGATGAGCCAGCTTCTACGCGAAGTTCAGCAGGGGGAACCAAACGCCGGCGGCTGAGCTCGCGCCACCGCGCCCCGAGGTGGCCAAGCTGGCGCCCCGGATCTGGCGGGTGATCGACGACGCTCCGGTCGTGACGGCGGTCACCCACAAGGATGCCGATGGCGACACGCTCGGTTCGGCCCTTGCCCTCGCCCTCGCGCTGGAGCCGATCGGAAAGTCCGTGCCCGTACTCTCCTCGCCGCCGGTGCCGGGTGCCTGGTGGTTCCTACCCGGCATCGAACGGGTCAACCGGCAGGCGCCGCCCCGCCAGACCCCGGTCTTCATCTTCGACGCCAGCGATGCGTCACGGGCCGGAACCTACGAGCCGGTGGTGACGCATGCGCCGGTCGTGATCAACATCGATCACCATGTCTCGAACACGCGCTTCGGCACGATCAACCTGGTCAACACCGACGCCGCCTCGACCGGGGAGCTGGTCTACGACCTGCTCAAGGCCTGGAAGGTCGACATTCCGCCAGGGGCGGCGTCCTGCCTGTATGCCACGATCCTGTCCGACACGGGCGGCTTCCGTCACGACAACACGTCGGCGCGCGCGCTACGGGCCGCCGCCGAGCTGGTGCAGCTGGGCGCCGACCCGGTCACGATCGCCCGCGGGCTCTTTAAGAGCCGCCCCTCGTCGTCGCTGCGGATGCAGGGGCGGATCCTGCAGGGCCTGCACTACGAGTTCGGCGACCGGCTCGTCTGGGGTTCGATCAGCCAGGCCGGGTTGCGAGACAGTGGTGCGACGACCGACCAGGCCGACAGCGCCATCGACCAGCTCAATACCATCCGGGGTCAGGAGCTGGCGATCCTTTTCAAGGAAGCCGGCCCGCGTCTGACGAAAGTCAGCATTCGCAGTCGCGACCAGGTCGACGCGGCCGAGCTCGCTGCCCGGTTCGGTGGCGGCGGCCACCGCCGGGCCGCCGGGATCGAGCTGGCATTGCCGCTCAAGGAAGCGGAGGCCAAGGTGCTCGCGGAAGTCCGTGCGCGCATGAACGACCTCGAGTGACATCGGGCATCCTGAACGTCAACAAGCCGGCGGGACCATCGTCGTTCACCGTTGTGCGCACGCTGCGCCGGCTGCCGGGCGTGCTGAAGGCCGGCCACGGGGGCACGCTCGATCCGGCCGCGGATGGGGTCCTGCCGATCCTCATCAATCACGCCACTCGCCTGGCGGACTTCGTGCACGAGTGGCCCAAGACCTACGTGGCCACCGTGACCTTCGGCTTCACCTCCGACACAGGCGATCGTGAGGGCACGATCCTCCCGGTTGGCGATCCAGGGGCCATCAGCCGCGAACGGATCGAGGCGGAGTTGCCGGCGTTCACCGGCCGGATCGACCAGGTGCCACCGATGTATTCGGCGCTCAAGCAGGGCGGGGAGCCGCTCTATCGCAAAGCCCGGCGAGGCGAGGCGCCCGAGCGGCGCGCACGGATGGTCGACATCTTTTCTATTCGACTTCTGGATTACGACTCGAATCTGGGCGTCGGCCATATCGAGGTTGACTCCGGCCGTGGGATGTATGTCCGCAGCCTTGTCCACGACCTCGGAGCCGCGTTG
>DATEHI010000106.1:0-19398 GCA_035279665.1 Candidatus Dormiibacterota bacterium | reverse complement strand
AGCGGCACGGGGTTGCCCTTGCGCAGGCCCTCGTTCTGGGTGATCAGCAGCTCGCATTCCATGTCGTTGAGCCGCCCGGCGAGCGCATCGGCGCTGAATCCGCCGAAGACGACGGTGTGGGGTGCCCCCAGGCGGGTGCAGGCGAGCATGGCCACCGGGAGTTCGGGCACCATCCCCATGTAGATCCCGACCGGGGTCCCCTTCTTCACCCCGAGTTTCTTGAGCGCGTTGGCAAAACGAACGACCTCCGCCAGCAGCTCCTTGAAGGTGATGGTGCGCTTCTGGTCGACCGGCTCCCCCTCCCAGAAGTAGGCAACCTTGTCGCCCCGGCCGGCCTCGACATGCCGGTCGACGCAGTTGTAACAGACGTTCAGCGTGCCGCCGAGGAACCACTTAGCATAGGGCAGCTTCCACTCGAGGACGGTGTCGAAGGGTTTGAACCAGGAGACGCGCTTGAGCGCCTCCTCCCTCCAGAAGTCTTCCAGGGGCCTGGCGTAGATGTCCGGCTTGGCGTTGGCATTGCTGGCAAACTCGGCGGGCGGCGGGTAGCGCCGCTCCTCCAGCTGCATCGACTCGATGGCATGCGCGCCGGATTGGATCGTCATCGGCTCATCCAGCCTCCTTCAAAGGAACTTACTCGCCCTTGTCCCCGCTCAGATTACCGTTCCCGCCAGCCAGGGACTGCGCACGGCGAGACGGAAATGGCCCGTTGGCCGATTGACAGCGCCCCCTTGCAGGGGCTTAATGGACCCTTAGGGGCGAAGCTCGCTCCAAATCAGGGTCAGGGAGGACCAATGGAAACACGCAATCGGGGTCAAGGCGCCCGCGGCGCTCCGGGTACCCAGGTCGGCAAGGATGCCGCCCAAGCCAGGGCCTCGCAGTGGGACGTACTGGCGGCCTCGCCCGAGTTTCGGCGTCTCATCACGGCGAAGCGGAACTTCATCATCCCGGCGGTGATCTTCTTCCTTGTGTACTACTTCGCGCTTCCGCTGGGTAACGGCCTGGCGCCCGACCTGATGAACACCAAGATCATCGGCAACATCAACCTGGCGTACCTATTTGCTCTCTCCGAATTCGTGATGGCCTGGATCCTGGCCGCCGTCTACATCCGGCGCGCCAACCGGGTCTTCGATCCGCTGGCCGCCGCCGTCCGCAAATTGGCCGCGCGCATGGGGATTGGATCATGACCACCACCCTTTGGATCACGGCTGTCATCGTCGCCATCACGCTCGGCATCACCGTCTGGGCAGCGCGGCAGACGCGCACGACCGTCCAGTTCTACGCCGCCGGCCGCAAGATCAAGGCCTGGCAAAACGGGCTCGCCATTGCCGGCGACTACATGAGCGCCGCGTCCTTTCTGGGGATTGCGGGACTGATCGCCTTCAACGGCTATGACGGTTTCATGTATTCCGTTGGCTGGCTGGTTGCCTACCTGACCGTCCTCCTGCTGATCGCCGAGCCGATCCGCAACACCGGCAAGTACACGATGGCCGACGTGCTCTCCTATCGCATGTCAGCCGGCCCGGTGCGCTCCGCCGCCGCCATCTCGACGCTGGCGGTGAGCGGCTTCTACATGATCGCCCAGATGGTCGGTGCCGGCGTCGTGCTGCACCTGCTGGTGCCGAACTTCTCGTTCCAACTGGCGGTGGTCATCGTCGGCATCCTGATGATCGGCTACGTCGTGCTTGGCGGCATGATCGCAACCACCTGGGTCCAGATCGTCAAGGCGACCTTGCTGATGGCGGGCGCAATCCTGTTGAGCATCATGGTGCTCAGCCACTTCGGCTTCAACCCGCTGCGCTTCTTCGACGCGATCGCCAAGGTCGTCGACGCGAAGTCCAAGCTCAACTTCACGCAGCCCGGCATCCTCTACCCGCACGGGAAGCACGTCTTCCTCGGGCCCCTGACGCTCGACAAGTCGACGATCGAAAACGTCTCGCTTGGCATGGCGCTGATCTTCGGGACGGCGGGCCTGCCGCACATCCTGATGCGCTTCTACACCGTGCCAACCGCACGCGCGGCGCGGACGTCGGTTGGTTGGGCGATGGGCCTGATCGGCGCCTTCTACGTGATGACGACGTTCCTCGGGTTCGGCGCCGCCGTACTCGTCGGCAAGAAAGCGATCGGCAACAGCAACCTGGCCGCACCCAAGCTCGCGGAGTTTCTCGGCGGCGGGCCGAACTCCTTCGGCGGTGAGCTGCTGCTCGGGTTTATCTCGGCGGTGGCCTTTGCCACCATCCTGGCCGTGGTCGCGGGCCTTACCCTGGCCGCCTCCAGCGCCTTTGCGCATGACTTCTGGATGAACGTTGTCCGCGGCGGCAAAGAGAGCGAGTCAGAACAGGTGACGGTTGCGCGCATCGCGGCCGTCGGGGTCGGCGTCATTGCCGTGCTGGTCGCGATCAACCTGCCGACAGCCAATGCCGCCCAGCTTGTCGCCGCGGCCTTCGCGGTGGCCTCCAGCGGCAACCTGCCCGTCATCCTCTTCACGCTCTTCTGGAAGCGCTTCAACACGGTCGGCGCCGTCTTCGGTCTGATCGGCGGGACGGCGGTGTCGATCCTCCTGATCGTCATCGGACCCGGGCTCAACACTGTACCGGCGGCGCATCCCGCATTCGCCCTCAGCAACCCGGGCATCGTGAGCATTCCGCTCGGGTTCCTCTTCGCGATCGTCGGCACCTATATCGGTGAAGCCCTCGGCGGCGACCAGCGCGCGGCAGCGATGTACCCGGAGATCGCGGTACGTTCGCAGACCGGCGTCGGCGCGGAGCCGAGCTCCGTCGTCGAGGAGCGCGTCCCGGCGGCAGTCTAAGACTCGATTTCGAAACAGGGGCGGGCGCGAAGCCCGCCCCTACTTTTTTGGGTCAGGTTTGGGCGGTGAGAGGCTCGAACTCCCGACATTCTGCGTGTAAAGCAGACGCTCTACCAACTGAGCTAACCGCCCGCGGCGACTAATTATGCAACGTGCGCGGCGGGCGTCCCCGACAGCGCGAAGCGCTCGGAGAAGCGGGCGACGACGGCGTCTTCCACGGCCGCCATCGAGGGCGCGGCACGCAGCTCCAGAGCCATCGAGGTCACACCCTTGTCGGGGATTCCGCAGGCCAGGATGTGCGAGAAGAGGCTGAGGTCGGTCGAGACGTTGAGGGCAAAGCCGTGGGTCGTCACGCCCTGCGAGACCTTGACGCCGATGGCCACGATCTTGCGGTCACCGATCCAAACGCCGGTATAGCCAGAGAGCCGGCCGGCCGTAATCCCGAAGTCACCGAGGACGTCGATCAGACAACCCTCGAGGTTGCGCAGGTAGAGACCGACGTCCGGGGTCGGGCCGAGATCCAGGATCGGGTAGCCGACCAGTTGGCCGGGGCCGTGATAGGTGACGTCGCCGCCGCGGTCGACCTCGAGGCAGGTGATGCCGCGCGCGGCCAGTTCGGCTGCGCTAAGAAAGACATGGTCGCGCGTGCCGCTCCGCCCAATGGTGTACGTGTGCGGATGCTCGAGCAGCACAAGCGTGTCGGGGATTATCCCGGCGCGGCGCGCATCAGCCATCCGCCGCTGCAGCGCCCAGGCCTCGTCATAGGGAACCAGCCCGAGCCGGCGAGCGTCC
This sequence comes from Candidatus Dormiibacterota bacterium, assembly GCA_035279665.1. Lineage (GTDB taxonomy): Bacteria > Chloroflexota > Dormibacteria > CF-121 > CF-121 > CF-13. The sequence continues at coordinate 15,797 of DATEHI010000106.1, read as the reverse complement.
ACGGTCAGCCCGCGGCGGCCCGGTCCGGGACCTGGCCGGCCGCGTGGTACGAGCTACGCACGAGCGGGCCGGACTCGACGTGCCGGAAGCCGAGCTTCAGCGCCTCGACCTTCAACATGGCGAATTCGTCGGGGGTGACGTAGCGCGCGATTGGCAGATGGTTGGGGCTGGGCCGCAGGTACTGTCCTACCGTCAGGATCTCGACGTCGTGCGCCCGCAGGTCGCGGAAGACCTGGATCACCTCATCGATCTCCTCACCCAGGCCGAGCATGATTCCCGACTTGGTGTAGACACTCGCGTCCATCCGCTTGGCCCGCTTAAGCAGTTCCAGCGAGCGCGGATAACGGCCCTTGGGCCGCACCTGTGGATAGAGGCTGGGCACCGTTTCGATGTTGTGGTTGAGGATCTCGGGCCGCGCGCGCATCACTGTGGCGAGCGCCGCTTCGTCGCCCATGAAGTCGGGGATGAGGACCTCGATGTTGCAGGTCGGGATCTTCTTGCGGATCTGCCGGATGGTCCCGGCAAAGATGGCCGCCCCGCCATCCTCGAGTTCGTCGCGGTTGACCGAGGTGATGACGGCATGGTGCAGGCCCATCCGCTCGACCGCCTCGGCGACGCGGATTGGCTCGCCGAGATCGAGGATGCCAGGCCGCCCGGTTTTGACGGCGCAGAAGCCGCACGCCCGGGTGCAGGTATCGCCCAGGATCATGAAGGTCGCCGTGCGCGCCTGCCAGCACTCCCCGATGTTGGGGCAGCGCGCCTCCTCGCAAACCGTGTGCAGCTCGAGACCACGCATGATGCCCTTCAACTCGGAATAGTTGTCTCCGCCGGGGAGGCGGACGCGCAGCCACTCAGGCCGGCGGGTGTCGATCGGCACCGCGGCGTTGCGCTTCGACCGGCCGTAGAACTTGATTGGTGCGAGGTCAGCCATGCCTATAAGTATCCCAAAGGTCCGCCGAATTCGGCGTCAATACAACGGGATCTGCTCGGAAAAGCCTTCCAGCCAGCGGCGCACGCCCTGCAGGAAGCGGGCGGCGGAGACCCCATCCAGCACCCGGTGATCGAAGCTGAGGCAGAGATTCATCATCGATCGGATCGCGATCGCGTCCCCCTCGACGACCACGGGCCGGTTGACGATCGCGTCCATTGCCAGGATGCCGGCCTGCGGCGGCGCGATGATCGAGTAGGACAGAATGGTGCCGAAGGTGCCCGGGTTGTTCACCGTGAAGGTGGCGCCCTGGACGTCCGGGATGCCGAGCTTTCCGGCCCGTGCCCGCTTCGCCAGGTCATCGACCATCTTCGCCAGCCCGGCGATCGACATCCGGTCGGCCAGGTGGATCACGGGCACGATCAGCCCATCGTCGACCGAGACCGCGACGCCGACATTGATGTCCTTGTGCAACAGGACGCCCTGGTCGGTCCAGCTGGCGTTCAGCACGGGCACCGCCTTCAGACCCTCGACGACTGCTTTGACGATGATCGGCACGAAGGTCAGGTCGATCCCCTCCCGCTGCCTGAAGCTCTCCTTCATCTTCTGCCGGAAGCGCACCACGTTGGTCATGTCGACCTCGGCCACCGTCCAGGCATGGGGAATCGTCTGCTTGCTCTTGAGCATGTTGGCGGCAATAGCGCGTCGCATCGGGCTCAGGGGCACCGTGGACCCCGGCGTTTGGGCCGGCGCGGTCGCGGGAGCGGTCGCCGCTTGCTGCCGCTCGCCGTTCGCGGCTGCCGGCTGGGTCCGCTTGGCCACGTACGCCTCGACGTCTTTCTTGCTGATCCGTCCGCCGATCCCCGAGCCTTCGATCCGCGAGAGCTCGGTATCCGAGATGCGGTGTTCTTCGATCAGGGCACGCACCGCCGGTGAGAGCCGCGTGCGGGTCTCTGCTCCGCCCTGACCCTCCTGCGAAACGGGGGAGGGAACTGCCACCAGATCCGCCGGCGGGGACGCCTGTGATTTCTGGGCAGACGCTGCTGCGGGCACCGATTCCTCGATCACGGCGATCTCGGTGCCGACGGTAACGGTCGCTCCTTCTTGGACTTTGATCTCCTTGAGCACGCCCGTCAGCGGCGCCGGGACCTCGGCGTTGACCTTATCGGTGATGATCTCGACGAGGCCCTCGTATTTCTTGACCTGATCGCCGGGCTTCTTGAGCCACTTCGCGATGGTGCCCTCGGTGATCGATTCACCGAGCTGCGGCATCTTGACCGAGGTCGCCATCTGACGCTGGCCTAGACGGCCGCCAGCTGCCTGGCCTTGACGAGGATCTTCTCGGGATTCGGCATGAAGGCCTCCTCCAGGATGTGATTGAACGGCATGGCAGGCACGTCCGGGCCCGTGACGCGCATGACCGGTGCGTCGAGCGCGTCGAAGGCATTTTCCATGATGATCGCCATCACCTCGGCCGCGATCCCGGCGAAGGGGGTGTCTTCGTGGACCACCAACACCTTGCCCGTCTTGCGCGCGGTGCCGATGATCGCCTCACGATCGATGGGCTTGATGGTCCGCAGGTCGAGCACCTCCGCCGAGATGCCATCCCCGGCCAGCGTCTCGGCCACCTCCAGGCAGTACGTCAGCATCAGCCCGTAGGCGATCAGGCTCAGGTCCTTGCCCTCTCGCTTGACGTCGGCCTTACCGATGGGGACAACGCGGTCCCCGCTCGGCACCTCGCCTTTGACCAGCCGGTAGGTTCGCTTGTGCTCGAGGTAGAGGACCGGGTCCGGATCCCGGATCGCGGCCTTGAGCAGACCCTTGGCATCGGCCGGGGTCCCGGGGGCAACCACCTTGAGGCCGGGGATGTGCGCGAATGTCGCCTCGATGCTCTGCGAGTGGTAGAGAGCGCCATGCACGCCGCCGCCCCAGGGCGCGCGGATCACCAGCGGCAGATTGAAGTCGCCCGCCGTCCGGTAGGAGAACCTGGCCGCCTCTTCGATGATCTGGTTCATCGCGGGCGCAATGAAGTCGGCGAACTGGATCTCGGCGATGGGCCGCATGCCATTGACCGCCGCGCCAATCGCGACGCCGACGATGCAGGACTCGGCGAGCGGCGAGTCGATCACCCGAAGCTCGCCGTATTTCTTGAATAGGCCATCGCTGGCGAGGAAGACGCCGCCGCGATTGCCGACGTCTTCCCCGATCAAGAAGACGCTCGGGTCGCGGGCCATCTCCTCATCCATGCCCTCGCGAATCGCCTCAATGACGGTCCTAACGGCCATCAGGGCCCGATCTCCTGCTTGTAGACGAAGGTGGTCAGGTCGTCCGCCGACGGGTCGGGCGCCTCCTCGGCGTACTCGGTGGCTTCGTCGACCTGCTGGGTGACCCGCTCGGTGACCTCCTCCTCGACCGGGTCGGTGAGGATGCCGGCGTCGCGCAGGTAGGTCGCGTAGCGCTGAATCGGATCCTTCTGCCGCCAGATCGCCACTTCCGCCGCTGGCCGGTACCGCTTGTCGTCGTCGTCACTGGAATGGGCGGTGAAGCGATAGGTCTTGACCTCGATCAGGGTGGGCCCCTCGCCCCGGCGGGCGCGGTCGACCGCCTGTCGCGCCGCCTCGTAGCAGGCCAGCACGTCATTGCCGTCGACCACCACGCCGGGAAAGCCGTAACCCGCCGCGCGGTCGGCGACGTTCTCGATGGCCATCTGGTGCGACTGCGGCACCGAGATCGCGTAGCCGTTGTTCTCGCAGACGAAGACGACGGCGAGCTTGTGGATGCCCGCAAAGTTCATCGCCTCATGCGTGTCGCCCTGGCTGGCGGCCCCCTCCCCGAAGAAGGCCGCTGTCACCGCATCCTCCTTGCGCTGCTTGGAGGCCAGCGCCACGCCGGCCGCGTGCAGCAGCTGGGTGGCGACGGGACTCCCGCCGGTCACAATATGTAAGCGGCGGTTGCCGAAGTGCCCTGGCATCTGCCTGCCGCCGCTATTGGGATCTTCGCGACGGGCAAAGAAGGAGAGCATCTGATCCCTGGCCGTCATCCCGAACCAGAGCACGACGCCGGCATCGCGGTAATAGGGCGCGACCCAGTCGTATCCCGTCCGCAGGGCCGCGGCGATCCCGACCTGGGCGCCTTCCTGCCCCTGGCAGGAGATGACGAAGGGCGCGCGACCCTGGCGGTTGATCAGCCACATCCGCTCGTCGACCGCCCGAGCCAGCCGCATCACCTCGTAAATCCGCAGCGCCTGCTCGTCGCTCAAGCCCAGCGACCGGTGGCGGCTCCGGCCGCCCTTGGCTTCGACCTCCGTCGTCTTCAGGGCCATTGGCTAAATGTGGATCGCGACGCCGTCGACGGCCAGCGCGGCCTCCTTGACGGATTCAGAGACGGTCGGGTGCGGCGCGATACTGGCCCCGATCTCGAAGGGCGTCGATTCGAGGAGCTTCGCCAGCGCTGTCTGCGCGATCAGCTCGGTGGCATTCGGGCCGATGATGAAGACACCGACCAGTTCGTCCGACTCCTCATCGCTGATGATCTTGACGAAGCCTTCGGTCTCACCGAGGATCACGGACTTGGCGTTTCCCACCAGTGGGAACTTCCCGACCTTGACCTTGAGCCCCTGGTCGCGGGCCTGCTTCTCCGACAAGCCCAGGCTCGCCACCTGCGGGTAGGTATAGGTCGCCCGCGGGACCCGGTTATAGTCGAGCGGCTTGGGGTTCTTGCCGGCGATGTGCTCCATGATGTGTTCGCCTTCGTAATAGGCCACGTGCGCCAGCAGGAAGTTGCCGATCACGTCGCCGGCGGCATAGACGTTGGGATGTCCGGTGCGGTAGTGCTCGTCGGTCTTGATGTAGCCCTTCTCCAGCTGGATGTCGAGCTTCTCGAGCCCAAAGCCGTCGGTGATCCCCTCACGGCCGACCGCGACCAGCATCCGCTCCGCCTCGATCGTCTGCGTCTGGTCGCCGCTCTTGACGGCGACCGTCATCTTGCCGTTAGCGCGCCTGAGCGTGTCGGGCTGAACCTGCGCGCCGGTGAGCACCTTGATGCCCCGCTTGGTGAGGATCTTGGCCAGCGCCTGGCCGACCTCGGCGTCCTCCAGCGGCAACAGTGTTGGGAGGAACTCGACGAGGGTCACCTCGGCCCCGTAGCCGTTGTAGACGCAGGCAAATTCGGTCCCCACGGCTCCGGCGCCCACGATGACGATCGACTTCGGCATCTGTTCGAGGTTGACCGCGTGATCGCTGCTGATGACCCGGTCACCGTCCACGGTGAGCCCGGGCAGTGACTTGGGCCGGGAGCCGGTCGCGACCACCAGGTTCTTCGCATTGATCGTCTCGCCACTGCCGTTGACGACAACCGTGTGCTCCGATTCGATGACGCCCTCGCCCTTGAAAACGGTGACCTTGTTCTTCTTCAGCAGAAACTCGGTGCCGCGCCAGAGCTGATTCACAACCGCTTCTTTGCGTTTCAGGACGACGGGCCAGTCAACCTCGAGGCCTTCGGTTTTCAAGCCGAGGGCGCCGGCCCCCTGGATCTGGTGGGCCAGCTCCGACGAATGGAGGAACGACTTGGTCGGGATGCAGCCGCGGTGCAGGCAGGTGCCGCCGACCTTCTCCTTCTCGATGACTGCGACCTTGAGCCCCAGCTGAGCCCCGCGAATGGCGCCGACATATCCGGCGGAGCCGCCCCCAATGACGGCTACGTCAAACGCCTCGTCCGGCATACAAAACGATTGTAGGCGACCGCCGGGTGGCGACCTAAGCCCCCAGGAGCGCCAGCGCCGCGGTCAGTTGTGTGTCTTTGGCGAAGTCGTTTGGGGTGCGGTCCACCGCATATTCGTCCTGGGCGCTGGCGAGCGTCACCGTCTTGTCAGGGGTGATGCCGGTCTTCTCGATCGAGTGCCGATTGGGCGTCAGCCAGAGGGCGATCGTGAGGTGGAGGTCGCCGTCCCGCAGCGGGAAATCTTCCTGGACGGAACCCTTGCCGAACGACTTGACGCCCACGAGCTGGGCCCGGCCATGGTCTTCGATCGCGCCCGCGGTGATCTCTGAGGCGCTCGCCGAGTTCTCATTGATGAGGACGACGAGGGGGTTGCTGAAGGCGCGGCCGGTGCCGGTGACCTTCTTGACATCTTCATGCCCACCGCGCGACACCAGGATGGTGCTCGTCCCCTGGTTCACGAACTCACTGATCACGTCGTTGGCGGCGTCCACGTAGCCGCCCGGGTTGTCTCGCAAGTCGAGCACGACCTGGTTGACCGATCCCTTGAGGTTGTCCTTGAGCGCCTGGTCGAACTCGGCTGCGGTTCGGCCGCCGAACTCGAAGATTCGAACGTAGAGCATGCGGTTGTTGAAGATATGGGTGGCGACGCTGGGCACGTTGATCTCCTCCCTGGTGAGGTCGAAGCTCAGCGTCTGGCCGGCTCGGCTGATCTGCAACTTGACTGTGGTCCCCGCCTTACCACGGATGTGATTGACGGCGTCGTCGGCGGTCCACCCTTTGGTACTTTGCCCGTCGACGGCCGTGACGACGTCCCCGGCCTTCACGCCCGCTCTCTCCGCGGGCGTTCCCGGGATGATGCTCACCAGCACGACCTGGGTCCCGCTCATCTGCACCGAGGCGCCGATCCCGGCGAACTGGCCGCTGAGGAAGCTCTGGTTGGCGAGGTACTCGGCGGGGGTCAGGTAGCGGGAGAACTGGTCCCCAAGCGCGTTGACCATGCCGGCGGCGGCACCTTCGGTCAGCTTGACGCCACTGGCATCGGGCTTGACGTAGTGCTGCTGGATCGTCGTGAAGACGTCGTCGAGCGTGCGGTAATCGACATTGGACTTCGGCGGCGTGTAGAAGAGCAGCGACTTCGCCCAGTCGGGCGCGAAGGCGCCGAATTGAAACTCGGCGAGGCTGCCGGCGTAGAAGGCGCCGATCGCCACAACTAGAAGGATCGCGATGTTCTTGGCTCTGGACATGCGTCGATTATCGTTCCGGCCCGGTGTTGAGCCGGGGTGGGGACTTGCTTGCTCCTGCGGCTCGATCACGCCGGCAGGTAGGCGAGCGGGTCCACTGGCATGCCGGCCAGGTCGATCTCGAAGTGGACGTGTGGTCCGGTGGAGTTTCCGGTGCTGCCCTCGTACCCGATGACCGTGTCCTTGTCGACCTGAACGCCGTCGCCAACGGCCCAGCTGGAGAGGTGTCCGTAGAGCGTGGTGAAGCCACCGGCGTGCACGATGACCACGTAGCGCCCGTAACCGCAGAGCCCGCCTCCCCAGCTGCAGCCCATCGTGAAGTCGTGCACGATGCCGCCATCGGCGGCGTGCACCGGTGTGCCATAGTCGGCGGCGATGTCGAGGCCGCTGTGGAAGTGCTTGCTGGGGCAGGTGGGGTCGTAAGGCTCGAACGGATAGCTGGTGCAACCGAAGCCCTGGGTGATGACGCCGTCCAATGGCCACTTCCATTTGCCGGACGAGCGCGCGCGGAAGCTTTCGCGGATGAGCGAGGCGATCTGCGCCTGCAACGCGGCCCGTTGCGCCTGCATCTCGGCCAGCTGCGCCTGGAACTGCGCCTCGATCGCAGCGATTTGCTGCTCGCGGGCGGCGCGCTGGTCGCGTACCGTCTGCAGCTGGGCCTTCTGATCCTGGATCTGCTTGACGACTTGCGTTTGCTCCGCCTGCTTGGCTTCGAGGTCGACCTTCATCGTTTCGATGGCGGCCCGCTCCTTCTGCAGCTCGGCAAGCTGGCGACGGTCTTCCCGCACGATGTCGTTGAAGAAGAAGATCCGATTCATGAGGTCGGTGAAGTTCGCGGCGGAGAAGACCAGCTCGAGGCCACTGACCTGGCCGCTCTTGTACATGATCCGCATCCGGTGGCCGAAATCGGCGATATGCTTGGCAAGCTCCGCCTGCTTGAGCGCCAGCTGCTCCTTGGCCTGGTCGACCTGCTGCCCGAGCAGGACCAGCTTGGCCGTCTCCTGGTCGACCTGGGCCTGAACCGAGGCGAGCTGGCCGTCCAGGGCGGCGATCTGCGCCTGCAAGGCGCGCTCCTGGTCGAGTAACTGGCGGATCTGTGTCCGCGTGGCGATGATCTGTCCGTTGAGGCCCTGTAGCTGGTGCTGCTTGTCGTAGACGGTATCCGACACCGTGCTCAACAGCATCACGGTCAACAGCGCGATGGCGAACGCCGCGTGGCGGCGAGCGGGCCTCACTGCTTGAGGAACCGCCTTACGCCCAGATAGCTCCCCATGCTTCCCAGTAGCAGGCCGAATCCGAGCATCGCCGCCAACACCAGCCGGAGGTAGTAGGGATCGAATGCCAGTGGAACGAAGATCAGCACGCTTTGCAGGTTGACCACCGCCGGCCGGTAACCGAAGCCGACGATGAGCACCGCGACCACCGCACCCACCATACCGACGATCAGGCCCTCGACGATGAAGGGCCAGCGCACGAACCAGTCGGTGGCACCGACCAGCTTCATCACCTCGATCTCCTTGCGACGGAGATAGATCGCGGTCCGGATGGTGAGCATGATGATGAAGACCGATAGTCCCGTCAGTCCAACGATGAGGACCAGCCCGGCAATCCCGGCTACGCGAGCGAGCAGGATGATCTTGTCGATGACGTTGGGCTCGTAGTTCGTTGCCGGCGACTTATCGACCAATGGCGAGGAGCGCACTTCCTGGTCGATCGCGGCGAGGTCGCGAATATCCTTGACGGTCACATCGAGGCTGGCGGGCAGCGGGTTGGTGCCCAGCGTGTCGATCACACTGGGGTCCAACGCCGGCAGCTGCCGAAACCGTGCCATCGCCTGGTCCTTGGAAACGTAGACGACACTGGTCACCCGCGAATCACTCTCCAGCTGCAGCTTGAAATCCATGGCACTGCTGAGCGGTGTGGTATCGGCCAGGTAGACGGAGATGGCGCTGGCCTTGGTTTTCTCGAGCGCCACGATCTGGTCGAGCGAGTGCAAGACGAGCAGCAGGCTGCCAAGGGCGAGCAAGACCACCCAGACGATGAGCACGCTGGCGATGCTGACGGCGGCATTCCGCCAGAAGTTCTGCCACGCGCTGCTGAAGGCAAAATCAATGCGATTCCAGAGCCGGTGCATGGTACCCTCCTGCGTCCTCGTCTCTGACAATCTGGCCGCCCTCGATCGCCACCACCCGGCGTCGCATGACATCCACGATCTCCCGGTTGTGGGTCGCCATCATGACCGTCGTGCCGCGGGCGTTGATCTGTAGCAGCAGCTGAATGATCTCCCACGAGGTGGCCGGGTCCAGGTTTCCAGTGGGCTCATCGGCGAGAAAGATCCGCGGGTCATGAACGAGGGCCCGGGCGATCGCGACGCGCTGTTGCTCGCCACCCGACAGCTGGTCCGGGTACTTGTTCTCTTTCCCTTCGAGTCCCACGATGCTGAGGACTTCCTCGACCTTCGGCTTGAGATGACGCAGGGCGCCCTCGGTCACGCGCAACGCGAAGGCAACGTTCTGAAACACGGTCAGGTTGGGCAGCAGCTTGAAATCCTGGAAGACCATACCGATCTTCCGCCGCAGGTACGGGAGATGGCGCCGCTTGAGGCGGCTCAGGTCCTGCCCCTCGATATGGATGCTGCCGGCGGTGGCCTTCTCCTCGCGAATCAAGAGGCGAACCAGTGTCGACTTGCCGGCGCCGCTGGGACCAACGAGAAAGACGAAGTCCTGCTTGGGAATTTCCAGCGTGACATCGCGCAGGGCGACGGTGCCGTTGGGATAGGTTTTTTGCACGCCCTGCAGGCTGATCTGCGGGACAGCCGGGCCTACCGAGGCCACGCGTGCCTTCGCTGGCAGCAGCGTCGTCCGTGTCGGCTGGGTCGTGATTGTTGCTGGCACGTGAACAAATCCATTCCGAAAGCCGGGGCCACGGCAGGCTGGGCCCTTGCGGGCCGTATGACTCGCGCAGTATAGGGCATCTCGTCGCGCATTGCTGCGTCCCTTCACTCTGCGTCCAAAGCGAATCGGGCTACCCTCTTTATACTCAGCCGAATGCCGAACCCGGCCGCGCCACTGGTCCGCGTCGAGCGTGGCGGAGTCGAGGAAGGCATCCATCTCGGCCACCTGGCGGTCGTCGATGCCAACGGCCGGATCCATGCCAGGCTCGGCGATCCGCAGCACGTCACGTACTTTCGATCGTGCGCCAAGCCGTTCCAGGCGATCGGTAGCCTCGGGACCGGGATCGACGCGCGCTATGGGCTCGGCAGCGAGCACCTCGCCGTCATGGCTGCCTCGCACAACGGTGAGCCCCCTCATGTCGAGGTCGTCCGCGACCTGCTGCGACGCGCGGGGATCGACGAATCGGCCCTGCAATGCGGCGCGCACTGGCCGTACTACGAACCGGCCGCGACGGCGGCGCGGCGCGAGATGGACGAGCCCCTGGCGGTTTTCAACAACTGCTCCGGCAAGCACGCGGGGATGCTGGCGGCCGCGCGCGCGCTCGGTGCGCCCCTGGAAACCTACCTCGACCCCGCGCATCCCGTCCAGCAGCGCATCCGCGAGGTGACGCAGGCGTTCACCGGATGCGCGGCGGCGGACATCCACTACGGCATCGACGGCTGCAGCGCACCCAACGCCGCCGTGCCCCTCGCCGCCATGGCGCGAAGCTTCGCCAACCTTGTTGCGTCCACCGACGAAATCCAAAGGACGGTTGTCACGGCGATGGTGCAACACCCGTTTCTCGTCGGGGGCACCGACCGGTTCGACACCCGGCTGATGGAGGTCACCGGTGGGCGGCTGCTGGCCAAGGGCGGCGCTGCCGGGGCGCACTGCACCGCCGACCGGCGTTCGACGCGGGGCCTGGCCGTGAAGCTCGACAGCGGTGATGGCACCTGGACCGCGGTGGCGGTGGTCGCGGCGCTCGAGCGCCTCGGCTGGCTCGACGAGGGGGAACGCGAGGCGCTGTCCAACTTTGCCCGGCCGACGCTGCGCAACCACAAGCGGCTGGCGGTGGGAAGCGTGCGCCCGGTTTTCCGTGATCTTGTGACGGCCGTGTAACGGCACACGTGACCCGACCGCGTCGGCGTGTTATACGACGCGTGCGTCGATTGCTGGGCTGGCCTGATCCGCGCCAGGTTGCCCTCAGCGTCCTGATCGCGATCCTGCTGGCGTTCTACGCCTGGCGCTTCCTGCTGCCCGTGCTAGGCCCGCACGCGCCCCGCGCCGACGACTTCCAGGATTACCTGTTCGCGGCCAAGCAGATCACGACCGGAGGTGACCCCTACGCCAATTTCGTCGGCAACCATGTTCCCTGGGATTGGTCGCTGAGCAGCGGCTACCTTTATCCACCCGCGTTCGCCGTGACCCTCATTCCCCTCACCTGGGTCTCGAACGACCTTGCCGTGCGGATCTGGTTGGTCCTTATCCAGGCCGCGGTCCTGGCCAGCGTGCTGATCATCTACGGGATGATCGGGCGGCCCCGGCGAGCCGAGCTGTTTGTCATCGTGGCGGTGCTCACGACCTTCTTCCCGCTGGCGAACAGCGTTCTCGCCGGGACGATGAACTCGGTCCTGCTGCTGTTATTGACGGGCGCCTGGGCGTGCTGGCAGCGGGGGCGCGACATCACCAGCGGCATGATGATCGGGGCCGCCGCGATCTTCAAGCTGTTCCCCGCCGCCCTCTTCCCCTACCTCATCTGGCGCCGGCACTGGAAGCTCCTGGCCGCCGCGGTCCTGACCGTCCTCGGCGGGCTCGCGCTCGGGCTGGCGGTCACGTCGTTGGACCACAACGTCTATTTCTTCCGCGACATGCTGCCCCACCTCGCGGCCGGCACCGGTTATCGTGAAAACCAGTCCCTGGCCGGCGTCGCCACCCGGCTGTGTGATCCCAACACGGCAAACGTCGGAGGCAGCGCCGGCTGGTGCGGCCGGCTGATCGACTGGCCGGCCATTCTTGTCGTCCTCGCCATCGTGCTGCGCATCACCTCGCGCACCTCGCGGTCCGGGCTCGAGTTCGCCCCCGCAATCACCGCCCTACCGTTGATCAGCACCGTCACCTGGAGCTTTCCGCTGGTGATCCTCATCCTGCCGATCGTGCTATTGGTCCGGCAGGCCCTGTCCGGCCGGATGTCACGCGGCCAAATCCGCGCGTTGCTGGCCGCCTGGATCTTCTTCTCGGCAGCCCCCGCCATCCACTATCTGCTGATCGTCTACCCCCTCCCCCACTGGACCAGCTTCCTCGATCTGATCCCGCAGGGCATCACGCGGCTGCTTGGCGAGACTTACGTCATCGGGACCCTGATCGTGTTCGTGAGCGTCTGCGTCGCGCTACGAAACGAGCATCGAGCCCAGGCAGCGGTGCCCGCGCCGGCGATCGCCGCCTGACGGGGCCTGCTAGGCGGCCTTGCCTTCGCGGCCGGCGTCCAGGCGGAGAAAAGCTTCCATGAAGTTGTCGAGATCGCCATCGAGCACCGCCTGCACATTGCCGGTTTCATAACCCGTCCGGTGGTCCTTCACCAGCGTGTAGGGGTGCAGGACGTAGCTGCGGATCTGGCTGCCCCACTCGTTGGATTGGTGCTCACCCTTCAGCTCCTGTCGCTGCTCCGATCGCTGCTGTTCGCGCAACGCCACCAGCCGCGAGCGCAACACCTTGAGCGCCATATCGCGGTTCTTCATCTGCGAGCGCTCGTTCTGGCAGGTGACGATGAGGCCGGTCGGGAGGTGGGTCATGCGCACGGCGGACGACGTCTTGTTGACGTGCTGGCCGCCCGCACCGCTCGACCGGTAGACGTCGACCTTCAGGTCCTCCGGACGGATCTCGACATCGCCGTCATCCTCGATCTCAGGGATCACCTCGACCAGGGCGAAGGACGTGTGCCGCCGGTGCGCCTGGTCGAACGGCGAGAGCCGCACCAGCCGGTGCACGCCGCGCTCTGCCCGCAACCATCCGAAGGCGCGCTTGCCGGTGATGCGGACCGTCACGCTCTTGTAGCCGGCCTCTTCACCCGGCGCCTCGTCGAGGATCTCGGCGTGCATCTTCCGCCGTTCCGCCCAGCGCAGGTACATGCGCAGCAGCATGTCGGTCCAATCCTGCGAGTCGGTCCCGCCGGCGCCGGCATGGATGCTGACCAGCGCCGGGTGCTCGGCGTAAGGGTTGGCGAAGAGCAGGTCGACCTCCTGCCGGCTGACGTCTTTGTCGAGGGTCTCCAGGTCCTGCCGCAGCGTGGCTTCGATATGCCCGTCGCCCTCGGCGATCGCTATCTCGGCGAGGCCGATGACGTCCCGGGCGCGCGCCTCGAGCTTGTGCCAGACGGAAACCTCGTCGCGAAGGCCCTTGGCCTCCTGCGCCAGCCGCTGCGCGCGCGGCGGGTCCTGCCAGAGGTCGGGATCGTTTAGGTCTTGCTGGAGCCTCTGAAGACGAGCATCCTTCTCGGCAACGTCAAAGATGCTCCTGAAGCTGGAGAACCTTCTTCAGCAGGTCGTTGGCGTTCTCGAGGATCTCGTCCATGGTTAGTGTCCGTGGCAGTTCTTGAAGCGCTTGCCGCTGCCGCACGGGCAGATGTCATTGCGTCCCACACCGGCGAAGTTGAGGCTTTGCGGCCGGCGGACCGGCCTGCCGGCCGACGCGAGTTGTGCGGGACGTGCCAAACGAGCGTTGGCGGCCTCTGGGGTGGGCGTGGCTGAGCTCGCCGCGACGGGCTTCGGCGGCTTCGGCGCCTGCGCCACCTCGTCCGGTCGCACCGGATTGGCGCCGGTGGCGGCCTTCACGCGGGAGGGTTTGCCCGACGGGGCCTTCTTCTTGGTCATCGCCGGAAATCCTACCCGAACCCGGGCTTCCTGAACCTCGCCTGCTGCTCGATGCGCCGGATAAGACCCTGACCGCGCGTCCCTAACGGCCTAACGGCCGTGGCACTTCTTGTACTTCTTGCCGCTGCCGCAGTAGCAGGGGTCGTTGCGCCCAATCTTGCCGGCGGGCTGCTGAGCGGGATTGGCGCCGCCATTGCCGCTTCCCGGGGTGGGCTCGACCTGGCGGGTCGCCGTCGTTGCCGACGGCGGCGGCAGCGTGGGCGGCTCCTTGACCAGCTGCACCCGAAAGACGGTGGTGGCGATGTCGAACTGGATCCCGTTGAGGAGTTCCTGGAACGCCTGGAACGCCTCGTTCTTGTACTCGACCAGCGGATCTTTCTGCCCGAAGGCGCGCAGCCCGATCCCTTCCTTGAAATGCTCCATCTCGGTGAGGTAGCTGATCCATTTCGAGTCGATCGTCTTGAGCACGACGAACTGCTCGATCTTCCGCATCATCGGCTCGGTCATCTCCGCTTCCTTCGCCTTGTAGGCGGCGTCGGCATACTCCATCAGGCGCTCGACGGCGGCTTCCTTGGTCTCGCCGAACTCGTCGGCGGCGAGCTCGCCGAAGGGCGGCAGGGGAAAGACGGCGCCCAGCTGGGTGACCAGCCCCTCCAGATCCCAGTTGTCCGGGTGGCGTGATTCGCAGTGTTCGTTGACAGCCTCTTCGACCGCTTTGCGGATCCATCCCTGGACCTGCTCCCGGAGATCGGCGCCCTCGAGGACTTTGCGACGTTCCCCGTAGATGATCTCGCGCTGCTTGTTCATGACGTCGTCGTACTCGACCAGGTAGCGCCGGGCGTCGAAGTTATGGCCTTCCACCTTGGTCTGGGCCCCCTCGATCTGTCGCGAGACCAGTCGTGATTCGATCGGTTCGTCGTCCGCGACGCGAAGCATGTTCATCATGCTCTTGATGCGTTCGCCACCAAAGATTCGCATCAGGTCGTCGTCCAGCGCCAGGAAGAACCGCGACGAGCCGGGGTCACCCTGGCGGCCAGAGCGGCCGCGCAGCTGATTGTCGATGCGACGGCTCTCGTGCCGCTCGGTGCCGACGATGTGGAGCCCGCCGCCGTCCGCCACGCCAGGCCCGAGCACGATGTCGGTACCGCGGCCAGCCATGTTGGTCGCGATCGTCACCGCACCGGGCTGACCGGCGTTGGCGACGATCAAGGCCTCCCGCTCATGCTGCTTGGCATTGAGGACTTCGTGCGGCACCCCACGCTTTTCCAGTAGCCGGGCCAGGCGCTCGGACTTTTCGACCGATACCGTGCCCACCAGGACCGGCCGCCCCTGGCTGGCGACCTCCTGGATCTCGTTGGCCACCGCGTTGAACTTCGCATCCTCGGTCTTGTAGATGAGGTCGGGATGATCCTCCCGGATCATGGGCTTGTGGGTGGGAATCACGACCACCTGCAGCTTGTAGATCTTGTCGAACTCCTCCGCCTCGGTCACGGCGGTACCGGTCATCCCGGCCAGCTTCTCGTAGAGCCGGAAGTAGTTCTGGTAGGTGATGGTGGCCAGCGTCTGGGTCTCCTGCTGGACCTTGACGCCCTCTTTCGCCTCGATCGCCTGGTGCAGGCCATCCGACCAGCGGCGACCCGGCTGCTGACGGCCGGTGAACTCGTCGACGATGATGACCTCGCCGTCGCGCACGATGTATTCCTGATCGCGGTGATACAACGCGTTAGCGCGCAGCGCCGCGTTCAGATGATGCACCACGGCCAGATGTTTGGTGTCGTACAGGCTTTCGCCCTCGCCGATGATGCCTTCATCGCGCAAGATCGACTCGGCGTGTTCCATGCCATCCTCGGACAGGTGCACCTGCTTCTGCTTTTCGTCGACGTAGTAGTCGCCGGGAACGGGCGGCTTGTCCGGCTCGCTCTCCTTGGCCTGGCGCGTCAGCTTCGGCACGATGCGGTTGATCTTGATGTACAACTGCGGCGAGTCGTCGGACGGGCCGGAGATGATCAGCGGCGTGCGCGCCTCATCGATCAGGATCGAATCGACCTCATCGACGATGGCATAGTGCAGGCCACGCTGGTAGCGCTGCTCTTTCGCCAGCGCCATGTTG
>DATEHI010000105.1:0-2540 GCA_035279665.1 Candidatus Dormiibacterota bacterium | reverse complement strand
GAGGGAGTGTCGTCGGTCAACTCGGGTTATGCTGGCGGCACGGCCGACACGGCGGACTACGAGACGGTCTCGAGCGGTACTACGGACCACGCCGAGTCCGTCGAGGTCGTCTATGACCCGAGCCGCATCAGCTACGGCCAGATCCTCAAGGTGTTTTTCGCCATCGCGCACGACCCGACGCAACTCAATCGGCAGGGACCCGACACGGGCCGCCAGTACCGCTCGGCGATCTTCTACTCGGACGGAGAACAACAGCGCGTCGCTCAGGCCTATATCGACCAGTTGAACAAGGCCCATGTCTTTGATCAGCCGATCGTCACCGAGGTCGTGCCGCTGGAGGCCTTCTATCAGGCCGAGACCTACCACCAGGACTATGCGGCGCGCAACCCGTTGAATCCCTACATCGTCTTCAACGCGCAGCCCAAGGTGCGAAAGCTGCGCTCCTACCAGCAAGCGAAAGAAAAGATCGGCAACCGCTAGTCGGCGGCTCGACGTTTCGTCGTTCGCCTGGCCGGCCGTCGCGTCGCCAGGGCCTTCGCCGCTTTCGCGGGCTTCGCCGCCTCCGCCGGCTTTGGCGCCTGCCGGGTCGATGCCCAGAGGTAGAGGCTCGCCAGGCTGCGGTTCGGTCGCCATTTCTCGCCGATCACCTCGACCTCGTAAGGCGTGGGCAGGTGGTCGAGCCGGTAGAGGCGCTGAATCGCGGACCGGATCCCCAGGTCGCCAATCGGGAGAATGTCTGGTCGCTCGAGGTTGATCAGCAGAAACATATCCGCAGTCCAACGGCCGAGCCCGCGGCTGGCGGTGATCTGGGCGCGCACCTCGTCGTCGGAAAGTTTGTCCAGGTGGTCGACCTGGAGCTCGCCCGAGATGATGTGCTCGGCCAGCGACCGGAGGTACTCGACTTTCCGCTGAGACAGCCCGACGCTTTTGAGATCGCCGGGGTCCAGCGCCAGCAACTCCGCGGGGGACGGCATTCGGCCGCCGAAGCGCTCGGCGAGCCGGCCGGCGATCGCACGGGCCGCGTATCCCGAGATTTGCTGGCCGATGATCGAATAGACGAGCACGCTGAAAGGATTGCCCAGCGGCCGCGCACGGCGCCAGGCCGTGGCATCGACAGGTTGCGTCGCCTCGATGAGGCGCGCGATCTTCGGGTCGCTGGCCTTCAGCGCACTCAGTGGCTTGCCCGTCACAGTCGATACGATAGGCGTAAGCCGGCCACCACGTTGCGCCTCATCCCGCAGTAGCGCTTATCTCGCGGCGGCCGCGTCGCGGATCGTCGCTGGTGAGGGCAGGGCCGCGGCGCGGCGCCAGAAGCGCGTGAGATTTTTCGTGAAGAGGGCGCGACGAGCGGCCCTCCGCTCCTTCAGCACCTCGGAAACCTGGTGAATCCGTTCCGCCTCGCGGAACATATCGCCCATCCGCGCCTGGCTCATGGCGTCCAGTTGATTCATGCCGTACATTGCGGTCCTCCTGCAGCGGTTCTCGACGGCAGCAGCATAGGACGCCGCCGACGCCGGCGAGGTGCCGCCCATCACCAGCAGGCTGTGTCGTTTGACACAGTGCTTGGATCGACGGCGCCATATGATGGCGGTGATGGACCTGGTCGCGGTCCTCGCGGAGTCCTCGCTGTTCAGCGGGATGGCGCGGCACGATCTCGAGGCGCTCGCGCCCGCCGCCACCTCGCGGACCTTCCGCAAGGGCAGCTATATCTTTCGAGAGGGTGACGTCGGCAATGCGCTGTACGTCATTCGACGGGGCCAGGTCAAGATTTCGCGGATGGGTCGAGGTGGGGAAGAGGCGGTCTACGCCATTCTCGTCCCGGGCGACTCCTTCGGCGAGATCGCGCTCCTCTCGGGCGACGCGGCTCGGACCGCCGACGCTGAGGCGATGGAACTGACCGAATGCATCAGCGTGGGCAAGGACCCCCTGCTCGCCTTCCTGGACCAGTATCCGGCGTTGAGCCGGCACCTGATGCAAGCGCTGGCCCGCTACGTGCAACAGGTCGATGAGAGCCTGGCCGAGATCGCGTTCCTCGATATCAGCGGACGAGTCGCCCGAAAGCTCCTCGACCTGGGTCAATCACATGGCCGCAAGACGCCGGACGGTATCCGCATCGATCTGCGGCTCTCCCAGCGCACCCTGGCTGCGATGGTCTCGGCCAGTCGTGAAAACGTGAACCGCGCCCTCCAGCGCTTTGTGGCCCACGGCGACATCCAGCTGGATGGCGGGCTCATCACGATCGTAAGGCCTGACGAACTCCATAAGCGAGCCTAGCGACCCAAACGCACGTTCGACGATTGGTCGGGGCCGTAAGCGAGCTGGACCTCCGCCGTTCTAGAAGGCGACTACCCCGCAAGGAGGACGAATCGTGCGAACCAAAACGATCATTCTGGGGGCGATCGCGGCCCTCGCCCTGGCAACGCTGACGGCCAACGCCGGGAATCGGGCGACCCATCAGGTGGTGCAGCAGGGCAGCCTTGTGAGCCTGGTCGCCGCGGCGACGACCGTGACGAAGACCGATCGCGACGTGGCTTCGGCCG
>DATEHI010000104.1:0-11826 GCA_035279665.1 Candidatus Dormiibacterota bacterium | reverse complement strand
GGCAAGCGTCCAGCCGTCGCCAAATCTTCTGCTTCGCATTCCGGTGCTCGCCCTGGTGTACGAGCAACGTCTGGGGATCATCGCCTGGGGGATCGGGTGCGGGTTCTTCGCGTTTTACCTTGCTTCCATCGGCCGCCAGATGCTCGATCTGATCCAGGGCTCGAGCGGCTTTCGTGTCTACCTGACGCTGATGGGCCACGGCAACCCCTATGTCGCCCTCACGGGCTACCTCTGGTTTGGGATCTTCCTCGCGCTGCTCTCGATTTTTGCCGTCACACAGGTGGCGCGCTGGTCGGCCGACGACAACGAAGGCCGATTGGAGATGGTCTTGAGTGCGCCTGTTTCACGGACTCGGGTCGTGCTCGAGCGTGCCGTCGCGCTTGTGCTCCGCATGGCGGGCGTCATTGCCATAACCTCCGTGGCCTTTGAGCTCGGAGCGGCGAGCGCCAACATCAGCATTGACCTGGGCTCGCTGACGGTCGCATCCTTGGTGTTGATCCCATTCGGGCTGAGCTTCGCGGCGATCGGAGCCGTCCTGGCCAGCCGGGCACCGCGCGCAGCCGTGGCGGCTCTATCCACGTACACCTTCGTAAGCTATCTGTTGTCCGAGCTCGGCCCGCTACTCAAGTGGCCCGACTGGGCGCTCAAGCTGTCCGTGTTCAGCCTCTACGGCGCCCCTCTAACAAACGGCGTCGATTGGACCGGTCTGTGGATCATGTCGGCGATCACGATCGGCGGCTTCGCCCTGGGAGCCTTCTTGATGCAGCGCCGCGACGTGGGCACCTGACGGCCCAACCGGCCCCGGACTAAACTCGATGGAGCCAGATGCCGGAAGACACACTCTCGGTCCTCGATAACCGAACGGGTAAGCGTTACGAGGTTCCCATCCGGCACGGTGCGATCCTGGCGACCGAGCTCCAAAAGATCGCCAGCGACGGGGCCGGCACCGGCCTGATGAGTTACGATCCCGCCTTCCTTAATACGGCCAGCTGCCGTAGCGCGATCACCTTTATCGACGGCGAGCGCGGCATCCTCCGCTACCGCGGCTACCCGATCGAGGAGCTGGCCGAGCGCTCGACCTTTCTCGAGGTGGCTCACCTGCTCATCAATGGGGAGCTGCCAAACCCGGCACAACGCCGTGAGTGGGTAGATACGATCACCCATCACACCCTGCTTCACGAGAACATCAAGAAGCTGATCGACGGCTTCCACCACGATGCCCATCCGATGGGCGTCCTCGTCGGCGTGGTCGGGGCGCTCTCGACGTTCTACCCGGATGCCAAGGACATCTTCAACGAGCAGAGCCGGCACCTGCAGATCCTCCGCTTGATCGCGAAGATGCCGACAGTGGCTGCGTTCGCGTACCGCCACGCGATCGGCATGCCATTTGCGTATCCAGACAACGATCTGTCCTATACAGGCAACTTCCTCAACATGATGTGGAAGGCGACCGAGCTGAAATACGAGCCGAATCCGGTGCTCGAGCGCGCGCTCGACGTCCTGCTTATCCTCCACGCCGACCACGAGCAGAACTGCTCGACCAACGTAATGCGCGCCGTGGGGAGCTCACACTCGGATCCTTTCAGCGCGACCGCCGCGGCGGCCGCGGCGCTGTACGGCCCGCTCCATGGCGGCGCGAACGAGCAGGTGCTCCGAATGCTGAAGGAAGTCGGCTCCATCAGCCGGGTCCCGGACTACGTGCGTCGGGTACGGGCGGGTGAGATGAAGCTGATGGGTTTCGGCCACCGCGTCTACAAAAACTTCGACCCCCGGGCCCAGATCATCAAGAAAGTTGCTGACGACGTGCTGGCAGTCACTGGACGCAGTCCGCTTCTCGACATCGCGCTCGAGCTGGAGCGGATCGCTCTGGCCGACGAATACTTCATCAAGCACCGGCTCTATCCGAACGTCGATTTCTACTCGGGAATCATCTACGCGGCGATCGGCTTTCCGGTCGAGATGTTCCCCGTGCTCTTCGCGATCGGGCGCACCCCGGGCTGGCTGGCACAGTGGCAGGAAGGGCTGCTGGACCCGGAACAGAAGATCGCGCGGCCGCGCCAGCTCTACACCGGCCCGGCCGAGCGCCACCTGCCCGGTGTTCGCGCCGCTAGGGAAGCAGCCGGAACCAGCGCAAGCTGAAGAGCCCGCCGGCCACCAGGATGATCGTGCCCAGTGCCAGCAGCGGCACGGTGAGATCGAGCTTGGTCGTGACCCAGCCGATCCGTGACCCGAGGTCGCTGTAGATCTTGCTCAGCTGGGTCTCGTCGGCCGCGTAGTAGTAGTGGCCGCCGGTCGCGGAGCTGATCTGCTGGAGTGCCTGCTCGTCGACGCCATCGACGACACGGCCCTGCACCATCGTCGTCTGGTTACGCTGCCCGATGCCGACCGTTTGGACCGGGATCTTGGCTTGCGCCGCGTTGGCCGCGGCGGTCGTCGTGTCGATACCCGTATTGGACGAGCCGTCGGTCAGCAACACGACCATGGCGTAGTTCTGGGACTTTGAACTGTTCGGGTCGATGATGTTGGCGAGCTGGGCGACGGCGACCTGGATCGCGTCGCCAATCGCCGTTCCCCCACCTGGCTGCAGGCTGCCGAGCGCGTCTTTCACCGAGCCCTTGTCCTGGGTCAGCGGCGCGATCACCTCCGCGTGGGCGTTGAAGATCACGAGGCCAACCTGGGCGTTGCCTGGCAGCTTGTCGATCAGCGTGCGGCCGGCCGCGATCGCCGCTTCGATACGGGTGGGCTGCACGTCGGTAGCTGCCATTGATCCCGAGACATCAACCGCGAGCATCACGCTGGTCTGACCCTTCGGGACACGGATCGTCGCCTGGGGGCGTGCCATCGAGAAGAGCAAGCCCGCCACGCCGGCGATGAAGAGGATCGCTGGGAGATGACGGCGGAATCCTGGTCCCTTGCCCATCACCTGGTTCAGCAGCGTCAGGTTGGTGAAGCGGACCGCATAGGCCCGGCGACGCTGCTGACTCGTGATGTACAAGCCGACCAGCAGCGGGATCGCGAGCAGGCCGAGCAGGAGCCAGGGTGACTGGAAGCTCATGCGGTCGCCCGCGCGACCCGATGGCCGCGCTGCGCCTCCCGTTGCTTGATGAACGCAACCAATTGGGGAACGATCTCAGCGGCGGTGCTCAGCTCGGCGATCGACGCTCGAGCCCGAAGGAGATCGCCCCGGATCGTCTCGCGCTGGGCCCCCGCGGCCTCCTGGAACCGTGCCCGCAAGTTTGCACTCCGGGTATCGACCAGGATTTGCTCGCCGCTTTCCGGGTCCTCGAAGGTGACGACCCCGACGTCGGGAATCTCACGCTCTCTCGGGTCCGTGATCCAGGCCGCGACAACCTCGTGGCGGATCGCTAGCGCGCTCAGCGGTTGCTGCCAGCCGCCGGGTGTCATGAAATCGCTGATGAGGACCATCATCGAAGGGCGGCGGATGAGCCGGCCCGCTTCCGTCAGCGCCCGACCCAGATCGGTCGGACCGTCGCCCGGGCTTGCAGCAGCCCGCTCCATGCGCGCGATCAACTGCAGTAGCGCGGTGCGGCCCGCCGAGGGCGGGATGATCGAGCGAACGCGGTCGTCGAAGAGCAGCGCGCCGACGCGGTTGCCCCGCCCGATCAGCAGTTGCCCGACGACCGCCGAGAATTCGACGGCCAGCTGTCGCTTCAGGCAACGAGCCGTGCCCCAGTCGAGCGAGCGCGTGATGTCGACGAGCAGCCACGCATCGAGGCCGCGGTCGGGAAGCGACTCCCGGACGTAGGGGCGGTCCGACCGCGCGGTGATGTTCCATTCGATGGTGCGCGGGTCGTCGCCGGCCTGGTACTCGCGCACGTCGCTGTACTCGAGTCCGGCGCCGCGCAGGCTCGAGCGCTCGTCGCCGCCTGGGTGGAACCCGAGGCGCCGCAGCACCGGCCAGCGCGAGCGGCGCAGCAATTGGTCGACCGCGATGCCGCTCGCGACGATGTCAGGAGGCAAACCGGTCTCCGAGGTCGATACGGGGTGGCGGGAATCGATCGAGGACACGCTTGACGATCGTCTCGGCGTTAACACCGGCCGCGATCCCTTCGTAGGTGAGGACGAGACGGTGCCGGATGACTTCGGGCGCCACCTCGCTCAGGTCGTGCGGGAGGACATACGAACGACCACGCATGAAGGCGAGCGCCCGGCCGGCAGCGACCAGGTTGATCGAGGCGCGCGGGCTGGCGCCGTAGGCGATTGCGGGCGCGAGGTCCTCGAGGCCCTTGACCTTGCCGGGGCGGCTCGCGTAGGCGAGTGTCGCGGCATACGTCCGCACCGAGGGATCGACATACACCTCGGTGACCGCCCGCTGCATCTCCTTGAGCTGGTCCAGCGTGACGACCTGGCGGAGCTCGATCGCCGCGCCGGTGATGCGCTCGACGACCACGACCTCTTCCTGGAATGTCGGGTAATCGACGAGCACCTTCAGCATGAAGCGGTCCAGCTGGGCCTCGGGAAGCGGGTAGGTCCCGTCAGTTTCGATCGGGTTCTCCGTCGCGAGGACGACAAAGGGCTCGGGCAGCGGATGGGTGTCCTTGCCAATCGTGACCTGGTGTTCCTGCATCGCCTCCAGCAGTGCCGACTGCACCTTGGCGGGAGCGCGGTTGATCTCGTCGGCCAGCAACAGGTTGCAGAACACGGGGCCGAGCTCGGTCGAGAAGTCGCCGCGGCCGGGGTTGTAGATTCGCGTGCCGATCAGATCGGCGGGAACCAGGTCGGGGGTGAACTGGATGCGGCCGGCCGCGCCACCAATCACCTGGGCAAAGGCCTTGACCGTGACGGTCTTGGCGAGCCCGGGCACGCCTTCGAGGAGGACATGGCCGCCGGACAGCAGGGCGATCAGTAGGCGCTCGAGGAGCCGGTCCTGGCCGACGATCAGGCGTTTGACCTCGAACAGGATCTGCTCGATGGGCGCCGGGACGCGGGCGGCGAGCTCCCGGGCCGTGTCAGTCGGGCTCGCGGCTTCCTCGCGGGCCAGTTGCGGTCGATTGATCATAGGACCCTCCATGGCATGACAGTCTTCCGATTGAACCTCGTCGAGATGAGGTCGTTCTGAGCGATTCGTAAGGGAAATCTAAGAGTGCAGCCCGGCGGAGCCGGGCTGCCTGGTCGAAGTCGAGGCCATCGCCGTCCGGGACCAGCCCTGACGAAATCACGATTCAGCAGCGAATTTCAGCGCGTTCTAGGATAGGGTAGCGCCGTGGGAATGATGCCGCCGGATCACGGCGGCCCGTCGATGTTCTGGATGTGGGGCCGTCGGCGCCACGGGAATCCGCAGAGCGGGCCGGCCAACAGCGGCCTGACCGGCGACCCGGTGATCGAGGAACCGCGGGAGCCGCAGGGTCCGAAGGACCTGCGTAGTCGCTGGCGCAATCTCAAGCAAGCGGTCCGGGGCACCGCCGCCGCGCTGCCCAGGGTGATACGGCTGGTCTGGGACGCCAGCCCCACCGTCACCGCAGGCCTCTTCGCGGTGACGGTGGTCGCCGGTGTCATCCCAGCTGTGTCCGCGTACACCTCGAAGCTGCTTGTCAACGCGGTCGTGCTGGGCATCGAGGTCCACAACCATCCAACCAGCGTCACCGACGCGGTCCGGTTTGACTTCGGACCCCTCCGCACTCCAGTTTTTACGACGGTCAACGGGATCATCTTCCTCGCCGTCCTGCAGCTGCTGATCTTTGCGCTGATTGCCTTCCTCAGCACCACGCGCAACATCACGCAGCAGCTCCTGCAGAACGCGGTGTCGATGCGGATCCAGTTGATGGTCATGGAGAAGGCGGCCTCACTCGACCTTGCCTTCTACGAAGACCCGGCATCGTACGACCTGCTGCGGCGGGCGCAGACCGATTCGATCAACCGGCCGGTACAGATGATCTCCACCGCCTTCGGGCTGGTCCAAACGGCGCTGACCTTCGTAACGATGATCGCGCTGCTCGTGGTCGTGAGCCCGCTGCTCGCCCTGCTCGCGCTCCTCTCCCCTGTCCCGGCCTTCATCGCCGACACCCGGTACGGCTGGCGCGGATACAACATCGCGCGCTGGGGCTCGAGGCTGCTTCGCCGGATGAACTACCTCGTCACCCTGCTGACCACGGACAGCTATGCCAAGGAGGTGAAGCTGTTCGGGTTGGGCCGCTACTTCATCGACCGCTACCGCCTGATCGGAGAACGATATTACGGGAGCCAGCGCCGCCAGGTGGTGCGACGCTACCTCGTCGGCTTTCTCTGGGGAAACCTGAGCACGATCGCGACCTCCGTCACCTATCTATATGTCGCACTGCAGGCGATCGTCGGCAAGCTCACGCTCGGCGACCTCACGCTCTATACGACGGCCGCCCAATCGGTTCAGAACTCCATTCAGGGCATTCTTGGCGGGTTCTCCGGCATGTACGAGCACAATCTCTACCTGAGCAACCTGTTCGAGCTGATGGAAACGACGAGCCAGCTGCCGGTACCCGCCAACCCAGTCCCCCTGCCCGACCCGCTTAAGGGTGAGATCCGTTTCGAGCAGGTCAGCTTCGCCTACCCGGGTGCCGCCGAGAATGCGCTGACCGACTTGAGCTTCACGGTCGCCCCCGGCGAGACGATCGCCATTGTCGGTCGCAATGGGGCCGGGAAGACCACGCTCTTCAAGTTGATCTGCCGCCTTTACGACCCCATCGGCGGCCGCATTCTGATCGACGGCATCGACATAAAAGACATCGATCCGACGCAGCTGCGCGCCCAGATTGGCGGCATGTTCCAGGACTATGTCACCTACCAGGCGACGGCGGCGGAGAACATCGGACTCGGAAACCTCGGCGCCATCGCCGACCGGGAGGCGATCCTGAAGGCGAGCCGGCAGGCCGGTTCCGACGGGTTGATCGCCGGCCTTCCCCAGGGCTACGAAACCGCGCTCGGAAAATGGTTCGATGCCGGGGTCAACCTGTCGGGCGGCGAGTGGCAGAAGGTTGCGCTGGCGCGCGCCTTCATGCGCGACGCGCGTATCCTCCTGTTGGATGAGCCGACCTCCGCCCTCGACGCCCAGGCGGAGTACGAGCTGTTCGAACGTATCCACTCGCTGACACGGGGCCGCACCGCCGTCTATATCTCGCACCGGTTCTCCACCGTCCGGCGCGCCGATCGGATCCTATTCCTGGAGCACGGCCGCCTCGTCGAGCAGGGGACGCACGAACAGTTGATGCGACTCAACGGCCGCTATGCGCGGCTGTTTCGCCTGCAGGCCTCCGCCTATACCGGGGAGGACGTCCTCCCCGAGGATGTCGAGCTGGACATCGCGCCGACCGCGTGAGAGGCAGTCGCTGATGGCCGAGTGGATCTACTTTATCCACCCTCCCCGCGAGAATTTCGCGGACACGATGACGGATCAAGAGAGCGAGGTCTGGCGGATCCACTTCATGCGGCTGAAGCGACTGCTTCGGGACGGTGTCCTGATCATGGCGGGCCCGACGCTCGGCACGGTCAACACCGGACTGGTGATCTTCGAGGCGGCCGACGAGGTCGCCGCCCGCGAGTTGATGAACGAGGACCCGGTGATCGCGGGTGGGTACGCTCGCGGTGAGCTGCGTCCCTGTCGCGTCTCACTCTTGCGTGGTCGAGACCGTCCGCCGCCCGCCCACGAGTGAGTAGGCAGTGACGCGACGGGGCTGGGCGCTGTTTGCCGCAATGGCCGTCATCTGGGGTATCCCCTACCTGCTGATCAAGATCGCGATCGGCGAGCTGACGCCGGCCAGCCTGGTCCTGCTCAGGACGGGGATCGGGGCCGCACTCCTCCTGCCCGTTGCCGCCGCCCGCGGCTGGCTGGCGCCTCTCATTCCTTACTGGCGTTGGGTGCTCGTCTACACCATCGTCGAGGTGTCATTGCCATGGTTCCTACTGGCGGATGGCGAGCGCCGCCTCTCCAGCTCATTCACCGGCCTGCTGATCGCCGCCGTCCCCCTGATCGCCGCCGTGCTCCAGCTGCTGACGCGGGGCGACGACCGGCTGGACCGACGCCGGGTCCTTGGCTTACTCGTCGGCATGGTCGGGGTGGCCGTCCTGGTAGGCCTTAATGTCTCGTTCAAGGACCTGGGGGCGGTCGCTGAGGTCGGGCTGGTTGCGCTCGGCTACGCGAGCGGGCCGATCATCATCGCCCGCCGGCTCCCCAGCTTGCCGGCCGTCGGCGTGGTCGCGGCATCGCTGGCGCTCACCGCCCTCTTCTATGCCCCGCTGGCGCTTCCGCAACTCCCGAGAGCGATACCATCCGGCAAGGTGGTGCTGGCGGTGGCGATCCTGGCCGTGGTGTGCACGGCGCTCGCCTTCCTGGTCTTTTTCGCACTCATCGGCGAAGTCGGCCCTGTACGGGCCACCGTCATCACCTATTTCAACCCGGCGGTCGCCTTGCTGCTGGGCGTCGCCGTGCTACAGGAGCCCTTCACGCTGGGGGCCGTCGTCGGCTTCTCGCTGATCCTCGCGGGGTCGGTGCTTGCGACCAGGCGGACTAGTGCGCTTGCTGACCCCGCGCTTGCCCCATCATCGAGTTCTTGGGGAGCTGCAGCACGGTATATACGCGCGCGGCGGCGCCGATCCCAAGGATGAGGAAGATCGCGGCCAGAACGAAGAGCGCGATGAAGGCCAGGCGGTTCGCGGCGTAAACCGTCAGGTAGAGGACGGCGGCAACCGCCCAAAAGGCAGCGATCGCCGCGGCGAGGCGAGCCCAGACCGGCACCGAGGGGCTGTAGCGCTTGTCCGTGCCGAGATTGAGCGGGATTCGCGCCGCCCAGGCCGGCTTGACGGCCCAAACCCACGCGAGAAGCGCCCAGAACACGACATTGAGGATGGCGAAGATGCTCAGCACAACGCGAAGGAAGGTCATGCCAGTGAAACGTTACGATCCTCATAAACCTGCGGCGGGATCTGAGCGAGGAGGGAACCGATGACGGCAAGGGCGGATCCGGCGATTCGTAGTCGTTTTGCGGGGTGGCCCAAGCCCGCATTACAGTTCTTTCAGGGCCTGAAACGTGACAACAGCAAAGCCTACTTCGAAGCCCATCGACAGGTCTATGAGGAGCAGGTGCGACAGCCGATGGACGCCCTCCTCGTCGAACTCGAGAAGGACCTGGGGCCCGATGCCGAGGTCAAGATTTTCCGGCTCAACCGCGACCTTCGCTTCTCTCCGGACAAGCGCCCGTACAAGGAGCACCTGGGCGCGTACCTGTCCAGCCCCCGCGCCGGCGGGGTGTACCTCCAGTTCTCGAACGACGGGGTGTACATTGCCATCGGCTCGCATGAGATGGCGCCCGATCAGCTCACCCGCTTCCGCGATGCGGTTGCCGGTAAGGAGGGCGAAAAACTCGCTCGAATCGTCGCCGCCCTCGTCAAGGACGGCTACCAGGTAACCGAGCCGAGCTTCAAACGCGTACCGCCCGGGTACCCGGCCGATCATCCACGCGGGGATCTCTTGCGATGCAAGGGGCTGATGGCAGGCCGGAACTGGAAGCCCGGTCCGTGGCTGCGCACGGTCGAGGCGAAAGAACGCCTACGTCAGGCGATCAAGGACAGCAAGGCGCTGACCATCTGGCTCGATGTCCACGTGGGCCCAAGCCGCGAGCCCGCGCGGCCGACGCGCTGAAGACAAGAGCACAGGTTCGTCGCGAGCGACCGAGTCGCTGAGTGGAGACGACTGCTCCCGCAATCTTCGAGATCGGCTTTGTCCTCCTCGTGGCCGCGATCGCCGGCTGGCTGGCTCGTCGCGCCGGGCTCCCAGCGGTGCTCGGGTATCTGGCGACCGGGCTGGTGGTTTCGCCCTTCACGCCCGGCTACATCGCCGACCGCCACCAACTCCAGGTCTTCGCCGACCTGGGCGTCGTGCTCCTCCTCTTCGAAGTTGGCATCGAACTGGATGTCGCCGAGCTCAGTAGAGAGCGCGGCAGCCTCTTCTGGGCCGCGCCGCTCCAGACGGTCCTGACGGCGGTGATCGGGGCGGCGGCGGGACTCTTTCTCAAGCTTCCGCTGGCCGGCGCCGTTCTGCTCGGCCTTTGCGTCGCTTTGTCCTCGAGCGTGGTCGCGGTGAACATCACCCGCAGTCGTCGTCGAACGACCGACGCGGCAACCGACCACGTACTGCTGGGCTGGAGCGTACTGCAGGACGTTGCCGGCGTGACGCTATCGATCATTGCCCTGATCGCCCTTCGACTCCAGCCCAGTACAGGCTTCGCCGCCGTCGAGCTGGTCCTGCTCTACGTGATCATCGTCGTCATCGCGACCGGGCTCCTCCCGCGGCTGCTCCGCCAGCTCCGGGAGGAACACGACCTCTTCCTCATCGTCTCTGTCGCGAGCGCACTGGCGCTCGCCGGAGTGGGCGCGCGCTTCTTCGGCATCCCACTCGCCCTGGCGGCATTCGTCTCCGGCCTCGCCATCAGCGAGAGCCGCGAGGCCAGCGAGGCGCGCGAACGATTGCTCCCATTTCGTGATGTCTTCGCCGTGCTGTTTTTTGTGGCGATCGGAGCCTTGATCGACCCGGGCGCGTTGTTGAAGGGGTTGGGTTGGCTTGTGCTGTTACTCGTTCTCCTGGTGGTGGCCAAGGTTATCCCCATCTATCTGCTGGCCAGGTTCGCCCGCCTTCCCGGCCGCCCACGGCAGATCGCGGCCGGCCTGGGTCAGATCGGTGAGTTCAGCTTCGTTCTAGCCACCATCGGGGTCAGCCGCCAGGTGATCCCGAGTGAACTCTATGCGGCAATCCTGGCCGGAGTCGTGGTAACGATAGGTGCCTCGACGTTGCTCGTCAGGGTTGGCTACTCACGGCCGCCCGCGGCGTGAACGCAAAGCTAGTACTTCGCGAAAAACTCGACGACGCGGTTTTCGTCGGCCGGCACGTCGATCTCGCTGCGCCGCGGCCGGTGCGCCACCTTCCCACTCAATGCCTGCTGGTCGGAGGCAAGCCATTCGGGAACCTTGAAACCGAGGCTGATCGCATCGCGGACTAATGGCTCGATGCTGCTGCCGGGCTTGATCGAGATGGTCTCGCCCGGGCGAAGCTCGTACGAGGCGCGGTTCACCCGCTCGCCGTTGACCTGGACGTGCCCGTGGCTGACGAATTGTCGAGCCTGGGCGCGAGTGCCCGCGAACCCCAGGCGGTAAACGACGTTGTCCAGGCGCTGTTCGAGCTGGCGCAGCAGTTCCTCGCCGGTTGCTTCCGGCCGGCGGCGGCTGGCATCAAAGTAGCGCGCGAGCTGCCCCGCCGCGACCCCATAAAACCACTGGATCTTTTGCTTCTCTCGCAGCTGGAGCAGGTAGTCAGAATCACGCTTGCGGCGGCGGCCCTGCCCGGCGTGGCCCTGTTGCCCAGGTGGATAGGGGCGGCGGATGCGGCCGCTCTTGCCCGCAACCTGGCGGGCCCCCTTCAGGCCGAGTTCGACACCGGCGCGACGGGAGAGTTTTTCGACGGGACGACGGGAAGCCATGGAATTCGTATACCTCTATATATGGGCCTATTAAACGTAAGCCCATGACGGTAGTCACGCGGCGAGCCGGTCGACCATGCGGGCGTTGGCCACGGAAAGCGCCATCTGATCCGCCAGGATCTTCAGCAGTTTCAGGTGGTTTTTGGAGTACTGGTTCAAGCCAAGCTTGACGACCTCGATCACACCAATGAAGTCGTTATTGATGAGGACCGGTACCGCCACGACCGATGCCGTCATCGCCGGGGCCTCGAAGCCGACCAGGCCGGGGTCGGCATCGCCGACCACCATCCCGTGCCGGTTCAAGAGGACTTGCCCGGCAACGCCTTCCCCCGCCAGCAGGACCTTATGCTCGAGCGCCGTCCGCACC
>DATEHI010000103.1:0-9517 GCA_035279665.1 Candidatus Dormiibacterota bacterium | reverse complement strand
CCGAGCACGGTGACGTGGAGATCCCGCTGCTGGTTGCCGGCGAGCATCGCGGGACGCAAACGCCAGCGCGCGAAGGCGTCCAGGTTGGCCCGCATCGTCGACTCGCCGCCGGCACCGCCGGCGATGTAGTCGAAGGGGCCGGGCTCAAGGACCGCTTTGGCTCGGGCTTCCCACTCATCCGGATCGAGGGGGAGGTCGTCCGCGTTTCCGACGTAGATCTCGGCCTGCGTCGCCGGCCCAAACGGAAACGACATCTCGGGCATCGATCAGCCGGAGACAGGCCGGGCCGGACCGCGACGCGCGCGCTGCGGCTCGTCCTTTAGGTCGATGGTGATGTTCGTGGCGCGGCAGCTTGCCAGCAGCGTGCCCTCCTCGTCATGGAGTTCGGACGCGGCGAATGTCACGCGGCGCGTCTTGCGCACGACCCAGCCTGTCGCGCGGATTCGCCCCGGCCGGGTCGGTCGATAGAACTCCGTCCGCAGGTCGGCGGTGAGGTAGACCTCGTCCCGGTCGAGCAGGCTCCACGTCGCACTGCCCATGGCGCTGTCGAGGATGGCGGTCACCATGCCGCCGTGGACGATCCAGCCGTCGCCCGCCGGAAATGCCTGATCGCTGTTCGGCTCCCACTCCAGCACGGCCCGTCCCGCCTCGAGCTCGGCACGCCGCCAGCCGAGCGCATTCCAGATGCCCGGCTCCCCTGGCGTTGGTTGTTGCCACGCGTCCATTTCGGCGAACCGCTCGCCGGGGCGAAAGCCAGTGTCCGCGGTTGTCATGACCCGGCCCGCGTCCGTTCTTGTTCCACCAGCACACGGCGCAGGATTTTTCCCGAAGGGCTCTTGGGGATCTGACTCACGACGTCGAGCTGCCGGATCTTCTTGTACGGCGCCACCTGCTGGTTCACGAATGCCATGAGCTCGTCCGGCGTCACGGCGCCCTTGAGCACGACCAGCGCTTTTGGCACTTCGCCGGCTTCTGGATCCGGGCATGGGATCACCGCGGCGTCGGCCACGGCCGGGTGCGTGAGGAGAAGGCCCTCGAGCTCGGCGGGCGCGACCTGGTATCCCTTGTATTTGATCAGCTCCTTGAGCCGGTCCACGACATGCAGGTAGCCATCGGCATCCACGGACCCGATGTCCCCAGTATGCAGCCAACCTTGCGCATCGAGCATGGCCGCGGTCGCGTCCGGATTGTTGAGGTACCCCGTCATCACCTGGGGTCCGCGGATCCACACTTCCCCTTGCCCTCCCGGTCCTAGCTCGGCACCGCCCGCGGGATCCATGACCTTGCATTCCGTGTTCGGGATGAGGAGGCCGGCCGAGCCAGCGCGCCGCTTCAACGGGTCGACGGGCGTGGTCGACACGACGGGACTCGTCTCGGTGAGCCCGTATCCCTGGGCAACAAAACACTTCAGCCGATCGCCACAGGCCTGCTCAACACTGGCGTCGAGTGGCGCGGCGCCCGAGTTGATCGACAGCAACGCGTGCAGGTCATAGCGGGCGACCAATGGGTGCTTGGCCAGGGCGAGAACGATAGGTGGCACGACGTTGGCGCGCGTGATCGCGTAGTCCTGCATCAGCCGGAGGAAGAGTTCAAGGTCGAAGCGGGGCATGGTGACGATGGTCACGCCCTGGTAGAGGCTGATGTTCAGCAGCACCGTGAAGCCGTAGATGTGGTAGAAGGGCAGGACCGCGATCGAGCGTTCGTCCTCGGTGGCCTGAACGACCGCGGAGGTTTGCACGATGTTCGCGACCAGGTTTCGGTGGGTGAGCATGACGCCCTTCGGCAGGCCGGTCGTCCCGCTCGAGTAGGGCAGCGCCACCAGGTCCTTCCGGGGATCGATCGCCACGGTAGGGACCGCGTCGTTCCCTTCCATCAACGCCGCGAACGGCGTGGCCCCCGGCGCCTCGCCAAAGACGAAAACGTCCTCGACCTTTGCCTGGCGAGCCGCCTCGAGAGCGTGGTCGAGGAGTTGGGGGATGGTGACGAGGTACTTCGCGTTGGCGTCGTTGAGCTGAAGCGCGAGCTCGCGAGGTGTCGACAATGGATTCGAGGTCGTCGCGATCCCACCAAGCGTGGCGACGCCGTGCAAGGCCACCGCGTACTCGGGAACGTTCGGGCTGTAGATCGCGAGGACGTCGCCTTTTTTGAACCCTCGGCGCGCGAGGCTGGCCGCCACCTGGCGGACCGACCTTGCCAGCTCTGCGTAGGTGAGCGTGCGTCCGGTCGGCCCATCGATCAGCGCCGGCTTGTTCCCCAGCGCGGCGGCACCGCCGAGCACGAAGGCCGGCAGCGAGATCTCCGGGATGTCGACATCCGGGTAAGGGCTTCGGAAGATCACTCGCGCACCCCGGTCAGCTCCATGCGCGGAGCGTAGCGTGTCCCTTCAAGAGGTTGCGCGCGATGGACCGCCGCTGGATCTCGTCGGTCCCCTCGTAGATCCGGTAGACGCGAACATCGCGCATCACGCGCTCGATCGGCATCTCTTTCGTGTAGCCCATCCCCCCGTGGATCTGCATCACCCGGTCGACGACGCGCCAGATCATGCCGGCGCCCGCCAGCTTCGCGATCGACGCCTCGTGCCGAGCGTCCCCACCCTGGTCGGCCTTCCAGGCGGCATTGAGCACGAGCCACTTCACCTGCTCGATCTCGACGGCACTGTCGGCCAGCATCCACTGGATCGCCTGGTACTCGGCGATCGGGCGGCCAAACGCGATCCGCTGGCGCGAATACTCCAGCGCCATCTCGAGCAAGCGCTGCGCCTGGCCGACGGCCCTGGCGGGGATGATGATCCGGCCCTGGCCAATCCAGGCCATGGCGAGCTGGAAGCCCTTCCCGACTTCACCAAGGATGTTGTCGTTGGGGACGCGGACCTCGTCGAAGCTGATCTCGGCCGGCCGCCACGCGCCCATCGTCTGGATCGGCTGGCTGCTCCATCCCATGGCTCGGTCGACGAGGAACGCGGTGACGCCACCCTCGTGACCCTTTCCCTTGTCCGTGACGGCAAAGACGATCGCGAAGTCCGCTTGGAGACCATTCGTGATGAAGACCTTCCGGCCGTTGAGCACCCAGTCCGAGCCGTCGCGGACCGCGGGCATCTGGATGTTGGTCGCGTCCGAGCCGGTGTCGGGCTCGGTCAACGCAAAGCAACTGGTTCGATCGCCGTCGATCGTGGGGCAGAGGTAGCGCAGCTTTTGCTCGGCGTTGCAAGAGTAAAGAATGTTATCCGCGTGTCCCCCGTAGGAGAAGGGGATCAGCGCCCTCGACGTCTCCATGCTGATCAGCGAGGTCATCAGCAGGCCCAGGTTGGCGCCCCCGTATTCTTCCGGCGTCAGAAGGCCCCACAGTCCAGCCGTTTTTGCCCGCTGCTGCAGCCGGCGGATGTCAGCGGGCTCCGGAAAGGACCGGCCTTCGAGTTCGGCGCGCTGCGCCTCCGCCTCCAGCGGCAACAGCTCCTTGGCCACGAACTCGCGGACCGTTCCGAGGATCATGCGCTGTTCGTTGGTCAGCCCGAAGTCCATCGTCGTTACCCCTTACGATCTCCCGACTCTTTCACGCCCGAGTGGGGCCCTTACTCCCTAACGATCGTTCGATCGACAATATGAACCGGCCGGTATGATGCTGTCAAGGGAAGGGCCGATGAGGAACGTCGAGCGGGCAACGCTGGGTGGCACTCTACGGATCGACCAGGTCCTCGAATCCGCCACGCGGCTCTTTACCGAGAAGGGCTACGAGGCCGCCAGCGTGCGCGATCTCGCGGCCGAGTTGGAGATCCGGCCGTCCTCCCTCTATCATCACTTCCCCGGAAAGCAGCAGATCCTCTTCGCGATCTGCATGCGCATGCAGACGGACTTCAACGCCGAGGTTTTGCCCGAGCTGATCGCCAATCAGCCGCCCGACGAGGCGATCGCGTCCGCCGTCCGCAAGCATGTCCTGTTCGGGCACCGGCGCAAAGGAGAGGTCGTGGTCAACATCCGTGAGCGCCGCAGCCTGCCACCCGACCAACTCGCCCAGGTCAACGCGTTGCGGCGGGAGTACCGGGATACGATGGCACGCGTGATCAACGCTGGCTGCGCGCAGGGAGTCTTTTACGTGGGCGATCCCAGGCTCGCCGCGATGGCGATTGTCGACATGATCAACGGCTTGCCCCACTGGTTCAAGCCGCGCGACGAACAGGATCTCGCGCGGGTGGCTGACCTCTACGCGCGCGCTGCCCTGGCCCTGCTCCGGGGCTGGGAGACCAACCGCACGAGCTGAGCCGCGGCGGCTTGACTTGCCCCCGCGTCCGCGCATACTGTCAGATCGAACGTTCGTTAGGGAGAAGAAAGGGTGGGAGAGGATTCGCGGCCGACCCTCGAAGTAGTAGACCTCAGCGTCCGCTTCGGGGGGATCCTGGCGCTGGATCAGGTCTCCCTTCGTATCGATGCGAGTGAGGTCGTCGCCATCATCGGACCGAACGGCGCCGGCAAGACAACGCTGTTCAACGCCGTCTGCGGATTCGTTCGCCCCGATTCAGGCCGCATCAACTACCGTGGCGAGGCGCTGCTCGGCACGGCACCCCATCGCCTGGCGCGGCTGGGAATTGCCCGGACCCTTCAGGGCCTGGGGCTGTGGCCGGGGCTTTCCGTCCAGGACAACGTCGTGGCCGGTTCGAATCTGCGTCCGGGCCTGCTGGCGTCGCTGCTCGCCCTGCCGAGCTCGGATCGGGTCGAGGCCCTGCTCGCCTCGAAGGCCCACGAGATCCTCGATTTGCTCGGCATTGCCGGCTACGCGAGCGCCTACCCCGGAACGCTGCCGTACGGAGTGCAGAAACGAGTCATCATCGCTCGGGCGCTCATGGCGGAGCCGTCCCTGCTGCTACTGGACGAGCCCGTCAGTGGCCTTTCTGCTCAGGACATCGACGATCTCGCCCAGCTGATCAGGCAGCTCCGCACTCGGATGTCCGTCGCCGTCGTCGAGCATCATCTTGATTTCGTGATGGCGATCTCTGACCGCATCATCGTGCTCAACGTGGGCCGCGTGATCGCGTCAGGGACACCGAAGGAGATCCGGGACGATCCTCAGGTGGCGACGGCCTATCTCGGCGAGGACATTCCCACGCCGGAGGCATCGTCCGGTGCTTGAGGTCACCGACCTCGTCGTCGCCTATGGCCCGGTGCTCGCGCTACACGGTGTTTCCCTCACGGTGGCCGACGGGTCGATGACGGCTGTCCTCGGTGCCAACGGCGCCGGCAAGACGACCCTGGTTCGAACCATCTCCGGCCTGACACGGCCGCGTGGCGGGTCGGTCCGCCTCGACGGCCGCGATATCACGCGCCTCGCCCCCGATGAGATCGCGCGCCTTGGGGTCGCCCATGTGCCCCAGGGTCAGGGCGTGCTCGCCGAGCTGACCGTCGACGAAAACCTCCGGCTCGGGGGTCTCTGGCGGCGGGATCCACGGGGCCAGCGAAATGCGCTCGCCGAGGCCTACGATCTCTTCCCTCCGCTGGCCACGCGGCGCCACCTGGCGGCCTTCAGCCTTTCGGGGGGCGAGCGGCAGATGCTGTCAGTCGGTCGCGCGCTGGTGGCGCGCGCCCGCGTGCTGCTCCTCGACGAGCCGTCCCTCGGGCTCGCCCGGCTCGTGCTCGTCCAGATCATGGCTCGCGTCAAGGCGCTGGTCTTGGAGCGCGGACTGACCGTGCTGCTGATCGAACAGAACGCAAAGAGTGCCCTGTCAGTGGCCGACGAAGGCATCGTGCTCCACCTGGGGAAGGTGGTGGCTCGGGGCCGAGCCCACCAACTCTTGGGCGAGGAGGGACTTCGACATGCCTACCTTGGTTTTTGAGTCATGAGCCGGTTTATCGTTTTGACCCTGACCGGCCTGACGCAGGGCGCGATCTACGCGGCCATGGCGCTCGCCCTGGTGATGATCTGGCGCGCCACGAAGGTCATCAACTTCGCCCAGGGCGCGATGGCGATGTTCACCACCTACCTCGCGCTGTTCGCGATCGATCACGGTGCGCCCTACTGGGTGGGGTTCGCGGTAGCCCTGTTGACCGGGTTGCTCCTCGGCGCGATCATCGAGCGGGTGATCGTTCGCCCGGTCGAGTCGGCGCCCCCCCTCAACGTGGTCATCCTCACGCTGGGGCTGCTTCTTTTCCTCGAGGCCCTCGCGCCGATGGCCTTCGGTGGCCAGATCAAGTCGTTCCCTCCGGCCTTCTCCATTGTCGGCCTGCATTTCGGAAACTCGCAGATCGCTTTCTCTCCGTTCGATGCCTTCACGCTCGGCGCCGTCCTGGCCGTCATGGTCCTTCTCCTGGTGCTCTTCCAAAGAACTAACCTGGGCCTCCGGATGCGCGCCTCGGCTTTCAATCCCGAGGTCTCAGGACTGCTCGGTATCCGGGTCGGACGAATGCTCACCCTGGGATGGGCGCTCGCGTCGCTGGTCGGGGCGCTCGCCGGCGTCTTGATCGCGCCCTCGTTACTCCTCTATCCAACCTTCATGGACGATGTCCTGGTCTTCGGTTTCACCGGGGCGGTGATCGGGGGACTCGATAGCTCGGTGGGCGCCGTCGTTGGCGGATTGCTGATGGGATTTGCCCTCAGCTACGTCGGTGGCTATTTCGGATCTGACCTCGAAACGGTCGGGGCCCTGGTCATCCTCATTGCGGTGCTGATGGTGAGGCCGCGCGGCCTCTTCGCCGTGCAGCGGCTTCGGCAGGTCTGAGATGGTGGCCGTCCGTTCGCGCGTTGATCGCCTGGTCAGCCCGACCCTTAGTCGTCACCTGCTGATTGCGCTGGCAGCGGCCGTCGTGCTGCTGCTGCTCAGCGCGCAGATTGGTGCCTACGACGACTACAACCTGACCGCCGTCGCCATCTTCGCGGTGGCGGCTGCCGGCCTCACGCTGCTGACGGGGCTGAACGGGCAGCTGTCGCTGGGTCATGGTGCATTGATGGCCATCGGCGCCTACACCGCCTCATTGCTGTTGAAGGATCATCGCCAGTTTCCCGTCATCGTGGTCCTGCTCGTCTCGGTGCTGAGCAGTGGGGTCATTGGCATTGTGTTTGGCTATGCCGCGGCCCGCCTGCGTGGTCCCTACCTCGCGGGTGCGACGCTGACCCTGGCGGTGGCGCTGCCGCAGGTGGCGACCCGCTACAAAAGCATCTTCGGAGGCGATTCAGGCCTGACCGTACCGCCATCCGCACCCCCCGATTGGCTGGGAGCCGACTTTCCGGCTGAGCGCTGGCTCGCGTGGATCGCGCTCGCCGCGGCCGTGGTGACGATGATGCTGCTGGCTAACCTGCTCCGCACCGCTCCCGGCCGCGCCTTCAAGGCCGTGCGCGACAACGAAGCGGCGGCGGCCCTCGCCGGCATCGATGTCGCTCGCACGCAGGTGCTGGCCTTCGTGATCAGCGCGGCGTGTGCGGGCCTGGCGGGCGCGCTCTTGGCCTACTGGTCCGGGATCACATCGCCGGCCGGATTCAGCCTCAGCCTTTCCCTGCAACTGATCACCGCGATCGTCATCGGTGGCTTGGGCAGCCTGGCCGGCGCGGTATGGGGCTCCGTTGTGCTGGTGTATGTCCCGTTGCTCACCAGCGGCATGGCGAGCACGCTGAAACTTCCGAGCTCAATCGCCGACAATCTACCGCTCGCGATTTACGGCGGCATCCTTGTGATCGCCATGCTCGTGGCTCCGCACGGCATCCAGGGCGCACTACAGCGGATTCTCGCATTCGGCCGGGCTCGCTGGGGACACACCCCGGGGGGTGGGCAAAAGGGGGTGGTGGATTGGGACGATCCCGCACCAGGCACCTAGTCACCGAGACCCCGGACCCCACATAAAGGAAGGAGGTTCGATTGAAAAGTGTGATGGGCGGCAACGCGCTGCGGATTAGAGGGATGGCGATCGTCTGTGTCGCGGGATTGCTCGCGGCCTGCGGCAGTTCGACCAGCTCGGACAACGGCACGAATACCGCGTCCGCGCCGGGCATCACGGCGACCACGATCACGATTGGGAGCACGCAACCGCTGACCGGTCGGGCAGCGCCTGGCTACTCGGAGATCTCGGCAGCCTCGGCCGCCTACTTTCAGTACCTGAACGCCAAAGGCGGAGTCTTCGGCCGCCAGATCATCTACACCTACTACGACGACGGCTACAACCCGACGAACACCGCCAGCCTCACCCGCAAGCTGATCCTGGAGGACAAGGTCTTCGCCCTCTTCAGCGCGCTGGGAACGCCGACGCATCAGGCGGTCGTCGATTACGTCAACGCCCAGAAAGTGCCTGATCTGTTCGTCTCTAGCGGCTGCAACTGCTGGAACGATGTCTCGAATCACCCCTACACATTCGGCTGGCAGCCGGACTACACGATCGAGGGCAAGGTCCTCGGCCAGTACGTCCAGCAGAACCTCGGCGGCAAGAAGGTTGGGTATTTCTTCCAGAACGACGAGTTCGGCCTCGACGGTGTCAAAGGTCTC
Organism: Candidatus Dormiibacterota bacterium; assembly: GCA_035279665.1. GTDB lineage: Bacteria > Chloroflexota > Dormibacteria > CF-121 > CF-121 > CF-13. The sequence goes on along the minus strand of DATEHI010000103.1, from coordinate 1,062 downwards.
GATGCCCAGCTCGGCGCGTCGTCAGTCCCTGACGCGAGCCGCCAGAATTATGTCCCGACCAACACGAACGTCGGGCCGCAGATCGCCGCCCTGCAGGCGTCCGGCGCGCAGGTCGTCGTCTCCTTTTCGATTCCGGCCTTCACCGCGCTGGGGCTGCTGGCCGCCGCAAAGATCGGCTACCACCCGGTGTGGGTGGTCAGTAACGTCGGCTCCGATGTCACCACCTTGACCGGCCTGCTGAAAGCGTTCTCGCAGGGCAAGGCCGGGGGACAGCTGCTTGGCGGCATGGTCACCGACGCCTACCTCCCGCTGCCCGGCGACACCGCGAATCCGTGGATCAGCCTGTTCAAGGGGATCCACGACAACCACATCGCGAGTCTGCCCTGGGATGGCAATGTCCTCTACGGCATGGCGCAGGCGTACACGCTCGCACAGGCGCTCAAGGCGGCGGGCCGCAATCCGACCCGCGCGAGCCTGGTGAAGTCACTCGAGACAACCAAGCTGAGCGGTGGGCCGGGTAACGCGCCCCTGGGCTTCTCGTCCAGCAATCACCTCGGTTTCCTTGGGGTGCAGGTCGTCACGATCGCGGCGGACGGGACGGAAACGACGGCCGGTCCCGTGTACACGACCTCGGACTCAGGCCCGATCAGCCAGTACAGCGGATCGGCATCGAGTCCTCCGGCAAACGGTATTCCTTAAGACCCAGTCGGGCCGCAGGAAAGGGCCGCCGGCGCAATCCGGCGGCCCTTACCGTTCCTCGAGGATTCGACCGCGCAAGCGACGCATGCCCCGTAACCAGCGGTCGTAGCCGGAGGCTTTACGCCGGAAGAACTCGCCCACTTCCGCATGGGGAAGGATCAGAAACTGCTCGTCGCGTATACCCTCGGCGACGGCCTGGGCAACCTCTTGGGGATCGAGCGCGCCGGCTGTCAGGAAGTTGCGCTCGCCCTCTTGCGCCAGCATCGCCGTCCGCACCCCCTGGGGGCAGAGCGCGGAGACGCGGATCCCCCGTTCGTGGTACGCGATCGCCAACCATTCGAAGAAGGAGAGTCCGGCAGCTTT
>DATEHI010000102.1:0-32721 GCA_035279665.1 Candidatus Dormiibacterota bacterium | reverse complement strand
CTGCGTCTCGGCGGCGGGGGCATCGCTGCGGACCACCCGGTTGCGACCCGTCCGCTTGGCGACGTAGAGCGCCTGGTCGGCGGCCTGCACCAGGGCCTCCCGGCTCTCGCCGTCCCGCGGAAAGACGGCGATGCCCAGACTCAGCGAGAGATTGGCGACCGCTTTGCCGTCGAGCATCACGGCCTGGCTGGCCACGGTTCGCCGGATCCGTTCGGCGACCGCGACCGCCGCCCGGCTATCCGCGCCCCGCAGGACGAGCACGAACTCATCCCCTCCGTAGCGCGCCACGAGATCCTTCGGGCGGATGGCCGGCACCAGGATCTGACGGGTCAGATGCCGCAGCACGTTGTCGCCGGCGGGGTGGCCCACCGTGTCGTTGATCTCCTTGAAGTGGTCGACATCGCACATGACGAGGGCGAGCGGTTCCTTCGTCTTTCTCGCCCGCAGCAACTCCCGATCGAGGTGGGCCTGGAACTCACGGTGGTTGGCGACCCCTGTGACGCCGTCCGTCGTCGCCAGTTGCTTGGTGTGCTCGTATGCGGCGGCATTCTCGATCGCGATCACGGCCTGGTTTGCCAGCGTCTGGAGTACGCGGATTTCGCTACGCTCCAGCGGCCGCGGTTCTTTCATGTGGATGACGAGCACGCCGACGATTTCCGGGCCCAAGCACATCGGGACTGCGACCACTCGCTGTAATCCGACGCGGTGGGGTATCGCCAGCGGCTTCCCGCGGTCATCCACCAAATCGAGCTCGAGCACCTGCTCCGGCCGCTCGACGCGACCGGCGACCAGGTCAGTGCTCTGCCTCACCGCGGCGAGCTCGCGCCGTGTGGTGCAGCCGACGATAACATCCGAAAACTGCTCCCGCCACGCGGACTTCCGCAACTGCAGCGAGGCGTAGGGGACGTCGAGGATCTCGGACGTGGCATGCGCCACGGCGCGGAGCAAGTTGTCAGTGCCCACCGTGACGGCCGTCAGGGCCTGGGAGATCTTCTCCAGGGCGATGATGGCCTGATCGAGTCGGTGGGCCTGTAGCTGCGTCTTCTTGCGAAGATCGGCGTTCTCGATCATCAACGCCATCTCGGTGGCGATCGTTTGCAGCAAGTCGACGTCCTGTTTCGGCAGCGTGTATCCCGGGGCGAGGCCCGTGACGAGATAACCGGCGTTGCGCTCACCGCGAATGAGTGGGACCACAAGCGCCTGCTGAACACCGGCGAGCTCGGCGAAGAGCCGCAGGCATCGCCGTGGATCGGCGGTCAGGTTGGTCGCGGTTTCGACGTCGACCGATGCGTTGCTGGAAAAGCCTTCGGACAGCTTCAACGGACTCAACCGCATGAGTTGTCCTCCGGCCTTCCCGACCGCACCAACCATGGCGCGGACTTCGAGGCCATTCGCTTCATTGCGAGCCAGCAAGAGTGCGGTCTCGAGGCCGAGCGCCTTCAGGCTGACACCGAGGATCGCTTCCGCCATGGCGCCGGGTTCCGTTTCTTTGCCGAGGCCCTGGCTCGTCTGCGACAGGGCGGCCAGGCGGCGCATCTGCTCGTTCAAGGATCGGGTTCGCTCCTGCAAGTCCTGTGTCATCGCGTTGAACGCCCGCGCGAGCTCGCCGAGTTCATCGCGACGCCGGACGTCCAGCCGCTGGGTCAGGTCGCCGCGTGCCACCGCCTGGGTCCCGGCGACCAGTGCCTCGATCGGTCGCGTGAGCCGAAGCGCGAGCAAATACCCGATGAGGAGCAGGACGAGGACAACGCCGGCGAAGAGCACGGTCATCTGCAAAGCTGAATGCAGCCCAGCGTCGATCACGCCTCGACGGGAGAGGGCAACGGCGAGGTACCCCTCGGGCTGCTGGCGGAGGTAGAAGTTCGTGAACTGGAACTGGTAGTCCTCGCCGCGGACCTTCACCGCCCGGGTCACGGCCCGCCCCGGTGAGGCGAGGGCCAGGTACGACCGGACACGGTCGTCGATCAGGTTGCCGCTGACCCCGGTCAGCGTGCTGCCCACCAGTTGCCCGCTGCCGGCCATCAGCATCACGTCCGACTGCGAGTGGCTCTGCATATCCGCCAGCACGGCACGCAGCGGCGCCGCAACCATGATGCCGCCGACCACTCGATCGGCGAAGATCACCGGGCCGGCCGCGACGAGCGACGACGGCGGGGTTCCGAGGTAGGCAATGTACTTGTCGCCCAGGGAGTCGTAGAGTCCCCTGAGCACGGGTTGGACGACCGGTTCAGCCGAGAGGTCCGTCCCGCTGCCGAAGATCAGGCCGCTCGGGTTGGCAGGGTCGGGCTGACTGACCTCCAGGATCGTGTGGCCTCGTGCATCGAAGATCATGACCGTGCCGAGCCGGTTGTTAACCTCCAGCGGAACGACCAGCTGTCGCAACGCGGCGGCGTCGCCGGCGGCCACCGCCCGGTCCACCCCCTCGGTGTTGGCGAACAGCCGGATCGCTGCCACCTGGCGACCCTGCAGCTTGACCGCCGCGTCCAGCGCCGCGTCCTCCGCGTGAGCGAGCTGATCCGCAATCCGGTTCTCCAGCGAGGTCGCCACCAGGCTGGTGGTCAGGTAGGTTCCCACGACCCCCAGAATCAGCATCAGGAGGAGGAACGGCAGGATGATCTGGGTCCGGATCCTCAGCCTCGGGCGGAAGGGGAGGCGTCGCGGCAGGCGCATTCCCTGTATAACCGGTGGGCGGGCGGAATGCTGCACACAATCCAGGTCAGGTGCCCCAACCAACCCCGCCTCCTCCTTCGATTGGGGTGCCTGAGCGGGCTCAGCCGGCCTGGTTGTTCCCCTGGCAGGTGAACGACCTGGGGGCAACCGCAGGGGCGGTCGGGGTATAGAAGACGAGCTGCACGCTGCCCGACGCCTGAGGCCGTCTCCAGGTGTCCATCTGTAGCGCGTGTAGCGATTTGTCGCCCGGCGCGATCGTGATCGCTGGCTCCGCGATCACCTGCCGGTTCCCCTCGGTGTCGGTCCGAATCCACGCGTACCGGACGGTTCCGCCGACTCCGTTGGTCGTAAACCAGCCGGCTGAGGTGACGGTGATCTGGTCGCAAGGCTGGTTCGGATCGGACGGCCGAGCGGTCAGGAATTCGCCGTCAGCGACGATCGCGAATGGCTGTGGCGTGGGCGTCGGGGTCGGTGTCGGCGTGGGCGTCGGTGTCGGCGTGGGTGTCGGCGTCGGCGTGGGCGCCGGCGTCGGTGTCGGGGTGGGTGCCGGAGTAGGAGTCGGGGCCGGCGTGGGGCGAGGTGTGGGTGCGGGGGTCGGAACGGGCGTCGGCACCGGCGTGGGTGCCGGCGTCGGCACCGGGGCTGGGGTTGGGTCCGGGACGACGGCCGGAGTCGCGGTTGGCTGAGCGACTGGCCTGGCGGTCGGGCCCATGGCCGTGATCGGATTCGAGACCGGGCTCAAGACCGCGGTTACCGAGAGCGATCCCTGGCCTTCGAGTGTGAGATCCCTCATGGCATCGGCGACGACCGTCTCCTTGAGCGGTTTGGCGTGGAGGCCGGCGTCCAATCCGAGGTCTGGGCCCAGTTGCGGGATATTGACCCAGGCGAGCCCCTCGCGGGGTTGCAGCGCGACCAGGGCGATAACGCCGAAGAGCACGACGACTACCGCCGCCAGCCCGAAAAAGCCGGCGAGCGTGCGTCGAAGGTGGAGCCCTGTGCCCATCGCAACTCCGATCCTAGGGGCGCTCGGTTACGGCGTCCGTTTCCCGGATGGACCCCCCGTCCAGGTCCAGTAACGCGCCTCGTAATGGTCGAGTTCGCAGCGCGCGTTCGAGGTCGCTAGTTGGGGGCGAGGTTACCCTCGCGGGCGACCGTATGGACGTCCTTGACCGTTTCGAGGCGCTCCATGAGCCGGCTGAGCTGGGTCAGGCTGCTGATCTCCACGGTGGTGGAAATCACCGCGGTCTTGTCGTCGTAGACCTGCACTTCCGCACCCGTGAGGTTGATCTTGCTCTCGGCAATGACCGTTGCGATGTCGCGTAGCAGGCCCGTGCGGTCCCAGGCTTCGATCTTGATTCCGACGGGGTAGAGCTGCCGGCCGCCAGTGTCCCAATCGACCTGGACGACGCGCTCCTGGTTGGAGACATTGAGGATGTTCTTGCAGCTCGTTCGGTGCACGGTGATCCCCTTGCCGCGTGTGATATAGCCGCTGATGAGGTCGCCCGGTACCGGCTTGCAGCATTGCGCGATCTGAGTGAGCACACCCCGTTCGCCCTTGACGCGGATCTCACCGGTGGGCTTGAACTGCGGGACCAGCGGAATGAGCGGGAACTCACCATTGCCGTCGGACGGCTGGCCGGCCGCCATGTACTTGAGTAAGACGGAGTGTGGGCTGACATCGCCGTATCCGATAGCGGCGTAGAAATCATTCAGGTCCGTGAATCGAAACTCCCGGGCGAGCTCCAGGATCTTTTCGTCGCCGATCGAGGCGAGCGCACGCTGCTGCATCCGCCGGAATTCCTTGTCGAGCAGCTCCTTGCCTTTGCTGACGTTTTCTTCGCGCCGCTCCTTCTTGAACCAGACCCGGATCTTCTGCGAAGCGCCCGCGGTCTTGACAAAGCCCAACCAGTCGCGGCTGGGCCCGTGCGGGCCTTTTGAGGTGAGGACCTCCACGATGTCGCCGTTCTGAAGCTGGTAGTCGAGTGGCACCATTCGGCCGTTCGCTTTGGCCCCGATGCAGCGATGGCCAACCTCCGTATGAATCCGGTAGGCAAAATCCACCGCGGTCGCGCCGGTCGGCAGCGCCTGCACGTCCCCTTTGGGCGTGAAGACGAACACCTCGTCCCGGAAGACGTCGACCTTGACGGCGTCGACGAACATCTCGGCGTCGAGCACCTCCTTCTGCCAGTCCATCAGCTGCCGGAGCCAGGCGAACCGCTGGTCCTGCTTGCGGTCGTCCTTGCCGCCCTCTTTGTAGGTCCAGTGGGCGGCGACTCCCCATTCAGCGGTGCGGTGCATCTCGTGGGTGCGAATCTGGATCTCCATCGGTTCGCCGCTGTGGCTAACCACCGTCGTGTGCAGCGACTGGTACCCGTTCGACTTGGGCATCGCGATGTAGTCCTTGAAACGACCCGGAATCGGCTTCCAGAGAGAGTGGATCACACCCAGGGCGCCGTAGCAATCCTTGATCGAGTCGGTCAGTACCCGGATCGCCGAGAGATCGTAGATATCCTCGAACTCCTTCCCCATAGCCAGCTTGCTGGCGATGCTGTAGACGTGCTTCGGCCGCCCGCTTGTGTCGGCCTTGATGCCGACCCCGGTCAACTCGCGCTCGAGGATTTCCTTGATGTCGTTGACGGAGGTTTCCCGCTCTTTCCGCTTGCGAGCGATCTTCTTGACGATCTCGCGGTACTCGTCGGGATGGAGCTGCGCGAACGACAGGTCTTCCAGCTCCCACTTGATGTTCCACATGCCCAGCCGGTGCGCCAGCGGAGCGTAGATGTCGAGCGTCTCCTGGGCCATCGCCCGCCGCCGGACCTCCGGGAGGGATTCCACGGTGCGCATGTTGTGGAGCCGGTCGGCCAGTTTCATCAGCACCACGCGCACGTCCTCTGCCATGGCCACGAGCATCTTGCGCACGTTTTCCGCCTGCGCCTGTTCGGGGCTGTGGAAGGAGATCTTCTCCAGCTTGGTCACGCCGGCGACCAGCTTGCCGACGGTCGGTCCGAAGCTCTGTTCGAGATCGGAGATGGTCAGGTGGGTGTCTTCCACCGTGTCGTGGAGGATGGCGGCGGCCAGGGTGTCGCGATCGAGCTGGAGGTCCGCCAGAATGCCGGCGACGCTCAGCGGGTGCTCGATGAACTTCTCGCCCGAGAGGCGGTTCTGGTCGTGGTGAGCGCTGGCCGCGGCATCGTACGCGCGCGACAGCACCTCGATGTCCTTCGGTGGCAGGTAACTGACCTTGCTCAGAAGGTCGGCGAATTGCATGACTGAATCCCTATTTCGTTGATGGCGAAATTATCCCCGAAGTTCGGGGAATGAATCAGTAGGCCTTTCCCCAGGCCACCTCTATGGTGGCGGGACGGCCGCAGACCGCACAAGGCTGGTCGGCGAGACCGGAGCTACGCAGGATGACCCGGGTGGTGGCGGTCGTCCGCTCCTTGACCGTGCGCTCGTCTTCTTCCCGGCCGCACCACGGGGTGACGGCGAACCCGATCGAGCTCTCGAAGAAACGCACCATGGCGTCGAGCGAATCGAGCCTGACCGTGTGCGCCTCGCGGAATTCGCGAGCGCGCGTGAAGAGGGCGTCCTGGATCTCCTCGAGCATCGCCGGGACGGCGATGCCCAGCTCGCTCAATGGGACGGTTTGCTTGCTTCGGTTCAACCGGCGGACGACCGTGGCCTCCCCTTTGGCCAGGTCGCGTGGACCGAGCTCGATCCGGAGCGGAACACCCTTCAACTCCCACTCGTTGAACTTGAACCCCGGCCGTTCGTCGCGCCAGTCAACCTTGACGCGGATGTCTTGCAGATCGGCAAGGACGGGCCGCAGCGCGCTTTCGATTTGGCTCCGCTCCGTGTCGCCGCGGAAAATCGGGATGACGACGACCTGCACGGGTGCGATCCGGGGCGGTAATTGCAGGCCGAAGTCGTCGCCGTGCGCCATCACGACGGCGCCTACCATTCGCGTGGACATCCCCCAGCTGGTCGAGTGTGGGTACTGGCGCTCGTTGGTTCGCCCCGTGAAGGTCAGGTCGTAGGCACGGGTGAAGTTCTCACCGAAGTAGTGCGAGGTGCCCATCTGGAGCGCCTTGCCGTCCATCATCATGCCCTCGATCGCGGTTGAGTACTGGGCACCGGCGAACTTCTCGCTTTCGGACTTGCGACCGGTCAGCACCGGGATCGCGCACCACTCCTCGGCGATCCGGCGATAGCAGTCGAGCATCTTCGCGACCTCTTCCTCCGCCTCCGCCGCCGTTTCGTGGAAGGTATGGCCCTCCTGCCAGAGGAACTCGCGGGTCCGCAGGAAGAATCGGGTGCGCAGCTCCCAGCGAAAGACGTTGTTCCACTGGTTGGTGAGCACCGGAAGGTCGCGGTAGGACTGGATGTAATCGCGCAACACGGTCGCAATCATCGTCTCCGACGTTGGCCGCAGGACCAGGGGTTCCTCGAGGTCCTTGCCGCCGCCCTTGGTGACGAGCTGAAATTCAGGCTCGAAGCCGGCGACGTGGTCCTTCTCTTTCTGCAGGAAGCTCAGGGGAATCAGCGCCGGGAAGTACCAGTTTTCGTGCCCGGTTTCCTTGATCAAGCCATCGAGCGGATCCCGAATGTTTTCCCACAACGCGTAGCCATAAGGGCGAATGATCATGGTCCCGGCGACGGGCGAGTTGTCCGCCAGCTGCGCCTTGCGAACGACGTCGATGTACCAGCCAGGAAAGTCCTGCGACTGCTTGCGGATGTCTTTGACGAACCCGGATGTTGGCTTGTCTTCGTCGGCCATGTGGAGAAGGAGTATAAGCGGACCTTCTCCCTCCCCCGCTTGCGTGACGGGTTGGGGAGGGGCTCCTACGAGGCGAGCTTCTGCTCGTCTTCCTTGGCGATGGCGTCCAGCTCGCGCAGCAACGCGGGCACCAGTTCTTTTTCGGGGAAGGTGCCGACGATCTTGCCGTGCTTGAAGAGGATGCCCTTGTTCTTGCCGCCGGCGATGCCGATATCGGCGTGCTGGCCTTCGCCAGGCCCGTTGACGACGCAGCCCATCACCGAGACGTTGATCGGCCGCTTGATCCTCTTGAGCGCCTTCTCCACCTCGGCCACCATCGGCAGCATGTCGATCTCGAGGCGGCCGCACATCGGACAGGCGATCAGGTTCGGCCCAGTCAGCTTTTCGGCCAGCGCGCCGACGATGCCGTAGCCGACCTCGACCTCCTCAACCGAGTCGCCCGCCAGGGAGACGCGGATGGTGTCGCCGATGCCCTCTTCGAGCAGCACGCCGATCCCAACGGCGCTCTTGACCGCGCCGGTGCGCGGCGGACCGGCCTCAGTGACGCCCAGGTGCAGTGGGTAAGAGATCTTATCCGCGATCGCCCGGTTGGCGGCGATCATGGTGGGCGGATCCGAGGCCTTCATCGAGACCTTGATCAGGTTGAAGTCGAGCGATTCCAGGATATGGATGTGCCCGAGCGCGGCGTTGACCATGGCGGCCACCACCTCGTCGACCGGTGGGCGCACGCCCGCACCTTCCTTGGGCCGGCCGGGCAATGACCCGGCGTTGACGCCGATCCGGATCGGGATCTCCCGCTCCTTGGCGCGCCGGGTGATCTCCTTGACCTTCTCCGGATCCTTGATGTTGCCCGGGTTGAGCCGTAGCCCATCCACGCCGGCCTCCAGCGCCATCAGCGCCAGCGGGGCATCGTAATGAATGTCGGCGATGATCGGCAATGGCGACGCTTTCTTGATCTCCACCATCGCCAGGGCGGCCTCCTTGGTGGGCACCGCCACGCGAACGATGCGGCAATTCACGTCCTTCAGGCGGGCGATCTCGTTCAGCGTCGCTTTGACGTCTCGAGTGTCGGCCTTGGTCATCGATTGCACCACGATTTCGGCGGCGCCGCCGATGACGACGTCGCCGACGCGAACCGGGACCGACTTGCGGCGTGCTTTCATGGCCTCATCTCAACAAGTCGTTATATGTCACCAGACCGATCAAACCAAACAATAGAGCAAGACCGACGTAATGGACGACCTGCTCGCGGGCGGGGTCGACCGGCCGGCCTCGGAGCAATTCCAGCACCAGGAAGGCGGCGCGTCCACCATCCAATGCGGGGAACGGCAGGATGTTTGCCAGCCCAAGACTGAGGCTGAGCAGCGCGATCACGCCGACCAGTGACAGCGGACCGGCCTGGGCGGCCTTGGCCGTGGTCTTCACGATGCCAACCGGCCCTTCCAGGCCTCGCGGACCGAGCAGACCGCCCAACTTCTTATCGGTCGCCAGCTGGTAGATCCCGCCCACGATCCCAACGATGGAATCGCCCGTGTCGCGGAGAGCCATGCCCGCGGCGTCAACCGGGCCGGGCTTCCAGGTGGAGATCGCAGGATGAAAGCCAAGGATGTAACTCCCAGACGCGGGGTCGAGCTTGGGTGTGATGCTCAGAGTCACCAGCAGGCCCTGCCTGTCGACGACCACCGTTACCGGGGTGTCTTTGGCGGCATCCAGGGCGCTGCGCAGGTCCTCGAACTTGTTGATGGACCGCCCGTTGACGGAGCGAATCACGTCACCCGACTGCAGGCCGGCATTGCTGGCCGGGGTGCCCGAATCGACAGCGTTCACCGCGATTGGGGTTTGGACCTGGGCCGCACCGACCGTCGTATACACGCCGAAGAAGATCAGCACCGGCAGCGCCAGGTTGAACGCCGAGCCGGCGACGATGACAACGAACCGCTGCCAGAGCGGATGCGCGTTGAAGCTGCGAGGGCCGGCGTCCATGCTGCCATCCATGCCGGCCAGCTTGACGAAGCCGCCGAGCGGGATGGCCCGCAGCGCGTAGAGCGTCTCGCCGCGCTGCCAGCCGAGTAGCTGCGGGCCGAATCCCACGCTGAACTGCTCCACCTTGATCCCGGCGAGCTTGGCCGTGAAGAAGTGGCCCGATTCGTGCACGATCACCAGGAGACTGAAAATGATGATGACGAGCGGGATCAGCACGACTGGGCTCATGCCGGCAGCTGGCTCCAGAGCCGGCTGGTACCCTTCGCCGAGGCCCGCACGTGGGCCCGCGCCCAGCGGTCTGCGGCGATGAGCGCGTCCAGCGTCAATTCCTGCACGGGTTCAGCGGCCTCGACCGCACGAGCGACCGAGGGCACGATGTCGACGAACCGTCGCTGGCCCTGGAGAAAGAGGGCGACAGCCTCCTCGTTGGCGGCATTCAGCACGGCAGGCGCGCTGCCGCCGCGCTCTCCCGCTTCGCGGGCGAGTGCCACCGCCGGGTAGCGGACCGCATCCAGCGCCTCGAACGACAGTTGACCGAGCGCCGCGAGGTCGGGTGCCGGCGCGACGCCGTCGAGCCGGTCGGGAAAGCTGAGGGCGATCGCAATCGGGAGGTGCATGTCCGGAACGCCCAGCTGCGCCTTGATGCTCCCGTCGACGAACTCAACCATCGAATGGACCACGCTCTGTGGATGGATGATCACATCGATCCCGCTATACGCGACATCGAAGAGAAAGTGCGCCTCGATCACCTCGAGCCCCTTGTTCATCATGGTGGCGGAGTCGACGCTGATCTTCGGACCCATCTTCCAACGAGGATGGGCGAGCGCCTCGGCAATCGTCACGCTCTCCAGCGTTTCGACCGGGCGACGCAGGAAGGGACCACCCGACCCGGTCAGGATCAGCCGGCGGACCCCACGCTCCTTCTCTCCCCAGAGGCACTGCCAGATCGCGCTGTGCTCGCTGTCGATCGGGTAGATATGGGACCCGTGACGTCGCATCCGTTCTCGAACCAGTTCACCGGCCATGACGAGGACTTCCTTGGTGGCGAGGGCAATGTCCTTGCCCGCGTCGAGCGCGGCCAGGGTCGGCGCGAGCGCGGCGCTGCCGGCGGCGGCGACGATCACGAGGTCGACCTCGGGGTCGCGGACTGCCTCATCGATCGCCCGAACCGCCTGCGCCGCATCGGCTCCGGCGGGATTCGCCAGCAACGCATGGGCTTCTGGATGACGGCGAGCCACGGTGTGCAGGGCGGCGGCATCGCTCCCAGCAATCAGCGCATGCAGCGCAAATCGGTCGGGATGCCGTTCGACCAAATCGCAGACCTGGCGGCCAATCGACCCGGTTGCACCCAGCAGCGCCAGGCGCCGGGGCGACGTACGAGGGGATCTCATGTCTTTAGTTGGGGTTCGCGGGGTGCTCCCCGCATCAGCTGAAACGCGTTATAAACCTGAGTCATGCACCGGACCAACTCAGGCGAGGTGCAGAAACGTCACGTAATAGTACACGACCACTCCGACCAGCAGCAGTGAATCAATACGGTCGAGCATGCCACCATGACCCGGGATCAGGTGGCTGGCATCTTTGACGCCGGCGGTGCGCTTGATCTGCGATTCGACAAGATCACCCACCTCGGCAAAAATGCCGATCAACAGGCCGAGGATGACGTTGTGCGGAAAGCTGATGTTCAACAACAAACCGATGATGGCGAAGAACACAGTGCTTGCGACAAGCTCCGCGACCGCCCCTTCCACCGTCTTCTTGGGGCTGATGCGGGAAAAGAAGCGATGCCGGCCAAAACGCAACCCGGCGACCATGGCGGCCGTGTCGCCGACCCAGATGGCTCCCAAGACGGCGATCACATACCCGAACCCGAGATGGTTGGGATCCGGGCGATGTAAGAAGTACAGCGACAGGTAGAAGCTCAGCGTGAATGCCAGGTAGAGGCTTCCGCCGACGGCGAGCGCCCAGCGGGTGAGGCTGGCTCGCCAGTCGCGTACGAACACCAGGGTCGCGAGGCCGAGCACGGTGGCGGCCGCGAGGAGGAAGGTGACATCGGCCCAGGACGGCAGCCGGTCCCGCAAGAGGAGGGCGTAGCTGAGCGGGAACAGGAGCCAGAGGGGCGCGGGCGCGGCCATGGCGCGGGTCAGGTTCCAGTATTCGATCAGGGCGGCCCCAAGGATGACGCCGACCGCGGCGTAGACCCAGACAGAACCCAGGATCAGGACCGCCATGACGGCGGCGATCAGCACGGCCGCGGTCGCGATGCGGACCACCATGTTCGAGCGCCGTGCTGCGGCGAGCGGCGGCTCGTCCGGCTTGGTCGCGTCAGCGACCTCGATTGGAGACCTCCTCAGGCCGCGCGCCGAAGCGACGGATGCGCCGCTGGTAGGAGGCGATCGCCTCGTCGAAGTCGGCATCGGCGAAATCGGGCCAGAGTGTCTGGGTGCTGTAGAACTCGGAGTATGCCGACTGCCACAGCAGGAAATTGCTGAGTCGCATCTCGCCGGCAGTGCGGACCACCAGGTCCGGATCGGGTAACCCGCGGGTGTAGAGATGACTCGTCAGGCCGGCATCGTCGAGCGTGGTCAGGTCAGCGCCCTCCCGCGCCAGTTCTCGGATGGCGTCGATGATCTCCTGCCGGCCGCCATAGTTGATCGCAATATTGAGGATCGCCTTGGCGCTGACCCGGGTTCGCTCGCCGGCCTGCCGCATCTGGTCCTGGAGCGCCGGCGAAAGCTCCTCCAGCCGGCCGGAGAAGCGAAGCTCGATCCCGCGGCGAGCCAGCTCGTCCACCTCGCGCCGGATGGTCTCCGAGAACAGGCTCATCAAGGCATCGACTTCATCGCGCGGCCGAGACCAGTTTTCGGTCGAAAAGGCGTACAGCGTCAGGACCCGGACGCCGCGCCGATCCGCCGCTTCCGCGACGCGGCGGATGGTCTCGATGCCGGCCTTGTGCCCCATGACCCGTGGCAGCAAGCGCTCACGCGCCCAGCGACTGTTGCCATCCATGATGATCGCGACGTGCTCGGGCGGGGGCAACTGGCTCACGAGTGGTTCTTGGGTGTCAGACCTCCATGATCTCGGCTTCCTTGCGGGCGGCCATCTGGTCGACCAGACCGATGTAGCGATCAGCGACCTTCTGCAGCTGGTCGCCCCCGCGCCGCGCCTCGTCGGCCGAGATCTTCTTCTCTTTCTCGAGCGCCTTCATGCGATCCATCTGCTCGCGGCGGATATTGCGGACCGCGATGTGCGCGCCTTCGGCATAGCGCTTGACCAGTCGCGCGTACTCACGGCGCCGTTCTTCGTTCAGGGGCGGAATTGGGACTCGGATCAGCTGCCCGTCGTTGCCCGGGTTCAGTCCGAGCTCGGATTTCTGGATCGCTTTTTCGACGGCGCCGATGATCGTCCGGTCCCATGGCTGGATGATGATCAAGCGCGCCTCGGGGACGGTAATCGTGGCGAGCTGGTTCAAGGGTGTCGGATTCCCGTAATAGTCCACTGGGATCTTGTCCACCAGCGACGGGCTGGCTCTGCCGGTGCGGATGGTCAGGATCTCCTTGCCGAGGGCCTCCAGGCTCTTCTGCATCTTGGTCTCGGCGTCCTTGACGTTGGCTTCGATCAATCCGGCGCCCCCACGATCGTGCCGATCGGCTTGCCGCCCACCACGCCTTCCAGGTTGCCGGCATGCGACAGGTCGAAGACGATGATCGGGATGTTGTTCTCGCGACAGAGCGTGACGGCCGTGTGGTCCATCACGCGCAGGTCTTTGTTGATTAGATCGAGGTAGTCGAGCCGGGCGAAGCGCTTCGCCTTGGGATTGGTGACCGGGTCGGCCTCGTAGATGCCGTCGACCTTGGTCGCCTTGAGGACGACCTCGGCCTCGATCTCGACCGCACGCAGGGCCGCGGTCGTGTCGGTACTGAAGTAGGGGTTACCGCTGCCGGCGGCGAGGATGACGACGCGGCCCTTCTCCAGGTGGCGGACGGCGCGCCGCCGGATGTAGGGCTCCGCGATCTGGTGCATGCTGATCGCGGTCTGCACCCGGGTCGGCTGGCCCCTGTTCTCCAGGGCGTCCTGCAGCGCCAGTGCGTTGATCACTGTGCCGAGCATACCCATGTAATCGGCCGTAACCCGGTCCATGCCGCGCTTGCTTGCCGCATCGCCGCGAATGATATTGCCACCACCCACTACGATCGCGAACTGGGTGTTGTAGAGGTTCTTGACCGCGATGATGTCCTCAGCGATCTCGTTGACGACATCGGGATCGATGCCGAAGGCAGCTTTGCCGGCGAGACCCTCGCCTCCGAGCTTGAGGAGCACCCGTTTGTAGCGCGGCAGGGCCGACGGTTTGATCACTGCATGACGTGGTTGGACTAGCTGGCTTCTCCGACCTTGAAACGGGCGAAACGGGAAATCGTTATGTTTTCGCCGAGCTTCGCGATCGCTTCCTTCAGCATCTGGTCCACCGTCCGCTTGTCATCCTTCGCCCACGCCTGGTCGAGCAGGACCTCCCGCTTGTAGAAATCGTTGATCTTGCCCTGGATGATCTTCTCGATGACGGCCTCCGGCTTCTTCTGTTCCCGGGCCTGCCCCTCGAAGATGGCGCGCTCTCGGTCGAGGACGTCCTTCGGCACGTCCTCACGGCGAAGGTAGTGCGGCTCGGCCGCCGCGATGTGGACGGCGACCTCGTGCGCCAGGTGGCGGAACTCATCGTTGCGCGCCACGAAGTCGCTCTCGCTGTTGAGCTCCACCAGGACGCCCAACTGGTGGTTGTGGTGGACGTAGGTGGCAATGATGCCCTCGCGCGCGGTGCGGGTCGCCTTGGCGCCGGCCTTGGCGATGCCCTTCTGGCGCAGCCAGTCCTTGGCTTTCTCGAGGTCGCCGTTGGTTGCCTCGAGCGCGCGCTTCGAGTCCATCATCCCCGCGCCCGTTGCTTCGCGGAGCGCTTTGACCTGCTCTGCCGGAATGGTGGCCATGGCTATTTCTCGTCGTCCAGGGCTTCGTCCTCGTAGAACTCAGCCTCGTTGACGGTTGGCATTCCGGCGAAGCTCTTCTCCTCTTCGTCCTCTTCTTCCGCGCCAAATTCGAACTCGGTGACCGGCACCTCGGGCGCGGCGGTGAGCTCCTCTGGACTGATCAGCTGGCGCGCCTCGAGGGCTGCGTCGGCAATTTTCGAAGTGATCAGCTTGACGGCGCGGATGGCGTCGTCGTTCCCAGGGATGACATGGTCGATCTCGTCCGGGTCACAGTTGGAGTCCGTGATGGCGACGACCGGAATGCCGAGCTTGCGCGCCTCGGTGATGGCGATGTGCTCCTTACGCGGGTCGACGACGTAGACCGCGCCCGGGAGGCGCTTCATCTCCGCCATCCCACCGAAGAAGCGCTCGAGCCGCTGGTATTCCTCTTCCAGCTGGGTGATCGCCTTCTTGCTGCCGGTGAATCCGCCGTCGTTGCGGATGGCCCGGAGCGCGTTGAGGCGGTCGATCTGGCGTCGCATGACGGTGAAGTTGGTCAGCATGCCGCCCATCCAGCGGTGGTTGACGAAGGGCATGCCCGAGCGGCGGGCCTCCAGCTCGATCGATTCCTGGGCCTGTTTCTTGGTGCCGATGAAGAGCACCAGGCGGCCACCGCCGACGACCTCCTTGACCCAGTTGGACGCGTCGTCGAGCAGCTTGACGGTCTGCTGAAGGTCGATGATGTGGATCCCGTTGCGAGCGGTGAAGATGTACCTCTTCATCTTCGGGTTCCAGCGACTGGTCTGGTGGCCAAAGTGGACACCAGCCTCGAGGAGTTGCTTGAGCGTCACGAGTGGCATGCGAAAACGACCTCCTGTTTCTACTTCCGCCTCCGTCATCCGACCGCCGGACCTGGGTGCAGGCAACCCGTGGCCGTCGAGAGACGTGCTTATTTGTTCGCCAAAGTATAGCCGCTGCGCGCGAAGTTGAAACCCGGGCTAGGCGGCGGGAACCGTCGGCTTCTTCGCTCGCGGGCTGCGGGGACGGGCGGCCGTGCGGGTGCGGGCGGCCCGCTCGGGTTTGCACGTCGGATAGTCCGAGCAGCTCTTGAACTCGCCGTACTTTCCCTGGCGTAGAACCTGCGGCTTCCCGCAGCGCGGGCAGGGATCGTCCATCAGCAGCTCACTGGGGGCGGGTGGCGTGATCACTCGCTTGCCGCCTTCGATGAAGCGACAGTCGGGATAGCCGGAGCAGCCGACGAAGCTCCCATAGCGACCCTTCCGGTTGAGCAGCGGCTTGCCACAGTTCGGGCACACGCGGCCCTCGATCACGTCGGCCGGGTTGATCTCGCGCTTCACGTAGCGGCATTTCGGATAACCGGAGCAGGCAACGAAGGGGCCGCGTTTGCCGGTGCGCGTGACCAGCGGCTTGCCGCATTTCGGGCACATCTCGCCGGTCGGTTCCGGAGGCGGCGCCTTCTCCTGGCCCTCGCGACCCTGGATGTAATCGCACTCGGGATAGAGGGAGCAGCCGACGAATTCGCCGAGTTTGCTGATGCGGTGGACGAGGCGGCCGTTGCGTCCTTCTTGCTTGCACTTCGGGCAGTCCTCGCCGGTCTCCCGCATGGGGACCTTGACGCGCGCCGTGGCCTCGGCTTTGGTCAGCGTCTTGGAGAACGGGGCGTAAAACTCGCGGACGATAGGCACCCACTTGCGCCGCCCCTCCTCGACGTCATCGAGCTCCTCCTCCATCCCGGCGGTGAAGGTGACGTCGACGATGTCCGGAAAATGCTCCACCAGCCAGGCGTTGACCGTCGTGCCCAGGTCGGTTGGGGACAGCCGGCGCTCTTCTTGCTTGACGTAATGGCGCGTCTGAATGACCTCGACGGTCGGCGCAAAGGTGCTCGGCCGGCCCACGCCCAGCTCCTCGAGTGCCTTGATCAAGGAGGCTTCCGTGTAGCGCGGTGGTGGCTGCGTGAAGTGCTGCTCGGGCTTCAGCTCCCGCAGGTTGAGGGCCTCGTCGACAGCCAGCGCCGGCAGCTCCTTCTCCTCGTCGTTGTCGCTATCGCGCTCCCATACGCGATAGAAGCCATCGAACACCAGCACCGAGCCGTTCGCCCGGAAGAGGTAGTCGGCGGCACCGATATCGACGCGCGTTTGAGCAAAGCGCGCCGCGGACATCTGGCTGGCCGTGAAGCGCTGCCAGATCAACCGATACAGCCTGAGCAAGTCGGGCGTGAGGTAGGCGCGGAGCGAATCCGGTGTGCGTTCGACGTCGGTCGGCCGGATCGCCTCGTGCGCATCCTGGACCGGGCCCTTGGCCTTGAACTCCACCTTGTCGCGGCGAGCATAGGTCGGCCCGTACTGCTCGGTGATGAAGCGTCGAGTCGCCGTGCTCGCATCGTCAGAGATGCGGAAGGAGTCGGTACGCATGTACGTGATCAGGCCCACCGGCCCCTGGCTGCCGAGCTCGACACCTTCGTAGAGCTGTTGCGCCAGGCTCATCGTCCGGTTCGGCTTCATCCGCAGCCGGTTCGATGCATCCTGCTGCAGCGTGCTCGTTTTGTATGGCGGTGGCGCATTCCGCGTGCTGTCTTTGGTCTCAATCGACAGTACCTTGTAGCTCGCGCCTTCGAGTTGCGCCACGATCTCATTGACCTGGCCTTCTTCGGTGAGGTCGAGCTTTTCCTCGCTGCCCAACTTGCTGTGCAGCCGCGCGCCGAAGATGCGTTGCGGCAGGTCGAGCTTGGAGAGCATCGCGTCGAGCGTCCAGGATTCGACTGGGACGAACTTTTCGATCTCCTCTTCCCGCTCGCAGACCAACCGGACCGCGACCGACTGCACACGGCCCGCGCTAAGGCCCTTTCGAATCTTCTTCCAGAGCAAGGGGCTCAGCTTGTAGCCGACGAGCCGGTCGATCACGCGACGAGCCTGCTGCGCGTCGACCAGATCCTGATTCATCGGCCGCAGCGCGTTGAGCGCCTTTTCCACGGCGCTGGGCGTAATCTCGTGCAGTTCGATCCGCCGTGGATCCTTCAGGCTGAGAACATGCGCAAGATGCCAGGCGATCGCCTCGCCCTCGCGGTCCGGGTCAGATGCCAGCAGGACTTCGGAGGCGCCCTTGGCGGCGGCCTTCAAATCCTTGATCGTCGATTCCTTGCCGGGGATCGTGACGTATTCCGGCTTGAAGGAATGCTCGATGTCGATCCCGAGCGTGCTCTTCGGCAAGTCGCGCACGTGACCCATCGAGGCGCGTATGTCGTATTTGGCACCAAGAAACCGGCCAAGCGTTTTGGCCTTCGCAGGGGATTCAACGATGATCAGTGGGTTTGCCATGTCAGGCTCGTGAAGCGCGGGTGACCGCTCCGCAGTCGCCGATTATATAGCCGCTCATTTCCAATAATGTCAAGCGCCGACTCACTTCCTTGACGTCAAGGTTCATCGCGGCCGCCAGATCATCATGATGGCGGGGTTCTACCCAATCAAGCAACTCCCAAACGGCAAAGAGCTCAGGTTCTTGCGGTCCTGAATCCGCGCGCGTACGCGCACGCGTGTGCGCGCGTACATGCGCGTGCGCTCGCGCGCGTGCGCGCGCGAGATCGGCAAACTCTTCCAGCACATCCTCAACGGATTGCACCAACTTGGCCCCGTCTTTGATGAGCTGGTGCCCACCGATGGCGAGTGGATTCTCGATACTCCCCGGGACGCAAAACACGTCGCGTCCTTGCTCAGCCGCCATGCGGGCCGTGATCAGCGCACCGCTTCGCTGCGCCGCCTCGACCACCACGACGCCGAGGCTGAGCCCGCTGATGATCCGATTACGGACCGGGAACCGTCCGGGTAAGGGTAGGGTGCCATTCTCGGCTTCGGTAATGACGGCGCCGGATACTGCGATCGCCTGCGCCAGCTCGGCGTGCTCGGGTGGATAGATCCGGTCGAGCCCGGTGGCCATCACGGCCACCGTTGGACTCTTCCCCTCCAGCGCACCGCGATGCGCCGCCGCATCGATGCCACGGGCCAGCCCGCTGACGACGACCACGCCCGCGTCCGAAAGGTCGCGCGCCAGCCGGTGGGCGGCGCGACGTCCGTACGGCGTCGCGTGCCGCGATCCGACGATGGCGATCATCGGCTCCGACGGCAGCCGCCCGTTCACATAGAGCCGGGCCGGTGGGTCGTGAATCTCCCTGAGCAGCGCCGGGTAATCCGGGTCAGTGAGCCAGACAGTTTCCCCCTCCCACGCTGGGCGTTGAGAGGCGTGGTGGACGCTCATCCGCTTTCGCGGTATTGCAGCGCCTCGGCGACCTGCGCCGGCTCGATGTCGGCGCGTCCTTCAAGATCGGCGATGGTGCGGGCGACGCGCAGCACGCGATGCACCGCCCGTCCGCTGAGCTGCAACCGCTCAGCGGCCACCTCCAGCAATTCCTGACCGGCGGCGTCGAGGGCAGCGTCCCGACGGAGCTGCGGACCGGTGAGCGCGCCGTTCCAGGGACCCTGTGGCCGCCGCCGCCGCTGGCGGCCGCGCGCACCGATCACTCGCTCCCGCACTGCGTCGCTCGATTCTGCGACGGCGGCCGTCCGCAATAGCTCGCCCGCCGGCTGGCGCGGCACCATCACCTGCAGATCGATCCGGTCTCGGATCGGACCGGACAGCCTGGCACGATATCGCTGACGCTCCAAGGGGGTGCACTCGCAGAGCCGGCGCGGATCGCCGGCAAAGCCGCAGGGGCAGGGATTCGACGCTGCGACCAGGATGAAGCGTGCGGGGAGCAGGGCGTGCCCGCGGGAGCGGACCACCGCGAGACGACCTTCCTCCAGCGGTTGCCGCAGCGCCTCGAGCGCGTCCCGCCGGAACTCCGTGATCTCATCCATAAACAGGATTCCGCGGTGTGCACGCGTGACCTCACCGGGTCGGGGAGCCGCACCACCTCCGCCGACAAGTGCTGCTGGTGAGATGCCATGATGCGGCGCGCGAAAGGGCGGGACCTCGATCAGACCGGCACCGGCCGGCAGCATCCCCACGCACGACGCAATCGACGTCACCTCAACGGATTCGCGCCGGGCGAGGGGCGGCAGAATGCCGGGAAGGGCCCGGGCGAGCAGCGTCTTGCCCGTGCCCGGCGGGCCCACCAACAACAGATGATGCGATCCGGCCGCCGCGACTTCCAGCGCGCGCTTGGCATAGGGCTGACCCTGGATGTCTGCAAGGTCGACGGGAGGCGGCGGCATGAGCGGTGGTGGCGGGGCGGCCAAAGCCCCTTCCAGCGACGCACCGAATTCCCAGTGGGCTTTGAGCTGTCGCAGCTGGTTGACGCCGACGACGGTTGCAGTGGTGGCGATCCTCGCCTCGGCCACGTTGCCGGCGGGCACGTAGAAGCGCCGTACCCCAAGGCGATCGAGGTGGGCGACGATCGCCAGCGTCCCGCGGATGGCCCGCAGCGTGCCGTCCAGTGCCAGCTCGCCCAGCCAGGCGGCGTCGACGGGTAGGCCGCGCTCCTCGCCTGCGTTGACGATGGCCGCCGCCATCGCCAGGTCGAAGCCACTCCCCTCTTTGGGCAACTGCGCCGGAGCGAGGTTGATGGTGACCTTGCGACCCGGGAACTGGAAGCCGCTGTTGTTGATGGCGATCTTCACCCGCTCCCGGGCTTCCTGGAGGGCGCGATCGCCGAGTCCCACGATGTGAAACCCGGGGAGGCCGTCGGCAATGTCGGCCTCCACCTCAACCCGGACACCGTCGAGGCCGAAGACCGTCCCGGAAAGGGCCCTGGCCAGCACCAGCGCCGATATTACACTTATTTGTCTATCTGCGTCGGCCAACTACTGGAGTCACTCGGATCGTCGTACGCTCGCGGGTGATCGGACACAGCATGGATTGGAAACAGACGGCGGCCATAGGACTGGGCTGGGTCACCACCCTCCCCTATCGCACCCGGGCGAGGATCTCCATCGGACCGCGGCTGCTCGGGAACGGCCGCCTGAGGATCTCTGGTCCAGGCTGGGTCATGTTCGAGGCGGACGTCAACGCCTGGTCGCACGCCGAGGTGAACCGCCTTATCACCACTCGCCCCGACGCGGTGATCCACATCGGTCGTCATGCCCGGCTGAACGGCTGCACCATCGTCGCCGCCGATCGGATCGATGTCGGCGCCGACTGCGTGCTTGGCTCCTGTGAGGTTCGGGACCATCTCCCCTATTCGGAATCGCCGGCCGATCGCCGCCGTCCGGGCCCCCCGCACCCGGTCGTGATCGAGGACAACGTCTGGATCGGGGGACAGGTCTCAGTCCTCCCCGGCGTGCGGATCGGCCGCGACACAGTCGTCGGCATTCACGCCGTCGTCTTTGACGACGTCCCCTCGGGCGTGATCGTCGGTGGGAATCCCGCGCGCGTCCTTCGCCGGCTTGATTCTCCTGCCAGCGGGGATAATCGGGGTCTGTGAAGACCAATCCACCGCCCCCAACGTGCGATCAGTGCAAGCGCATGCCCCGCTGGGAACGGATCCACGGGCCGGACCGATCGGTGCGGCTCGAAGATGGACGCGAGGTGATCCGACGAGGCCAGGTCTGGGTGTGCACCCATTGCGGCCACCAGGTGCCGGTCTCGTTCGAGGCATGGACCTGACGACCACCGCGAGTGCGCACCTCGAGCGGTTGCACCAGGTGCTCGACCGGCGCGTGCGGCGCAGCATCGACACGGCGCCCCCCCTGATCCGCGCCGGCGTCCTGATTCCTCTCATGATGCGTGGCGATGGGATCGAGTTGGTGTTCACGCGGCGCACCGACACGGTACTGACCCACAAGGGCCAGATCTCCTTTCCCGGCGGTCAGCGCGAGGACTCCGACGTGGAAACCGTCGAAACGGCGCTACGCGAGAGCTACGAGGAGATCGGCCTCGAGCCATCGCGCGTCACGGTGCTCGGCGAGCTGGACGACGTCTTCACCGCCGTCAGCAGCTTTGTGATCACACCCGTGGTCGGCCTGGTGGACGGCGGCACCGAGGATCTGGTGCTTGCCCCCGATGAGGTGAAGAGTTTGCTGGTGGTGCCGGTCACGCAGCTCCTCGATCCCGGTGTGCATACGACCGAGACACGCAGCGTCGGCGAGCAGCAGTACCAAATCCATTACTACACCATCGGCGACGATGTCATCTGGGGTGCGACCGGCCGAATCGTTTACCAGTTCCTCAAGGCCTGGGAAGAAGCCTCCTGAAAGTTCCCGGTGCGTTTCTCGAAGAGACCATTCAGTCGCAGCCTGACCTAGTCGAGCGACTCCTGCGGGACGCGCCGCCGTCTTCGGCGTTATCGCGACTCACTGGATGCTCGCGCATCTTTCTGGTCGGAACCGGCACGAGCTATCACGGCGCGCTCGTCGGTCAGTATTTGTTGCGGAGCGCGCGCGTCGAGGCGTGGGCGATCCGGGCGTTCGAGTTCGCCAACTACCCGCCGGCCTTCAAGGCCGACGATGGCCTTGTGCTGCTGAGCCATCGCGGCACGAAGCGCTTCAGCCAGGTCGCGCTCGAAGGCTTCAACCATCAAGAACAGTGGCTGGCCATCACCGGCGAGGGTTCGCCGCTGCGCGGCCCAGGCGTGATCTATACAGTTGCGCAGGAGCGCTCGCCGGTGCACACGGCGAGCCACACCGGGGCGATGATCCGGCTGGCTCAGCTGGCGATCGGCCTTGGTTCGCCGCCCTGGAGGGCAGAGCTTGCGAGCCTTCCTGGCGCGCTGCGAACCGCGCTGGGGCTCCGCTCTCCGGTGATCCATGCTCTGGATCGGCTGCAGCTCGGCCACGTGGTCCACTTCGTGGGCGGCGGCCCGGCCTATGCCACCGCGCTCGAGGGGGCTCTTAAGCTCCGCGAGGCAGCCTACGTCAGTGCGGAAGGACACGAGCTGGAGAGCATTTTCCACGGTCCGCTCATCAGCGTGCAGGCGGAGGACTCGGTCGTCATCATGGCGCAACCTGGCGCGAGCCTGGAGAGAACGTCAGACCTGGCGGCGGCAGTTCATGAGATCGGCGCGACCATCGTCGCGGTCGGTCCCTCGTCCACCAGCATCAGCGCGTCGGTGCAGCTCGAAACGCCGGCGCTCGATGAACTCCTCGCGCCGATCGTCAACGTCGTGCCGCTGCAGTGGTTGGCGCTGGAAGCGTCGAGACACTTGCTCGTTGACGCGGACAGCTTCCGCAAAGTCGGCCGCTACGCCGACGCGCAATCTAAGTTCAGCCTTTGAAGCACCATCGAGGGCATCCGCGCTGCTACGGCCGCCTACGCGGCTCGCTAGTCGATGGCGTTCTTGATGTGGTCCACGCGGATCAGGTGCCCCTCGCTGACCGTCAGGCCGACCACGTCGAAGCGGACCGGACCCCGGTGCGGCTGCATCTTTAAGTAGTACAGCGCCAGCTGCCGGAGCTTACGGATCTTTTTGGCGTCGACCGACTCTTGCGGCAGGCCGAAGCCATGTCCGGCCCGTGTCTTGACCTCGACGAAGACCAGCGTCGCTGCGTCCTTTACCACCAGGTCAAGCTGGCCGAGCGGCGTCCGCACGTCCCGGCCAATGATCTCGTAGCCCAGGCCACGGAGGTGGTCCTCGGCTAAGGCCTCGCCGCTAGTCCCGAGCGATTTGGCTGGCAAGGGCAGCCGCTTGCAGCTCGGCGCGCGTGCGGATCGAGATGAATGACCTGCGGTGCAACGGGCTCAGACCATGCCGGTCCATGGCCGCCAGATGATCGGGCGTCGGGTAGCCCTTGTGCATCTCGAAGCCGTACCCCGGGAACTTTTCGGCCATCCGCTTCATCAGCCGGTCGCGGGTCACCTTCGCGAGAATACCGCCGCACATGATCGAGATCGAACGGCGGTCCCCCTTGACGATCGGCAGTTGTGGCGTCAGGGCCTCCGGCAGTAAGAATCCGTCCACCAGCAGGTAGTCGATCGGTCGGCCCAGCCGTTGGAGCGCGATCCCCATCGCCCAGCGGTTCGCCCGGGAAACGCCGACGCGGTCGATCTCGTCGACCTCGATGATGCCGACGCCCCAGGCTTCCGCGCCGTCGAGGATGCAATCGTAGTAATGGTCGCGCTCCTCAGCGGTCAGCAGCTTGGAGTCGTTGATCCCCTCGCAGTGGAAATACGGTCGCATGATCGCGGCACCGGCCACCACGGGGCCGGCCCACGGCCCGCGACCCGCCTCATCGACGCCGGCAACGGTCGCGTAACCGAGGCCAAAGGCCTGGCGCTCGAAGACCCAGAGGTCCCGGTCAGCTTTCGGCCGTTTCGGGCGTTTCTGCGGCGGCTTGGTTGTCGGTGGGGACGGCGGTTGTGGCAACGGCTTGACGCTTCTCCCGAATGCGGGCGTTCTTTCCGACTTTTCCTCGAAGGTAGTACAGCTTTGCCCGGCGCACTTCGCCGTGCCGCACGACGTCGATCTTGTCGATGCGCGGCGAGTGCAAGAGGAAGCTGCGTTCCACCCCGACGCCGTGCGCGATGCGGCGAACGATAAAAGCCTCCTTGGCACCGCTGCCTCGGCAGCCGATGACGATGCCCTCGAAGATCTGGATGCGCTCGCGAGTGCCCTCCACGACCTTGGCATGCACCTTTACCGTGTCGCCGGGGATCAAGGTGGGAACGTTCTTGCGCTGCGACTCCGCTTCCAGCAGGTTGATGACGTTGGGCACGGCGTACAAGGATAACACCCGGACGCGCGGCTACCTCTGCGGGCGGTCGAGCAGGTCGGGGCGGCGGCGGCGCGTCCGCTCGGCCGCCTGGGCGCGGCGCCAGCGCTCGATCTCGGCATGATGGCCCGAGCGAAGTACCTCGGGGACGGGATGCCCTTCGAACTCCGCGGGCCGGGTGTAGTGTGGGTACTCCAGCAGATGCCGGTCGAATGATTCATCTTTGGGCGATTCGTCGGACCCCAGTACTCCCACGACCAGCCGGCTGACCGCATCGATCACCACCATCGCGGGGAGCTCGCCGCCGGTAAGCACGTAATCCCCAATCGAGACCTCCTTATCGACCAGGTGGGTCGCGACCCGCTCATCAACGCCTTCATACCGTCCGCAGATCAAATAGAGGTCATCGTGTCCGGCAAGCTCGCGCACCAACCCCTGGTTGAGCAACTCACCCTGCGGTGTCAGCAGGATCACCGGCCCTTTGCCCGCGCGCGCCCGCACCGCCTCGAAGATCGGCTCCGGCTTCAACACCATCCCCGCGCCGCCGCCATAGGGGACGTCGTCGACCTGCCGGTGGCGGTCGTGCGTGTAGTCACGTAGGTTATGGAGGCGCAGCGTGACCAACCCGCCGGCGAGTCCCCGTCCGGTGACGCCAGCGCTCAGAGGGCCGGGGAACATCTCGGGGAAGAGGGTGAGGATCTCGATGATCACGCCCTGGTTTCCTCCGGAAGATCGACGGTGATCGTCCCCTCCGCCGGCGCGATGGAACGAACAACACTGCGAATCATCGGGATCAAGATCTCGTGCTCGCCGTCTGTCACCCGCAAGACGTCGTTCGCGGCGTAGGTGAGGACCTCCGCGACCTGCCCCAGCTCGCGGGCTCCGCGTGTATCGAACACCGTCAGGCCGACGAGTTGGAAGTGGTAGTAGCGGTCGGCCGGCAACGCCCGGGCCTCACGCAGAGGCAGGGTACAGTACGCGCCGGCGAGCCGTTCGGCCGCATTGCGATCGTCGATACCGGCGAACGTGACCAGCATGCTGCCCACCAGGTCTTCCGAACGGGTAACTTTCAGCCGTCGCCCCGCCACCTGGACCTCGCGCCCCGCAGCGAAGCGATCGGGAAAGTCGGTGAGCAGCTCGACGCGCACGGCGCCCTTGACGCCGTGGGCCTTGAGCACGCGCCCGATCCGAAGCTCGGGCTCCGGCTCGACTGTCACACGATCTCGACCATCACCCGATCGTGGTTCTTGAGGGCGGCCGCCCGGACGACCGCGCGGATCGCATCGATGTTGCGTCCCCCTCGGCCGATCACCTTGCCGACATCATCGGTGGCAAGCGTCACCTCCACCCGGTTGGTTCGCTCACCTTCGATCATCGCCACCTTGACGTCCTCCGGCTTCGAGACCATCGCCTTGATGATGTAGCTCACCAGGTCGGTGTAGTCGTGCATTGCTAGGCTCCCTTCGTCGCGGCGGCGGCCGCTACGGGGGCGCCTCCCTCAGGTGCCGCGGCTTTGGCGGCAGCGGCAGCGGCTTCGGCCTTCGTCGGCTTGGTCGGCCGCTTCTTCGCCGATTCCTTGGGCAGCAGTCCCCGGCCGATCAAGAACGCCCGCGCGGTGTCGGACGGGCGCGCCCCCTTCTGCAGCCAGGCTTTGATCTTCTCCTCGTCGATATTCAGCTTCGGCGGCTCCTGCATCGGATCGTAGGTGCCGAGAATTTCGATGAACTTACCGTCCCGGGGTGAGCGGGTGTCCGCCACCACAAGCCGATAGAACGGGTGTTTCTTTGCGCCGATCCGTCGAAGTCGAATCTTTACCGACAAATTAGGACCTCCTAGCCTTTCAAGAATTTGGGGCCCCGCTCCGGCGTGGAAAAGCGGGGCGAAAGTTGTGCGGGATCGATGGGCAATCCCTTGATTCGCTTTCCCTTCCCCATCTGTTTCATCATCTGCTGCATTTGCTGAAAACCCTTGAGCAGCCGGTTGACGGCCGCGATGTCGGTCCCGGCTCCCCGCGCGATACGGCGACGCCGGCTGCCATCGATCACCTCGGGTCGCTCGCGCTCGGCCGCCGTCATCGAGAGGATGATCGCCTCCATTTCTTTTAACTGGTCATCGTTGGGTAGCGCGCCGGCCAGGTTCTTGATCTTCCCAGCACCGGGCAGCATGCCGATAATCCCCTCCAGCGGACCCATCTTCTTCACCTGCTTCAGCTGTTCCATGAAATCCGTGAGGGTGAGGCGGCCGGCGCGGAGCTTCTTCTCCATCTCCTTCGCCTGCGAGGCATCGACGTGATCCTGTGCCTTCTCGATCAGCGTCAGCACATCGCCCATCCCGAGAATGCGCGACGCCATCCGATCGGGATAGAAGATCTCGAAATCCGTCAGCTTTTCACCGACGCCGACGAACTCGATCGGGCACTGCGTCACCGCCCGGAGCGACAGCGCCGCCCCGCCCCGCGCGTCGCCGTCCATCTTGGTGAGGATTGCGCCGCTCAGCGAGATCGTCTGCTGGAAGGCGCTGGTGACGTTGACCGCCTGCTGGCCCGTCATGGCATCGAGCACGAGGAGCCGGTGCTGCGCCGGCACCGCATCGGTGATTCGCTTCAGCTCCGCAAGCAGGTCCTCGTCGACCTGGAGCCGGCCCGCCGTGTCGACGATGATCACGTCGGCGTTCACGCGCCGGGCCTCAGCGAGCGAGTCGCGGGCGATCGTGACGGGATCAGTGCCGCGAGGAGCGTACGACGGGGCGTTGATGCTCTTGGCAAGGATCTCGAGCTGCTCCATCGCAGCCGGACGTCGCACGTCGGTCGACACCAGCAGCGGCCGGTGGCCTTCGCGGCGGATAAAAAGAGCCAGCTTGGCCGCGGTCGTCGTCTTGCCCGACCCCTGCAGTCCGGCGAGCACGATCACGGTGGGGGGCGACGGGGCATAGGTCATGGGCACCCGGTCGCCCAGCAGGCGGACCATCTCCTCGTCGACGATCTTGACCAGCTGCTGTCCCGGGTTGAGGCTGTCCATCACCTCGGCGCCCACGGCCCGAGTCCGGATGTTGGCGATAAAATCCTTGACTACCTTGTAGTTGACGTCAGCCTCGAGCAGGGCCAGTCGCACCTCGCGCAGGCCCGCATCGACATCGGCCTCGGTCAACTTGCCCCGACCGGTCAGCTTCTTGAGCGCCTGGTCGAGGCGCTCGGTCAGGGACTCAAACACGCTGGGCCCGCATCAGTCCGAGCTTGCGCTCGTACTCGTCGAGGTTCGACGTGGTCCGCCGCACGACGTCGTAAACAGCCGTCCGCGAAACACCCTCGCGCTGTGCGATCTCGCCGTAGGACCAGTCGAGCTCCCATGCGAAGTGCAAGATGCGGCGTTGGTGGTCGGTCAGCAGCGAGCCGTACAGATCGAGCAGGCGGAGCTGCCGCTGGCGGCGCAGAGCACTGTCAAGCATTTAACCTTGACAGTATACGGGCGTCAGCCGCCCCGGGTCCGCTTCTCCTCGTTATGCAGGACGAACTGCACCAGCCAGAGCATGCCCAGCACCACAGCCGTCAGCGCTATGAGACCGATCACAGCCGCGAATACCCCGAGGATGATGACGGTCAGAGGGGTTCGTCCTCATCGGCGGCCTCGACCCGCTCATCCTGCAGGATCTGTAGGGCTTCGGCCGCTTGCTCACGCGATACCCAGAGATCGACCGCGGCGATCTCGCCAGCGGTCTCGGGGATGACGGCGGCCATCGCCTCATGGCGCAGAAAAACCTGGATGCCGGAAGCTTCCAGCACCGCTTTCCAGACGTCTGCCTCCGATAGGCCGTTCGCAGTGACCAGCTTGACGAACGCCTTCGCGTTCTCGTCGGTACTCATCCGCCCTCCTCCAAGCGCAACAGCGCATCCAAGTATTGCCCGGGATCGAACCGGATCAGGTCCGTAAGTCCCTCGCCGACGCCGACCAGCTTCACCGGCACCGACAGCTCAGCTTCGATACTAAGCACTACGCCCGCCCGGGCGCTGCCATCCATTTTGGTGACCGCGAGCCCGGTCAGCCCGATCGCCTCCTGGAAGACCTTGACCTGCTGCGCCGAATTCTGTCCGACATGCGCGTCGAGCACAGCCAGCACCTCGTGCGGGGCCTTCGGATCGAGCCGCTCCAGCACCCGGCGGACCTTTCGCAGCTCCTCCATCAAGTCGGTTCGGGTGTGCAGCCGGCCGGCGGTATCGATGATGACGGGACCGGCGCCTCGCGCGCGCGCCGCCTGCACGGCATCGAAGGCGACCGCTCCCGGGTCCGACCCTGGCTGATGCGCGACCACGTCGACCCCGGCACGCTGGCCCCAGAGGCGCAGCTGCTCGATGGCCGCCGCTCGATAGGTGTCGGCGGCGGCCAGTAGCGGGCGCCGGCCTTCGCGCCGCAGCAGGTGGGCCAGCTTCCCAATCGTGGTCGTCTTGCCCGAGCCGTTGACTCCCACCACGAGGATCACAGCCGGCGCCCCCTCGAGGTTGAGCGCCCGCGGCTGCCCGCCCATCTGCCGTCCCAGGTCGTCCTTCAGGTAGCGGAGTGCGTCGGAGGGGGAACGAAGGTGGGCGCCGGCCGCCTGGCGGCGCAGATCGGCAACTACCCGCTCGGTGGTGGGCACGCCGGCGTCGGCGGCGATCAATGTCGCTTCGAGGTCATCCCAGAACGTGTCATCGAGTGCGGCGCGGCCAAAGACTTCTTTGAGATCCGCGACGTAGCTCTGACGCCCTGCCTCGACGGTCTTCGAAAAGCGTTTCCAGAATCCCTGGCGCTCGCCGGGCGCCGTCTCATCTGGATTAGGCGGAGCGTTCACCGACGGGGACCAAGGCGTCCTGGTGGAGTCGGACCGACACGATGCGCGAGATGCCGTGCTCGCCGAGCGTAACGCCATAGAGCACCTCGGCCTGCGCCATCGTGGAGTGATTGTGCGTGACGATCAGGAATTGCTGGTCCGCCGCGAGTCGTTTCAACACCCGGTTGAAACGCACGACGTTGGCATCGTCGAGCGCCGCATCGACTTCATCGAGCACATAGAAGGGACTGGGATTGACGGCCTGCAGGGCGAAGAGGAACGCCAATGCGGTCAGCGCCCGCTCACCGCCGGAAAGCAGCGTCAGGGGCTGAAGCCGCTTGCCGGGCGTTTGTGCCAGGATCTCGACGCCGTCGTCGAGCGGGTTGCCCTCCTCCTGGGCCTCGACCCGCAAGGTCGCGCGGCCACCCTCGAACAGCTCGGCAAAGAATTCCTGGAAGTTGACCGCCACCGCCTGGAACACGGTGCGAAAGCGGGTATCGATCTCATCTTCGAGCCGCTGGCGGAGCTCGTTGAGTTGGGCCGTCGCAGCCTCCAGGTCGCTCAGTTGCGCCGCGAGGCTGTCGCAGCGGTCGCGGACTTGCGCATACTCCTCAGGCGCGAGGAGGTTGACGGCGCCCATCGCATCGAGGCGTCGCTGCCATCGTGAGACCTCGCGTTCGGTCTTTTGCCAGTCGACTTCCTCGATCGGCTCCGTGTCGTCCTCGATTTCCTGGCCACCCTCGCGGAGCGCATGGGCGCACCGGTCGACCTCGGCCTGAGCCGCATCGCCTTCGGCGACCGACGCGGTCCACGAATCGTCGGCATGCGCGAGCTCGACCTGCAGGCTGACGTTGCGTTGTTCGTCCTCGCGCAACTGAGCCTCCAACGCGTCCAGGGTTTCGCCATCCGGAAGCTGAGCGGACTCGAGGGTGGCAAGTTCCGCGGCCAGCGCCTCCGCCGTCCCGAGCCACCGCCGGCGTTCCTCGTTGATCAAGGCCGGCTGCACCGCCAACTCCGCCTCGGCGCCGCGACGCTGGGCCACCTCATCCCCGTGCGCCTGAAGCACCTGCTGGGCGCGCTCGAGCTGCCGAACCAGGTCATCCGAGCGCTGGCGGGCAAGCGCCGCCCGCAGCTCGGTCTCCTGGCGTTGCTCCAGCAGCTCGCGGAGCGTGGCGGCCGCGCCGTGAACCCGTGGTTCCAGCGCCGCAAGTTCCTGATCCGACGCCAGCTCCGCCTCAGCGAGCGTGCGCTGGCGATCGAGCGTTTCGACCTCGACTTGCTCCGCCTGCTGAAGGAGTCCGCCGATGCGGATCAGCTGCTGGCGCAAGTGCGCCTCCTGCGGGCTCTCCCGCTGGACCGCCTCAGTCGCGGCGGCCAGCGCCCCCGCCGCTTGCGCCGCCACCGTGCGGGCCCGGTCAACGCGCGTAACAATCGCCTGACGCTGCGCGGCGAGCTCCGCTCGGGCGATGGCGACGCGCTCCACCGCCTCGGCAGCCGCCAGCGCGGCTTGACGTTCGCCATCGAGTGCGTGTTCGGCGTCTCGGATCCGGGCCTGGACCTCCAGCACCGGATCCGCCGCCTTTCCGCCTCGGTAAGAGACGGCGGTGATGATCTCACCGGCGGGAGTGACCGCTCGTAAATCCCTGTGCTGCTCCACGACGCGGGCGGCGTCCAACCGATCCGCGACCAGCACCACGCCGCGCAGCAGGTGGGCGACGAGCCGCCGCACATGGTCGGGAGCCTGCACCAGGTCAATGACGGACCGAAGCCCCTCGGGTGGGGCCGACGACGACAAATCTTCCGGAGCATGGAGTAGTGTCTCGCGCGCATCCTCGGCGGCGGCCACCGCCGAGGCGGCGCTGGCGATTCCGTCCCGGCTGGGGGCGACCCAACCGTGGAGCCATCCCTCGAGCGCCGCCTCGACGGCCGCCCGGTGGTTCGGCTCGACCTCGATCAGTTCGAGCAGGCGTTCCCAATTACGGTCAATCCGCAGCGGCCCGCGACGCTGGGCTCCGTCCAACAGTGTCCGTAGCGCGCCAAGTTCTGCCTCGAGGGTGCGCAACGCCGCCTCGTGCTCAACGATCCCCTTACGCGCCGTCTCCAGCGCGGCGTCGGTCTCCGCCACCCGCTGCTCGATCGCCACGTTCGCCTCGCTCACCTCCGCCAGCGCGCGGGTCGCCGCCTCGGCGGTGCGTGTCCGCCGCTCGAACTCGTCGCTCAGCGAGCCGTGCCGAACCGACCAGGCCTCCAGTTGGCTGCGCGCCTGCTGTTGCTGCTCGGTCAGAAACTGACGGCGCCCTTCCAGCTGGCGGAGCTCGGCCTCGATCGCCACGGTTTCTCGCGATGCCTCGTGGCGCTGCTGTTGCCGCGCCAGGCGGTCCGCCTCCAGCGCGGCCTGGGCCTCGCGCGCCGCACGTTCGGCGTCGGCTGCAGCCTGAAGCGCGCCATTTGCCGCCTCCAGCTCGGTCCGCGCGCTCTCGGCTGCGCGCGCCAACTCATCGACGACCCGGCTTCCTGCCTGTTCCGAAGCGTTCAGTCGGGCGAGCTCGCTCTGCAAGGCTTCGAGGGCCTGAACGGCTGCGGCGTTGCGCTCCTGGGCAATGCGCGCCTGGTGCTGGCTCTCGGCGAGGCGCAGCCGAACGTCTGCGACCGCCTCCTGGTGCCGCCAGCGGGCCTCGCGGGCGGCGAGCAGCGCCGCGCGGTGCTCGGCGTAGCGCGGTTCGAACGCGGCGACCGTTTGTGCCGATGCGATCCGCTTGTGGTTCGCGGCCTGCTGCCGTGCCAGTGCTTTGCGCAGCTGCACCATCGCCTTGCGCCAGCTGTCGCGGGCGAGGCTGCCCTGCAGGGTCCTGAGCGCGTCGGCGACTTTCTTGTACTCCTCGGCCGAGGCGGCCTGCAGCCGCAGCTCCTCGGCGCGAGGACTCAGCTCATTGAGGATGTCACGTGCCCGCCGCATGTCACGATCCGCCTCGGCCAGGCGGTTGATGGCCTCCTGCCGCTGATCGCGGAGGCGCCGGACGCCGGCCGCCTCTTCGATCAGCTCGCGGCGGAGTGCCGGCGCGGCCTGGATCACGAAGTCGATGTCGTTTTGCGCCGTGATGGCGTAGCCGTCCTGGCGCAGGCCAGTGCTGGCCAGCAGCGCGTCGATGTCTTTCAACCGCGCCCGCGCGCCGTTGATCAGGTACTCACTCTCACCGGAGCGATACAGGCGGCGGGCGACTTCGATTTCATTGAACTCGACATTGAGCCGCTGGTCGGCGTTGTCAATGACCAGCGTGACCTCGGCCATGCCGACGGCGGATTTACCGGGACCGCCGGAATAGATCACATCCTCCATCCGCTGGCCGCGCAGCCCACGCGCGTTTCGCTCACCGAGCGCCCAGCGCATGGCATCGACGAGGTTCGACTTGCCGCTGCCGTTGGGACCGACGATCGCCGTGATGCCACGGCTGAAGGGCAGCTCGGTGCGGCGCGCAAAGGTCTTGAACCCCTGCAGCTGCAGCGACTTCAGGTACACAGGCTAGGCGCTGATAGGCATGGCTGGGCTTTCGCGCCCATCAGAAACGAAAGCATGGACCACGGCGCGGGTCACGCCGTGTATTAGAGCACGCGCCCACGGCAGAAGGCAATGCTGTCGTCCCGAGCCTGGACCAGAGGCGCAGGGAATTCGGCCGGTGGGCGATATACCGCCGATGCCCAAGTTCCCGCCGCTCGAGAAGGATCCGTTTGACACGGATGACGAGGTCAAGCAGTTCGCCAACGTCAGCGGGCAATCCGTGTCGGCGCAGGCCCGCCAGCAGCTGCTGACCCGGGATCCCTCTTTCAACGACGCGTCGTTCCTCGACCAGGCGAAGACCACCTTCCTGACCCTTCAGAAGGC
>DATEHI010000101.1:0-5717 GCA_035279665.1 Candidatus Dormiibacterota bacterium | reverse complement strand
GGAAACAACGGCGCCGGGAAATCATGAAACCCCTCGGGAAGGTTGACCAACGGCTTCGCCGGCGCGCGCAAACGCGTCCCGACGTAGTCGGGATAGAGATACGGCGGTTCGCGCTCGTCTTCGTTCATCGATGCAACCAGTAGCCGACCGGAAAGACCTGCAGATGCAGGCGGCTGCTGACCAGGCCCCAGATCCCCTTGGGCAAGAACATGGCGACGGCGACCGCCAGTGACCCGAGCAGGATCAGGTACCAGGCGCCGTACTGCGCCAGCGTCTGCTGGATGACGGTGAAGATCGCCGTGCCGACGATCGGCCCTTCGATGCTGCCCACACCGCCGATGAGCGCCACGAAAATCATCTTCGCCGACCACCCTACGCTGAAGATCGCGCTGGCGAGGACATTGAGCTGGCTGATGATCAGCAGCGCCCCGCCCGCGCCGCACCCCGCCGCGGATACGACATAGACGACGCGCTTCGCCCAGGTGACGCGCACGCCGGCGCTGCGCGCCGCCACCTCGTTGTCGCGGATCGCCGTCAGGTCCAATCCCATCCGGCTGGAAAGGAGCAGGTAGGTGGCGAGCAGCGCCGCCGCGGCCACAGCGAGCGCGCTCCAGTAGGTCAACGCCCCACGAAACACAGGGTCGATCAGCGCCAGCCCCGGGAGGCTGGTCCCGGTACCGCCGCCCAGCGAGCGAAAGCGGACCAGAACAAGGAAGAAGACCTCCGCCACGACCCAGGTGCCGATCGCGAAGTACTCCGCGCGCAGGCGGAAGACCAGGAACGACACCGGCACCGCGATTGCGCCCGCGATAAGGACGGCGAACGGGATCGCCAGGTAGGGGTTGATGCCGTTCTGCGCCAGCACCAGCACGGTGTAGGCACCGACGCCGATATAGGCTTGCTGGCCGACTGAGATCAGCCCGCAGTAGCCGGCGAGCAGATTCCACATGCTGGCCAGTACCAGCAGGATGAAGGCGTTGACCAGGAGATCGGTCACGTCCGCGTAAACGACGTAGGGAAGGGTCGCGAGCAGGATGACCACGACCACCGCGCCGATCAGCCCCCACAACGCCGACCGCCGGGAGCGCGTGACCCGCACGACCGCGGTCTTCGCAGGGCTGGCCGCGCTGGGCGAGATCATATGGCCAGCCGAGCGCGGATCAGACCCTGCGGACGCAGCGCGAGCACCGCGAGAAACACAAGGTGACCCGCGAGCACGCCATAGCTCGGATCGATCTGTGCGCCGATCGCCTGCGCCACGCCAAGGATGATGCCGCCGAGGAGGGTCCCCCAGAGCGAACCCACACCGCCGATGATGACCGCCTCGAAGGCGAAGATCAGTCGCGCGGGGCCGGCGCTCGGATCGAATGACGAGGAACTTCCCAGCGCCAGGCCGGCGAGGGCGACGGTGGCAAACGCGATCGCCGCGGCGATCCCGAACACATGGCGGGTGTTCACGCCCGCGATCGACGCCGCTTCCTGGTCATCGGCCGACGCCCGGATGGCGCGACCCATCGCGGTGCGCGAGAGATAGAGCTGCAGGCCGGTGAGAACGACCACCGCCGTCAGGAAGATCATCAGCGGCACATAGCCGATGGAAAGCTCGGGGGTTACCCGCAGAGCGGCCGAGATCAGGCTGCCGAGATCGAACGAGTGGCTGTCGGCGGAGGCAACGACCAGCAAGAGGTTCTGGATGACGACGGAGAGCCCGAAGGTCACGAGCAATGTCGTCAGTGGCGAGACCTCGAGGCTCTTCTGGATGATCAGCCGCTGCACCGCGTAGCCGAAGACGGCGAAGAGCGGCGCGACGATGACAAAGGTGAGGAGCGCCGGCACGTGGGTGGTCGAGACCACGACCAGCGCGAGGTAGGCGGCCAGCACCGCGAAGTCACCGTGCGCGAGGTTGACGACACGCACCACGCCGAAGAGCAGGGACAGACCGCAGGCGAGGAGCGCGTAGAGGCCGCCGATGAGGACCCCCTGGACGATGGCGTTGACCCAGTTCATGCGGCGCTCCCGGGGCCGGTGCGTCCCGCCAGCCCGAAGTAGGCGGCTTCGATCGTTGCCGTGGTCGCCTCCGCCGGCTTCCCCTCGAGCGTCGTGCGGCCCTCGAGCAGGCATTGAAAACGATTGGCGACCCGCAATGCCTGGGCGACGTCCTGCTCAACGAGGAGGACCGCCATACCATCCTGGATCAGCTCGGGCAACACGCTGTAGATGCGCCGAACCATCATGGGCGCCAGCCCGAGGGACAGCTCGTCGAGGAGGAGCACGCGCGGGTTCGCCATCAGGGCGCGCCCAATGGCCACCGCCTGCTGCTCGCCTCCGGAGAGGTGGACGGTCGGCTCGCGCCGCCGATCCCCCATCCACGAAAAGAGTTGTAAGACACGCTCCAAGGCCCACGAACCGGCCCGGTCCGTTGATCGGCCAACCAGCAGGTTCTCCTCGACGCTGAGCGAAGGAAACAGCCGGCGCCCTTCGGGGACGAGGGCGATGCCCTGGCGGACCCGGGCATGCGGCGGCAGTGCCGTGATGTCTGCGCCGTCGAGCAGGATCGAGCCGGCGCTGGGCCGGTGCAGGCCGATGACCGTGCGCAGGAGCGTCGACTTCCCCGCCCCGTTGGCGCCGATGATGGCGAGGGTCTCGCCCGCCGACACCGTGAGGCTGATATCCGTGAGCGCCTGCAAGTAGCCGTGCCGGACAGTCAGGTTGCGAACCTCAAGCATCGATGTCGACCCCCAGGTACACCTCCTTGACCTCCGGGTTGGCCAGCACCTCCTGCGGCTCGCCTTCCGCGATGAGGCGGCCGCCGGCGAGGCAGATGATGCGGCTGACGGCGCGGGTCAACGCGTGCACGACATGCTCTACCCAGACGATCGCGACCGAGCGCTGCCGCACCTGCTCGACGATCTCGACCAACTCCGCGACTTCGGGGTCTGTCAGGCCGCCGGCGACCTCGTCGAGCAAGAGGATGCGCGGTTGCGTCGCCAGCCCGCGGGCAAGCTCGAGGCGTTTCCGTTGGAGCAATCCGAGATGTCCGGCCGGACGGTTCGCGTCCTGCGACAATCCGGTCTCCTCGAGGATCCGGGCCGCCGCGCTGTAGCCCTGAATTCGCGAGAGATGGCCACCACTATAGGCCGCCACCAGCAGGTTCTCAAAGACAGTCATGTTCTCGAATGGACGCGGCACCTGGTACGTGCGCGCGATTCCCATCCGACACCGAGTCGCGGGATCGAGCCGGAGGACGGATTGCCCGTCCAGGCGCACGTCACCGGCGTCGGGCTTCAGGTCGCCGGCGATCATCGCGAAGAGCGTGCTCTTCCCGGCCCCGTTCGGGCCAACGATTCCAACCGTCTCCCCCGCCTTGAAGCGCAGCGACAGGCTATCCGCGACCGTGATCTGGCCGAAGCGCTTGCTGACGCCGGCCAGCTCGAGCAGGGCCGCCTCCGCCGTCATGGATTGGTCGCGACGAGGTCTCCGTTCACGGGAACGTTCTTGTTCGCGCTGTTGTCCACCACGACCATGCTGTACGGGAACTTCGACCCCTTCTTCCACTGCACGCCAACCGGCTTCTGGATCGCCACACCCGGAACCGGCCCCTTGGTGAAATCGAGCGGCCCGCTGATCCCTGTGTAGTTCATGCTCTTGAGCTGCGTCGCAACCAACGTGTGGTTATGGGGGTCGTCGACGGCGGTGAACGCCTTGTGGGCGATCTCGAAGAGGGAGTGCACGGACCCGATGCTCTGCACCCATTGCTTCCCGGTGGACGACTCGAAGGCATCCGCGAATTGCTTACAGGTCTGCCCGGTGAGCGTCGAGGTGTAGGGGTGGTATGGCGTCCACCAGGCATCGGTCGCCACGTTGTTGACCAGGTCGCCGAGATCTGCGGTATCCGCCGGGAAGAGCAAGACCTTGGCCACCGTCGCCAGCTTCGGCTTGAAGCCGGCGGTGGCCGCCTGCCTCCACATCGCGTTGAAGTCGGGCGGGATTGGCGCGTTCGTGAACAGCTGCGCACCGGCGCTCTTGAACCTGGAGATCATGCTGTTGTAGTCGGTCGCCCCGTCGGTGTAGGCGCCACCGTCGATGTTGTGGTAGCCGGCCTGCGCGGAGTAGAACTCGAGACCGGTCTTGTTGTCGCGGAACGCGTTGCCGTCGGCATCGTTGGGGTAGGTGAAGGCGACGACCTTGTTGGTGCTCATCCGAGCCCACATCGGGATGAAGCATTCTCCGAACTGCTGCATGCCGAAAAAGAACATCGTGGTGAAGTTGAAGCCGGTCCCGGGCTTCCCGCCGCGGGCGAAAAACCACGCCTCCCAGGGCACGATCGTCGAGACACAGGGGATGCCACCCGCCTCACACGCGTCCGCTACCGGATTCGTCGTCTCCGGGGTCGAGGACGTGAGGATGAGGTCCGCTTTGTCCGTTAAGATCAGCTCGCGCGCGACCTGCGAAGCCCGATCCGGGCTCGACTGTGTGTCCTTGACGACGATCTTTACGTCATAGGTCTTGCTGCCGAGCTTGAATCCATTCTTGAAGGTGGACGTGCCCCTCACCTGGTTGAGGACGAAGTTGTCCCCCGAGGCAAACCCGGCCAGCGCGCCGGTTTGCGGGCTGACGTAGCCGATCACGATGGTGCCGGCGCTCGGCGTGCTGGAGCCCTTGATCTCACCACAGGCGGCGAGCAGGTCGGCCGAGCCGAGCATCAGCGCGCCCCCTCCGATCGTCTTCAAGACCTGCCGGCGGCTGACTCGCCGCTCGAACGACAACCCCTGGTCGGCCATGTCCGCTCTCCCTCCCTCTTCAGGGCTTCAAATTCGTCAGTA
Organism: Candidatus Dormiibacterota bacterium; assembly: GCA_035279665.1. Taxonomy (GTDB): domain Bacteria; phylum Chloroflexota; class Dormibacteria; order CF-121; family CF-121; genus CF-13. Next base: position 894 of record DATEHI010000101.1, on the reverse strand, counting down.
CACGGAATATAGTTTCAGAACCGGCCTATGTCAACCTCGCATGAAGACCTGCGCCGCCACCCCGGTCACCTGATTCGGCGCGCCCAGCAAGTGCACTACTGGCTCTGGAACGCGCAGGTCTCCTCCGAGGTGACCTCTCCCCAGTTCGCCGTTCTCTACGCGCTGCGGGCGGAGAAGAACATCGACCAGAAAACGCTGGGCGAACGGGTCTCGCTGGACCGCTCGACGACGGCTGAGGTCGTCGCCCGGCTCAAGGCCCGCGGGCTGATCCAGCGCATCCGGGACCCGCGGGACGCACGACGCAACCTGCTCCGATTGACGACGGCGGGGCAGCGCACCACCGAGCGCTTGATCCCGAAGGCGGTCCACATGAACCGGCTGCTGGTATCGGTGCTGTCCGAGTGCGAGCAGGCGGAGCTGCTGCGGATGCTCAACCTCATGGTCGACGCCGACGAGCGTCTCCGCAATGAGCGCTCGCTCCCTCTGAGGGAGGGCCGGGGTGGGGGCGAAATTTCCGAAGCCGGATGACGCAGGTCGGCATCATCGGGGCCGGGCCGGCCGGGTTGATGCTGTCGCATCTCCTGCACCGGCAGGGCATCACCTCCGTCGTGCTCGAGCGGCGCAGCCGCGACTACGTCGAGCGCCGTGTACGGGCGGGTGTCCTCGAACATGGATCGACCGATCTCCTCGCCTCGAGCGGGGTTGGCGATCGCATGAAACGGGAGGGCCTCTCGCACGATGGCATCAGGCTGCGCTTCGCCGGAGAGGAGCATCGCATCGACTTCCGCCGGTTGACCGGTCGGGGCATCACCGTCTACGGCCAGCAGGAAGTGGTCAAGGACCTGATCACGCAACGCCTGGCGGAGGGTGGCGAGATCTGGTTCGAGGCCGAGG
>DATEHI010000100.1:0-5412 GCA_035279665.1 Candidatus Dormiibacterota bacterium | reverse complement strand
ATCACCCGGGCTTTGTGAGGCAGCCCGGCGTTGTAATAGATCGAATCGCCTTCAGTCAGTTCGTAATCGATCCCGCCGACAGTGATGACGACATGGCCTCTCAACACGAGGGCACATTCCTCGCCCTCATGCGCCCGCGGGGCCGGGTCGGCGCCCGGGCGCAGTCGCATGATGATCATTTCCATCCGATGCTGCACGTCGGGCGAGACCAGCTCGTACGAGTACGGGGCGTTGGGGTGGCGGATCATCTTTCGCTGCTTCTTTCGAACCACAATGCCATTCGATTCCCGCCCGGTGAACAGGAGAAAAACGGGGATCTCGAGGGCGGCCGCGATCGAACGCAGCACCATGATCGACGGGTAGGCGATCCCTCGCTCGACGCTGCTGAGAAAGCTCCGGGTGACCCCCACGCGGGCCGCGAGCCCCGCCAGGGTGAGCCCGCGTTCGGACCGAAACTCGTGGATCCTTTGGCCCAGCACGGCATCGCGCTCGACCGAGACGGTTTCCGTCTGCGGAAGTTCCTTTTTCGACGCCATATCGCCCCCGTACCTAAGCGAATACTAAACGGCTGACCATCAGGACCCTACGCGTTCGCCGCGCCCTTCCGAATCACCTGACCGGGTAACTTCTTCGAATCGTAGCGACCGTGATCGACCACCACCTGGCCGTTGATCATCACGTAGTCGATCCCGACCGGCGCCTGAGCCGGCTCGGTATAGGTGGTTCGATCGTCGATGGTTGCCGCATCGAAGATCACGAGATCGGCAAAGGCACCCTCCCGGATCACCCCACGCTTCTTCAGCCCAAACCGCCGGGCAGGGAGAGAGGTGATCCGGCGGACGGCATCCTCGAGCGGGAACAGTTTCCGATTGCGTACGAAGTGACCGAGCACGCGCGGCATGGCGCCATAGCCGGCGGGGTGCGGAACCCCCTTCCCGGTGATGATCGCGTCCGTCTCGAACGCCGCGTAGGGATGCGCCATGAGCTTCTCCAGCCAGGCCTCGTCGTTGAGCTCGCCGGAGACGCCGAAGTAGAGGCACATCGCGTGCCCGTTTTCCTCCACGGTCAGGTCGGCGGCGACCTCGAAGGGATCCTTGCCTCGCTCGTCAGCGATCGCCTGGAGGCTCTTGCCTTCGAGCGCCTTGTTCCGATCGCTCTCGACCCACATCACCCACACGTTCTTCCAGCCAGTGGCCTCGACCAGGTTGTGCGGCCATCCCCCCGGGGTCCAGCACGGCCAGCCGGGAACGTCCTCCTCGATCGATCGCCCGACCTTTCGGCGTTCTTGCGGGTCACGCAACCGCTTCAACAGCGCATCGACGCCGCCGGCCAGCGCCCAGGGCGGATAGATCGCGAGCAGGGTGGTATTGGCGGCGATGTAGGGAATGACATCGAAGCCACTATTGACGCCGCGCGCCCGCGCCTGCTCGTGCAACTCGATCACCTGGTCAAGCCGTGGCCAGTTCGGTCGCCCGAAAGCTTCGATGTGCGAGTGCTGGCAGGCGATCCCGTTCTCCTCCCCCACGCGGATCACCTCGCGCGTCGCCGGAATGAGGGTCTCGCTCGAGCCGCGCACGTGCGACGTGTAGATCGCGTCCTTGGGTAAGGCCGAGGCCAGCTCAACAATCTCTTCCGGCGGCGCGAAGATGCCAGGCGCGTAGAGCAGCCCGGTCGAAAAGCCGAAGGCGCCTTCCTCCACCGAGCGCCGGATCAGATCCTTCATGCGCCCGAACTCATCGGGGGTCAACTCGCGTCCCTCGAATCCAACCTCGTGGATGCGGACCGGGCCGTGGGCGACCATTGGGACGACATTCATCGAAACGCCATTGTTCTCGAGGTAATCGAGGAACTCCCCGAAGCTTCGCCATTGCCAGGGCAACTCTTCGCCCTTGAGAAACGTCGTGTAGCTTTTCATCTGTTCGAGCGTCTGCGGGTTGACGGGTGCCGGCGCGTAGCCGCAATTGCCGGTCACGATGGTGGTGATGCCCTGCCTGACGAATGGGGCCAGCACATCGGCATGGCCTTTCGCCGGCAGCAGGAATTCTGAATGGGAATGGATGTCGATGAACCCGGGAGCGACCATGTGGCCCTGGGCATCGATCACCTGCCGAGCCTCCGTCCGGCCGTCGAGCTTTCCGATGGCCTCGATCCGGTCGCCCCTGATGCCAATTTCCCCCGGGAACCACGGGTTGCCCGTCCCGTCGGTGATGCGCGCGTTGGTGACCAGGGTGTCGAACATTACGCCCGCTTTGCCCGAGGTCGGTGGGCCACTTCTTCCCAAAGACCCGCGAGCTCGTCGAGGGGAACGCCGGTCTCTTCGGCGAGGAACTGGGTCTCTTCGGCCGTCAGCGGTCTGGCGGGTCGGGCGTCGGCGATCCGGCCGAGGTAGGAACGGCGCAGCCCATTCAGGTCGATGTCGGTTGTCTGGACCTGGTCGATTTCCTCTGGGATCACGATCAGTTTGCCGGGTCGATTGTCTTTCGGGTCGCCCAACCGGACGTCGATGCCCATGTTGCGTGCCATCGTTAGCTGCGCGGTCGGATGCTTGCCGGCCCCGGTGTACTCCGTTTCCTGGACGACCACGATCGCATCGCTGGGTAACTCGCGCGCCACCGACAGGGCCGCAGCCAGCGATGTGTTTCCGGCGGGACCGCGCTCGAGTCCTTCCAGTTCCGCGAGCAGCTGGGTCGCAAAGAAAACCTCCCCCTGGGTGATCGTGACGTAGCGGTCCAGGTAGCGGAGGCCGCGCGCGGCGTTGCGTGGGACGTCAACCCGGTCCGGGTTCACCGTGAAGGGAAAGCCGAAGCCGGTGTGACCCGTGGTAAACGACTTGCGATTGAAATCGTGATCCGATGCCATGTGGAGGCCCCGGAGATCGACGCTCACGCCGATGATCTGCGGGTGGGCGCCGGCGCGCGCCAAGCCCCGCGCCGTTCCGGTCACGTTGCCGCCACCGGAGTGGGTGATCATGATCACGTCGGGGTCGCGCCCGTACTGGCTGCGGCATTGTTGCGCGATCTCATCGCCGAGCGTCTCGATCCCAAGGATGCCGTAGGGCGTATAGAGGCTGGCATTGAAAAAGCGCGTCTCCTCGAGCGTGATCAGGTGCCAGTAAAAGAGCTCCGGGCCGACGGTCATTTGCCAGACCTCGGCGCCGTACGATTCACAGGCACGCGTCTTCTCCAGGATTTCGGGCTGTCCGCGCCAGTGCGAGTCGAACGCCTCCTGCAGGATGATCGCCTTGATGCCACGCATCGCTGCCTGCGAGGCGACCGCGGCCCCGTAGTTTCCTGAGGTGGCAGCGACCACACCCTCGTAGCCCAGATCCGCGGCATGCGCCACCGCGAGTGAGGCGCGGCGTGCCTTGAAGCTCCCGGCCGCGTTGGCCGCCTCATCTTTGATCACGATCCGCGCTCCGTGCCCGCGTGGCGCGGTCTGACGCACCAACTGACTGATTCGCGGCAGTTCCCACAGGGGTGTATCGCCGACCTTGAAGTCCGACTGAATGCGCCGCACGGCCTCGAGATCATAGGGCGGGCTGCTGGCAAGGCCCTCGTAGTCGAAGGCGATGCCGCCCTCCCGCTCGAATTGCGCGTAGTCGAGGCCGAGGGCGTGCTGCATGATGGCGCCCCGGCGAGCCATGACGTCCGCGTACTGCCGGTGGCCGACCGCCATCAGCCTGGCCGCTCCTTCTGCAAGCGCGCTTTCATCCCCTTGGCGGCGCGCAGCAGCTCAGGAGATGGATCACCAAAATCGGCGGGATTGCGAGGCAGCACGGCGCGAAGCCGGCCGCTCACGATCCGCCCGGCCTGCGTTCGGACCTCGGCTGTTTGCCCTTTCTCCGACTCTGCGACCAGGAAGCCACGGACCCGGCCGGCAAAGGGAACCGCGGCCGTATCGGCCGGGATTCCCGGTGCGCGTTCACCTGGCTCGAGGATCACCCGTTCGACTTCGACCCAGGCACCCTCCGGCACGGTCATGCAGGTTGACGGATGCGGGTCCCGTACTTGGCTTTCAGGTGCGGAAGCACCTCATCGGCGCACACCTTCGCGACCAGGGACGGATCTGGACTCATGTCGGCCCAAAGAATGTGGTTACACCCCGCATCAATGAACGCCTCGAAGCGTTCGATGATCTGCTCCCCGCTGGATGCCACACAGAAGGCCTGCCGCAACGCGTCGTCCTTGACCAGCAGCGCCCGCTGTTCGATCACCCGCGGATCCTGAATGTAGCTGTAAGCCTCAGGGATGAGCAATCCGCCGTAGACGCGAGCACCGTCCAGCGCCTTTTCCTCGCTGGGGTGATACGAGCTCGAGACCCAGGCGCATCTCATCATCGAGCTGGGATCCTTGCCGGCCTCGCGCGCGCCAGCTTCGAATGCGGGGATGAGGACATCGCGGTGGTGGGCGGGCGGCACACCGACGGCGACGTATCCCTCCGTATAGCGTCCCGCGTTGCGCGCCATGATCGGGCCCTGTGACGCACAGAGTAGCGGGATCGGTTCGACCGGCTTGGTATAGAGGTAGAAGAAGGTTTTGTAGTGCTTGCCCTTGTGCTCGAAGTAGTCCTGGGAGCTCCAGGCCTTCTTGATGAGCTCGATCCCCTCGACCGTCCGCTCGATGCGTTCCTTGAGCGGCGGCCAGGCCCCGGTCGTCGTCTTTTCGTTCATCGCCTCGCCGGTCCCGACACAGAGCGCCACCCGTCCCGGGTAGAGCAGCGCCTGGGTCGCGACTTCGATTGCGACGTCGATCGGGTGGTGGCGGATGCCGAGCGCCGGGATCACCATGCCGCCGACGGTCGCGTGGTCGGTATTGGCCAGGAACGCGGCCAGTGTCGTGAAAATCCCCGAACTGTGCCCCGAAGAGTGCTGCCACGGAAGCGTGTGGTCGCCCTCCCAGATGTAGTCGAACCCGGCCTGCTCGAGATCGCGAACTCGCCTTACGTTGTCCCGGACGTCGTGGCACAGACATTCGGGGGAAATGCCGAAAGTGACCCCTGCCAAATCGATACTCCCTTACCCCTGCAACTGGCTGCCGTTGTCAAGCCTTATACGACGGATAGGCCGATTTGTCAAACAGGCCTCGCGGGCCTACCGCTTCCCGTTAGCGGCCCCCGGGCCCTTCGAGTAGTGGGGCGAGTTGTCGCAGGTCCGACGGCGTCTGCGACACGGGCCGCAACCCCACCAGCTCCGCCGCGCTGTCCCTTGGGAGTCCCGCCGCGAGGAGGCACGCCACCGCCTGGTCTGACGGCAGCGAATTGAACCAGGAGTACCCGGCACGACGACGCGCCCCCGGCTCGATGGTCCCGATGGCACGCACCCGCGAGATGCCGCCGTCCGGAAAAGCGTCGAGCCGGATCGATCCGACCGTGACATTGTCGCCCAGGGGAAAGACATGATACGTATCCGGCTGC
>DATEHI010000099.1:0-23589 GCA_035279665.1 Candidatus Dormiibacterota bacterium | reverse complement strand
GCGGACCTGCCGCGCGCCTTCCCTCCGCCGAGGACACTCGCCGCTGCGCCGAGAAGGAAAACCTAAACCGGCTCAGAAGCGAGCGGGGTGATCGGTACCGGCCGCATCGCCACGATGCGCATCCACGTATCGCGCGATATCACCGACGGTCTTGATGCGGCGAAGCTCGTCCGGGTCGACCGCGATCTGGTACCGATCGCTGAGAACGGCTACGAGCTCGACCATATCAATCGAGTCCCGGACGATCTTGCTGATCGGCGTTCGGAGCGAGATCTCGCCTTCCTTGATCGAGAGGGTCTCGCGAAGGGTCTCCAGGAGGTCGTCGCTCACGTTACCAACTCCAGGTAGCGCTGGATCATCGGATTTTTATAGAAGTTCTCGCTCACGGTCTTGCTGGCCCCCTCGGATGCAGCGATCGCGGCCTTGACCTTCTGTCCCTCCGGACCGCCGGCGTACTTCTCCAGTTCGGCCTGAATCCAATCGATGTGACCGACCTCATCTTCGATGATCGCCTCCAGCGTTACCTTGACGGCCGGCGTCACCCCGCGCATCGCCACATGCTTCTGATACGTCTCGAGCGCGACGACCTCGAGCACCCGAGTCAGGCAAAGGATATCGAGGGTACTCTCCGGAAAACCATAAATCTTGCCCAGCTCGCTCTGGTAAGTCTGCGTGATCTTGACGGGCAGCGCGCCGAGCTTGTGGATGGTCTCCGTGAGCATCCAGGCGTGCTTCGCCTCTTCGAGGCATTGCTCCGTGAGCGGCACGCGCAGGTGATCGTGGTTTGTATGCAGGGCAAGTTTGCCGAGGAGCATGGAGCCGGCAAGCTCCGAGGCTCGATAGAAACTCAGGATGTGGAGCTCTTCAGGGGACATGGTCAGGCACCTCCTCGACCAGGAAGTCACTTAGCGGTTGGCCAAGGAGCTTCTCGAACTTTGCGTTGAAGGCGCGGATGGTCCGTAGATTGTCTCCTTTGGCCGGCGGCACGTACGGGCGGACGTAGGCGCCCACATGCTTGAAGTTGCGTGCATGCTCGAGGATGGTGTCCTTCGCATCCGGGTCTGTGCGGATCCGCGCCTCCAGCAGGTCAAAGGCAAACTGCGAGTGGACCACCTCCTCTGCGGCGAACTCAGGAAGGACGGCGGTCAGTACCGGTTCGTCCATCAATTGAGACATGTCCATAAAAAACTGGGCGGCAAAGTGCTCCGTGCCCATGAAGTTGACAAGTTCTCGGAGTTGGTCGGTGTAGACGACGCTGCGCTCGCGCTCACGCAGCTCCACCACCTCCCGGTCGGAGATCGGCTTATATCCCACTGTGTCGAGATATCGACGCAGCACGTAGTAATGCCCGTAGGCCTCGATCGACTCGATGGTGAAGATGGTGGTGGCGTCGAGGTCGTCCCAGAATAGGCCCATCATCTTGCCCGTGTACACCGGGAGGAAGGACTCGACCAGGCAGGCTTCACGCAACAACTCGAGCTGCTCAGGATGCGCAAGCGCTTTCAGCTTGTCGATCCGGGACCACTCCAGCTTCTGGTCGAAGAGCTTGCGGTGGACGGTCTGCAGGGTCTTCACGGCTGCTTTACTCCAATCAGCATGGTCTGCAGTCCGGTGGGGTCCTCGTAGGTCGAAATCTGTTCAAAGCCGGCCTGCCGCGCTAATCCTCTCAAAGTCTCCGCCGACCGATAGGACGTCTGGAGGTCGGCGACGTTGCGCAGGAGATAGTCCGCAAGCTTATGGGGTCGCATCCCTGACGTGACCAGCCGCCCGCCGGGTTTGAGCTTGTCGTGAGCCAGCCGGTAGAAGGCGGCGGCCAGCGAGTCATCGAGGAACTCGGTGAAGCCAAGGCTGACGATCCCGTCGAATGGCTGGGCCGGGTAAGCGTCTGCCGAAAGCGCGTCGCCGCAGACAAACTCGATGCCCAAGCCGAGCCGCCGGCTGGTTCCAGCGAGCCTGCTCGTCAGCTCCTCGTCGAGGTCCATTCCGATCAGTCGAACCTGCCGCGTCGGGCGATCACCGGCCAGCCAGGCCGCCACATCGAAAAGCTCGCGCGCCAGCCCGCACGGAACGGCGAGAACGTCGATCGGGTCAGCCCGCTCGACGATGAGCCGCTGAATTTCGCTGCGCGAATAGAGATAGCGCGATCGGAAGGAGCGGGCAGACTTGAGGTTGAGAAACAGCGCGTCGAGCAGGTAGCCGATGAGGAACTTTCCTGCCGGCCGGTTGCCGTAAATATGGTCCGCGAAATCGTAGCTGCCGGAATTTTCAATCGCCTCTTTGCCGAGCGCTGTGGTGAGTCCGAGGTAGTACACGGGCAGGAGATGGAGCTTGCCTTCTCGAACCAGCCGCCGCGGAATCGACGCGGTACGTCGCGTCCGGTTGTGGAAGGTACTCACCCCGGCAGTGCCTTCGGCCACTGCGCGGGGTCGGGGCCCCAGGTGAGAAGCCCGGCGGCCGTTAGCCGTTCCAGGCCAAAGGCGACGCAGAACGAGTGGGCCGGGGCGCCACTCGCCAGGGTGATCCGGAAGGCCCTCGCAAAGAAATCCTCGTGGCGGTTGATCGAGGCGAGGGCGATGTCGTGCCCGTCGAGCGGGCTCACGAACTCGCGTTTCAAGTCCTTCAACTGCTGCATCAGCCTGGCGCCACGACTCGATGGCAGAAAGAAGGCATCGGTCGCTGCCCGAAAGCCGCCGCCGATCCCGAGTCCACGAAAGGATTCGGCGAGCATCGGCTCGATTGCCGAGGCCTCCTCGTCCACGCTGCGGGCGGCGCCGACAACGACGAGCTCGGCCATGTGAAATCCCGACAGCCGGTACGGAAAGGCCACCCGGCCGCCCTCAACGCGAGCGCAAGGACCGACGACGAATGCCGAGAGATGATCGTTGGCAACCGCCGTTCCCTCGAGGCTCCCATACCAAGCAAGACAGGCAGCGGGAGTCAGGAATCGGGGACGCGATCGAGGGGCGCGATAGCCTCGCCCCACGAAGACTTGCTGAGGGAAGTGCGCGACGTACTTTGAGGTGGTCAGCACGTGATGATCGATGAAAACCGGCGTCTCGACCCTGGTATCGGTCAAGGATGCCATGCGGTGAGCAAGGAAGTGCCGCCAGCGCCCGAACAATTCCGCCGCCGGGCCGGAGAGCAGCACGGCGCCACCCTCGCACGACGCGTAACCCGCTTCCCTCAGCCGCTCGTCAGCCAAGGAGGAAGGTGTTGGCGATGACTCGCACCGTCCGGAAGTTCGACATGACGATCTCATCATCGGTGAGCCGGCGCCCAAGGCCTTTCTCGACGTACCCGATCAGGTAAAGAATGTTGATCGAATCGATGAGCCTGCTCTCGAAGAGGGGCGTGTCTGCGTCGACTTGCACCCCTTTCTTCTTGAGGAGGCGGACCCGGACGAAGTCGAGAAGCCTCTCGCCGTTTGGATCAGGCATTGCGTCCCCACTTCGTCTTCAGGCAGTACGCCACCACCCGGCCGTAGTACTCGCGGATATCGGGCGCGGGGTGGGCGCCGTCAGGCCCTCTCGTGTCGAAATCCTTTGGGTAACTGAATTGCTCGGTGAAGTACCTCAGCATGCGGAGCACGCCGAGCATCAGCGGATCCCGGGCCTGTTCCGCCGAGCGGACCAGCAGCTGGAATGCGGCTTGGGTGGAGATGGCCGGTTTCGGATAGTGGCGCGCCTTCCAGGCCGGATCGAGCTCACCCAGTCGATCGTAGCTCTCATCGATGATTTGCGCGAGGCTGTAGGAGCGGGCGGCCCCGGCGACGAGATGCACAACCCGCCCCGGCTGAAACTCGTTCAGAAATTGATTCGCGATGGTGGTGGCGGCCCAGTCTGTCGGGATCAAGTCCACCGAATAGTCGGACAAGCCCGGGACCAGCGAGGCAAGGCCCAGGTGCATGACGCGCAGCGCCTGGTGGGGGGTGGTGAAGTGGCTCGTGAAGCCGGTCTGGCTGTCGCCGACCAGGGTTGACAACCGGTAAATGACGTACGGCAACTCACTCGATTCGAGACACGCCTCAGCCTCATACTTCGATTGCTCGTAGGTATTGACGAAACCGGCACGGTGTGCCCGTTCGGATTCCAGGATGCGACCCTGCCGGCGCCCGCTGACAAAGACGGTGCTCAGCAACGCGAATCGGGTCAGGTTGCGGCAGTTTTTCGCGAAGCGAACGAGGTGCTGGGTGGCGAGGACGTTGACCCGGCGGGCTTGGGCCAGTGCGAGGTCGAAGCGCGTGGTCGCTGCCGCGTGAATGATGCCGTCCACGGTCCGGGCGAGATCGGCATCTCCTTTGCCTGGGAGGCCAAGTCCGGGCTTCGTCAGGTCCCCTCGGACCAGCCGGACGCGCCGGAGCAACGGCGGGGTCGGTTCCAGCCGAAACACCTCTCGAAGCAGACGGGGCCGGCTCATTGCGCGACCGTTGTGGTGCAACAGGAGTGTCAGCTGAACATCGGTACGCATCAACAACACGCGGGTGATTTCGCGGCCCGCCATGCCGGTACTCCCGGTGACGAGCAGCGAGCCTGCGCTGGTCATCGCCTAATGCTGCAGGATCAGGCTGGTCCAGCTCGCGCCGAAGCCGAACGTAAACAGGAGCAGGTGGTCGCCCGTGCGAAGAGCGCCCTCGCGGGCCATGTCATGCAGGTTGATGACGTGATCGCAACAGACCGTATGCCCGATCCGGGCGATGTTTTTCGACCAGATTCGGGTCGCCGGGATCCCGACGAGCTCGGCGAGGATCGTCCAGCTCCGCAGGCTGACATTGCTGGGAACGATCCAGCGAATGCCCGAGAGACGCAGGCCCGCCTGGTCGATGGCGCCACAGATGGCGCGTTGGGCCATCGGAAAATAAGCGGCGATGAGCTCACGCTCCTGCTGCGGGCTGTCCCAGTACGCCGGCTGCCCGAGCTGGTGAAAGGTCACGATCTGGTTCCGTGGGGAGCCGCGTTCCACGACGACCGCCGCCGCGGCGTCGGACATGACGTTGTACATGATCTCGCGGTTGACGTTCTTTGGCAGCGCGTCGCCGGCGACGCAGAGGGCGGCGGGCGGATCGCCGGCCTGCACCATGCGGGCGGCGAGATTGATCGCCGAGAGCAGACCGCTGCATCCCTGTTGCGACAGTGCCATCGCATTGGCATGTGGCAACTTGAGGCGGTCGGCAAGTTTCGCCGCCGGGTAGCGGAACCGCTCGAGAACAGAGGCCCTCGCCACTGTGGGCGCAGCGGAATTCAGTCCCGAATAGAGAAGGAGGGTGCCAATCTGGGCAGGCGAATAGCCCGAGTCCTCCATCGCTTCCTCGGCGGCAGCGACCACCAGCTCGTCAAAGTCCTCCGGGCCTTGCGAGAGATAGCTATAGGTGAAGCCGAGCTCAGTGAGAAACTTGACGCTGGAGCGAACCTGCTTCGATCGTTTCAATGCCGCCAGCGTCTTGCGTGATCGCGGCAGCCGGTAGGCGAGGTGGCTGATACCAACGGATCGGTGGCCTGCCGTGGGCACTCTGCTGAAAGGCTAAACCAACAACGAAATGCTCGTACCGGTAGGTGACGGCTTTCCAGCCGTCGACCTCGAAGGTATGAGTCCCAGTCGCCCTGACGCGGAGCCGTCGCAACGCCAGCCCCAACCCCAGGCCGGACGCCTTGGCGGTCGCCTCTTTCAGCGTCCAGATCAAGGTCAACAGCTCCGATGCATTTCCGACCAGGTGGCGCAGCGCTGCCGCTTCGGTTTCTTCGGCAACATAATCGAGCAGTCGCGGATCTCGAGGGCGAATCGTCTCGATGTCGATCCCGACTGGTGCTATGGACACCGCGGCCACTCCGTATCGGTGGGAGTGACTGACCGAGCAACAGAGCTCAGGCTCCGCGGGAAGGTAAGGCCGGCCGTCCGGCCGGTGGGCAATCGCCGCATGCGCCTGCGGAGAGGTCCGAGCCCGTCGAAAATCCGCGTAGGCCTGCCGGAGGGCGAGCCGTCCACTCAAGCGGTCGGCCAGCCGATCGTCCAGGACGCGCGACACCACCTGTTCACCGACGCCGCAAACAGTCATGCTCTTGGCTGACGTGTCATGGTCATAACGCTCGCGTATCTCGCCGTCCTGGCGATTGGCGCGCTGTGTATTGCCGCCCGTCACGGACCGATTGTCCTCCGAGGACGCAGTGTGTTGTGGTTGAACGGAGTCGTCTTCGCTGTGCACGCCCTGTTCCGACCTATCCCCGCGCAGGTGTGGCTGCCGATCTTTGCCGTCATTTTCGGCGGTTCGTGGCTCGGTGTTCACACGTGGTTCATCTTCAAGGAAGATCCGGAAAAGCTCGCGAACGCCGTCGAAAGCCGTCTGCGCCGGGTGCTGGTCGAGTTCAGACGAGATCAGAACGGCTACCAACTCAGCTTCGGCGGTCGGCCGGTGACGATCCGAGCCCATCGAATCTTTCCGCGGGTTCAGGCGTTGACCTTTGGCGGGAACTGGCAGGACAATAAGGCGAAGGTGGCTCAGCGCTTTTTGAGCAAGTACGGCGAGCCGCTGTTTCCAAGACCACGCTTCAGGGTCTAACGACCAAGGAGGCATCGATGGCAAAGGTCACCAGGAAGTTCACCGTCAAGCGCAAGCCTGAGGCCGTGATCGACTACATCTCAGATGTTGAGAACCACCCGGCCTTCATCCCACCGCTGAAGTCGGTCGCGAATATTGCCGGCGATCCAAAACGCAAGGGAACGCGGTGGGATTGGACGTTCGTGATGGCGGGGGTCGAGATCAAGGGCAAAGCCGAGACCGCTGACTATCAGCCAGGCAAGCGCTACTCATTCAAGACGACCGGCGTCGACAGCACGTTCAGCTACACCGTCGAGCCTGCCGATGGTGGCAGTCAGGTCACCGCCGACGTCGTCTACGAGGTGCCGCAGGGCGTTCTCGCCAAGATCGCCGATAAGACCGTGGTTGAGCGGATGAACGAACGCGATGCCGACAAGGCTGCGCAGAGCCTGAAGACGATCCTCGACTCTTAGGGCTAGCCTAGTGCGTTCCTGATGCAGCCTGCCAGTGGGCAGCGATTCGGTCTGCCGATAGCGCGGTGGGGTAAATCGCGACGTCTGCGAAGGCTGCATCGTTGAAGAGCCCGTCCATTCGGCGGCCGAGAAACAGCGGGTCGGCCGTCTGCTTGGGGACGGCGGTCACCTTCAGCGTGCCGTCGGGCTTGCCGTTGACGTAGAGCTTGGCCGTGGAGCCGTCGTAGGTCGCGACCACGTAGTACCAGGTGTTGAGCGCCAGCGTCGAGTTTGATACGAGGGACGGCGAACCGTCGGAGGTGACCCGAAATTCCAATTTGCCGTTGTGATGGCTGTTCAGCAGCTGGAACCAGCTGCTGCCGGCACCGCCTCCCGGTTCGACGTTCTTGGCGACGTAGACCCCGTATTCGGTATCGGCTCGTTTCTTGATCCAGGCCTCGATCGTCACTGTGTTCACCTGCAGGCTCGTTGAGCTCAGTACGCTGGCTGCACCACTCTGCCCGTCGAAGGCGACTGCGGCACTGCCGCCACCGATCGCGCCCGGCTGCCCGAGCGTGTAGATACCCCCGTAGTGACCGTTGTTGGCATTGGCTGTGGCGTCGGCCATGGTGGTGCCGGTTGTCTCATCCATCCGCCAGTAGGCCACCGGATGGTCCGCGAGAACCGTGGCGCTATAGGTCCTGGCAACGGTCGCGGAGGCCGGCGTCGCGCCCCCGCAGCCGGACGTTCCGACGGCAACGGCTAAAAGAAGAAGCCCCCTCCTCACACCTATTCAAACGGGGATCGCGCCGCCGCCTTGCAAGGCCGATCGTAAGGTTGTCTTCATGAGCCTCGCTCAACTTCACCGCGAGATCCTCGCCTGTACTCGATGCCTCGATGCGGGTTACCTGACACAGGCGGCCCCCGTTTTCAGCGGCCATGCGGACAACCGCATCATGCTCATCGGCCAGGCGCCGGGCGCGGTCGAGGCCGTCCGCAGGCTGCCCTTCCAGGGAAGGTCAAGGAAGGTGCTCATGGGATGGTTGATCCGCGCGGGCTTTGCATCGGAGGCGCAGGCGCGGCGGCAGGTCTACCTGACCTCGGTCACCAAGTGTTTTCCCGGCAAGGGCAGCGGCGGAGGAGACCGACGCCCCAGCCGCGCCGAGGTCGACCTCTGCCGCTCGCACCTTGATCGGCAGCTGGCGCTCATCAAGCCCGAGCTGCTGATCCTGGTCGGCGGGCTGTCCCATGAACGGTTCCTGCCTGGTCGCCCGCTCGACGAGCTGGTCGGCCGGGTCTTCGACCTATCCGGTCGGGAGGTCCCAGGCCGCAGCCGTGTCCGGCCGCTGCTCGTGCCGCTGCCGCATCCGTCAGGTGCGAGTCGCTGGCTCAACGGGGTGGAAAACCGGCTGCTGCTGGACCGCGCGCTGCGGCGGCTCCGTCCGATCGTCCGGACTTTGCTTGACGCTCAATTGGTGGGCGCCTAAACTTCCGACAACAATGCCGCGAGATCGGGAGCGCGATGCCGTGGAGCCGGAAGAGGCGCCGCCCGTCCCCCGGACGGAACCGGACGAACTCCCCGCCGTCGGCAAGTCGGCCGAGGCCATCCTCGCGTCCATCTTCAGTCCCGTCGCCGAAGCGAGCCCGCTGGAGCAGCTGGAGCAGACGATCCGTCACCCGAAGAAGCTGATCTACATCGCCATGTCGAACCGGAACTTCTACTGGCGGATGCACGTCTCGAAGTTGGTTCTCGACGAAGGCTACGTGCCCATCAACCCCTTCATGCTCTTCGATTACTACCTGCTGCACACGGTGCCGAAGCAGCTCGTGCGCGAGGCGATCAACAATCTGCTGGCGCGCTGCGACGAGGTCTGGATCTTCGGGACGATGAGCCTGGGGGTGAAAGTGCAGCTGGGGATAGCAAAGCGACTCAAGAAGCCGCTGCGCTTCTACGACATCGCGGACCTGCCCGAGCAGGTCTACCGCATCTCCGAGAAACTCGCCCAGGAAGAGGGGCGCGACTAAGGGGCCCCGCTCCGGCGTGGAAAAGCGGGGAGAAAGTCCAGGGCCCCGCTCCGGCGTGGAAAAGCGGGGAGACAATAAGTGTCTAGACCCGTGTGATCAGGTCGCGCTCCAGGCTCTCGCGGGCCTTGAGCACGAGCTTGCGAAGTGCCGGCCGATCGGCCACCGCCCATTCGATCTGGCGCAGCGCGCTGTAGAGGCCCTTCAGCGCTTTGACAGCGTCACCCAGCTCGACGTCGGTCGGCGCCTGCATCTCGGTCAGCGGGCGGCCGCTGCACCAGTCGTAGGTGAAGTTGACGTAGTCCGTGGAGAGCGGTCGCAGGTTCTCTTCACCCCGTTCCTTCTCGCGCGCGGAGAACCGGTAATAGATGATGCGGAGCCGCTTCTGGGCGAGAGCCACCCCGCTCGTCGGAAGGCGCCGCCGCGGCCGCGGTCGGTCGCGATTGCGATCCTCTGCCGTGACCATCACCAGCGAGGCGGCCAGCTCGGCTGGCGTCAACTCCTCCAGCCAGCCGTCGGCGATCGCCTCGGTGATGATCAAGCTGTTCTCCCCGTAGATCCGAGACGCGAGCAGGCCTTTCTCGGTCGGGACAGCCCCGTCCAGGAACCCGATCTCGCCCAGAACGCCGCGCAGCGCGTGCATCCGCCGCCGGTATTCCCCCTGGCTTCGTTCCGCGTCCTGCTCGGACGCGCGGATCCGTGCCTGCAGCTCGCGGACCTCGGCATAGTGGGCCCGATGCTCGGCAACGAGCGGGCACTTGCGGCAGGGAAGCTCGTTCAGTTTGTGCTGCCAGGTCTGCAGCTCCTCCTTGAGCTGCGCCAGCGTGCGGCCGCCGGCCTCCCTCGTCGAGCCGCCGCGCCGGCGCCGGCCGCGATGCCAGTGCTCGCTGCGCAGCCGTCGCATCCGAACCCGCAGTGAGGCGATCTCCTCCTCGGCGCGCACGAAGGCGCTGAAGACCGGCTCGGTGCAACACGGCTCGCCCTGCGCGTTGAAGCGACTGGCGACCACATCGACCAGACGCTGCCGCAGGTTCGCCAGGCGGTCATCGAGCGATCGGCGGGCCACCATCTTCTGGTACTGGCCGAAGGAGCGTTCCATCAGCAGGTCGACCTCTTCGGGCGGGTGGTAGCGCAGCAAGTTGAGCGCCATGTTGTAGGTCGGGGCGAACTTACTTTCCACCGTCATCTCTTCGCCGGTGGCCGCCTCGTATACCACGCCAATGTCGATGTCGGGCTCTTTGAGGACCACGCCGTGCCCGATGGGGTCGATTCCTCGTCTACCGGCCCGACCCATGAGCTGAGTCAGCTCGCCTGAGGTGAGCGGCGCGAAGTCGCGGCCGTCGAACTTGGTAAATGACGAGACCACGCAGGCCCGCGCCGGCATGTGGATCCCCAAAGACAGGGTCTCCGTGGCGAAGACGACCTTGATCAGGCCGCGCTGGAAGAGGTCTTCGACGAGTTCCTTGAGATAGGGGAGGAGACCCGCATGGTGCATCGCCAGCCCCCGCCGCAGGCTGTCCCCATCGAGGAGATTGCGGTACAGCTCAGCTTCATCGGGGTCTTCGATCTGGTCCAGGCGATTTTGCATCGTCGCGTCGATCTGGGCTTTCTCGGCATCACTGGTCAGGTCGAAGCCGTGCACCGCGCAGCGCGCCAGCGCCTCACGGCATCCGCGCCGCGAGAAGATGAAGTAGATCGCCGGTAGGAATTCTCGCCGCCGAAGACGGTCGACCACGGGGAGCAGGTCATTTTCCGGCGGCCGTCGCAGCTGGGACAACCGGAAATCGGTCGCCGCCTCCGCCTGCGCCCGCTGGCGCGTCTCGCGCGGGATGCCGCCTTGCTCGTCGAGCAAGGGATAAAACTCGTTGCGCATCGCCAGCCACAGTCGAAGCTCGACTGGACGTTTGGTCACGCTCACGGTCGCGATGTCGCCACGCTGCAGGCTCATCCATTCCGCGACCTCCTGGAAGTTGCTGATCGTTGCGGACAGTCCGATGAACTTGATGTGGGGCGGCGCCTGGATGATGATCTCCTCCCACACCGCTCCCCGCGGGAAGTCATCGATGTAATGGACTTCGTCGAGGATGACGTAGCGAACGCGCTCCAGCCGCTGCGGGTCCTCGTAGATAAGGTTGCGCAGGATCTCCGTCGTCATCACGACGACTGGTGCGCCCGGGTTGATGGTGTTCTCGCCGGTGACGAGTCCAACGTACCCATCGCCATGGAGCCGCCGGTAATCGCGGTATTTCTGGTTCGACAGCGCTTTGAGTGGCGTCGTGTAAATCGTGCGCGCGTTGGTTTCAAGCCCACGGAACACGGCGTAATCCGCGATGACGGTCTTGCCCGAGCTGGTCGGCGCCGAGACCAGGACACCCTGGTGCGCTTCCAGCTTCTCGATGGCCTCCACTTGAAATGGATCGAGAGGCCATGGCAGCGTGGCCTGAAAGGCGTCGATCGAGGAAGGCTGTGTTCGGATCGGAAGCGCTTCGCTCACGTCATCGGCCGTCTTGCCGGCTAGAGCGACGTCCAGCAGTAGAGGCGCTTGTTTTCGTCCAGAGACTGTTTGGCAATCCGCCCCAGGTCGTGGAGAACATCGAGCAACTCTTTGGGATCGGTACCCACGTATTCCTCTGTTGCCGCCCAATCGGCGGCGATGTCCGGCAATTTCCCAGCATCCGTGGTGGTCAGGGCGGCGACCAAGGATGCCCGGACGGGTATGACCCAAGGGCCATCATTCCCTCCATCGGCCACAGGATCCTCGCCTTCGCTGATGATGGCCATGGAGTCTGTTCCCGTAAGGATCTCTTCCAGTGTGGCGAGGTTGACCACCGGGTCGACGCCCTTCAGTTGCGCCGTAACCAATCCGACCTGCTCGGGCCCCCCGGTCGCTTTGAGTGTCGCGGCGGCCTCCGCATCTGATCCGGCGATGAAGTAGTCGGTCAGGATGCCCATCTATCGAGGAGTCTAGCGACAGAGTTGAGGCTAGCGCTTCTTGACTGGGCCAACCAGCTCAGCCGTGGCAGCGCGGTCGCGATCCTTGAGCCAGCGGAGCCGTGTCTCTTCGACCTCTTCGGTGTAGCGCTGGCGGCTGCGACGCATCGCTTTGGCGACCGCATTCCGCACGAGCGGTTCCGGCCCCTTCGCCAGCCGCTCCAAGATCGATTTCGCCGCCGGCCAATGGAAGGACCCGATGGCGCTGGAGAAGGCCATTGCGACATTCCAGCGGACGATCTGGTCGCGGTCCTTTGACCATTCCCGGAGGCACTTCAGGGTCTCCTTCGGATTGACACGCAGCAAGCCGTCGCCGATCGCGGATTGTCCAAGGTTGCGGCGGACGTATGGCTCCTCGTCCCGTAACAGCGGCTGGAGCAGCGCGAGCAAGTCCGGGACCCGTTCCGGCTTGTCTCGCCGCGCCGCGTATTTCACCGCCTGGACCACCGACCGCCGGAGATTCTCGGAGCGGGACGAGCGAAGAACTTCCAGGCGTCCGCGGATCTTGGCGAAGTCGCGGTCGAGCAGGGTTCCGAGCAGCCCGCCGGCCGCTTCGCGCACCTCCCAATGTGGGTCGTCGGCGAGGGCCTCGGCGGTGCGCAGGACGCCGGCAGGGTCCTCGGGATAGCGGCTCGCGAGCAGCAAGCAGGCGACCTGGCGGCCGGTCGGCGACGGCGAGGTGGCGAGCGCGTCGATCCAGCGGGTGACTCGCCCCGTCTGTGCGGCGAGGGCCGTGGCGAGCCGTTCTCCGACCTGCTGGCGGAGGGCAGCCGGGCTTCCAGGGCGCCCATGGTGGAGCTGGCCGTCGAGGGCGGTCACGACGCCGCCCGGATCGTCCCGAGCCAATGCGGCGAGGATGGCGGAGAGCGGGCCTTCCTCAACGGTACCGAGGTCGTCGGCTCTGGTGGCGGGACTCATGTCCTGAGGATCTCGATGTGGTGCTGGTGCAGGAGGGCCCCCCCATTGTGATCTTCGGCGAAGTCGACGATCTTGCTCAGTACCTCGTTGGCATGCCGGCTGTCGTTGCTGACGCAGCTCACCCCGATCGCCAGCGTTTGCCAGCTGTCCAGGTCTGCCACCTCGGCGACCGACACGTTGAACCGGCCGCGGATTTGTTGTACCAACGAACGGCTCACCTGGCGTTTTCCCTTGAGGCTGTGATTTTCCGGCAACTGGAAAATGAGCTCGCAGGTGCCCACAACCATCTCTGCCCATAAGAATACGTAACAACTCGCCAAAGGCTTACGGCAAGCCGGCGGAGTTCTCTTATAGTGGCGGCATGAATGCGGCCGTTCGTGCGCCGGAGCCTGCAGCGACGCCCAGCGAATTGCCGGAAACCGTGCCCGCATTGTTCCAGCGCACCGCACAGCGCCGGGCCGACGCGCCCGCTCTCTATTTCAAGACCGGGCCGCGCTGGACGCCGATCAGCTGGAACGACTACAGCCGGGCCGTGACGCGGATGGCCAACGCCCTGCTCGCCGAGGGGCTGAATCCCCAGGACAGGGTGGCGCTCTGGTCCTCGAATCGGCCGGAATGGCAGATCGCCGACATCGGGATCGGGCACGCTGGGCTGGTGACCGTCGCCATCTACCAGTCTGATTCAGCGCAACAGGTCAAGTACTTGTTGAATCACTCCGAGTCGAAGGTTCTGATCGTCGAACAAAGGAAACTGCTCGATCAGGTCATAGCCCTGCGGGGCGAGCTGCCGGGGTTGCAGCGGGTGATCCTGGTCGAGGGCGATGCGCCGGAAGGGGAGGGCTGGGTCGTCACCTGGGAGCAGGCGCTGCGGCGGGGTGATGATTTCGGCCGTAGCCGGCCGGGGCTATTCGCCAGCCGCTGGCAGGCGGTCCGGCCGGAGGACACCGCCAGCCTGATCTACACATCGGGCACCACGGGTCTTCCGAAAGCCGCGATCCTGACGCACCGCAATCTCACCTGGACCGCGGTCGCGACGTTGCAATGCTTCCGCGGCGATCCCAACGACCGAGTGGTTTCCTACCTGCCGCTGGCCCATGTGCTCGAGCGCGTCGTCAGCGAGCTTCGCCAGCTCTGCACCGGTTGCGAGGTGTACTTCTGCCCGAGCATCGACCAGGTGATGGCGTTCGTCGTGGAAGTCCATCCCACGTACTTCACGTCGGTGCCGAGGCTCTGGGAAAAGATCTATGCGGGCGTTCGGGCCAAGATGGACAAGGTCACGGGCCCTCGCCGCATGATCCGCGACTGGGCGCTGCTGATGGGCGCGTTGCGCACCGCGGCGTATGAACAGCACAAGCCGATGGCCCCCTGGGTGCAATGGCAGTGGTCACTGGCCGACCGGCTCGTCTTCTCCAAGATTCGCGAGACGCTGGGCTTCGACAAGATCGAGGTCTGCATCAGCGGTTCGGCCGCCGTCTCACCCGACATGCTGCGGTTCTTCTACGGCCTCGGCATCGAGATCCTCGAGGGCTATGGGCTAACCGAGACCACCGCGCCGGCGACCTTCAACCGCCCGGGCGCGGCGCGATTCGGCACGGTCGGGCTTCCCTTGCCCGGGGTCGAAGTTCGAATCGCATCCGACGGCGAGATCCTCGTCCAGGGCAACAGCGTCTTCGAAGGCTATTTCAAAGATCCGAAGACGACCAGGGAGACGCTGGTCGACGGTTGGCTGAAAACCGGCGACATCGGCGAGCTTGATAAAGACGGCTTCCTGAAGATCACCGACCGGAAGAAGGACTTGTTCAAGACGTCTGGTGGAAAGTACGTCGCGCCGGGCGCGATGGAGACCCAACTCAGGAGTCGAAAGGGCATTGCCCAGGCGGTGGTGCTTGGCGACGGCCGGCCCTACGTGGCCGCCTTATTCACCCTCGACCGCGATACTGCCGAAGGCAAGGCCGGGCCCGACGATCCCGGCGCGAAACGCCTGGTCGATGAGGCGGTTCAGGACGTCAACCGCGGCCTCTCACGTCCGGAGCAGATCAAGCAATGGCGCATTCTCGACACGGACTTCGTCGTCGGCGATGAACTGACCCCAAGTATGAAAGTCAAGCGCAAGCGCATTGCGGAGAAGTACCGAGCCGACATCGAAGCGGTCTACGCAGAGAAGAAGACCGCCTGACGGGCTACAACGGATGGATGATGTCGGGCCGGATGATCACGGTCAGGCCCAGAATCAGACACGCGGCTCCCGCGACGTAGGGGAGCCTGACGCCATGGCGCCATGATTTCTCCAGGAAGAACGCCGCCGCGACGACAGCCATCCCGGCCAGGTTCATCAAGCCGAGAACGGCCAGCACGGCCATGAGAGCCCCGCAGGACCCCACGCAGTGAAGACCGTGTGAGAGTCCGTTGCGGGCCGCCGCGGGTGCGCCGACACCGAAGTCATGCGACGGGGTGAAGCCGAGCCGTGACCGGCACGCCCGCAAACACGCGTGGTTGAGAGGCGTGAGCTGGTATACGCCGGCGAGGACCACGATGGCTCCGCTCAGGCGGGGCACCCAGCTGGTGACGGGCCCGGCGATCGGTGATCCGAGAAGCTGGATGGTGCCCAGCGCAACGAGCCCGGCCGCCGTCCAGACCGCCAGATAGCCGACCACAAACGCGACTGTCCCCAGGGTTCCCTCGCCGCGGGACCGAACGACGGCGGCGCGCGTTAGCACCGTCGGGGCGACGGCCGGAAACATCATGGCCACCGTCATCACGACCCACGTCGCGAGAAAGGGCCCTCCACCCACCATGGCCATCCCGCCCATGGCCGTCATCGAGGCCGCCTGCAGAGCGGTGACCAGCCAGGCGGCCGCGGCGCAGGCGAGAAGCGCGGCAATGATTCCTGTCGCAACAGGGCGTGGCAGAGCGCTTTCGGACATCGCGCCTAACTCGTTTCAACGTAGTCGAGCGCTGGCCGCCAGTCTGTGCCCCGCCCCTCGGGCGTGCGGTCGAGAATCAACCACAGCGGCCACATGAAGTCGACGTGCCGCATGTCCTCGCCGGGATCGCTCGGTACCAGGAACAGCTCGCTGCTCCAGAAGTGGTAGATCCTCCCGTCCCGTCGGGTAAAGACCGTGGCCATCGGAGCCTGTGAGCCGTCGGGCTCCTCAGCCTGGTAGTCACGGTTGTAGGTGTTGTTGGCCGAGGAGAGCAGGCGGGCGTGCCGCCAGCCTCGGGCTTGCGCATGCGCCCGAAAACGCTCGATCGGTGCCTTGGCGGCGACTGCGAAATTGATCCGCTGGGTGATGTGCGGCACCTCGCCGTCGATCGCGTCGATGATCGCCGTGCAGGACGGGCAGCCCTCCTCGAGGGGAAGCCCATTCTTGCCCGGGATGAACATGTGGCTGTAGAGGAATAGGGTGTCCTTGCCCTCATCGAATAGCTCGGAGAGCCGGACCGGTCGTGCGGCGTGCGTGCCCGCGTCCCACTCCTCGAAGGTGTAGTCGCGAGGCACAAGGCCACCGAGCGGCAGCCTCCGCCGCTGCGCGGCCACGACCTCGATCTGCCGGCGCAGGTCGATCTCGGAATTCAGGAGTTCGTTGCGAGCCCGACGGTACTGCTCTGACTCGCCGGGAAAGCGCGCCTCGTGCAGGGATTGTCTTACGTCGGTTGCCATTGCCTGACTCCTTTCTTTCTTGTTAATGTCATGGCGCTGTCTAGTAACTAATGCCGTGCTCGACGTAGAACTTGATGAGGGTCGCCGCTTCGCCCCAGCCAAGCGAATTCCCTTCGAAGGCCTTCCGACCCTTGCCCGTGGGCGCGAAACCATGTTCCCGGAGGCGCAGTAGCGTCCCACCGGGCCGCTCGTCGAGCTCGAACTCGACGGTCGTCATGGTGTTGGCCGTTTCGCCCCACTGAAAGACGAGGCGCTTGGGGGGGAGCACCTCGAGGATGGGGCAGTCCCGATCGGCGTTGATGTCTCGCTCGGGTCCCCACCCGCGCCAACGGAGTGTGAGCTTTCCACCAGGTCGGAGGTCGATCTCGCTCCCGCGTGTCCCCCACCAGCCGTCCAGCCCCCTGGGGGTGGTGAACGCGGTCCACACCTTCTCGCGCGGCGCGCGGATGAACACGCTGTGACGGATCTCGGGTCCTGCTTCGCTCATGATTCCTCCTCCACGTAGTGCTTGAGCCGCAGCAGACGCTGCTCCCACCGTGCCGAGAGCGTCGTGAGCCAGGCGCTGGCCTCGCCAAGTGGCGCTTTCTCCAGCCGGTAGTGCACCTCGCGTCCGTGGCGCTCCTTGGCGACCATCCCCGCGGTCTCGAGCGCGCCAAGGTGTTTCACAAGAGCCTGGCGGGTCACGGGAAATTTGACGGCAATGTCAGTCGCGGTCGTCGGGCCCTTTGCCAGGCGCTCGAGCAGCCGCCGGCGCGTTGGATCCGCGAGTGCGACGAACACCGCGTTATTCATGTGCAACCGTACAGTTGCACATGGGCGCCACGTCTGTCAAATCGGCTACCGGATCCTCAGATATGGGTTCCCAATCCGTTCGGCGCCGATCGTGGAGTTCGGGCCATGGCCCGGATAGACGACGGTGTTGTCGGGGAGGGTGAGCAGTTGGCCGTGCAGGCTGAGCAACATTTGCTGCGGGCTCGAGCCGGGGAGATCGACGCGGCCGATCTTTCCAGCGAGCAGCGTGTCGCCGGTAAAGACGTGATTGCCCACTTTGAATGACAGCCCACCCGGTGTATGGCCGGGTGTGGTGAGCGCTTCGAGCACAAAATCACCGAACGGCAGCGTGTCGCCCGCGACGAGGTATCGGTCGGCGGACTTCAGCATGGCGGTGGCATCGGCGAGATGCATCGCGGTCACAGCCTTGGTCGCGGCTTTCACGTGCTCCTTGGCGCTGGTATGCCCCGCATGCCCATGGGTGCAACAGATCCAGCGCACGGTAAGGCCCTCGAGCTGTCCGATGATCTTGGGGGCATCGTCGCCCGGGTCGATGACGACCGCTTCCTTTGTGTCGGCCGACGCCACCACGTAGCAATTGGTGTCCTTCTCGCCGACGTGCACCTTCTGGATGGACAGGCGAGCCACGATTCAAGATTAGTGCGATACCCTAGTACCGGATGGCAGAAGCTCGCCAGGCGGTCAAGTACACCTTCCTCAAAGTCGAGGCGCCGGTCCTCATCTGGCCCATCGAGGAGCGGGAGGCCGCGGTTCATGAGTTCACCGAATTGCTGGAGGCCGGTCCGACGGCGGAGGCCCTGCTCACCTACTCAACGGTCGGGCTCCGCGGCGACTGCGATCTCCTGATCTGGCAGGCGGCCGACACCGTCGACGCCATCCAGCGGGCGGAGTCGCAATGGCGCGCCACTCGATTGGGGCCCTACTTGCGGGTCGCGCATTCGTTCCTGGCGATGATGCGGCCGTCGCCCTATCTGGGGCGCCACAAACACCCCGACCAGGAAGGGCGCCGGACCCGCCTGAAGCCGGCCGGCGGACGCTACCTCTTCGTCTACCCCATGGTGAAGAAGCGCATCTGGTACCGCCTGCCCTACGAGCGGCGCAAGGCGATGATGGTCGAGCACTTCGCGATCGGGCATCGCTACCCGCAGGTCAAGATCAATACCGCCTACTCGTTCGGCCTCGACGACCAGGAATTCGTGGTCGCCTTCGAATGCGACGAGCCCTCCGCCTTCCTCGACCTGGTCATGGAGCTGCGCGAGTCGCAGGCCAGCCGCTACACCGAGCGAGAGACGCCGATCTTCACCTGCGTGCTCATGCCGCCCGCCGATGCCCTGCAGCTCGCGCTCGGGCTGAGCACGGCGGAGCCGGCGGATGCCGACGACCTTCAGCGACAGGTCAGCCTGATCGCGGGCAGATGAGGACGATCGAGGCCAGCGAACTCGGCCGGCCGGCGGCCGAGCACTTGGTGCCCGCCCTGGTCCGAGCCGCGCGCCGCGAGATCGTCGATCGGCGGCCGGTGTGGTTCATGCGCCAGGCCGGACGATCATTGCCGGAGTACCGGAAGGTCCGCGAATCGTTCGACCTTTTCACCATTTGCCAGAACCCCGAGCTCTGTGCCGAGGTGACGCTCCAGCCGGTGCGGCGGCTCGGCGTCGACGGCGCGGTCCTCTTTGCCGACATCATGCTCCCCGTCGCTTTCGGGCTGGGCGTCGAGCTGCAGCTGGTGGACGGCGTGGGTCCGGTCGTCGAGCAGCCGATCCGCACGCAGGCCGATATAGATAGGTTGCAGGCACGACCGGCTGGCGAGGCCGTCCCCTTTGTGCTGGAGACGATCAAGCTCCTGCGCCGCGAACTCGAGCCCTCGGTCGCCGTGATCGGCTTCTCGGGAGCCCCCTTTACGCTGGCCGGCTACCTCATCGAGGGTAAGCCCTCCCGGGAGTTCCTCATCACCAAGACCATGATGTATGCGGAGCCTGCCCTCTGGGATGCGCTGATGACGCGCCTCTCCGGGTTGGTGCTCGACTACCTGCTGGCGCAGGTCGAGGCCGGCGCCCAGGTTGTGCAGGTCTTCGACAGCTGGGTGGGCTGCCTGTCGCCGGCGGACTACCGCCGCTACGTGATGCCGCACATGACCGGCATCTTCGGCGGGCTGCGGCGCGCCGGCGCACCCTCGATCCATTTCGCGACCGGCACGGCCGGCATCCTTTCACTGCTGCGCGAAGCGGGGGGTGACGTCATCGGCCTCGATTGGCGGGTCGACCTGGGCGAGGCCTGGCGGGTGGTTGGCTACGACCGCGGCATCCAGGGAAACCTGGATCCGGCGTTGCTGCTCGGGCCCTGGCCCGTGATCGAGGACGGCGCGCGGCGCGTGATCGAGGGCGCGGGCGGCCGCCCGGGGCACATCTTCAACCTCGGCCACGGGGTGCTCCCGGCGAGCCCGGTCGAGCACCTGCAGCGATTGGTGGAGTTCGTCCATGCCGCCTAGGCACACCGCCATCCTGCTGATGGCGTACGGCAGTCCGAACCGGCTCGAGGAGGTGGAGCCCTACTTCACCGATATCCGGGGCGGTCGAACGCCGTCCCGGGAGGCCGTCGAAGAACTGACGTCGCGCTATGCGCGGGTTGGCATCCCCACCCCGCTCCTGGCCGTCTCGATGGACCTCGGCCGGCAGCTGGAACGGCGCTTGAACCTGGACCCGCCGGACGACGCGATCTATACGGTGCATCTGGGTATGAAGCACTGGACACCGCGAATCGCGACGGCGATCGACGAGATCGTCGATAGCGGCGCGGATCGGGTGATCGCCGTCGTACTGGCCCCGCACTTCTCGACGATCAGCACGGGTGGTTACCGGCGCCAGGTCGAGGCCGCCCTCGCCGCCCGCGACGGCTCGTCACCGGTCACGCTGGACTTCGTCGAGAGCTGGCACGAGCTGGACGGATACATCCAGGCCGTGGCGGAGAACGTCCGGATGGTCCGCGCGCAGTTCCGCAATCCCGAGGAGGCGGTGGCGGTC
Organism: Candidatus Dormiibacterota bacterium; assembly: GCA_035279665.1. Classification (GTDB taxonomy): domain Bacteria; phylum Chloroflexota; class Dormibacteria; order CF-121; family CF-121; genus CF-13. The sequence goes on along the minus strand of DATEHI010000099.1, from coordinate 3,207 downwards.
TTCACGGCGCACAGCCTGCCCGCGCGCATCCTCAATGAAGGGGATCCGTACCAGGAACAGCTGCTGCGTACCTCGGAGCTGGTCGCCGAGCGGGCCGGCATCGAACAGTGGCGCTTCTCGTACCAGAGTCAGAGTCACACCGGGGAGCCATGGCTCGGCCCGGACCTGGTCGAGACGGTCGAGGAGCTGGCGGCCCAGGGCCATCGGGCCGTTCTGGTTGCATCGGTCGGCTTCATCGCCGACCATCTCGAGATCTTTTACGACATCGACATCGAGGCTAAGGAGCGAGCGGATGCGCTCGGGATCGAATTGCGGCGCACGCCAATGCTCAACGCCGACCCCCGGCTCGCGCAGGCGCTTCATGCATTGGTCGCGCAGCGGAGCCTTCACTCTGCCCTTAGCGAACTATCTCCCCGCTCTTTCACGCCGGAGCGGGGCCCCTACTAAAATGACCTGCTCATGATCTTTCTCTCCCGCATGCTGGCGATCACGCGCGGCCATCGCGGGTTGCTGTCGATCGCCGTCGTTGGCTCGGTCGTGTACACGGCCCTGAGCGTGCTGCCCGCATTGATCATCCGGCAGATGCTGACGGTGCTATCGCGCCCGTCGCCGGCCGGCACCCTCGTCCTGCTGGGGCTCGCCATGGTGGGCGCCACGGCGCTGATGGCCGTGGCCCGTTATCTTGAGGGCGGCTTCGGTCATATCGCCGCCTTCAAAGTCCTTCACGACCTGCGGATGCGAATCTACGAGCGGCTGCAGCGGCTTTCGATGGGCTTTCACACCCGTCAACAATCGGGCACCATCGCCGCCAAGGTGATCGGCGACGTCGAGACGATCGAATTCTTCACCGCGCATGCCGGCATCCAGCTGATCAGTGCCGCCACGGTCCCGTTCCTGCTCGGGATCCTGATGCTGCTCTTCAACTGGAAGCTGGCGCTCGTGGCGCTCGCTCCGCTGGCGGTGATCCTGCTCATCCTCGTCGTGTTTCGACGCTCGGCCTACCAGGCCTTCATGCGCTACCGCGACGAGCTCGGACGGCTGAACGGGATCATCATCGATTACATCCAGGGCGTTGGCGTGCTGAAGGCCTTTGGGGCGCTCGGCCACGCGCGCCGCACGATCGACGAGCGAAGCGACGAGCTGAAGGAGGCGGCGACACGAGCCAACCTGATCCACACCTGGTATTTCTCGGGCGTCGAGTGGATGGCCGCCATCCCGGTCGCGCTGGTCCTGCTCGTCGGCGGCCTGATGGCCAACGCCGGTCAGCTGGGCATCCCGGACCTGGTGCTTTTTGTCTTCCTGACGACCCAGCTCTACCGGCCCGTTACCGAGCTCAACCGGCAGCTCGAGGGCCTGCGCAACGCGGAAGCCGCCACCGATCGGATCTTCGAGATTCTGAATGCGCCGATCGAGGTCCAGGAGTCGCCGGCTGCGCGGGTTCCCAAGGACCCGCGCTACGACATCGCGCTCGATCACGTGAGCTTCGCCTATGAAACTGGCCGGCCGGTGCTACACGACGTGTCGATCGATCTGAAGGAAGGGTCGGTGCTCGCGCTCGTTGGGCCAAGCGGTGCCGGCAAGACGACGGTGGCGAACCTCATTGCCCGCTTCTGGGACCCGCAGCAGGGCGCCGTCCGCCTCGGCGGCATTGACCTCCGCGAATTGCCACTGGAGTACGTGCATCGCTCGATCAGCCTGGTCTTGCAGGATGTCTTTCTCTTCAACGACACGGTGAAAGCCAACATCAAGGTCGGCAACCCCGATGCGCGCGACGCGCAGGTGGAGGCGGCCGCGCACGCGGCCTACGCCCACGAATTCGTAGAGGAGCTGCCGAACGGTTACGACACCGTCATTGGAGAACGCGGCGTGAGGCTCTCCGGTGGGCAGAAGCAGCGAATCTCGATCGCGCGAGCGCTGCTCCACGACGCGCCGATCCTGATCCTGGATGAGGCGACGTCATCCGTGGACCCGGAGGCCGAACACCTGATCCAGGCGGCGTTGGCTCGCCTCGTCGCGGAGCGGACCGTGCTCGTCATCGCCCATCGGCTGTCCACGATCCGGCAGGCGGGCGAGATCATCGTCCTCGACAAAGGCCGGGTGGTGCAGCGAGGCCGTCACGATGACCTGGTCGATGCGCCTGGCCTTTACGCGACCCTCTACCGAGCGCAGCAGGTGGCCCGTCGTTGGGACGTGGCGACCTCCCAGCGCGCGGAGGAAGAGAGGCTACCGCAGGCCGTCGAGTAGGAGTTGCCGCAGCGCCTCGAGGCGCTCGAACTCTTCCATGCTGAGCTTCGCCGTGGTCTTCAGGTTGTGTGGATACTTGATCTTCTGCACGGCGTCGACCAGGGCTTGCACTTGCGCCTCGGTCAGCTGGTACTCGAAGTAGGAGAGGGGCTCCGGGCGGATCTCGCGATGGATCGGGAGATGGTGAATCGGCGCCTGTACCGGCTCCGGATCGGTTTCGGCGAGAACCTCCGGAGTACTCGAGGTCTCCCTGAAGAGCTCGGCTGAACCGCTCAGCGAGACCCGCTTAAACACGAGACGCAACGGGCTGTTTCGTCTCGACTGGGGCGGCCGGTGCGCGCTTGATGACCGCCTTGGCGAGAGTGCGGTACGCATTCGCACCTTCGGAGCTGCCGGCGTACTGGAGGATCGACATGCCGGCCAGCGGCGTCTCCGCAAACCGGATGCTGTCCTTGATAACGACGTCGAACACCACGTCCCCATACCGCTCGCGGACGAGTTCCAGTACCTCTTGCGAGTGCAGCGTCCTCGATTTGTGAATGGTGGCCAGGATGCCACTGATGCGAAGCTGCGGGTTGAGCTTGGCCCGTACCCGCTCGATCGTGTTGTGCAGTAGTTGCATGCCCTTCATCCCGAAGTACTCGCACTGCAGCGGGATGATGACCTCGTTCGAGGCCACCAGCGCGTTGACGCAGAGGAGCCCGAGCGAGGGCGGGCAGTCGATCACCATGAAGTCGTACTCGTCCTGGCCGGGTGCCAGCTTCTCCTTGAGGAACGTCTCGCGGCCCATCTCCGAGACGAGCTGGATCTCCGCGCCGGAGAGCTCGATGTTCGACGGGATGAAGTCCACGCCGAGGTTGCTGTGCTTGACCACGTGGCCCAGGGTGACCTGAGGATCGAGGAGCAGGTGGTAAAGGGTGAGCTCGATCTGATCGGGCTGCTTGAAGCCCATGTTGATCGTCA
>DATEHI010000098.1:0-4227 GCA_035279665.1 Candidatus Dormiibacterota bacterium | reverse complement strand
CGCGGTGGCGCCATTGTGGGCAGGCCTCGTCGCCCTGATAAATCAGCAACACAAGCGCCCGATCGGATTCCTCAATCCGCAGTTGTACGCGCTCGCCAAGTCGCCGGGCTTTCACGACATCACCAAGGGAAGCAACGGAAGCTTCTCGGCCGGGCCGGGCTGGGACGCCTGCACCGGAGTGGGCAGCCCGGATGGCGCGAAGCTCCTCACCGCACTGATGGGGGCGGTTCCAGCCGGGACCGCGACACGACCATGAGCTACGCGTGACGAAGGGCACTGCGGGATGAGGAGGTTCCTCGCAAAGGAGCGCTCCGTCAGCGTCCTCCTCATCCTTCTTGCCGTGCTGGGTCTGGGCGGCTTGATCCTGCGGCTGTTCGTCTTCCACGACTGGTTTCTCTGGTTCTGGGCGATGACGGCGCTTACGGCCCTTGAGTTACTTGCGACGGCCGCCTGGGACCTGATCGTCGACCTTCGCGGCGGCGGCTCGCACCTGGTCACGGACCAGCCGGCGCCCTGGGGGCCGTGGGTGCAGTGGTCGGTCGTTCCGGTCCTTCTCATCGCCGGTATCCTGGTTGACCATTTCTGGGCCCACTAATGGCCAGCGAACCCGGCCGCGTGACCCGAGGCATACGCCGGGTGACCCAACGGCCAGGAGCCCTGGTCGCCGTCGTCGGGGGCGCCGGCGGTGGCCTCCTCGCCCTCGTCCTTGCCCTGGCTCAAAAGGATCCGGTCTCTCGCTGCCCCGGCCCGCATAACGCGATCGGACCGCCCCTCGGTCTTGTCTTTGTCGGACTCTGTGCGGCTTCATTCCTTGCCGGTGGACTTCTAAGCGACTTCGATCAGGAGGATGCCGTCGAGGATGCCCCCCAGAGCGAGCGCGATCGCATGTGGCTGCAGGCGATTGTGGTCGCCGTTCTTGCCATCCTCTTCGGCCTACTCGCCTACGAAACCTACTCGCTCGTCCTGCTCGATGCCCAGCCGGACTCGAGCCTCTGGCCGATCACCTGGTTTGTGCGTTGCCTATCCACCATCTCAACGGTGGCAACCGTCGGGTCGCTGGTCGTCGTCTGCATCATCTGCGCCTTCTTCGGAAAGTGGCTGTGGTACAGGCCGCGGACGCTCTCGTCCGGCAGGCCAAAAACGTGAGCATCATCAAGGTCAGCATCGTCGTGATCGCCGTGCTCGGCGTCGGTGGAGTCTTTGTGCTGGCGATCGTCGACGGGGTGCTCGGGGCACAGGATCATTTGACCGTGGGTGATCGGCTGGTCAACTGGACGAAGCGCAACCCGTGGTTCGCCGGCGCGGCCAGCTTCATCCTGGGCGTCCTCATTAGCCATTTCTTCTGGCCCGGCGACTAAGCGCAGCTGGCCATCGGGGCCTAGTCCACGAGGAGGGATCAAGTTGATGGAAGAACACGGTCGCCTCAAGCTCGTCGCCGACGTCGCGCTGTTTTGGGGGGGACCGTGTCCTGCTCGTGAAATGTAGAGCAGAAGGGGTCATGATTGACGCCGGGCGATATGAACGAGAACTTGAGCCTTGGCCGCATCGCCGGCATCCACGTTGGGCTGAACTGGAGCTTGCTGGTCGTCGCCTTCCTGATCGCCTCGAGCCTCGCCACCAACTTCCTGCCATCGGCCGCGCCCGGCCAGACCTCCAGCGCTTACTGGACGGCGGGCATCGTGTCGGCTTTCGTCTACCTGGCCTGCCTGCTTGCCCATGAGCTCGCTCACTCCATCGTCGCCACGCGCCGTGGCGTCCGAGTCGAGGGCATCACGCTCTGGCTCTTTGGCGGCGTCTCCCGGTTCAGCAGTGAGAGCACCTCGCCGGGAGCGCAGGCGTGGATCACGTTTGTGGGCCCCCTCACCAGCCTGCTGCTGGGCGTGGTGTTTTTGCTCGTTTCGGCCGCGATTGGGGGTGGCGCCAACAACCCGGGCCTGCTCGCCGCCACCCTGTTCTGGCTGGGCTTCATCAACCTTCTCCTCGGCGTCTTCAACCTGCTCCCCGCCTTCCCACTGGATGGCGGCCGGATCCTGCAATCGCTGATCTGGGCGCGCACGGGGGATCGGCTGCGAGCCACCAGGATCGCCGCCCGCATCGGCATGGCGTTCGCGCTCCTCTTCATCGCCTACGGTCTGATCACGTTTTTCGTTTCGGGCAACTTCCTCACTGCGGTCTGGTCGGTCTTCCTGGGCTGGTTCCTCTTGAGCGCCGCCAGGGCCGAGGAAGTCGGCGGCCTGATCCGCCAGGCGCTGTCCGGGATGAGCGTCGCCGAGGTGATGACGCCCGACCCCGTGCAGGCTCCCGACAACATCACGGTCGAGGATGCTCTGCATGGCTACATCCTTGCCTCGCGGCACTCGACGTTCCCGACGCACGACTCAGCCGGCAGCCTGAGCGGGCTCCTGACCCTGACCGCGCTGAAGAACGTTGCGCCGAATGCGCGTGCGACCACCCTCATCAAGGCGATCATCTGCCCGCTCGACCGCGTATCGAAGGTCGGCCCGGCTGACCCCGCCACCAACCTGCTCGACCAGTCGGAGGGCTGCAGCGAAGGTCGCACACTGGTCGTCGAAAACGGCCGGCTGGTGGGCATCGTCTCCCCGAGCGACATCAACCGAATGCTGCAGCGGTCGGTCGCCGGTCGCACCAAGGCACCGGTTCCGAGCGCGTAAAGGCCCCACGCCGGGCGCGCAACATTAATAATGTATCGGCCGTGCCACGGAGACCTGAGACCGCTGTGGATGGCGAACCGGCCCAGGCCGCTTAGCTGGCCTGGGTTGATGTGTGCGGAGGTTAACGCTCACTCCCTATTCCGCGCGACGTTGTCCAGTCGGTCTCGTCGGATCCGGCGTGGCAGCGTCCGCTTCGGGGGGTTTGACCCGACGCCTGGCGCGCCTTCGATGGGATACATCGCCAGGCGAATAGAGACGCCAACTCAAAGCTGATCCCCTCCCTTTGAGGGGTGACACAATAGGGTTTCACCCGGTACGCAAGTCGCCGAGGTGAGATTCGTCAGCTTCGTGGAACCATGAGGAGGCAATCTATGGCAGAAACCAAAACTGCTGTCGCCAACAAGCCGGCGTGGGTCGATCTCGCGACGTCCGACGCGGCTGCATCGCGCGACTTTTACTCCAAGGTGTTCGGCTGGAATATCAAGGTCGAGCCCGATCCGCAGTACGGCGGGTACGGCATGGCCGAAGTCGGCGGCAAACGGGCGGCGGGAATCGGTCCCAAGATGTCACCCGAACAGCCGACGGCGTGGACGCTGTATATCGGCACCGATGGTGCCGACGACCTGGCCAAGAAGGTGCAGGCCGCGGGCGGCAAGGTCATTGCGGCGCCCTTCGACGTCGGCGATCAGGGCCGCATGGCCACCTTCCAGGATCCGAGCGGCGCGTTCATTTCGGCGTGGCAGCCTCGCGCCATGAACGCCGCCTTCCCCACGGAACAACCGGGCACCTTTGGTTGGGCCGAGCTCAACGCGCGCGGAGTGGAAAAGGCGCTCCCGTTCTACCAGAAGGTCTTCGGCTGGACCGTCAAGACCAGTGACATGGGCCCGGACTCACCACCGTACAACGAGTTCCAGTTCGGCGGCGAGAGCATCGCCGGCGGGCAGGAAATGAACAAGATGGCTCCGGCCGAGATGCCCAGCTACTGGCTCGTCTATTTCGCGGTCGAGGACGTCGACAAGTCGTTCAAGGCCGTGACCCAGGCCGGTGGGCGCGAGATGGTCCCACCGATGGATTTCCCGGGCGGCCGTTTTGCGATCGTCAGCGACCCGCAGGGCGCAGCCTTCGGGCTTCTCAAGATGGCGCCGCGCTAGACAAGACGCACCGATGCGGGCCGGCGTCACTGCCGGCCCGCTATGGTCCCGGTTTGCGCGTGCTCCGGTCGATAACGGGCGCGACCGCGAAGCAGACCAACGGCCAGCAGCAGCAACAGGGCCCCATTGGCGCCGAGCAAGAACCAGCTGAGCGAGAGATTGTCCAGCGCCTGACCGGCGGGAGGCCGGCCCTCCGGATCGAAGGCGAGCGCGACGGTATCGAGCAACACCACCACCCTTCCTGAGGGGAGGGCAACGGGGACGGGCGTCGGATCCCCGAATCGGCTCGCGAAGTCCGCCGCCGTACTGGATGCGAAGGCCCAGGCGCCAGTCGATGGGTCGAAGACCTGACCACCGACGATGGTGGTCGTCACCCGGCCTCGCATCGGACCCGCCTGAACGGC
>DATEHI010000097.1:0-10733 GCA_035279665.1 Candidatus Dormiibacterota bacterium | reverse complement strand
GGGGAGGGCTTCTGCGGGGGCAGCGCCTGGCGCCTGGGTGGGGACGAAACCACGGACGTCTGGCGGGGCCGGTCCAGCGTGGCAACGCCGCGCTGGGGCGCAATCGCCTGGGGTGCCGGTGGGGTCGTTACCGCAGCAACGGGGGCGCCGGCAGTGGCGACCGAGGGTGGCTCGGCGACAAGGTCGGGGCTGTGCACCTCGGTGCCGCGGTCGTAGGCGGCCAGGCTCGGGAAGGCGGTAAAGCCGGCTTCCAGCGACATCGTCTGAAGCCTGGGATCGCTGCTGACCAGGTTCACCCGCTTCCCATAGCTGTCGGCATAACGCTTGAGGAGCCGGAAGCTCATTGGGCTCTGGAGCGCCCGGGCCCGTTCCGGGACGACGAAGGTCACCTCATCCTCCAGGCTGAGATCCCGCAGGCGGTCGACGAGATCGGTGATCTCCTCGTCAGCTTCGACGTAGAGCAGTTTGGCCAGAGTCTTCACAGTTTTAACACGTCGCAGCCTTTCATACCGGAAACGTCACTGATTGTCGAGTTGTTACGGTGTCAGGTTTTCCTTGCCTGGCACTCAGACTCTCATCACCTTGAGGACCTTCCGCATCAACCCGTAGAGGGGCGCCTGGTCTTCGGACTGCTGCTGGATCGCATGGAAGGCCAACCCCATCGGGGTGATGTCCTGCTGGTCCAGGAGGAGGCCCGTCGAGTCGTAAATCCCCCGGATGTCGACCGGGCGAAGCAGGTTGATGGTCGGGGTCCGGGCGAAGGGGAGCTTCTCGCCCCAGGGGAAGGCATTGAGCTGGTCCTTGACCTCGGGCAGGGCGCTGCCACCGCCCGCCAGGTAGATGGCGGTGGGCAGGCGGTCGCCTTTCGCCATTTCCTGCAGGGTGATCGCCACCCCCTCCACCATCACCTCGGCGTCCCGAGCCAGCACGGCGTGGACCTTTTCGGCGTGGTCGGGTGGGAGCTCGCCCTTCGAATGGCGCAGCTTGACCGCCTCGGCGTCGGCGAAGGAGATGCCGAAGCGTGAGGCCAGCTTCTTGGTGAAGACGCGCCCTCCAAGGGGAAACATCCGGGTGCCCTCGATCCCGCCGTTGCGGATCAGCGCGATATCGGTGGTCCCGCCGCCGATATCGATGAAGATTCCGCCGAAGTCGTAGACCTCGTCAGTGGCGGCACAGCGCGCCATCGCGTACGGTTCCGCGACCGTGGCGATCAGTTCCAGGTCGAGTTCCGAGGCGATCGTCTGCAGTGCGCCCACGTGGGTGAGCGGCGCAAAGGTGTTGAAGACCGTGATCACCATCGTGCGACCCTGGAAACCCAGAGGGTCGTTGACGGTGAATCCGTCGATGCGCACGTTGGTGATGGCGGAGTTGATCAGCTTGACGTTCACGTCCGAAACCCCGAGCTCGAGGCTCATCGAATGGCTCGCCTCGCGGAGCGCACGCTTCTGCACAAGCTGGAGGGTTTGCAGCAGCTCGTTCTCATTGATTTTGAGGTTGGGGTCCGTCCGCGGCACCGTGACCGACGTGCTCAGGCCTTTCACCAGCTCGCCGGCGATTCCGATGACGGCCTGGCCGGGGATTGTGTCGCACATGTCCTCGGCTTGCGACATCGCGCGGTCACAACTGTCGATGATTCCCTTGATGTCGGAGGGAACCCCTCCGTGCATGTCCGCGAATTCCTGTCGCTGGCGAGAGGCGCCCAGCACGACGCCGTTCTTCCCTTCACGCTTGACGACCAGCGCCTTGATGTATTCGGTCCCGATGTCGAGGGCGGTGTAGTAATTCTCGTAATCGGCGCCGCGGCGCAAGCGCTTGATGCGGTCCTTGATCTTGATCATTTCGGTCCTAACTGCTTCCTGACGTAGTCCTGCACCGACCTGAACGCCTCGTCGACGCGATTGGGATCGATGCCGCCGCCCTGGCCCACCTGGCCACGGCCCCCGCCCTTCCCCCCGGCGACCTGCCGAAACGCCTGGATCAGGTCGTTGGCGGGTATCCGCTCGGCCAGCGGGCTCGCGACCTTGACAGCGAAATTACGACCACCGACGACGATCGCGACGCCGTTGCCATTGGCGCGGTTCAACGCCTGGTCTGCGTACGGGAGCAGGTCCTTTTCCTGCTCATCGACACGCTGCAGCATTACCCGGACGCCCCCGACGTCGGCCTCTTCCAGCTGGGTACCACCCCCGCCAGCCGCGAGGCGCTGGCGCAGGTTGGCTGTCTCTTTCTCCAGGCGTTTGACCTCCGCCTGCAGGGCGGCGACCCGAGTCGGGAGCTCTGATGGCCCCGTTCGCAGCGCGTCGACCAACTCGCGAAGCACGCGTTCGTCGGTCCGGATCTGCTGCTCGGCCGCGGCGCCGGCCCGCATCTCGATTCGACGAACGCCGGCGCCAATGCTGCGGTCGCTGGATATCAACGCGATGCCGATCTCACCACTCCGCTCGACGTGCGTGCCACCGCAGAGCTCGCGGGCCCAGTCGCCAAAGGAGACGACGCGAACCCGTTCGCCGTACTTCTCATCGAACAGCGCCACCGCCCCGCTGGCGATCGCCGCCTCGAGCGGAAGCTCCTCGACACGGCGGACGAGATTGGCGCGGATCTTCTCATTCAATAGGGCGGAGACGCGGTCGACTTCATCGGGCGTCAACGCGCGCGGGAAGCGGAAGTCGAAGGTAGCGTAGTCGGGTTGAACCGAGGAGCCGGCCTGCACCGCCTGTTCGCCCAGCACGTCCCTCAACGCACGATGCAGCAGGTGGGTGGCCGAATGATGCCGTGCGACCGCCTGTCGGCGTGGGGCATCAACCGTTGCCCGGACACGATCGCCGGGCTTCAGCCTGTCAGGGCGCATCTCGACTCGATGCCGGATCGCCTCACCTTGCGGCTGCACATCGACAACGGGAACCTTCGTCCCCCTCCAGCTGAGCGAGCCGGTGTCGGCCGTCTGCCCGCCGTGCTCCGCGTAAAAGGGCGTTTCCTCGAGGAACACATCGGCGCGCTCCGGTTCGCCGACCACCGGAAAGACCTCGGTGACGGCCGCCTCCGTTTCCAGCTGGTCGTAGCCGACGAACCGGCTGGCACTTCCAGCGAGCGGCGCCGTGAAGCCCCCGGTTGCGACCCGGCTGCGGTCGCGCTGGCCCTGCATCAGCGCGGCCACCGCTTGAAGGTCCACCTCAACGCCTCGTTCCTTGGCCAGCTCGGCCGTGAGTTCGATCGGGAAGCCGAGCGTGTCATGCAGGTAGAACACGTCCTCGGGGTTAAGGGTTCCGCGCTCCAGTAAAGGCTGCAGGCGCTCCATCCCCTGGCGCAGCGCAACGCCAAACCGCTCCTCCTCCGACCGGACCGCCTCGGCGATTCGGTCGGCCTGCGTCCTGACCTCGGGGTAAACCGGCCCCAGCAGGCGGGCGACGATGGGCACACCTGATGACAGGTGAACGGCTGGCCCGAGCCGGCGAGCATGCGCCATGCCTCGCCGGATCAGACGCCGCAGGACATAGCCACGCCCGTCATTGGCCGGTATCACTCCGTCGGCGAGCAGCATGGTGCTGCCGCGGGCATGGTCGGCGAGCACGCGGAACGAGACGTCGGTCTCCGGATTTGTCCCATAGGTTTTGCCCGCTTCTTCCGCAAAGTGCTGGATCACTGGCTGGAAGGGATCCGTGTCGAAGAGCGACCGCTTCTGATTGACGACCGAGGTGATGCGTTCGAGACCCATGCCCGTGTCAATGCCTTTCGTGGGAAGTGGGGTTCGAACACCCGACTCGTCCCGGTTCCACGTGATGAAGACCAGGTTCCAGATCTCGAGAAAGCGATCGCAATGCTCGCAGTTCGGTCCGCAGTCCGGCCGCCCGCAGCCGTATTGCTCGCCCCAGTCGTAGTGAATCTCGGAGTCCGGTCCACAGGGGCCGGTAGGACCCGCGGCCCAGAAGTTGTACTCATCACCAAAGCGCCGAATCCGATCGGGCGGAATGCCGGTCTTCTTCCAGATCTCGAAACTCTCGTCATCGTCGTTGTGAATCCCGGCCCACAGCCGCTCCCTTTCGAGCTTCAGGTCTTTCGTCAGGAATTCGTGCGCGTAGGGAATGGCCTTCTCCTTGAAGTAGCCGCCGAAAGAGAAGTTCCCCAGCATCTCGAAAAAGGTGAGGTGATGGCCATCGTGGCCCACCAGGTCGATGTCAACGGAGCGGAAGACCTTCTGACAGGTAGTGGCACGCGGGTAGGGCGGATTAGCCTGGCCCAAAAAGTACGGTTTGAACTGGACCATGCCGGCGCTGGTGAACAGCAGGGTAGGATCGCCGAACGGGATCAGGGAGGAGCTCGCTAACACCTTGTGGTCCCGCTCTTTGAAGAAGTTGAGAAAACGCTGGCGGATGTCCGCGCTCGTCATATCTGGCCTGCGCGCTTAGTCATTGTACTGAGTTCGAATACGGTCGTTGAAAGGCGGTCCTATTTCCGCGGCTCGATGCCGTCAGGGTCAGCTCGAGACGGGCATTTCGCGCTTGAGTTGCTCGACGGCGGCCCGCTGCAGCCGCGAGACATGCATCTGGGAGATGCCAAGCCGCTTCGCAACTTCCGCCTGGGGCAGCTCATCGACAAAGCGCAGATACATGATGCGCCGCTCGCGTGGCGTCAGGTGGCGCATCGCCTGGTCGAGCAGATCCTGCAGCTCCACTTTGTCGAGGTTCTCGTCTTCTCGCCCGAGACGTTCAGTTAGTTGAAGGCCATCGTCGTCCTTGGGTGCAGGTCCCGTCGACTCGAACGGGATGGTGCGCTGCGCTGGGCTCGCCTCCATCGCTTCCAGCACGTCTTCGGGTGGCAGCTCGAGCTCTTTGGCGATCTCGTTCACGGATGGCTGGCGACCGAGTTTCGCTTGCAGCCGCTGCGATGCAACATCGGCGCGCTGCATCGTTTCCTGGAGCCGGCGCGGCACTTTGACCGCCCAGCTTTTATCCCGGAAGTAGCGCTTGATTTCGCCTACGATCGTTGGCGTAGCGAAGGTCGAAAACTCCAGGCCGCGCTGCGGCTCGAAGCGCTCGATCGCCGCGAGCAAGCCAATGTAGCCGACCTGGACGATGTCCTCGAGCGGCTCGCCCCGGTTGCTGAATTTCTTGGCCAGGAAGATGACCAGGTTGTTGAATAGCTCAACAAGCTGCTGGCGGACCTCGGGATCCTTCGTTTTCTGGTACTGGAGGAACAGGCGGCGAACGAGCTCTCGATTGGGTCGGACGGTGGCGCGCGAAGACGCTGGCGGGTCTACTCGATCAGGTATTTGACCATCCTCATGCGCAAGCTGCCCGTCTGGTCGTCCACCTGGTAGCGGAGCTCATCGACAAACAGCCGGATCATGTTCAAACCAATGGTTTCATAGTCGAGCTCCGCCCCGTGGCGGGTACGGCGCACGGTCTGCTGTTCCACAGCGCGCGGCGGTACGCTCCGCACTTCGACCTCGAGCCGCCGGGGCCGGCTCTTGAAGATCAACTTGAGCTGGCCGTTGCCACTCCCCCACTGTTGGGCGGCGGCGGCGCAGGCACTCTCGCAGGCCTGCGTGATGGCGATGTTCAGGTCGTCGATTTCTTGCACCGAGAAGCCGACGACGAGGCCCAGGGAGGCGGCGGCCCGCTTGGCGACGACGATGTAGTCGGGGACGGCCGGAAGCTTCAGTTCGGTGACGTACGCGCCGGTCGTCGGAGCCTCGTGGCCTGTTGTCGCGGCCTGGTGGCGAAGTCGGTTATCCCTCATGATTCCTCCCGATGCTGACCGGCTGATGATCTGCGCCGGCGGCCGATTCCCCCGATGGTGTCGCGCACGCGATCACGCCAACCGGTGATGGCAGCTCCCGTGGCGTTCATCGCCCGGTCGGCGGCCGTGAACTTGTCGTTGACGCCGCTGACCATGTCATCGATCTGCTGCAGGCTGTGGCGCAGCTCAGGGAGCGCCAAGCGGGCCTCGTCGAGCGTCAGGGTCAGGATGGCCTCGATTGTCCGAAGGCTGCGGGTCATGTTCAGAAGGATGAAGGAGGCAAAGATGCTGAGCAGGAGAAACCCAATGCCGACCAGCAGCACCCCGACTTGCCACACCATCACGGACTCCTCTCGAGCTCCCCACCCGCGGGATATTGCCCATGTTGTACCTCATTCGGGAGGTCGCCAAACGTGCCCGGGTGCGGGCTACGCCGGCTGCGCACGCCGCACCCAGGCCGTGACCGCCCATTGCAAGATGGCCAGCACCACCAGATCGTTGACCGGGTGGAGCTCGCCGATGGCGAGCCGGGCGCCCACGCCGGCCAACCCTGACGCCTCCCCGACCAGCACGGCCAGCGCGCTCAGACCAAGGCGGACCAGGTAGCGCGGCGCCCGTGGCGCCACCAGGTAGGCGACCTGTGTGCCCAGCAGGATGACGAGCGTAGCCAGCACGAACGCCGGCGGGATCGGCACAGGCAACCCGGCGAGTGTATCAGCCTGCGGACGGCTTGAAAACGAAAGAGGCCCGGCCGACCGGCCGAGCCTCTGTATCGAGTTTCCCGTTAGTCGTTGTGCTGATGCTGATCGTTGTTTTTCTTTCCGTGGGTCTTCTTGACGACTGGCTTGGTCTCGGTCTTGTCGTCGTTCTTGTCGGCCTTGCGGTCAGCCTTCTCGGCTTTGTCGGCCGTGTTGTCGTCTTTGTCGGCCTTGGTCGTCTTGTCGGTATTCTTATGATCGCCGTCGTGGTTGCCGGTCTCGTCGCCGCCGCCGGTCGGCGGTGTCACAACTGGCGGTGCGGGCGGCGTGAAGTCCGCGGTCAGGCCGGCGAGGTCCATCTGCAGCGCACCCCAGCCGTTGGTATCGGTCACGGTCACGGTGGTCAGCGTCTTCCCGGTAGTCGCGACCGGGATGGTCAGCATGTCCAGGACGGCGCTCCCGCCACCCATCAACGGCTGGGCCGTGGTGGTCCACACCGGGGCGGCTGCCGCGTCGCTCAGCGTGTTCACGACACCGAGGGCACCCGTGCGCCACTCGCGCAGGTTCCCGCCGACGATCAGATCCGTGCTCTGGGTCGTCGCGTCACTGAAGGTCAGCACCACGGTGCCCACGATGCTGCCCGCGTACCAGTTGTACGTGTTGGCGGTATTGAGCAGCAGGTAGACGGCTTTGGCGTTCTGGTACGAACCCGTGAAGCTCGCGGTGCCACCGTTGAGCAGCTTGACCGCGTTTCCACTGGTCATGTCAAACGTGTGGCCGCCCAGCGCCGCCTGGCCGGTCGGAGTCGTGCTGTAGTACCCGCTCAGCGCAAGCGTGGCCTGCGTGCCCAGGGCGACGGGTGCGTCCTGCGCATGGCCAAGAATGCTCGAAGCAGCGATCAAACTGGAAGCGAGAATGAGTCCTGTCGTCGATTTGGTGAAGAGGGCGGCGTTCATGGGCCCTACTGTAAGTTCCGTACATTACGCCCCCGGTGGCGCCGATCTTGCATTACGTGACGGGGCCGCAAAAGGCCAGTGACCGTTTCGAACCGTACGTTACCGGGAGGGTTTCAGCGGCGGCCGAACCAATTCGAGGCCGAGTTCACGGAGTTGTTTCTGATCCGCGGGAGCCGGCGCATCGGTCATCAGCTCTTCGGCCTGCTGGTTCTTGGGAAAGGCGATCACTTCCCGGATGGTTTCCTGGCCGGCCGCCAGCATGACGACCCGATCGAGGCCATAGGCGAATCCGCCGTGCGGCGGCGCGCCGTAACGAAACGCCGTCAGGAGAAAGCCAAAGCGCTTTTCCGTCTCCTCGCGCGAGATCCCCAGACCCTGAAAGACGCGTTGCTGCAACTCCGGGTCGTGGATTCGGATGCTGCCCGAGCCCAGCTCGGTACCGTTCAGCACCAGGTCGTAGCTGCGGGCCCTCACTTTGAGCGGTTCGCTGGCCAGTAGCTCGAGGTCCTCTCGCCTGGGCGCGGTGAACGGATGGTGGGCGGCTGTGATCTCGCCGGTTTCCTTGCTGCGCTCGAATAGCGGAAAGTCCGTGATCCACACAAATTCGAAGGCCCCCTCCTTGACCAGCTCCAGCATGCGAGCCGCAGCTTTGCGGACGGCTCCCAGCGCGGCGGACGCCACCTCCGCCTGATCGGCCACTGCGACGACCACGTCGCCGAGCTCGGCCTGGGTCGCCTCATGCAACCGGGTGAGTGCTCGGTCGTCAAAGAACTTCGCGATCGGCGAACGCCAGCCGCCGGCGTCCCGGTGCCAGAACGCCAGGCCCTTCGCGCCTTCGGCGCGGGCGACGTCGGTGAGCGCGTCGATCTCCTTTCCACCGACGGGCCGCGGGATCCGCAGACCGCGGACGACGCCGCCGGCATCGAGCGCCTGGCGGAAGATCTTGAATTCCGTCCCGGTGAAGATCGAGGACAACTCCTGAATCTCGAGACCGTAGCGCAGGTCGGGCTTGTCGACGCCGTAGCGCAAGATGGCTTCGGCGTGCGTGATGCGCCGGATCGGTGTCGGCACGGCGATGCGCAGCACCTTCTGCCAGACGTGGGCGAAGGATCTTTCGATGACATCGAGGACGTCGTCTTCGGCGACGAACGACATCTCCAGGTCTAACTGTGTGAACTCCGGCTGGCGATCCGCCCGCTGGTCTTCGTCGCGGTAGCAGCGGACGATCTGAAAGTAGCGATCCATGCCGGCCACCATCAGCAACTGCTTGTAGAGCTGCGGCGACTGCGCCAGGGCGTAGAGGTGGCCTGGCTTGAGCCGGCTGGGGACGAGGAAGTCGCGGGCGCCCTCGGGTGTGCTCCGGATCAACACCGGCGTCTCGATCTCGAGAAAACCCTCGGCGTCGAGGAAGTCGCGGATCGCTTTGGTCATCCGGTGCCGGAGCTGCAAGTTCCGGGCCATCCTGGTCCGGCGCAGGTCCAGGTAGCGGTAGCGAAGCCGCACCTGCTCGTCGACTGGGCTGTCTTCGTTGACGGCGAAAGGTGGGGGCTGCGCGCGGTTGAGGATCGTCACGGCACGCGCGTCGACCTCGACCTCACCGGTCGCCAGCTCCTTGTTTTCGGTTCCTGGTGGGCGCCGCTGGACGGGGCCCTTCACGTGGATGACCGATTCCGGTCGGAGCTCACCCCCGACCGCGTGGGCCTCCGCGTTGGCGGGATCAAACTTCACCTGGACGATTCCGCTGCGATCCCGGAGATCGATGAAGATCAGGCCACCGAGGTCACGCCGCCGGTGAACCCAGCCGTAGACGTCGACGTCGCGTCCAACTTGCTCCGACCGGATCGCACCGGCCGGAACGCGCGGGGTCAGGCTCACCCGCCGCCCAACATCTGGCTGATCGCGGACAGCAGGTCACGCTCGGCGACACTCGTCTGCGTCTTTTCCCGCATGTTGCGGATGACGACCTGGCTTTTCTCACGCTCCTCGGGACCGACCAGCAGCGCCAGGCGGGCGCCTCGCCTCGCCGCCTTACGCAGTTTGGCGTCCAGGCGCGCCGGCCCGGGATCGAAGACGACGCTGATTCGACGCGCCCTCAACCTCGATGCCAGGTGGAACACGTACGGCTCATCGCGCGCCTCCAGCGCCACGGCGTATACATCCGGGACAGGCGAGGTGAGCGGCTTACTCTGCTTCAGCACCGTGGCCGTCCGCTCCATCCCCATGGCAAAGCCCACGCCGGGCGTCGACCGGTAGCCCAACGCGGCGGCGAGTCCATCGTAGCGGCCGCCGCCTCCCAACGAGTTCTGCGCCCCGCCCAGGCTTTCGTGCTGATACTCGAAAACCGTCCGGGTGTAGTAGTCGAGACCACGCACCAGATTGGGATTGATCTCGAAGGGGATCTCCTCTGTCGCCAATGCCTTTTTGACCACGCGAAAGGCCTCGGCGCAAGGCACGCACAGATGATCGACGATGCGCGGCGCATTGCGCTTCAGCGGTTCGTCTTGCGGATCCTTGGAGTCGAAGAGCCGGAGCGGGTTCTTCTCGAAGCGCGCCCGGCTCTCTTCGCTCAGCTTCGCCAGGTGCGGCCGGTAATACTCGCGCAGCAGTTCCCGGTAGGCCGGCCGGCAGACCTCGTCACCAATGCTGTTGAGGTGGAGACTCACGCCTCCAATGTCGAGCGCGGCAAACCAATCCCAGCCAAGCATGATTGCTTCCACGTCGAGCAGCGGGTTCCCATCACCGATGGATTCGATCCCAAACTGATGGAATTCGTGAAACCGCCCGGCCTGCGGGCGTTCGGAGCGGAAATACGGACCCATATAGTAGAGCCGCACCGGCTGCGGCTCCAGCTGCATCCCGGCATCGAAATAGGCGCGAACGATGGGGGCCGTTCCCTCCGGCCGCAGCGTCAGCGAACGTCCGCCGCGATCGGTGAAGGTGAACATCTCTTTGCTCACGATGTCGCTGCCTTCACCCACGCCGCGGACAAACAAGTCGGTCGTTTCGAAGATCGGCGTCTCGATGCGTAGGTATCCGTATCGCGCTGCGACCGCCTCGGCAGCAGCCTCCAGGACATCCCAGTACGGCTGGTCTGCGGGCAGGCGATCCTGCGTGCCGCGAGGACGTTGTGCGATCGAAGCCATGGCCTCGAAGCTTAGCGAATGGCCTTGAGCGGTTTCGGCGGCGCGGGCTAGCTCGCGACCTGCGTCTCGGCGGCGGGGGCATCGCTGCGGACCACCCGGTTGCGACCCGTCCGCTTGGCGACGTAGAGCGCCTGGTCGGCGGCCTGCACCAGGGCCTCCCGGCTCTCGCCGTCCCGCGGAAAGACGGCGATGCCCAGACT
>DATEHI010000096.1:0-11771 GCA_035279665.1 Candidatus Dormiibacterota bacterium | reverse complement strand
GCGGGCCAAACGCGCCATCGCGGAACCGGGCGACTAGGTGGAGCCAAGTTAGCGGGCTTGCGGGGCCTTGCTATCCTCTTTTCCGATTGCCCTCGTAGCTCAGTGGATAGAGCAAGGCACTCCTAACGCCTTGGTCGGGGGTTCGATTCCCTCCGAGGGCACTTTTGACCAGGTTTTGACCCTAGCCACTAGACCTCGCGATACGTCCCAATGCGGACTCGGACTGTTGGACGCCGCTAGGCCGAATTTAAACTCAGACCGCCCCTCCTTAGGACGGAGGCGCTCTGATCCCCTGAGCTACGAGGGCATGCTCCGGCGGCGCGCCACAGAGAGGTTATCATTGACATTCGCCAATCGGGGCGTAGCTCAGCCAGGTTAGAGCGCTCGGTTCGGGACCGAGAGGCCGAAAGTTCAAATCTTTTCGCCCCGACCACGATTTCATCACCCAAGCCCCTTGACATCCGCCGCCGGCACATGCATACTCAGCATACATACTGAGTATGGATAGTCGAGAGATTGTCGCTTAAGTACGGCGTGCTGGGGCTCCTCAAGGAGCAACCCCTCCACGGATATGAGGTGAAGAACCGCTTTGAAGCCATGCTCGGAGGCACCTGGGACGTCAATATCGGCCAGATCTACACGACCCTCCAGCGCCTCGAGCGCGACGGGCTGGTCCGGCCAGTTGGTCATCGCGGCGACCGGGGAAAGCTGCTCTACGAGCTATCGCCGGAGGGCGAGAAGGCGCTCGACGAGTGGCTCGCCGAGCCGGACTCCGGGCCCCAGCAGCTGCATGAGGAGATCTACGTGAAACTCCTGCTCGCGACCCGCATCGCAAACGGCGACCTGAAGGGAATGCTCGCTCGCCAGAAGCGTGCCTACCTGCAACGTCTACGCGACCTCAACCGGCTGGAAGAAGGGGCCCGCCGTGATGGCCGCATCGACCTGGCGCGACTCGTACGCGGCGCATTACTTCACACGGAGGCAGATCTCAAATGGATGGACGAATTGTCTTCAGAACGTTTCGGGACGGAGGGGGCGAAAACGGAATGAGCGAGCTCGTCCGCCTGACCGACGTCACCAAGGTCTATCAGGGCGGCATCACCGGGGCGCTCAATGGCGTGTCGGTCACTGTCGAGAAGGGCGAATTCACCGCGATCATGGGCCCCTCGGGCAGCGGCAAGTCGACCATGCTCAACCTCGTCGCCGGGGTCGACCGGCCGACATCCGGCACCGTCGTGGTCGGGGGCAGCGACCTCGGCAGACTCGGTGAGACGGGACTGGCCAGGTTTCGGCGCGACCACATCGGCTTCGTCTTTCAGTTCTTCTACCTGCTGCCGAACCTCACCGCACTCGAGAACGTCCTCATCCCCGCCCAACTCAAAGGCAAACCGGCAGGCGGTCGCGCCCGCGAGCTAATGGAGCGGCTTGGCATCGCGGAGGTCGCCGACCGGTACCCGGCGCGGTTAAGCGGCGGCCAGCAGCAGCGCGTCGCCATCGCCCGTGCGCTGATCAATCAGCCAACGCTCCTCCTCGCGGATGAGCCCACCGGTGCGCTCGACACGCGTAGCGGCGAGCAGGTAATGGAGCTCATCGGAGAGCTTCATCGCGACGGGCAAACGGTCCTGCTCGTCACCCACGATGCCAAACTGGCGACCCGGCACGCCACCCGGGTGATCAGCGTGATGGACGGAACGATCGTCGACGACGCGCGCCTGGAGAGCCCGGAGCGAGCCGCCGCCGAGGTGATCCGCGTCCGCGGCGAGGAGGCAGCGCGATGACTGCCGTCCTCCTCAAAGCCATGCGGGACTTACGCCGGCGACGGCTACAAGCCGCCGTGATCTTCGTGACGACGCTGCTGGCAGTTGGCACCGGCACCATGGCGCTAACCCTCATCGCGCAGACGCGCGACCCGTACCAGCTCGCATTCGATGCGCAGAAAGGCGCTCACCTGAAGGTTGCGTTCGACGGACGGATCGACCCCGGTACGATCGCCGGAACGCCGGCGCTCATCGGGGCGACCGCCTACGGCGGTCCGTATCGAGCGACCGACGTCCACTTTCAGTCAGGCGGACACAAGTACGTGGTGACCGCCGTCGGCCGCGACAACCCGGGCGGCAACGTTGGGCAACTCCGTATTGCCGCGGGCCACTGGCCATCCGCCGCTACCGACATCGCGCTGACGCGGTCCTTTGCCGACCTCAATCACATCTCGATCGGCGCGAGGCTCAAGGTTGTCAGCCTTCCGCAAGAGCCGGTCCTCACCGTCGTGGCCGAGGTGGTGGACATCGACGAGCTCCGGGCGGACGTCGGCGGCGTCCAGCATGCCTGGGTCCTCGGCACAGCCATCGCTCCGTTGACCGCGAAGGACGCCTCGTTCTACCTGATGGACTACCGCTTCGCCAGCGACCCGACCAGCGCTCAGCTGCAGGCCCACATGGATACACTGCGCGCCTCACTTCCGCCGGACAGTGTCACCAGCTCGGTCAACTACATCTTTGTCCGCACCGTCTTCCACGTCTCGACCCAGATCCTCACCGGCGTGCTGGTCGCCTTCAGCCTCTTCGCGCTGGCTGCAACGGCGGCGATCGTAGCCAACCTCGTGACCGGAATCGTGATCTCGGCCTATCGCGAGATCGGGATCATGAAGGCGGTCGGTTTCACACCACTGCAGGTGATCGGCGTCTTCGTGCTCCAGATCGTGGCTCCTGCGGCAGTGGCCTGCGTCCTCGGCATTCCAATCGGAACGATCCTGAGCCAGCCGCTGCTGGCGAGCAACGCGCAGGCGCTGGGTCTCGCTTACCAGACGGCCTTCTCACCCGCTCTCGACCTCATGGCGCTTGTCGGGGCGCTCCTCATCGTTGCCATCGCGGCGCTGATTCCGGCGCTTCGCGCGGGCCGGCTCAAGCCCGCCGTTGTTATCGCCAACGCTTCGGCCCCACGGGGCCACAGCGGCCGCTGGCTCCGCCGCCTGGCATCTCGGGCCGGACTGCCGCGACCGATCGTCCTGGGCCTCGGCGACGCGGCGGCGCGGCCGGGCCGGGCGATCTTGACCCTTCTTGCCATCGTTCTGGGCGTCGCCACCGTCGTCGTTGCTCTGGGAGAGGCGCGCAGTTTTAACAAGATCTACAGCTACGAGGGACACATCGGAAAGGTGGACGTGGTCGTCACCAAGAGCCCTGCCCTGGCGGACGCCGATGCCACACAGCTGATCAACTCGCAGCCGGAAACCATGCGCGTGGTGACGGAAGCGGCGACCAACATCAACGTTTCGGGAATCGCCGATCCGGTTAACACGCTCGGCTTCCGGGGTGACTCGGCGGCGCTGGGCTATCTGATCTCGCCGGGCCACTGGTTCACCGGTCCCGGTGAGGTGGTTGCGAACAGGGGCTTCGTCCAGGACGCCCACCTCAACCTCGGCGACACCTTTACCGGGACGGTCCATGGCCAGACCCTCAAACTTCGAATCGTGGGCGAGGTCTTCGACTTTACTGCGGGTCCAGGAGGCCATGTGCTGATGCTCGACTGGTCGACGATAACCGCCGCGGTCCCGGACCTCGCACCGTCCGTCTACCGGGTGACGCTGAAGCCCGGCTCGAACCTCGACGGGTATGTGAAGCGCCTGGCCGCAGCACAGCCGGACCTGCTCGATGTTCAGGCCAACAGCACCGGCAACACCGCGTTTCTTACCGTGATCGCTGGCGTCCTCTTCGGGATCGCGGCGATCGTCGCGCTGATCGCGATCGCCGGCGTGTTCAACACGATGTTGCTGAGCACGCGCGAGCGCGTGCGCGATACCGCCACCCTCAAGACGCTCGGCATGAGCCCGCGGCAGGTGATCGGCATGGTCACCACCACAGCCGGCTTCCTGGCGCTGGTGGGTGGTCTTATTGCGGTACCGGCAGGGGTCGCGCTCTACAGGATGCTCTTCGACCAGCTCAGCAGCCTCGGTGGCAACATTACGCCGCTCGCCTTTTATGACGTCTATGCGCCCTGGGAACTGATTGCGATACCCCTCGGCGGCATCATCGTGGCGGTGGTCGCCGCGGGGATTCCAGGCCGCTGGGCGGCGCGCACCAACGTGGTCGAGGTCCTGCACGCCGAATGAAATGAGGGCCGTTGTTTACGACAGGTACGGGCCGCCGGACGTTCTACGACCCGAAGAGGTCGAGCGGCCCGTCCCGGTAGCGGACGAGGTCCTCGTCAGGGTCCACGCTACACCCGTTTCCCCTACGAGAGATGACGGCCGACCCTACCCTGATCATCCAATTGTCAGCAGCGCGATCCCGGCCACGATCACCAGCGCGCCAGCAACCCGGAGCCACGCGCCACGCCGCTCGCCAAGCCGCCATATCCCCCAGGCGGTCACCAGGACGATCGCCGACTCACGGAGCGGCGCGATGATGGCCAGCGGTGCGACGCTCAAGGCAAACAAGATCATGAAGTAGGCGGCGGTCATCAGCACGGCAACCGCAGCGGAGAGCCTTGGCTCATCCGTTAGGCGCGAGCCGGGAACACGACGTACCCTCGTAAACGCCACCAGGAGAATCGCGCCGAACAGCCACAGAAGCCAGCCGTAGATCCACGGTGAGCCTAACCGGACACCAATCCGATCGAGTGATGTGTAAGCCGCGATCATGACTCCCGTCAGCAGCGCCGGCCAGAGTGCCGAGCCCGCGGTGGATGGTCGACGGACCACCCAGATCCCTACAAGCAACGCGATGACGCCCAGGATTGCCGGTGTGTGCAACCGTTCGCCCAGCAGAATCACGCCCACCAGCACAGCCAGGAGCGGGGCCGTGCCGCGGGCGATTGGATAGACGACCGACAACTCCCCGCGTTGATAGGCGATGGAGAGTGTGATGAAGTAGATCAGCTCCAGGATGGCCGAGGCAAGGGCAAGCAGCCAGCCCGCGAGGGGGAGCCCGGGACGGCCGGACAGAACCCACGCCACCGCCACCGGCGGCAGCGAGAGCGCCGTGCCCCAGGTCAGCGCCCTTGTCGCTAGAGCCAGGGGGTTCTCGGACGCCTTGAGCATCGCGTTCCAGGTGGCGTGGAAGACGGCGGCCAAGAGGACGAGGGGCAAGACCGCCAGCGGCACGAAGGGAGTCTAGGATGTTAGGGATGGCGCAAAGGACCGCGCGCAAAAAAGCCCCCACTCGTCCCTCCCCCTCCGCGGGAGGGAAGGAAAGAGAGAGGGAGTCATCCGGCAGGGGGGAATTGGCGAGGTCGGCACGGGCGATCTGGAGCGGCACGGTCTCGTTCGGCCTGGTGAGTATCCCGGTCCGCCTGTACACCGCAACTCAGTCGCACGACGTCCACTTCCATCTGCTGCATGAGAAGGACGGCGTGCGGTTGCAAAACGTCCGCTGGTGCCCCAAAGACGATAAGGCCGTTCCGTGGGACGAGGTGGTGCGTGGCTTCGAGTACGCGAAGGGCAATTACGTTCCCATCACCGAGGAAGACCTCGAGCATCTGCCGGTGAAGACCGTCCACACCGTCGACATCTCGGACTTCGTCAAGCTCGAAGAGGTCGACCCGATTTACTACGACAAGGCCTACTATCTGGCCCCCGAGGAGACCGGAGCCAAGGCCTTCATCCTGCTACGCCAGGCGCTCGAGCAGACCAGGCGCGCGGCGGTCGCGAAGGTCGCGATTCGCGACAAGGAGAGTCTCTGCCTGGTGCGGCCGTACCTGGATGTCCTCTCGCTGGATACGTTGTTCTACGCGAACGAAATCCGATCAACGAACGAGATCGCGGTCGACGGCGTCGGGGTGTCGCCCAAGGAAATCGAGATGGCGGTGTCGTTGATCGAAAACCTGAGCGACAGCTTCGATCCGCAGCGCTACCACGATGAATACCAGGCGGCGCTGAAAAATCTCATCGATGCCAAGGTCGGCGGGGCGCCCTTGCCGGCACTCCCATCCGAGAGGGGCGAGAAGATCGTCGACTTGATGGAGGCGCTCCGGGCCAGCGTCGAGGCGACCAGGAAGAAGTCGCCGGGGGAGGCTGAGGACAAAGGGCCGGCGACCCGGACGCGCACGATTTCATCGCGTCGTCGAAAGAGCGCCTGAATTCTTCATGGCCAGAAGAGGTGGCCGAGTAGCAGCCCGATCGCAACGGCCACGACGTAGCTGAAACGCGGGTAGGCGCGGACCAGCGAACGGATCAGGTTGGTGAGTGGCGCCTGCCCCTTCCCCAACGAAATCGTCTCATTGAGCATCAGGATGAAGACGATGCCGACGAGGATGGTGACGAGCAGCGAGAGGATCGCACCGGGACTAACGTGCAGCACGGCGACTCATCAGCTCGCGGATCGTGCGCGGAGCCGGCGCGAGTAGTCCAGTGGCCGGCCCCCAGAGAAAGTGGCCGAGCACGATCCCAACCAGGATGGCAACGACGAAGGCCAGGCCGGGAACGTCGTGGGCGGAATCGCGGAAGTAATCGGTAATCGTCTTGTTGTCGGTGAAGAGGGCCCAGCTCTCAAACGCGAGGAGGAGGAAGATGGCGCCGACGACGGCGGTGACAAGGAGGGAGACGAGGTTGCCCCGGTTGAGAATCATCGGGGCGGGCTTAGCCTTTCCAGTCGACCAGGAATTCCTTCTCTTTCTCCTCCACCTTCGTGCCGATGACCGGGTGGAGCTCGATGGCCGGCGAGTATTTGCTGGCCGGGACAGTCCGTCCCAGGGCCTCGGCCATGGCACGCACGTAGTGAGGACTTCCCCCACAACAGATCCCGATGTAGTTGACGCCTAGCGCCTGCGCCCGCCGGGCGTAATCGGCCATCTCGAATCGCGTACAGAGGAACGGCTCCAGCGCGATGGGAAAGACGTTCGTGCCCTCGGCGGTTTTCAACGACTCGAAGGTGGGCATCGCCGGCTCGGTCTTGTAGGGAACCGGTTGCATCGCGACGTAACCGCCGACCCGGCTACGGATCTGCTCGATGAGCGGCAGCATGGTCGCCGGCCCCCGGTCGCAGTTCAGTCCGACGATGTCAGCCCCCTCGTCGGCCAGGATCTTGCAGGCATCGACGTAGTCGTAGCCATCCCAGGTCTGGTGTGGCCGCGTGGTGGCCAGCGTCACCATCGCCGGCAGCTTCAGCTCCTTGATCACCTGGAGCCCAATCAGCGCCTCGCCCAGATAGTCATTGGTCTCCGCGATGACGAAATCGATGCCCTCGTCCACCGCCCAGGACAGCTGCTCCTCGTACATGGCGCGCACCACTCGGGACGATGCGTCCTTGTTCTTGGGGTCGTACGCCCAGGTGTTGCAGATATCGCCGGCGACCAGGGCGTCGCCTTCGTGCGCGACCTCATTGGCGATTCGGACCGCCTGCCGGTTCATCGCTTCCAAATCGTTCTCGCGGCCAACGTCCTTGAGCTTTCCGCGGTGCGCATAATAGGTGAGCGCCACCATGACGTCGGCGCCCGCGCGCAGAAACTCGCGATGGAGCTCGCGGAGGGCGTCGGGAAAATCGAGGACGACCTCGGGCACGTACGGGCCGGCCTTGATGTAGCCGCGCCGCTCGAGCTCGAAGACATAGCCTTCCGCACCGAGCACCACGCCGCTCTTCAGCCGGTCCTTGATGCCGCGTCCGCTTCTAGCCGGCACGGCTGACCACAAAGCGCTCCGGGGTGAAGCGTGAGATGTCCTCGACGGTTCGCGTCTCGAGGGCGAGTTCCATCAGTGTCCGGCCGATGAGGGGCGCAAATTTGTAACCGGTGCCCCGCCAGCCAGTCCCGACTGCTCCGCCGGGTAGGCCGGGAATCGCTCCGAGGATGAAATTGTCATCTGCCACCAGATCATACGAGCACTGGTCGGCGCCCTCGACGTCGATGACGCGGGCATCCATCAACTCCGGCATGCACTCGGCCACAAAGCTCTGCACACTCGTGATGGAGGTGGCTTGCGTGCGCACGTCGGGCGGGTTGTAGTAGCCGATCTTGACGCCCGGCGTTTTCCCCTCGAGCATGGGGTGCCCATAGATGCCGACGTCGAGGTAGGCGAAGACGGGGAGCCGGCCTGGCGTGAACATGTCGCGCTTGGCGGACGGCGGGATCAGGTACTTCGACTCGCTCGGCCGATCCGGTCGCAACGGAAGCCGGAGATCGCAGCCGTCGATCCTCGCAAGCAGCTCATTGGTGCCGAGCCCGGCCGTGAGGACGAGGCGCTCGGCGACCCGCTCACCGGCGGCGGTGTTGATCGCGATCAGGCCATTGCGGCGGCTGATCCGGTTGACCGCGGTGCCCTCCTCGATTTTCACGTCGGCGGCACGAAGGCGCGTCAGCAGGGCCGATGTGATCGGTGGGACATGGAGAAAGCCCGCCTCCACGTCGAGCCGCCCGAGATCGACGTCGAACTGCGGAAAGCGGGCGCGAAGCCCATCGCGGGTGAAGGCTTCCGTCTTGAGGTGCAGGCCCTGGAGCACCCGGTAACTGTGCTGCGCGTAGGTCTCAAAGAGGCTGGGCGTGACGCTGGCTTTCGCGAGGTTCAGGCAGCCGCACTCGATGAGGAAGGACTCGCCGGCCTGGCGCTGAAAATCCAGCCAGAGCTGGCGCGCCGCGAAGGCCAGCCGGGCGTATTCCGGATCAAGATAGTCGCTGCGGATCGACCGGGTCAGGCTAAAAGACGCGGCCCGCGGATCACCAAGGCGCCATTGATCGACAACCAGGACGCGTGCCCCACGCCGGCTGGCAAAGTCGGCGGTGAAGAGGCCCATGACGCCGCCACCGATGATCGCCAGGTCGTAGACGCTCTCAGCCAAGATCCCTGGGATCCACAACGGCTACGTCAGAGCCGGCCGGCTCAGCTGGCGAGTTCGCCGGATTCCCGGGTGCAGTACCGCGGATAGTGAGCGCGGTAGCCGAACAGCCATCCAACCGGCGCAAGCGCCGGGAGTCCGAGCCGCAACCAGATGGGACGGCTCAGGGGACGGCTTTCCCGGCGGTAGGCGGCCGCGATCACCGCCCACTGCAGCATGTTCCCGATGCCGCGAAGGTGGTGTTTGCCATCACGAGCCAGGCCGAAGGTCGTTTCCGAGAACTCTTGCTTGCGCATCCCGGGCCGGAACTCGACCAGCAGGTGCGCCTCGACCTCCCCGGCATTCCACAGACAATGAGCCGTTCGCCGTGGCACGGTCAACTGCTGGCCGGGGCCGAGGTCGAACCGGGCACCGTGGATGGAAAACGACGCGGTTCCTGACAGCACGGTAAAGCGCGATTCCTGGACGGGGTGGACGTGGGGATCACCGACACTTCCCCCGGGGGTCAGCCAGGACTCGTACTGGACCAGCTCGCCCTTCGTCTCAGGCACAGTCTTGAGAAACCTGATCCGTTCGCCGTGGAGGGGGTTCTCGATGATCGGACCGACGATGGGCGACGTCACCTCGTTGGAGTGTTTTGCGGAGTATAGAAGAAGACGGTGGCCGGCGCAATAAATTGCGCCACCCTGTGCAATACTGCCGTCAACCCGCCCGTGAAGCCCCTTGTTTTCGCGAATTTCCTCGCGCCGAACATGACCTCCGTCTACGCCGATGTGGCGGCACGCGTCGGGCGGGCGCTCGGAGTGCCCGCGCAACTCATCGCCGGAAGCGGCTGGGAGCAACTCCGCGATGGCTCCGTCGACGTGGCATTCCTCTGCGGGCTTCCCTATGTCCGTCTCGTCGGGGAGCGGCCCGGCATGCTCCGACCCCTGGCGGCTCCGGTCCTGGACGAGGCGCGCTACCAGGGCCGGCCGGTGTATTTCTCCGACGTCATCGTCCACCGCGACAGCCCTTTTCGGTCGTTCGGCGACCTCCGCGGGCGGAGCTGGGCCTACAACGATCCGGACTCCCACTCGGGCTGCCTGCTGGTCCGCTATCACCTGCTCCAGATGGGCGAAACGGAGGCCTTCTTCGGCCGCCGGACATTCTCAGGCCGGCACCAGGAGTCGATCCGACAGGTTGTTACCGGCCAAATCGACGCGTCCGCGATCGACTCCCAGGTTCTCGGCGTGGAGCGCCTGCGAAATCCGGACGTCGCAGCGGAGATCCGGGTGATAGCTACCCTCGGCCCCTCAACCATCCCCCTGGTCGTCGCCACGGCCAGGGTTCCGCAGGCGGTGCGCGCTCGCATCGGGGCAGCCCTCTGTGAGCTGGGCCGCGAGCCTGAGAGCCGAACCGTACTCGCCGGCGGTTTGATCCGGCGCTTCACGCCAATCGACGACCGAGCCTACGACGACATCCGTCAAAAGCTGGCGGTCGTCGAGAGCGCCGTCCCTAGCCGGTAGGGTCGGATTCGCCCGTCAGGAGCGAGCGCCTTCCAGCTCCGCCGGGACCCGCTGGATCGCCGCCACGAACGCCTGCGGCGTAAGGACCCCGCGAAATCGATCGCCGTCCACCACCGCCACCCAGCCGGCCTGGTGGATCAGCATCTGCGAGAAGGCGTCGAATAAGGTCCGGTCCGCGCCGATGATCGCGTCGAGCGGTCGGGCGCGATCTCCAACCCGACCGTCGCCATCAGCCAGCTCCCGGTCGAGCTCACCGACCGGTTTGCCGTTTCGATCGAGGACGACCACCCGGGTCCAGCGGCTGTCGAGCAAGCGGCGAGCGTGGGCCAGCGAATCGTCGGGGTGAACGACCGGCGGCTGCTCCAGGGCATTGAGGTCGATGGGCGTGACCGACAATCGCTTGAGGCCGCGGTCGGGCCCGAGGAGATCGATGACCAGGTCTGATGCCGGCTTCGCCAGGATGGCCGCCGGTGTGTCGTACTGCTCGAGGCGGCCGGCATTCATGACGGCGATGCGGTCCCCCAGCTTGATCGCCTCGTCGATGTCGTGGGTCACGAAGATGACGGTCTTGCGCACCTCCCGCTGGATCCGCAGGAACTCGTTCTGCAGCCGTTCCCTGGCGATGCGGTCGATGGCGCCAAACGGCTCATCCATCAGTAAGATCGGCGGGTCGGCACCCAGGGCGCGGGCGACACCGACACGCTGTCGCTGTCCGCCGGAGAGCTGATGCGGGTAGCGCCGAGCGAACTGTTTCGGATCGAGGCCAACCAGCTCGAGCAGCTCCGTGACGCGCTGCTGGATCCTCGTCTTGTCCCAGCCCAGCAGGTGGGGCACCGTCGCGACGTTGTCGGCGATGCTCAGGTGCGGAAAGAGGCCGACGTTCTGGATGACGTAGCCCATCCGCAGCCGCAATGCGACCGGGTCGGTGTGGGTGACGTCCTGCTCATCGTGAAAGATCCGCCCTTCCGTCGGCTCGATCAGCCGGTTGATCATCTTGAGGGTTGTGGTCTTTCCGCAGCCCGACGGCCCGACCAGCATCGTCAGCTGGCCGGTGTGGAACTCGATTGTCAAGTCCCGAACAGCCACCTGGCCACCCGGATAGCGCCTGGTCACGTGTTCCAGCCGAATCATTAGAAACTCCTACTCTAGATTGATTGCCGCCGAAGGGCCCTGCTAGCATCGGGCAATGCTCGCCACCGGGGTCGTGGGGGCGGTCGAAGACCCATGGATCCGGTGGTCCTGGATATCGGGTCACGTCGACGTCATCACCGCCGCGCTCATCCAGCACATCCAGCTGACGCTGATCGCCGTTGTGGTCGGCCTCGTGATCGCCGTCCCGCTCGGCCTTGTGGCCTGGCGAAGCCGCGTCTTCCGGGGGCCGATCTTCTCCCTTACGGGTGTCCTCTATACGATCCCGTCGCTCGCCCTCTTCTCGGCCCTGGTGCCGTTCACCGGGTTCACTATCCTCACCTCCGAGATCGGCCTCGTGAGTTATACGCTCCTCATC
>DATEHI010000095.1:0-7995 GCA_035279665.1 Candidatus Dormiibacterota bacterium | reverse complement strand
ATGCCGAGCAGCCAGTTGCCCATCATCGCCACACCCTTGCCGCTGGGGCCCTGCGGAATCGGGATGTACGAGACCTTGCCCTTGACCTGGCTGACGGTCGGATCCTCGACGATGCCTGTGATCTCACCGGGCCAGACGGTGGACTGGTACGCCTTTCCGGTCGCCATCGCCTGCGAGCGCTCGGCGGCGTCAAAACTTTCGGCCCCCGGCTCGGCGTACTGCTTGAGCTTCCTGGTCAGGAAGTCGACCGCCGTAATGGAAGCGTCCGAGTCGAGCTGGACCTTCCAGTTGTCGTCGAAGACGTTGCCGCCGAAGGACCAGAGAATCGGCAGCGAGTCGCTGCTCACCGGGTTGGTCGCCTTGCCGCGGATGACGTATCCGTAGAAATTCGCGGCATTGTAGGTTTTCGCGTTGGCGAGCACGTCAGTCCAGCTGGTCGGCGCGCTGGATTTGTCACTGCGGTACATGAACATTTCCACGTTGCCGACGATGGTGATGCCGTAGAGGTGTTGCGCCTTGCCCTGCTCGCTGGGCGGTACCGGACCGTGCGGCGGGGGCCAGGTGCCCACATCGTAGACCACCGTCGGAATGTCCGAGTCGCGCGTAAAGCCAAAGTTCGAGTCGAGCGGCTGCAGGGCGCCCATCGTGCCGAACTTCGGCATCCAGGGATCGTCCATCATGCACAGGTCATACGACGAGTCGTTCGCCTGGAAGGTGGTGACCAGCTTCGAATAGAGCGAGTCGTACGGGAATTCGACAACCTGCACTTCGACCCCGGTCTCGCTCTTGTAGTTCCCGACGACCTTCTTCAGCGGCCCGTCCTCGTTGCCCTGGACGGCCGCGACGACAAGCTTGCTCACCTTGTTCGATCCGCTGCTCTCTCCGCAGGCGGCCAGGAACGCCGGGAGCGAGGTGAAGGCGGCGGTCGTCACCGCCGTCCGTTTGACAAATTCCCGCCGGCTAATTCGCTGCATTCCCTTTCCTCCTAATGAGGTCGTCGCGATCCTTCCGTTGCGCTGAACCCCTCTATAATATTGAGGTCAGGTTGTCATGACAACTGGTTTCTGCGGTCGCGGCCGCAGTGGGTGAGGGAAATGGGGGCCCGGAGAGGACGTAGCGACACCGTGCTCGACCGGGAAAGCCCCGTCCCCCTTTATTACCAGCTCGCCCAGAACATGGAAACGGCCATCCGTTCGGGGCAGCTCTCATCCGGATCTCACCTGGAGAACGAAATCGAGCTCGCGCGACAACTGCGAGTGAGCCGGCCCACCGTGCGTCGCGCGATCGCCCTGCTCGCGAACAGAGGTTTGGTGATCCGCCGCCATGGCATCGGAACGCTGGTGGTGCCGGTGCGCGTGCGACGGCCGGTGCGCCTCAGCAGCCTCTACGATGACCTCAAGGAGGGGGGTCAGGCTCCGTCCACGCGCCTGCTGGCCCACGAGATCGTGCCGGCGCCCGCCGACGTCGCCACCAGCCTGCAACTCTCGAGGGGCGCGCGTGTGCTGCATTTCGAACGGCTGCGGCTGGCCAGCGACCAGCCAATTGCGCTGATGCGCAACTTCGTGCCGCTGGCACTCGAAGACGTGGTGACGGAAGAGGGCCTGAAGTCCACCGGTCTCTACCAGCTGTTGCGGCAGAGCGGCATCCACTTGCGGTTGGCGTCCCAGACGATCGGCGCGCGGAGCGCCGAGCGCCGAGAGGCGCGCTTGCTGAAGGTCCCCGCGGCGGCGCCGCTCCTGAGTATGCGGCGCATCAGCTACGACGATGCCGGCAAGCCCGTTGAGTACGGCTCGCACGTCTACCCGGCCGAACGCTATTCCTTCGAGATGTCCGTCGTGGCAGACTCGAGGACGTGACTCTCACCGCCACCGAGCTGCTGGCACGCCTCACCGAGATTCGAGCGACCGATCAGGGCGCCGTGCAGAACGCCCTGGCGAAGCGCGGGCGCAGGCCTTTGCTCCAGCGCGGCTCCCTCTTCCTGGTGGCCGCCGACCACCCGGCTCGCGGTGTGCTGAAGGTCGGGTCGGACGCGATGGCGATGGCCGACCGCGGTGAGCTGCTGCGCCGGCTGCTGATCGCGCTGGAACGGCCGGGTGTCGACGGCATCCTCGGCACCGCCGACATCATCGAGGACCTCGCGCTGCTGGGAGCGTTGGAGAACAAGGTTGTCTTTGGGTCGATGAACCGTGGTGGGTTGACCGGCTTCCGCTTCGAGCTCGACGACCGATTTACGGCCTACACCGCGGACGGCATCATCGCCGCCGGTCTTGATGGCGGCAAGATGATGGTGCGTGTCGCCGACGAGCCCGAGACGCTGCGCACGCTGGCCGCCTGTGCCCATGCCATCGACGAGCTGTCCGCCCGGAAGTTGCCGGCGATGGTCGAAGTCTTCGCCAGCCATATCGAGGAGGGACGCCTGCACAACCGCGACGACGCCGACTCGCTGATTCGGGCGATCGCCATCGTTTCCGGATTGGGAACCACGTCGGCCTACTTGTGGCTGAAGCTCTCCGCGGTCGATGACCTGGAGCGGGTGATGCGGGCGACCAGCCTGCCGACGCTGCTCCTCGGAGGTGACCCGGGGGAGGACCAGGCGGAGACCTTGGTCAGCTGGCGGCGTGCCATGGCGATCCCGCAGGTGCGCGGCCTGGTGGCTGGACGGTCGCTGCTCTATCCCCGGGATGGTGATGTCGGCCACGCGGTCGATGCGGCCGCCGCGATTGTTGCGGGGAGGCGACGATGACGCGCTTGACAATGGCGCAGGCGCTCGTGCGATTCCTCGCGGCGCAGTTCTCCGAGCGCGATGGCGTCGAGCAGCGCGTCATCACCGGCTGCTTTGGCATCTTCGGGCACGGCAACGTGGCCGGGGTGGGCGAGGCGCTCTTCGAACAGCCCGGCCTGATGCCCTACTACCAGGCGCGCAACGAACAGGCCATGGTCCACGCCGCCGTCGGCTACTCGCGGATGCGCAACCGGCTGTCGACGATGGCGTGCACCAGCTCGATCGGACCGGGCGCGACCAACATGGTGACCGGCGCAGCGCTGGCGACGATCAACCGGTTGCCGGTCCTGCTGCTCCCGGGCGATGTCTTCGCCTCGCGGCCGGTGGACCCGGTCCTGCAACAGCTCGAAGTGCCATGGCGGGGCGACGCCTCGGTGAACGATTGCTTCCAACCGGTCTCGCGCTACTGGGACCGCATCACCCGACCCGAGCAGCTGGTCCCGTCGGCGCTGCAGGCGATGCGCGTCCTCACCAACCCGGCCGAGACGGGAGCGGTCACGCTCGCCCTCCCGCAGGACGTCCAGGCGGAGGCGTTCGACTATCCACCGAGCTTTTTTGAGAAGCGGATCTGGAGCGTGCCGAGAGCGGAGCCCGACTCGCGCGTGCTCGACCGCGCGGCGGCGATGATTCACGGCGCGGACCGGCCGATGATCGTCGCCGGTGGCGGTGTCATTTATTCGGAAGCCGGCAGCGCGCTGCGCCAGCTCGTCGAAATGACCGGCATCCCGGTGGGGGAGACCCAGGCCGGCAAGGGATCGCTGCCCTTCGACCACCCGGCCAATTTGGGCGCGGTCGGCGCCACCGGTACCCTGGCCGCCAACCGCCTGGCCCGCGAGGCCGACGTCGTGATCGGGATCGGCACGCGCTGGACCGACTTCACGACGGCCTCGCACACGGTGTTCGCCAACCGGCACGTGCACTTCATCAACCTCAACGTGCTCGACGTCGATGCCCACAAGAACAGCGGCCTCGCCCTGGTCGGCGACGCGCGCGCCGGCATCGCCGCGCTGGGCACGCGGCTGCGCGGCTACGCGGTGGACGCCTCTTATCGCGACCTGGCCGCTCGCCTGAACAAGGACTGGGATCGCGAGGTCGACCGCCTGTACCACCTGGGACATGGGCCGCTGCCGGCGCAAAGCGAGGTCATCGGTGCGGTCAACGACGCCGCCAGTCCGCGCGACGTGGTCGTCTGCGCCGCCGGCTCGATGCCGGGCGACCTGCACAAACTGTGGCGGACCCGCGATCCCAAGCAATACCACGTCGAGTACGGCTACTCGTGCATGGGCTATGAGATCGCCGGTGCGCTCGGGGTGAAGATGGCGGCGCCAGACCGTGAGGTGTTCGCCATGGTCGGCGACGGGTCCTATCTGATGATGAGCAGTGAAATCGTGACGGCCATCCAGGAAGGGATCAAGCTGATCATCGTGCTGGTCGACAATCACGGCTTCAATTCGATCGGCAGCCTCTCGCGGTCGCTCGGCATGGACGGATTCGGGACGCAGTACCGGTTTCGCAAGAACGGATCGCTCGGGCTCGACAGCGACACGGCATCGGGGGCCGTCTTGCCGATCGACCTGGCGGCGAACGCTGCCAGCCTGGGCGCCGACGCCGTGCGGGTCCGCAGCGTCGATGAGCTGCGTGGAGCACTCGCGCGCGCCAGGCAGGCGACCCGCACATCCCTCATTTGCATAGAGGTCGATCGCTATGAGGGCGTGCCATCCTACGAAAGCTGGTGGGACGTTCCGGTCGCCGAGGTGGCCACGGTCGAGGCGGTCAACGCGGCGCGGCTAGAGTACGAGAAGGCGCGCAAGAAGGAGCAACGGTACCTGTAGGAGGCAAGCGAATGGCGACGACCTATCCCGACGTCATCCCGATGATCGCCTACGAGGATGGGCCAAAGGCGATGGACTGGCTCTCGTCCGCCTTCGGCTTCAAGGAGCGGACACGGATGCTGGGCACGGATGGCCGACTCAGCCACGGTGAAATGCAGGCCGGTGAGGGCGTCATCATGCTGGCCACCCCGACGCCCGACTACCAGGCGCCGCGCCACCATCGAGAGGGCTGCGAGCCGGCCCAGAAATGGTCGGCGGTCCCCTACATCGTCGACGGCGTGCTGGTCTACGTCGACGACGTCGATGCCCACTTCGCGCAGGCGAAGCAGCGGGGCGCGGCCATCATCAGCGATGTCGAGGCGGATCAGTACGGAAAGCGCTACCGCGCGGAGGACCTCGAAGGCCATCGCTGGATGTTCATGGAGCGGGCCTAAGGCCATGGCTAACGCCTCTCAGGCGACGCAGGTCATCCTGGCGAAGATCAAGGATCAGCGGCGCCCGGGGTACATCCGCACGTCAGAACGCTTCCGATATCCGCAGCGTCCGGCGCGGATGCCGCAACGCCGCGGAGAGAGCGACAAAGACTACGCGGATCGCATCGATGCGGCCCGCGAAGTAGCGTACGAGCACGCGCGCCGCCGGCTTCGGCGGACCTAGGCTCGGTTCGCTGGGACCCATGACCCTTGAAATGCGGCCCTCGTGCGAGAAGTGCGGGGCTGCGCTGCCACCCGGAGGCGAGGCACGGATCTGCAGCCACGAATGCACCTTCTGTCCCGGCTGTGCCGCCAGCATGAATGCCATCTGCCCTAACTGCGGCGGCGAGCTGGTCGCGAGGCCGAAACGGAAGTAGCCTACGGAGTCGTCGGCACGATGAAGCCACCCGTGTTAGGCGGTAGGGCGAGCCTCGCGACCTGGGTGCCGTCGCTTCGGAGGACACGTAGGTGGTCGGCATTTTCGAGAAGGTAGATCGTCTGCCCATCGGCCGAAACCCAGACCGACTTGAGCGAGACCTGGGGTAGCCATCGACCTTTCACGGCCACATCTGGCAAATGGACCAGCGTCACGCCGCCCGGCGCCCCAAAGTCGCCGACCGCAAAGAGCCAGTTTCCGTCCGGAGACACCGCGACCGTTCGGGGGATGCCACCGGCGAAAGCATCAGTAACGAACAGCGACCTGAGCCATGCCAGGGGGTTGGAGTCAGCGGTGGCGACCTTTGTCGAGATGACGAGCTTGTGCCGCACCAGGTCGATCACATTGACAGCACCGGTGCCGCCTTCATGCAGATAGAGGGTGTTGCCATCGGCAGATAAGACCGGCGAAACCCAGAAGGGGTTGCTCTGGGTGATTCGGACCTCGTGCGTCACCGTCATGGCAACCAGGTCGAACCAGGTGACCCGGCCGTCGCCAGGGCAGAAGGCAACGAGCGTGCGCCCGTCGGCGAGCACGCGGAACGGCAGTCCCCCGGCGGTATTCCCGCCGCCAACAGCCAGCCCGTTGCATGGCGACGTGGCGCCGCTCGCTCGCTGCTCGACCCGAAGGCTGGTGCCATCGAAGGCGAGCCGCACAATTGACGAGCCGACGATATAGACGTGGTCGGCGTGGGCGCCGACGATAACGGGAATCCCATAATGCGGCGAGCCGACATCGATTGACGCGACGGACCGGCTGGCCGAGAGGTCGACCAGCTGCAGCGTCGTGTTGCCCATGACGGCCAGGTAGCGTCCGTCCGAGCTCAGCATCTGAACGCCAATCCCTATCGGCGACAGTTGAATCGTCTGTTCTTTGTGGCCGTCCACCGCGCTGAAGACCTCGATGCCGGTATCCGTCATGGCATACAGATAGGAGCCATCGGGCGAGCGAAGCTCGTCTCGCGCATTGATGCGGCCCACAAGGTGGCCGGTCGGATCAATCCCGGTGACGATGTCGCCGGTGTACATACCGCCGCTGGCCTGCTGACTCGTGACCCACGCGACGTCGGCGCCGGGTCCGGCGACGATGGGCGTCGTCGGCGCTGTCGTTATGCGCGCCGGCCCCTGGATTGGAGCTCGATGCATGGACAAGATGACCGCGCCCACAATCAAGATGCCAAGCACGGCGGCGACCTGTCCAAGCAAGACGCGCCGGCGGCGCGACATTGGGCGAAGCCGCTGGACGATTCCCGGCAGCAGCACCGGCGTGGGGCCGGCGACCGGATCGAGCGCCTGGTGGATTTCGCTTCGAAGCGCGTCTTCCTGGTTCACGCTTGGACCTCCGTAATCGGAAAATCCGCTCTGAGTTCGCGAAGGCCGCGGTAGAGTCGTCCGCGAACCGCGGCCAATGAGGCGCCGGCAATGGTCGCGATCTCATCGAGCGGCAGATCGAGGTAGAAGTAGAGGACGACGACGAGACGCTGCTCCAGCCGTAAGCGCTTTAGCGCGTTACGGAGGTCGACTCCCCGCACCGCCGCCTCATCTGGCGCCTCGGTGTTCCGTCGCTCGGCGTCGATCTTCAACACGCTCCACCAGCGGCTCCGTCGCGTGGTCCGGCATTCGTTGGCGACGATGCCGAGAAACCACGGTCGCATTTCGGAGCCTTCTCGTAGCTGGTGGATCTTCCGCCACGCCTTCACAGCTGCCTCCTGGACCGCGTCTTCCGCGAGTTGACGGTCCTGGAGCATGCCGGCCGCCAGCCGGTAGGAAGGTTCCAGCAAGGGCCGCAGCAGCGAGGTGAACGCCGCTTCATCACCGCGCTTCGCGTCCCGAACCAGGTCCGGGTCGGCGGCCTGCTCCATGCCGTCGTCCTGTATACGCTTCATCGAGGGCCCTTTGTGACAATTACAACCATGCGACCGTTTCGGTTCGCCGCGGGAGCGAGAACCCGGGAGACTCGGGCTGAGTTCGTCGACGCCGTCCGCGAGGTCGAGGCACTCGGATACTCGTCGCTGATGTTCTCCGATCATCTCGTGGACCAACTCGCGCCCATCGCCGCGCTGAGCGTGGCGGCCGCGGTTACGTCAACGTTGCGGATAGGGACGTTCGTCTTCAACAACGACCTGCGCCATCCCGTCGTTCTCGCCCAGGAGCTGGCAACGCTGGACCGGCTGAGCGACGGGCGGCTCGAGGTCGGCATCGGCGCTGGTTGGAACAAGCCGGAGTACGAGGGCGCCGGGATTTCCTACGATCCGGGTGCTACCAGAATCGACCGGCTGGCCGAAGCCGTCACCATCATCAAGGGGCTCTTCGCCGGCCCCGTCGAGTTTGAGGGCCGCTTTTACCAGGTGAAAGGCTTCGAGGACTTTCCCCGGCCAATGCAGCGCCCGCATCCGCCGTTCCTCATCGGTGGCGGCAGCCCCAAGCTGCTGCGCTTCGCCGCCCAGAATGCGCAGATCGTCGGCATCGCACC